>NZ_JBHXAU010000022.1:0-167255 GCF_042727395.1 Nocardia sp. NPDC060255 | reverse complement strand
CTTATTTTAGGGCGGGCTGCTTCTGTTGTTTATAATCCCCCGGGTGGTACGGGGGCCCGCCGGCTTGGTGGACTCTCTGCGGGGCGGCGGGGGCCCGCCCCGCCCCGCCGCCGCGCCGCCACCCGGGCCGGTCGATCCGGTCGACGAAACCGTCACTGCCACCACACCACCGAGCAGCCGCACACCCGTGCACTGCACCCGCTGAACGAGCGGAGGATCGCATGGCCACCATCGAAGACCCCAGCCGGCACCGCCCGAGGACGGTACTGCTGGCCTCGCCGCGCTCGTTCTGCGCGGGCGTCGAACGCGCCATCGACACGGTGGAACGGCTACTCGCGGTGCCGGGCCGCAGCGATCCGGTGTATGTGCGCAAGCAGATCGTGCACAACAGGTACGTGGTGGACGATCTGGCGGCCCGCGGCGCGGTGTTCGTCGAGGAACTGGACGAGGTCCCGGCCGGCGCGACGGTGGTGTTCTCCGCACACGGCGTCTCGCCCGAGGTGCGCGAGCAAGCTCGGGACCGCGGACTCACCACCGTCGACGCCACCTGTCCGCTGGTCACCAAGGTGCATTCGGAGGCACGGCGATTCGCCGCCCGCGGCGACACGGTGGTGCTGGTCGGGCACGCGGGCCACGAGGAGGTGGAGGGCACCCGCGGCGAGGCGCCGGAGGCGACCGTCGTCATCGATGATCCCGCCGAGGCCGCCGCGCTGCGGGTCGCGGACGAGTCCAAAGTCTCGTTCCTCACCCAGACGACGCTGTCGGTCGAGGAGACCGAAGCGACGATAGCCGCTCTGCGCCAACGCTTTCCGCTGTTACGCGGCCCCGGTAGCGCCGACATCTGTTACGCGAGTACCAACCGCCAATTTGCCGTGGAGCAGGTCGCCGCGCGTAGCGACGTCGTCCTCGTTGTCGGTTCGGCGAACTCGTCCAACTCCCAGCGCATGGTCGAGGTCGCCGCACGGCACGGCACCCCGGCGTATCTCGTCGAAGACGCCTCCGCCATCCAGCCCGCCTGGATCGAGCCCGCCACCATCATCGGTCTCTCGGCGGGCGCCTCGGCTCCCGCCGTCCTGGTCGACGCGGTGATCGCGGCGCTGCGTTCCTGGGGTCCGATCGCGGTCGAGGAGTGCGTCACCACCGTGGAGGACGTGTCCTTCGCTCCACCGACTCCCGTCAGGCGCCGATCATGAAGTCCCCCTTGCCCTTCCCCGACACACTGCTCGCCGGATTGACCGGTCCGGACGACCTCCGAGCGCTGCCGAGAGAACGCCTGGCCGCGCTGGCCGCCGAGATCCGCGAGCTGATCATCGACACCGTCCTGACGACCGGCGGCCACCTCGGCCCGAATCTCGCTGTCGTCGAGCTGACCATCGCGCTGCACCGGGTGTTCTGTTCGCCGCGCGACACCTTGCTGTTCGACACCGGCCACCAGTCCTACGTGCACAAGATCCTGACCGGCCGCGGGCACGCGTTCGCCACCAGCCTGCGGCAGCCCGGCGGGCTGTCGGGGTATCCGAATCGGGCGGAGTCGGTCCACGACGTCATCGAAAACAGCCACGCGTCAACGGCACTCGCCTATGCCGACGGTATCGCCAAAGCCCGTGCACTGACCGACTGCCAGGATCGCGCAGTGGTCGCCGTAGTGGGCGACGGCGCGCTTACCGGCGGCCTGGCCTACGAGGCGCTCAACAACATCGGTGCGGCCGAGCACCGACCGGTCATCGTGGTCCTCAACGACAACGGCCACTCCTACTCGCCGACCTTCGGGGCCATCGCAGCGCACCTGGCGCAGTTGCGCGGGACGGCAGGCCGGGATTCGCGCAGCACACCGTGGCCGCGCTCCGCGAACCCGACCGTGTTCGAACAGCTCGGGCTGGCCTACCTCGGGCCGATCGACGGCCACGACGTCGGCGCACTGGAAACCGCGCTGCGCCAAGCCAAGAGCCTCGCCAGGCCAGTCGTGGTGCACGCGGTCACCGTCAAGGGCAAAGGCTACGGACCGGCCTGCGTCGATCCCGAACGGATGCACACAGCAAGCCCGAAACCCGCTGTCCCCAAGCCTGGTTCGCCGACCCCATCGTGGACCGACGTCTTCGCAGGCGAGCTCGTCGACCTCGGAGCCAGGCGCGGTGACGTCGTGGCGATCACCGCGGCGATGCCGGGCCCGACCGGCCTGACCCGGTTCGCCGAGCGTTACCCGGACCGATGTTTCGACGTCGGCATCGCCGAGCAGCACGCGGTGGCCAGCGCCGCGGGCTTGGCGATGGCGGGCATGCACCCCGTGGTCGCCCTGTATTCGACCTTCCTGAACCGCGCCTTCGACCAGCTACTGCTCGACGTCGCGCTGCACAGACTGCCGGTCACCTTCGTGCTGGATCGGTCGGGCATCACCGGGCCGGACGGTCCGAGCCACCACGGCATGTGGGATCTCACCCTGCTCGGCACCGTTCCTGAACTACGGGTCGGCGTGCCACGGGACGCGGTTCAGCTGCGGGTAATGCTCGATGAGGCCGTGGCGCACACAGCGGGGCCGACCGCACTGCGTTTTCCGAAGGCCTCCGTCGGCGCCGACATCGCCGCCATCGACCAGGTCGGCGGCCTTGATCTGCTCTACCGCTGCGGACCGCCGCAGATCCTGCTGGTGCCGATCGGGCCGATAGCCGCGGAATGCGTTGCGGCGGCGCGGAATCTGACCGACAGCGGCGCCGGTGTCACGGTGGTCGACCCGCGCTGGCCGCTGCCGGTACCCACGGAGCTACTCGAGCTCGCCGCCGAACACGAGCAAGTGATCACCGTCGAGGACAACATCCGGCACGGCGGCATCGGCGCCCACCTCACCCGCGCACTCGGCGATGCCGCGATCGACGTGCCCGTGACCACCATGGGCCTGCCGCGGCGCTTCCTCGAACACGGCAAGCGCGCCGAGATCCTCATCGCCGCAGGCCTTTCCGCCGCCGGTATCACGGAAACCGCGCTGCGCCACGCGAACCACCTCAGGAGGCAGTCCAGTGACCACCAGTGAGCTCAACCGCTCCGCTCCGCCGCCCGGACTGCCCCGCCGTCACACACGCAGGCTCACCGTCGGCACGGTACCGGTCGGCGGCGGCGCACCGATCTCGGTGCAGACCATGACGACCACCCGCACGGCCGACGTCGACGCGACATTGCAGCAGATCGCCGAGGTCACCGCGGCGGGCTGCGACATCGTCCGGGTCGCGGTGCCGACCAAGGAGGATGCCGATGCGCTGGCCACCATCGCGGCCAGGTCGCCGCTGCCGGTCATCGCGGATATCCACTTCCAATCCCGGTACGTCTTCGCCGCTCTCGACGCCGGCTGCGCGGCCGTGCGGGTAAATCCCGGCAATATCAAGCGGTTCGACGATCGCGTCGGCGAAATCGCCAGGGCCGCGACGGCGGCCTCGGTGCCGATCCGCGTCGGTGTCAACGCGGGCTCGCTGGATCGCCGGATGCTGGCGAAATACGGGTCCCCCACGCCCGAGGCGCTGGTCGAGTCGGCGTTGCTCGAGGCGGCACTGTTCGAGGAGCACGGCTTCACCGATCTCAAAATCGCGGTGAAGCACCACGATCCGCTGACGATGATCACCGCCAACCGGCTGCTCGCCGATCGTTGCGACTATCCGCTGCACCTCGGCGTCACCGAGGCGGGCCCGGTGCTGCAGGGCACCGTGAAATCAGCGGTCGCGTTCGGCGTGCTGCTCGCCGAGGGGATCGGCGACACCATCCGCGTCTCGCTGTCCGCCCCGCCGGTCGAGCAGGTGCGGGCGGGCAATCAGATCCTGCAGGCACTCGGGCTGCGGCCACGCAGCCTGGAAATCGTCTCCTGCCCGGGCTGCGGGCGTCTCCAGGTCGACATACACCAGCTGGCGCGACGGGTGGAGGCGGCGTTCCAAGGCTTCCCGCATCCGCTGCGCGTCGCGGTGATGGGCTGCATCGTCAACGGGCCCGGCGAATCCAAGGAAGCCGACCTCGGTGTGTCGTCCGGCAACGGCAAGGGCCAGATCTACGTCAAAGGTCGCGTCATCCGCACGGTTCCCGAGAGCCAGATCGTCGATGCCCTGCTCGAGGAAGCGATGACGCTGGCCGAGGCGGCCGAATCCGAGGAGCAGCCATGGCCCATGTGATCACGCAGCAGTGTTGCAACGACGCGAGCTGCATCCCCGAATGTCCGGTCGACTGCATCAGGCCGACGCCGGATCAGCCGGAATTCGCGCGCGCCGAAATGCTGTACATCGACCCGGCCTCGTGTATCGACTGCGGCGCCTGTGTCGATGTCTGCCCGGTGGACGCGATCTCGCCCGATGAGGATCTGGTCGGACTGCCCGCTCGGTTCACCGACATCAATGCCGCCTACTTCCGCAGGTATCCGCTGCAGGCCGATGTCACCAGTCCGCTGCCCGCCGCGCAGCGCCTGCCGAAGGGGCATCCGCCGCTGCGGGTTGCCATCGTCGGGTCCGGCCCGGCCGGGTGCTATGCCGCCGCGGAACTGCTGGCGCGCGCCGATGTCGAGATCACCATGCTCGAAAAGCTGCCGACGCCATGGGGTCTGGTGCGCGCCGGGGTGGCGCCGGACCATCCGGATACCAGATCCGTCACCGACACCTTCGCACAGACGCTGGCCGCGCTCCGCTGCTACCTGAATACCTCGGTGGGCGAGCACATTTCGGTCGCCGAGTTGCTCGAGCATCACCATGCGGTCATCGTCGCGGTCGGTGCCGCGGCGGATCGACGGCTCGGCGTGCCGGGCGAGGACCTGCCGGGCTGCCATTCGACGACCGAGTTCGTCGGCTGGTACAACGGCCATCCCGGCTACTCCGAGCACAGCTTCGACCTGTCCGGGGAACGCGCCGTGCTCGTCGGCAACGGCAACGTGGCGCTCGACGTCGCCCGCATGCTCGCCGCGGAGCCCCGCGATCTGGCCCGCACCGATATGGCCGACTACGCGATCTCGGCGTTGCAGGACAGCAAGATTCGAGAGGTAGTGGTGCTCGGGCGGCGCGGGCCCGTGCAGGCGGCGTACACCGGCCCGGAGTTCCTCGGGCTCGCCTACCTTCCCGGCGCCGATGTGCTGATCAACGAATGCGAACTCATGCTCGACCCGCACAGTCAGGCACTGGCCGACGATCCGGCCGCGGATCCGTCGTTGCAGCTGAAACTGAAACTGGCCCAGCAGTACTCGCGCACCGCCCCGCTGCCGATCCTCGGGCGCAAACACATTCGGCTGCGCTACCTCGTCGCACCCGTCGCCGTGCACGGCACCGATCGGGTCGAATCGCTCGAGCTCGCGCACACCGAGATCGTCTCGCGCGACGGCGAATTGGTGGCGCGAACGACCGACCGCACCGAGACGATCGCTACCTCTCTCGTGTTGCGATCGATCGGCTCGCGCGGCGTCCCGCTACCTGGCTTACCGTTCGACGAGCGACGCGGCCTGATCCCGAACGAACGCGGTCGCGTGCTCAGCGCCGAACAGCGGCCGATGCCAGGGGTTTACGTGACCGGTTGGATCAAACGCGGCCCGGTCGGCGTGATCGGCACGAATCGCACCTGCGCGCAGGAAACCGTCGACCAGTTGCTCGCGGATTTCGCCGACGGATCACTGGCCAACCCCTCGCGCAGCCGGGAATCGCTGACCGAGTTGCTCGCCGAACGGCAGCCGGACGCGATCGACCACGCGGCCTGGCAGGCCATCGACGCCGCGGAACGCGCCGCAGGCCGCAGGCACGGGCGCCCGCGAGTGAAGCTGACCAGCACCGACGCCTTACTCCAGGTAGCACGATCGGCGACCGAGGCCGAGCCGGATCGCAGCAGATCCGCAGCCGAAAGGGCACTCGCATGAACGCTTCCACCACCTCCTCGCCGCCGGTAGATCTGGTATCTATCCGGCGACAGATCGACACGATGCTGGCCGACTTCGTCGCCGCCAAGGCGCACGCCGCCACCGAGACCCACCTGCCGGCGGACCTGGCCGAGGCGGTGCGGGAATTCCTGTCCGCAGGCGGCAAACGCATCCGGCCGCTGCTGTGTGTCCTCGGCTGGCTGGCCGCGGGCGGTAGCGCGGATATCCCGGAGTCCGTCCTGCAGGCCGCCGCCGCACTGGAGATGTTCCACGCGGCAGTTCTCATCCACGACGACATCATCGACAGCAGCGACACCCGCCGTGATCGGCCGACGGCACACCGCGCGCTGGCTGTACGCCACCAAAACCGTTCCGACGCGGACTGTTTCGGCGAGCACGCGGCCATCCTGCTCGGCGACCTCGCCTTCATCTGGTCCGGCGAACTGCTGCACACCGCAGCACTGACGCCCCGCATGCTCGCGGCCGCACTGTCGGTGCTCGACGCCATGCGCGGCGACGTCCAGTACGGGCAATACCTGGACCTGCTCGCCACCGGGCAACCCAACGCCGACCTCGACCGCGCGTTGCAGATCGTCCGCTACAAGACCGTCGCCTACACCTGCCGGCGCCCACTGCAACTCGGTGCCGCGCTCGCCGATGCCGCGCCCGAGGTCCGCGCGGCGCTGCTCGCGTACGCCAGCCCACTCGGTGAGGCCTTTCAGCTCCGCGACGACCTGCTCGGCGTCTTCGGCGACCCCGCCGTCTCCGGTAAATCCAGCGTCGACGATCTGCGCGACGGCAAACATTCGGTCTTGATCGCCATCGCCTTCGCCCGCGCGGACGCGGCGCAGGCGGCGCAGTTGCGTGCGCTGCTCGGTAACCCGGAACTCGACGAGAAGGCGGCGGCGCAGTGCCGCGCCATCATCGCCGCGACCGGGGCCGCGACCGAGATCGGGCGGATGATCGCGAGCCGCCGCGGCCTTGCCCTTGCCGCGCTCGACGCTCAGCCACTGCCGACGTCGGCGAGTAATGCGTTGCGCACGATGGCAGTTCGCATCACGGCCATCGACACCAGCTCCGTAGCAGCACATCCAGCGGAGAACCGACAACCAGAGGGAGTGAAACCATGACCATCACCGAACCGCCCACCCCGCAGGCCGAACAGGTACTGCGCAGCGCGTACCAGCAGTCGATCGCCGAGTATTGGAACAGGGAGAAGGACCCGGTCAACATCAAGCTCGGCGAGGTGGACGGCCTCTACCATCACCACTACGGCATCGGCGACTACTCCCCCGACGTGCTGACTGTTCCTGCCGCGGAGCGTGATTCGGCGATCATCGCCGAAATGCACCGGCTGGAGACGGCGCAGGCCGATGTGCTGCTCGAACAGCTCGGTGCCATCGATGCCGCGGACCGGGTGCTCGACGCAGGCTCCGGCCGCGGCGGCACCAGCTTCATGGTCAACCAGCGTTTCGGCTGCCAGGTCGACGGCGTCTCGATTTCCGAATCCCAGGTGAACTTCGCGAATACCCAAGCCGCACAGCGCGGTGTGGGCAAACGGGTCCGCTTCCACTTCCGCAATATGCTCGACACCGGGTTCGACGCCGGGTCCATGCGGGCGATCTGGACCAATGAGACCACCATGTATGTCGACCTGCAGCAACTCTACGGCGAATTCGCCAGGCTGCTCCAGCACGGTGGTCGGTACGTCTGCATCACCGGCTGCTACAACGATCTCACCGGCGGCCGCTCCCGCGCGGTCAGCCAGATCGACCAGCACTACATCTGCAATATCCATCCGCGCAGCGAATACTTCAAGGCGATGGCCGCCAACGGCCTGGTACCGATCGCCGTCACCGACCTGACCGCCGCAACAATCCCCTACTGGGAATTGCGCGAGCGTTCCTCGGTCGCCACCGGCATCGAGAAGGCCTTCCTCACCGCCTATCGCGAGGGGAGCTTCCACTATCTGCTCATTGCCGCAGACCGCATTTGAGAGTGGACCCGGCGCCGGTCCCGCACTGGCGCCGGTCACCGCGCCGGGATCAGATCACGGAAGCCCGGTACGAGACAGGACCTCGTGGTGGTGACCCACCGCCCCGCCCGCGGCGAGAATGGGCGGAGACAATGAAGCGCCCTGGCGGTAGGCATCTCAAACGATGATGTTTGCAACATGCTTGCCGAACATGTGAAACGGTCACGTCCGCACGTTGTTTCAACGAGATATGTTGCGGCAGCGAAGCAATTCCGCTCGGGGATTCGCTGGCCCGAATGTGTTGGCAGCCGAGCTGTTTCGTGCCCGCTTCGCCAAATCTACGTACTACCAATGTCGACATCAGTGCAGGTCGGAGCGTGTTCAGAGCGTTGAACTGCGGCGAAGTTGGGACTATCGTTGCTTCCGCATGGAAGATCGTCGTATTGCTCCGATTTGCTGGCCAACGGTAGTGGGAGGCACGATGAGCTCAGTGGTTGCCGATCAGATATCCGCCAGATATCTACCGCTCGCCCCATTGCAACGTGCCTTCCTCGCCTATGAGGCGGCGCATCCGCCGATGTCCTTCGCCATCGGCGGCGTGCTCCTCTTGGCGGGCACGCCGCCGACCGTGGACGAAGTACGTGAGTTGTTCCGGCGGAAGCTGCCATTGCTGCCACAACTGGGCTGCCGACTCAGCGAGGGCCCGCTGGGGCAGGCGGTCTGGGTACCGCAAGATGAGGTCGATCTCACGACTCTCGTGACCGAACGGCGAACGGGCCCAGGCGGTTTGCAGAGTGCTGTCGATGAGCTGATTCGTCGGCCGTTCGACCATTCCCAGCCGCTGTGGCGGGTGTGGTTGGTGCACGGCTACGCCCCCGGCGAGTTCGCGCTGATCTACCTCGGCCACCATGCCCTGCATGATGGCCTGTCCGTGGCCACGACGATCATGTCCACCTTCGCCGACCCCAACGGGCACGACTATCAGCCCCGAATACCGAAGACGCACGCTGGTACAGGGGCGCGATCCAATCTGTTGCGGACGGTCACGCACACCGTCCGCGGCTGTTTTCCGCTCGCTCGACCGTTACCACAGTCAGATATCTTCGGCGAACGCACTATTCACTGGGCCCACACCAGTCTGGACCAGCTACGGGAAATCGGCCATCGGCATAACACCACCGCGAACACCGTGTACCTCGCCGCCGTGACCCACGTGTTGCGGCAGTGGCCCGCCTCGCCATGGCACGCATTGCGCCGCACGGGCAGCCCGGTCTGGGCGATCATGCCGCTCAGCATCGGCGGCGACAAGGGAAAGCTCAGCCAGCGGGCGGTCGGATTCCGGCTACCGTTGCCGTGCGACGACCCGGACCCGCTGTCCCGCCTCGCCACACTGGACGCTCAATTATCGCGGGAAATTCTAGGGGCACAACGCAGTACGGCACAGTCGATGATCGCCGGCATGCCCTACCGACTGTTTCTACCGTGGGCGTACCACCACTTCAGTGACCGGTACGCCCATCTGACCGCCACCAATGTCCCCGGCTGCACCGACGAGGCGAGCGTGCTCGGCCGTCCCATTGTCGGAACTGTGCCGATAGGCTTCCTGCCCGCCCGGCATCGGCTCGGCATCGCGATGACCAGCTATCGGGATCGCGCGGTCGTTTCCTTCCTCACCGACGCGCGCCTATCCGGTGCCGAAGCGCTCCCCGATATGTGGCTCGATGCGGTAGCCGAGCTGAGGTAATCGCCGAGCGGCCGATAACGTTCACTGAGTGCCGTTGCCGGGCGACGATGCTTACACCATATCCACCCGAACATCCGCGTTGTCCTGACACACGCCGTGCTCGCTCGCAGATTTCGCGGTTCGACTACTCAGCTCGTCGAGAAAATTCGACACACACCTACCCTCCATGCGCTGCCCGTAAGCGTTGGGGTGCAACGCTTCATGGATCAGCCGCGGATCGCTCAGCAGATCTGCCGGAACCTGTCGGAACCATTCCTTATCCTGCGTGGTCGCCGACGCACATACCTCATGCCCCTGGTACATTCCGGCCACATCGAGCAGATGCACCGGGACATTGTTCTTCGCCGCAGCCTCGACCGCATTCTTGATTGTGCCGTTGACGTCCTTACTGATACCCGCGAACTTCGCGAAATCCTTATCGAAGAACGGACATCCCCCGTCCTGCAACCTGCTGACCAGATTCAGTTCGAACGGCCTTCGAAGCTCCGCATCGCCAGCAGGCAGCGGATTCGGATAATTGAGCACCACGAGCTGGGCATCCGGTGCGAGCGGCGAGATCGCCTCCTTGAAGATGGTCTCGTACACGTTCTCGAGCTTGCCCTCGAGCCCCGACAACGTCGGACTCGCCGCACACACCAGATTCTTGTCGGACTCCTTGAGCCCCTTGACGTAATCCTGGTACTTCGCGCCCTCCGCCGCACTCACCTGCTTCGATCCGGCGGATTGCTTCATCACGAACTTCTTGATGCAGTCCTGGGCAACCCCGCTGACACCGGCATCATTTCCACCGATCGACAGCACGACATACTTGATCCCCGGGTTCTGCTTCAGCCGCTCTTTCAGCTGTTCGAGCTGAGGCTTCGCACCTTTGAACCCGTCCGTCAGCACATGCTTGGTCTCGGCTCCACCACACGCGATATTGGCCTTGCTCCGGGTAAGGTCCAACGCCTCGAATGTCTCATACGGGTAGATCACCGCAACATCGGACCGATGACACCCCTCCGCATTTCCGGGCGGTATTGCCGGATAATCCCAAGTCCCACCATATGTTTGGAAAATACCCCGATCGACCGCAGTGGGCCCGTTGCCCTCCCATCGCCCACCTTCGCCCGCCGCGTAGGAGTCTCCCAGCAGCACGGCAGCGGCCCGATTCCCTACATTCGGCCCTGCCGACGCTTGACCAGGAAGCGTGACGCCACTGCCCAACACCGCCGATACCGCAATGAGGATCCACCAACGCGGTTGCCGTTGAAAACGCACGAACACTCTCCTTGGTCACGTCGACAACAGATTCCCGGCCGGTGTGTCGGCAACAGGACGATTCGCTGCACTGGGGAGTATTCGACGCCGCCACCGTCGCGGATCGGTATGAGTCGACGGCGTCGTGCTGGAGTGCCTGCTCCGGGCTCGACCGGGCGTTGAACACCTACCCCTGATCAGCGCCGTGTTCCTGACTTCGGGAACGTCGACGACTTGACGCATACCGATATGGGAATATGATCGACGCATGGCACGAGCAGCGACGACATCGGACGTTTTCAACGCGATAGCCGAGCCGCAGCGCCGGGAGATCCTGGTACTGCTGCGGGCGGGTGAGCGGCCGGTGACCGAGCTTGCCCAGGAGCTGGGGATGACTCAGCCGGGGGCGTCCAAACACCTGCGAGTGCTCCGGGAGGTCGGGTTGGTGCGGGACCGCAAGGTAGGCAAGCAGCGCGTGTACGACCTGGACGGACGTGGGCTGCGACCGGTGCACGAATGGACCGGCGGGTTCGAGCGGTTCTGGAACGAGAGCTTCGACCGGCTGGACGCGTATGTGCAGGACCTCGAGCAAGCACGGCAGCGGGAATGACCACACAAGAAGTCACACGAAGGGAAGCCCCGATGGGTTCGGCAGAAACAGCAACGGCGGGCGTCGACACCGCCGACCGCGAGATCGTGATCACCCGGGTCATCAGTGCCCCGCGGGACCTGGTGTTCGAGGCGTTCACCGAAGTCCGGCACCTGTCGCGGTGGTGGGGACCGAACGGATTCACCACCACCACAAGAGCGTTCGAGTTCCGCGTCGGCGGCGTATGGGACTTCGTGATGCACGGACCGGACGGGACCGACTACCAGGAGTGGATCTCCTGGACCGAGATCACCCCGCCGGAGCGAATCTCGCTGCGGCACGGTGAGTTCCGCGCCGACCCGAACGCCTTCGAGTCGGTCTTGACGTTCGCCCCCGACGGCGCGGCGACCCGGATCGAGATGCGCACCTTGTTCCCCACCAAGGAACTGCGCGACGAGGCGGCCGAGAAGTACCACGCGATCGAGGGCGGCGAGCAGACCCTGAACAACCTGGCTGCCTACGTCACCGAGATCATTCAGAAGGGAATGGAAAGCTGATGACCGGAAAAGTCTTCTTCAGCGTGTCGATGTCGCTGGACGGTTTCATCGCCCCCGGGTCCGCCACGGAACTGATGGGCCAGCAGTGGATGGAACTGCAGCAGTGGGTATTCACGCAGCGGTTCTTCCGGGAGAACCTGAAGCTCGGCGAGGGCGGCGAGGAAGGGCTCGACAACGACATCGTGCGGGCCACGTTCGAACGCACCGGCGCGAGCGTGATGGGCAAGCGCATGTTCGACGCAGGCGAGGAGATGTGGCCGGAGGAGGCGCCGTTCCACACGCCGGTCTTCGTCGTGACGCACGAGAAGCGTGATCCCTGGGAACGCCCAGGCGGCACCACCTTCCACTTCGTCAACGACGGCATCGAGACCGCACTCGACCAGGCCCGCGCGGCCGCTGGCGACCGCGACGTCCGCATCGCGGGCGGCGGCACGACGATCCTGGAGTACGTGAACGCGGGCCTGGTCGACGAGTTCTCGATCGCACTCGCGCCCGTGCTGTTCGGCTCCGGAATCCGCCTGTTCGAGGGTGTGGACGCGAGCCGCGTGGCGCTGGAGCCGGTCCGCGCGGAGCCGACGCAGCGGGTGACCCACCTGACCTACGCGGTCCGGCAGCGGTAACGGTCTCGACGTCAGCGGCGGCGGAGACGGGCGCGCGGGACCTGTCCGTCGCTGGAGGTGGATCCCTGGCGTTCGCTGGCGAGAGCGAGCATGGCCAGGCCGGTGTCGCGGATCAGCATGTCGAGGTCGTCGACGAGAGCGGTGATGGTGTCGCGGACCTGAGGTTGTGCGACGGGGTCGAGGTCGTCGAGTACGTGGTGGAGTTGGAGTCCGACGTCGAACAGGTGCCGGACCAGTCGGTCGCTGGCGTCGGCGAATTCAGCACTGCTGCACGGCTTTTCGAGGGAAACGGCGGCTCGGTGCGGCAGGCGTACGCGTGTCGGACTGCCCGTGTAGCCGAGCCGCGCGGAATATGACATGAAGTCCTCCTCGATCGATACACGGCTCGACGCCACCTCGAGCCACCCTTCGGGACTCCAGGCGTTGTCTAATTTTACGGATACTCGTGCAATTTTCGCCATCGGCTGTCCATGCCCCGAAACGACCCGCAACAGGTGGGACAATGGGGACATGCCAGCCCACCGCGCAAGCGAGACGCGCGAGCTGTCGATAGCGGACTCCCTGGACCTGCTCCACACCGTCCGCTTCGGCCGTATCGCGTTCTCGCGGCATGCTTTACCCGCGATCCGGCCGGTCCGGCACACGGTCGTCGACGGCTGCATCGTGATCGCCGCCGACCCCGCCATGATCCGCACGTTACACAGGCAGGTCGTCGCTTATGAGGTCGACACCATCGATCACCAGACCAGCCTCGGCCGCTGCGTGATCATCACCGGCGTCGCCGACACGGTCACCGATCAGCAGGAGCTCGCGCACTACCAGCTGCACCTGCGGCCGGAGGTCGTGCTGGACGGTCAGCTGATCGTGATCGATCCGGACATCATCACCGGCATCGAGTACATCGACGGCAACGGCGCCTGAGCTACGGCTGCGCGCCCGGCACCGGATACACGGCGTCCACCTCGACTTCGACCAGCCAACCGGCGACCGGCAGGCTGGCCACCTCCAACGCGAAACGGGTCGGTCGCGCGGCATTGCGGACCACCGGAGCCGCAGGGGCCGCGGTGCCGAGGGGCACCAGTTCGGTATCGCCGCTGTCCAGATTGGTGTTGGCGAAGTACTGCCGATAGGCGCGGTTCCACCCCGCGTAGTCCGCGCGATCGGCACCGGGCGCGTTGTCCAGGAACACCCGCATGGTCGTCACGTTGTCCAGAGCCAGGCCCTGTGCTTCCAGGTTCTCCTTGATCCGCGAAAGCACCGCCATGCCTTGCGCTTCCGTGACGGTGACACCCGGCGGCAGTACCCCACCGGTGAATTGTGTTGTGTCGATGTAGAACTCGGGACTGCCCTCCCGAGCCGCCTTGTTGGTGGCGACGGGGCCGATGCCGCTGGTCTTGTAGAGCGCGGCACCATTGGCGATCACCACGCCCTGCGCGATCATCGGATTCGACTGTCCCGCTTCGAGCACGGGTTTGGTACGCACGGCAGGTGCCGCCGTCTCCTCGGAGTCGGCCGAACAGGCGGTGAGCGCGAGCGCGGTGGCAACGAGAGCGGCGGCGACATACGGTCGGGTCATCGGTACTCCTTGGGTGAGGTCAGCTGGCGGCGACGCGGGTGTGTAATGCGGTCACCACGTCGCGGGCCGAGGTGAAAGCGCCGTGCTGCCAGGCGATCGCGTTGGACAGGTGGTCGCCGGCGAAGTAGATGCGCTGCACCGGCGCGAGCAGCTTGGTGTACTCCGGGGTGGCGACGCCGCCGTGCGAGTCGCTGCCGGACCAGCCGACCCACGCACCCTCGGAATACCTGGTGCGTCGCCAACTGCCGGAGAACGACGAGCTGATATCGCGGCCGTACTTCTCGCCGTGGATCGTCTTGCCCTCGGCGACCGCCTTGGCCAAACGCTGTTTGTGCGTGAGGGATTCGAAGGCCTGGTGCCGTTTGCCGGTGTTGTAGTAGCCGACCACCACGCCACGATCGGCGTTGAAATGGTCGTAGGGGAACATGATCTGGGCGATGTCCTGGTCGGTGTTGCTGGCACCGCCGAAGATCCGGTCCTCCAGCTCCCACCAGCGACGCGAGTACTCGATGCCGAGTTTGCCGGAGGAGACCGGCACCGCCGCCTTCAGCGCCGAAAGCACCTCGGCGGGCAGGTTGTTGGTGAGGCGGCCGACCAGATTCGGCGGTAGCGCGCACACGCAGTAGTCCGCGGTGACGGCCTGCTTCTTGCCGCCCTGGGTGAATTCGACCCGCACTCCGTCGGTCGTGTTGTGCAGCGCGGTCGCCTCGGCGCCGAACTTGATGCGGTCCAGACCGATCCGGCGCTGGAAGGCGTAGTAGATGCGATCCATCCCGCCGATCGGGGTCATCATCATCATGGCCTGGTCGTAATCGAATTCGAAGCTGAAGTTCCGGCCGAGGCCGCCGCGGATCACATCGGACATGGGATGTGGCTGCCGGGCCGCGCCGAAGTTCAAGCCCGCCCCGGGCTCGGAATCGTAACCGCGACGGGCAGATCCGAGATAGCGACCGTCACTGGACAGGTCGCCGAAGTCCCGCAGGAAAGACGACAGCGCCTCCTTGTCCGCGACCGACAACACGTCATCGAGCGCTCCCCTGGACGCCGCTTTCTGCAGCAGCTCCGCCATGTATCCGTACACATCGGCCTTCGCCGCCCGATACTGCACCGGCTTACCGGACAACGCAGTGTCACTCTTGTACTGCACCATCGTGTTCGCGTTCTGATTGCCGAAAGGCTGGATGGGGACATCCAATTCGCGGCAGTAGTCGAGGGTGATGTGGCCCTGCGGGATCCGGGTGGCGCCCAGGTTGAAGAAGTGCCCGTCGGAGAACGTGCAATGCTGGGTCTCACCGTTCAGATCGGTCTCGGTGGTCCCGTTGCGAATCGACCACACCCGTCCCCCTGGACGCTGTCTGGCCTCCAGCACCGTGACGTCGTAACCCGCCTTACGCAGTTCATAGGCCGCACACAGCCCCGCGGGCCCGCCACCGAGGACAACGACCGAGCTCTTGCCGGACGCCCGGCCGATCAGATCGCCCATCGCTGGCGGGTCGAAGCGTCGCGGCGCCTCGGCCAGCGCGGGTGCCAGGCCGAGCGTCGACAACGCGCCGTAGGCCAGTCCCGCGCCACCGGTCACGCCGAGGCCCTGTATCAAAGATCGCCTGGTGACAGTCAATTCGAGCTCCATCCGCCGAGATGTCCGTGCTGAGGAAAATCGTCGGATGGGTGCGAGTCGGCGCCGCTACGGCGAGGCAACGATCCGCCGATCATCGAGTGGGAGCGGCCCGGACCGTATTTCCCACTCGCCGAACGGCAACCGAAGCGCAACCGCAATATCGGCGAAACGCGGCGCCGATAACCTCACCGCACAAGGTGTGTGCGGCCTCGCGCATTCGCGCTCGCACGCGCTCCCAGGAGGTGTGTGGCGATGACTGCTCTGGCCGACGCCGTCGCGCGGTCGTTCTCGGCGGGTGAGCCGGAGCGCCCGGCGGTTTCGCCGTTGCGCGCCCTCGGGCGCAGGCAGCTGTCCGGTGCGGAGTTGTTGGGCCAGTCGGTCGCCACCACGGCGCCTGCCGCATCGATGGTGCTGCTGCCGGTCACCATGCTCAGTCACGAGACGCTGCTGCCCGGGCTGATCACCATCGTCGTCGCGACGGTGGTGACCACGCTGATCGCCTGCTGCGTCGCGCAATTCGCGCGGCGGCTCGCCGCGTCCGGCGGCCTGTACACGTTCGTGTTCCAGGGGTTGGGTACCCGGGCGGCGCTGACCTGCGGCGTCGGCATGCTGGTGAAATACCTCGGGAGTGCGGCGCTCACCCTGTATTTCGGCGGCCAGTCGGCGATCGCAGTCGCGGCACAGCTCGGTCTCCCGCTGCACGGTTGGTGGGTCGGTGCGGTCTATCTGGTGATCGCGGCGACCATCGGCGGCGCACTCATCCGTGGGGTGCGGTTCGCCGCGGTGGTGATCCTCGCGGTCGAGGTGTGCTCGCTGACCTTCATCGCCGGGCTGATGCTGCTGTCCGGCCCGCCGGAAGAAGTCGCGATCACGGCACCGAGCACCGACGGTCCAGGTGTCCTGCTGGTGGCGTTGTCGGCCCTGTTCGCGCTCGCCGGTTTCGAGAGCGCCACCTTCTTCGCGCCCGAGACGCGGCGGCCGCTGGTGACGGTGCCGCGCACCGTACTGCTCACGCCGGTGCTCTGCGGCTCGCTGTTCATCTTCGCCGCCTGGGCCGCCTGGTCCGGGCGGGCCGGGGTGCTGGTCAACGCCTACCTGCACGGCACCGCGACCGGAGTCAGTCCGCTGGTGGTGATCCTGCTCGACGCCGGACTCACCTGCTCCTGGCTGGCGTCCGCGATGGCGTCGTCGAATGCCGCGTCGCGGCTGGTCTATTCGATGAGCTTGGAAGACGTGCTGCCGCGGGTGTTCACGCGGGTGAACCGGCACCTGCGCACCCCGCATGTCGCGCTCGCTGCGATCGTGCTCGTGGTGACCGGAGTCGGGCTGGCGTTCGTCGCGCTCGACGGAGTACCGAACGAAGCGAAGATGGTGGTCCGCACCGCGCTCGCCGCGGCCTATCTGCTGGTGGCGGTGGCCTCGGTGCGGTTCCTGCGTCGAATTCACGAAATACGCCCTCTCGACACCTATTTCGCCATGGTCGGCACCGCCGCGATCATCGCGATATTCGGCGCCCTGCTCGCCTTCGGCACCACGAGCAGCGTTATCGCCTGCACCGTAACGGCTCTCACCGTGGTCATCGCAGGGTGGCTGTGGCACCGCTACTTACGTGCCGCCCACCCTCGAAGCCTCAGTACCATCGGGGTTTTCGACAGTCCCGAATCGGCCGACGTGCTGCCCGGCGCCGGGGTGTTCGCCGTCAACGCGCGCGGCACCATCGCCCTGGTCGGCGCGCAGCACACCGACGCCAGCGGGCCGTGACCACGCAGCAGCGCCACGGCGCGCCCAGCGGCCACGAACCGCGCGCCGTGCAGAAGGCGCTGGCGCTGCTGGAGGCGGTGGCCAAGCTCGGCGCCGGCGCCACCGCGAAAAGCATTGCCGCGCATACTGGTATCCCGCCCGCCACGGCCTACCGGCTGCTGAATCTGCTCGTCGCCGACGGCTACCTGGTGCGCATCGAGGACCTGTCCGGCTTCGCCCTCGGCCGCCGCACCCGCGAACTCGCCGGTGCGACACCGCCGCCCGCGGACAACAGCCGGATCCTCGACGAACTGCGCGGCCAACTCCGCTTCGGCATCTACCTCGCCGCGTTCACCGACCATCGAGTTCGGTTGGTGGACAAGGACCCCGACCACGAACTCAGCGGCGAACAGCTACTGGGCACACACCCGCACGCCTCGGCCATCGGCAAACTGCTGCTCGCCGCACACCCGGAACTCGCCGGTGGTCCGCTGCGCCGAGTCACCGCGGCGACCATCACCTCCCCCGCCGTCCTCACCGCGGAATTGCGCCGGGTCACCGACACCGGCATCGCCACCGAGGTCGATGAATGCCGGGTGGGCCGCAGCGCACTGGCCGTGCCGGTGCGCGCCGCCGACGGCACATTCGTCGGCGCATTGGCGGCGATCGGCACGACCGGCCGCATCGCCGTAGACGACCCGGCCCTCATCGACTTGCTGCGCACCTGCGCCGCCCGGCTGACGCTCGTTGCGGCGTAGTTGTCTGCCGTGGGCGAACATCGGCCGGATCGGCTCGGCGAGGTGTAAGACTCGTCGATATGGCAGCAGAAGAGGATGGCGTCGTAGTCGATCTCGATGCGCACCGTCACGGCCGGCCGCGCCGCAGCGTCGCTGCGCCGGAGTCACGCCGGGATCCGGTGGATGCCGCGTCGCCGCTGCTGCGTGCCGTGTACGGCGAGGTGCTGCGCGACGAGCGCCAAGATCAGGACCGCACGCTGGCCGAGGTCGCGGCCGAGGTCGGCATGTCCAAGCAATACCTGTCCGAGATCGAGCGGGGACGCAAGGAACCGTCCTCGGAGATGCTGCATTCGATCTGCGGGGCGCTCAGACTGCCCATCGAAACGCTGCTCTTTCGCGGCGCTCGGAGACTGGGCGCGCTGCGGCATCTCAACCGCCCGGTCTCCGAGGCGCGCGTCGAACTGCTTGCGGCCTGATCGTCAGCGGTCGCGAGTGAAGATCAACTCGTCGGCCAGGCCGTACTCCACCGCCTCCTGGGCAGTGAACACGCGATCACGAGCGGTGTCCTTGCGTAACTGCTCCACGCTCTGACCGGTGTGTTTGCTGAGAATCGCCTCGGTCTGCGCGCGGATCCGCATCACCTCCGCCGCCTGCAGCGCCAGGTCCGAGATGGTGCCCTGCCCCTGCGCCGACGGCTGATGCAGCAGCACACGGGAGTGGTTCAGGACGTACCGTCGCCCAGGCGTACCCGCCGACAGCAGCACTGCCGCGGCCGACACCGCCTGCCCCATGGCATAGGTCTCGACCGGCGTCCGCAGGAACTGCATGGTGTCGTAGATGGCCAGCATCGCCGTGTTCGAGCCGCCGGGCGAGTTGATGTACAGGCTGATCTCGCGATCCGGCGACTCCGACTCCAGGTGCAGCAGTTGCGCCATCACGACATTGGCGACGCCGTCGTCGATCTCGGTGCCCAGGAAGATGATTCGGTCGTTGAGCAACCGGCTGAAGACATCGAAGGAGCGCTCGCCGTTCGGGGTGCGCTCGATAACATGCGGAATCGTGTACTGGGACATGGTCACAACCCCGCTCGGTGTGCGTTGGTGAATGGTGCAATCTGCGCGAAGTTGGCGGCGATCTCGTCCACGATGCCGTATTCACGCGCTTGCTCCGGCGTGAACCAGCGATCACGATCGCTGTCGGAGCGGATCTCCTCCAGCGAATGCCCCGTCTCCGCCGCGAGGATCTGCTCCGACTGCAGCTTCATGTACTCCAGGTTCTCCGCCTGGATCGCGATGTCCATCGCGGTGCCGCCGATGCCCGCGGACGGCTGATGCATCATGATCCGGCTGTGCGCCAAGCTGATTCGCTTGCCCTTGGTGCCCGAGGCGAGCAGCACCTGCCCCATGCTCGCGGCGAACCCGACGGCCACGGTCACCACGTCGTTCGGGATCAGCTTCATCGTGTCGTAGATGGCGAGCCCGGCGAGCACCGACCCGCCCGGCGAATTGATGTAGAGGACGATGTCGCGCTTGTCGTCCTCGCTGGCCAGCAACACCAGTTCGCTGCAGGCCCGCTCCGCCATCGCGTCGTCGACCTCACCGGTCAGTTGGATCGTCCGATGGCGGAACAATCTGTCGGCTAGTTGTCCCCGGTAGTCCAGGTGCGATGTTTCGATCATGACTCAGGTCTATCCCCGCCGGACCGCCGGATGCCGCTGTGTCTGCCGACAGCAGACCCGATCGACGTGCCGTGCCGCCGCTACGTCAAGCGCGTCGACCGACCCCGCTCAGCGCACGCCGAGCACGAGCGGGAATTCCGGCTGCCCGCCGAGCAGGAACGCGCCTGCGGTCTGGATCATCTGATCGTGCGCCATGAGATGCGTTGTCATGGTGCTCATGTCGCGCAGCCAGATGTCGAGCGGGTTCGGCTTGTAGACCGATTCGGTGCCGACCAGCTCGCACAGCCGCGCGATGATGTGCCGGCAGGCGCGATACGAATGGGTACGGGTCAGCAAGGTCTGCACCCGGATGTCCGGCGGAATCTCGGCGAAACGGTTCTCGTCCAACGCATCCCACAGCGTGCGCAGGCTGTCGACGACCGCACCGCGGGCGACGATGTATGCCATCTCGCACTCACCCAGAATGTATTGCGCCCGATAGTTGTCCGCCCACTTCTGCCCGGTGGCCGCGATGACCTTGCCCTGCGCGAGATCCCGGACGTAGTCCAGCGCGGCCCGCGTCGCGCCGAGCGGAATGCCGGGCATCACTCGGGCCAGGGTCTCCGGTTCGGCGAGTTTGCCGGTGCCGCTTCGCGGTTCGAAGAAGTCGAAGCAGTGATGTTCGGGAATGAAGAGGTCATCGGTCGCGTAGTCGTTGCTGCCGCTGCCACGCAGGCCGGTGCTGTCCCAGGTATCGAAGACCTCGACCTGGTCGCGCCGCATGCAGAACATCTTCGCGATCGGCGCACCGTCGGCCATGGCCAATTCGTCGCCGTCGAAGATCATCGCACCGCCGACCACCAGGTCCGCGTGGTTGATGGCGCTGCCCAGTTTCCACCGGCCGGTCAATCGATAGCCACCGTCGACCCGCACGGCCCGTCCGGCAGGTGCGATGAGCCCCGCGGTGATCAGATCCCGCGTCGGCATCAACTCGGCGACGGCCTGCTTGTCGAGAAAACCCGCGTAGATGCCCGTCGCGGCCCCGATCATCGCGCACCAGCCGGTGGCGGTGTCGCCGTAGGCCAGCGCCTCGAACACCTCCATCTGCTCCAGCGAGGTCAGGCCCGGCCCGCCGAGCTCGGCGCTGAATCCCATCGCGTAGATGCCCATCGACCGCAGCCGTTCGACGATGTCGGCAGGCAGCTGCCGGGCCGCTTCGATCTCCTGCCGTCGCTTCGCCACCTCCGGCGCGAAGGCACGCGCCGCGGCCAGCAATTCTTTCGCCGACGATGCTTCTCCGGTCACCATTGCCCCAATCAGGTCCAGCCGCAATCGAATTGGCGTCACTGCCCGCAGCAGCAGGGTAACCCGATGATCGATCGCCGACGCCGGGAATCGCGTTCCCGGCGAACGACACGGGTCTGCCCACGCCCACAACCCAGTATGTCCAGCCGTCACAACCCCCGCCAGCAGCCGGACCGCTGACCGAACCGTCGGCTAGTCGACCGACTGGGCTTCCCGGAGCACCGGATCCTCGATCGCGACCATGCTGCCGAGCAACGCCAACGCGCGCTCCGACTCCGAGCCGGGTTCCGGGTGGTAGGCGACGAGCAGCTGCCCGGGCGCGCCGTTCACGGAAAAGGTTTCGTACGACAGCTTCAGCTCGCCGACCATCGGATTGAGGAAGCGTTTCTTTCCAGCGGTCTTCGCCCGAATGTCGTGGCGTGCCCACAGCTTTCGGAAATCGTCGCTCTTCAACGACAGCTCGCCGACCAGTTCGGTCAACCGCGGATCGTCCAGATCGCCCGCGGAGGCGCGCAGACTCGCCACCGTCTCCGCGGCGTGGACGGCCCAGTCCGGGTAGATATTTCGCGCTTCCGGATCGAGGAACATCATCCTGACCTGGTTGACGCCCGGCACCGAGCAGGCATTGACCGCGACCGCCAGCGGATTCGCGGCGAGCACGTCCAGGTGCCTGCCGAGCACCAGCGCAGGCGTGTGCGGCCACGCCTGCATCAGTGCGAGCAGGCCGGGGCTCACCCGTTCCGGACGCTGCGGCGCACGCCTGCGCCGCGCCGCCGGGCGCGCCAGCTCCCGCAGATGCGCGACGCCTTCCTCGTCCAGCGCGAACACCCGCGCCAGCGCGACAACCACCTGCTCGGACGGATGCTTGTCACGACCTTGCTCGAGTCGCACGTAATAATCCGCGCTCATCCCGGCCAACATCGCGACTTCCTCACGGCGCAGCCCGGCCACCCGGCGCTGGCCGCCGCCGGACATCCCGAAATCCTCCGGGCGCACCAGCTCGCGCCGTGCCCGGAGAAAGGCGCCCAATCGGTTGTCGGAATCCATCCTTCGAGGGTAGGACAGCACCCGGCCGGCTGGGTGGCCCTCCCACTACCAGGAAGTCCGTACCCTGGCACGGGGCCGTGACCAGCGCGAATCTAGTCGTCATGACAAACAACCTCACCGGCCGCGTCGCGGTCGTCACCGGAGCATCCAGTGGTATCGGCGCCGCCACCGCCCAGCGGCTCGCGGCTGACGGCGCGAAGGTCGCCCTGCTCGGGCGGCGCATGGATCGGCTCGAAGAGTTGGCCGCCCGGATCGGTGGCGAGGCACTCGCCGTCGAGGCCGACGTGTCCGTGCAGCAGTCGGTGCTCGACGCCGCCGCCACGGTGCGGGCCGCGTTCGGGCCGATCAACCTGGTGGTCGCCAATGCGGGCGTCATGCTCGGCGCACCGTACGAGTCGGCGCAGACCGACGAATGGGAGCAGATGATCGGTACCAACATCAATGGATTGCTGTACACCGGAAAGGCTTTCATCGATGACCTGCTCGCCGCGGCGAGCGACGGCGAACGCGCCGACCTGGTGCACGTCGGTTCGGTCGGTGGGCACCTCGTGTTCCCCAACTACGGTGTCTACTGTGCGACCAAGGCCGCCGTCGCGCACCTGACCCGCAACCTGCGCAGCGAATTCGGGCCGCGCGGTGTGCGGGTGCGCACCATTGAACCCGGTTTCGTCGGCACCGAACTCGGCGCGGGAATGCTCGACGAGGACCAGAAGACCGTCCTGGCCGGATGGCGCGACGACATGGAAATCCTTGTCGCCGAAGACATCGCGGACGCGATCGGCTACTCGGTCAACGCCCCGAAGCGGGTCAACATCGCCGAAATGATCGTGGTGCCGACCCCGCAGGGCTGAGCAGTCCCCGCAGGGCTGAGTAGCCGAAAGGCCCGCTGGCGCAATGTCAGCGGGCCTTTCGCGATCAGTAGGTGACTACTTCTCGATACCCTCGAAGTCGAACAGGCCGTTCCAGGCCAGCTCGGCCTTCTTCACCTTGTCCGAGCGGCCCGCCGCGGCGGCGTAATCGAACATCGGGATGTCGGCCATGTCCCGCATCAGCAGCGTCTGCGCCTGCGCGACGATCTTGTAGGACTCGTCCAGGTTGGGCGCCGCCAGCGCGGCGTTCAGCAGCTTGTCGAACTCCGGGTTGTCGTAGTTGACGTTGTTGCCGTCGGAGAAGCTGTAGTACTGCGAGCTCAGGAACTGCAGCATGGTCGGGTAGTCACCCTGCCAGCCGTAGCGGAACGCGGTGCCGATGGTCTTGGCGTTGATCGCATCCCGGATGTTCTTGAACGTCGGGTACGGCGTGCCGACCGCCTCGATGCCGAGGGTGTTCTTGATGCTGTTCGCCGTGGCCTCGACCCAGCCCTGGTGGCCGCCGTCGGAGTTGTAGGCGATCTCGTAGCGACCCGACCACGGGGAGATGGCGTTGGCCTGGGCCCACACCTTCTTGGCTTCTTCCGGGTTGTATTTCAGCACCTCGTTGCCGGGCAGGTTCGGGTTGAACCCGGGCAGCGTGCGCGCGGTGAAGTCGAGCGAGGGCACGCGGGTGCCGTGGAAGATGTTCTCGCAGATCTGCTCTCGGTTGATCGCCATCGAGAGCGCCCGGCGGCGCAGCAGCCCTTCCTGGCCGCCGAAGTGCGGTGCGTTGGTCTGGATGCCGATGGCCGCCTTGTACGCGATCGGCTTGGTGATCGCCCGGTCGCCGAGGTCCTTCTTGTAGGTGCCCATCGCGCTGTCGGGCACCACATCGAGGGTGTCGAGGTTGCCCGCCTGCAGATCGGCGTAGGCGGTGTCGAACGATTGGTACATCACGAACCGCAGGCCCTTGTTCTTGGCCGGGCGGCCGCCCTTGTAGTCCGGGTTGGGCACCAAATCGATCTTGACGTTGTGCTGCCACGCGCCGTTGCCCGCGAACTTGTACGGGCCGTTGCCGATCGGGTTCTCACCGAAGGCCTTGATGTCCTTGAACGCGGCGTCGGGCAGCGGGTAGAACGGCGCGTAACCGAGCTCGGTCTCGAAGTCGATCGACGGCTGCTTGAGCGCGACGGTGAAGGTGTGGTCGTCGACCACCTTCAGCCCCGACATCGTCTGTGCCTTCACATCTTTCGCCGACACCTCATCGAACCCGACGATCGGGGAGAACACGTAGCTCTGCAACTGCGCGTTGGTGGCCAGCGCACCGTAGTTCCACGCGTCGACGAACGACTTGGCCGTCACCGCCGAGCCGTCGGAGAACTTCCAGTCCGGCTTGATGGTGATCTTGTAGTTCTGCCGGTCCGTCGTCTCGATCTTCTGCGCCAGCTCGTCGTGCGCGACACCGTTGGCGTCGTAGTACTTCAAGCCCGCGAACAGCCGGTCGACGACGCGCCCGCCCATGTTCTCGTTGGTGTTGGTGGGCACCAACGGGTTCTGCGGCTCACCGGCGTTGGTCGTGACGATGTCGGCATCGCCACCGTCATCCGACGAGCATGCGGTCAGCCCCAGGCTTGTGGCCATGAGTGCCGCCGCGACCAGCGCCCCAGCTCTTGTGAATCTCACGCGTTCTCCCGATTTCGAACAGGCCACCGGGACACGACCGCGCCCCATCCCGATCACCGTGGAATGTTCTCGGACAGTAACCATTCCGAGACCAATTGTCATGGGATCCACCGATGATCGGACCGGGGGCGCGGCGTCGCACGCGACAATTTGTCAGGCGCGACTCTCCAGGGTCTCCTTGACCTTGGCGATGGCGAAGCCCCACGCCTGGTCGAAGGTCGGTTTCGGCGGGATCGAGATCTCGTCGGGGTTGGTGACGACATCGAGCAGCACGGGCCGGCGGGCCGCGAAAGCGTCCGCGACCGCCTTGTCCAGGTCCTCGGGGTCGGTCACCCGGCGGGATTCCAGGCCCATCGCGGCCGCGACGGCGGCCAGATCCGGATTGTCGAGGACGGTGCCGAACTCGGGCAGGCCGCCCTCCTCCTGCTCGAGTTTGACCATGCCGAGGCGCCCGTTGTTGAACACCACCAGCGTGACCGGCAGATCGTAGGTGACCGCGGTGCGCAGATCGCCGAGCAGCATCATCAGCCCGCCGTCCCCGCAGAAGGCCACGACCTGGCGTTCACGGTCGAGGATCTGCGCGCCGAGCGCCTGCGGCATCGCGTTGGCCATCGACCCGAAGTTGTAGGAGCCGATCAACCGCCGAGAGCCGCGCAGACTGAGGAATCGGGACAGCCATACCGTGGACATACCGGTATCCGAGGTGAAGATCGCGTCGTCGGCGGCGTGCGTGTTCACCGCCGCGGCCACCGCCTCCGGGCGGATCAGCTGATCCGGGTTGTCCAGGTGGCGGCGGATGCGGCCGAGAAGTTTGCGGTCGTGCTTGGGGTCGGCCAGCCGCTGCTGGAGTTCGGTCCAGGCGTGGTACTCCGTTTGCGCCTTCTTCAGGTGCTTGTCCGAGGCCTTGGTGTCCAGCTTCAGCAGGAGTTCGCGCAGCGAAGGACCGGTGTGACCGACCAGCGCGACGTCGACCGGCGTGCGGCGACCGATGTGGTCGAGCCGTGCGTCGAGTTGGATGACGGTCTTGCCGGTGGGATACCAGTCGCGGTACGGGAAGTCGGTGCCGACCATGAACAGCACGTCACAATCCTCGAGCGCCGAATTGGCGGCCGGGTTACCGATCAAACCGGTTTGGCCGACCGCATACGGGTTGTCGTGCTCGAGGCCTTCCTTGGCCTTGATGGTGAGCACCATCGGTGCCGAAAGCTGTTCGGCGAGCCGCAATACCTCGTCGCGCGCTTCCCTGGCCCCGATGCCGACGAGCAAGGTGACCTTGGCGGCCTTGTTGAGTGTCTCGGCGGCCTGCACGATTTCGGTCGTACCGGGGACGATCGTGCGATCGCGCGCGACGAACCGGGGACGCACGTCGGTGTCCAGCTTCAGACCACCGATGTCACCCGGAATGGTGAGCACGGAGACGCCCTGCCGGGACACCGCCGCGTTCACCGCTTGTTCGAGCAACCTCGGCATCTGCGCGGCGCTGGTGACCGTGGCGGTGAACTCCGAAACGTCGCGGAAGACCGCGTCGTTGTCGACCTCCTGGAAGTATTCGCTGCCCATCTCGGAGGTCGGTACCTGACCGCAGATCGCCAGCACCGGTGCGTGTGACTTCTTGGCGTCGTAGAGACCGCCCAGCAGATGGATCGAACCGGGTCCGACGGTGCCTGCGCACACCCCGATGGTGCCGGTGAGCTGGGCTTGCGCTCCTGCCGCGTAGGCGGCGACCTCTTCGTGTCGCACGCCGATCCATTCGATCCGATCCTCGCGACGGATCGCGTCGGTGATCGGATTGAGCGCGTCGCCGACGACACCCCAGATCTGGGTGACACCCTCGTCGGCCAGCGCCGTGACGATCATTTCCGCAACCGTGGTCATAGTCGACTCCTCCGCGTCATAGACGGTTCTGCTGGGCGGCCGCTGTCATCGAGACACTCGCCGACCGGTGACCAGACCCACCAGGAACAACAGGATCACCGCGCCGGCGATACAGGTGAAGAAGCTGAACCACAGCCCGCCACCCTCGACGTCGACGCCGAACAACTTGAGCAAGAAGCCGCCGAGCAGGCCGCCGACGACGCCTACGACGATATTCAACAGGATGCCCTGCTGAGCGTCCGTCTTCATGATCTTGCTGGCGATCCATCCGGCCAGACCGCCGATGATGATCCACCCGATAATCCCGAGACCCAGCATGATGTCCTCCTGTTGGTCATTGGCACGCCGGAAATGCGCGCTGCGCCGGTCATACCCCCGCATGGGCAGACCAAGCACAGCGGCGAGGTTCACCACATCGAGACTCGCTGACCGTTTGCCGGTGCCGCCGCGGGGTAGCCGGGAGCCATGACCGACTCCCGTCCCCGCGACAGGGTCCCTGTTCCGCATGCCGACAATGCCGCGCTCGGTGGTGCTGTCGCGCGGATTCTGGTCGTCGTTCCGGTGCGCAATGAGGAGCGGCTGCTGCCCGCCTGCCTATCGGCGTTGGCGCGGGCGGCGGGACGCGTCGATGTTCCGGTCCGGGTCCAACTCGTGCTCGATGCGTGCACCGATGATTCGGCGTGCGTGCCCACCTCGGATGTCGAGGTGATGGCGATCGATGAGCGCAATGTCGGTGCCGCCCGGGCACTCGGATTCGCGCATGCCGGCGCGAGCTGTGCGGCCGAGACCTGGTTCGCGACAACCGATGCCGACTCCGAAGTCGATGATCTGTGGTTGCGGGCCCAGCTCGACTACGCGAATACCGGAAGCGAGGTGGTCGCCGGCATCGTCGGCGTGCGCGGATGGGCAGATCATGAGGCCACCACCCGGCAAAACTATGAGCAGCAGTACCGGACAACCGGCGCTCACGGGCACGTGCACGGCGCGAATCTCGGCTTCCGGGCCGATACCTATTGGCGGGTCGGCGGCTTCCGGCAGCTGCGGACCGGCGAGGACGTCGACCTGGTGTCCCGCATGACAGCCGCTGGGGCATCGATCGAATGGGCCGAAGACGTCCTCGTCACCACCTCGGCGCGCCGTGTTGGCCGGGCACCGCAGGGGTTCGCTGCTCATTTGCGGAGAATTGAGCGCACGTATCGCGCCGAGAGTAGGAGTGCCTGATGCCGCCGACCGAGCTCCTCGATGCTTCGGCCGCACCCAGCGCGCTGGCGGGTGCGCTGCGGCGGCTCGCGGATTCCGGCCGGCTCGAGCTGCCGTATCCCGGATCAGGCCACACCATCGAGCGCTGGCGCTGCCTCGCCGATCTCACGTTCGGCAATGTGGTCGTCGGGCGGATGGTGGAGGCGCACGCCGACGCCGCGGCGATTCTGGCCGAGCTCGACGGCGGTGTCGTCGAGCGCGGGCAGATCTGGGGAGTGTGGGCCGCCGAACCGCCGAAGCCGGTGCTGCGGGCGCGCTTCGAGTCGGGCGGATGGATCCTCGAAGGCCGCAAGCCGTGGTGTTCCGGCGCGACGATATGCACCCATGCCTTGGTCACCGCGCGGGCCGGGGACGAGCGCAGGCTGTTCGCCGTCGACCTCGGTCAGTCGTCGGTGTGCGCGGTGCCGGGCACCTGGCACGCCGTGGGGATGCAGGAATCCGATTCCGGTGCAGTCGATTTCATGGATGCCGAGGCCGAACCCGTCGGCGGTCCCGGCGCCTACCTGACCCGGCCGGGCTTCTGGCACGGCGCCATCGGCGTCGCCGCCTGCTGGTACGGCGGCGCCGCTGCCGTCGCCCGCACCCTGCACGACCGCGCCACCGACGAGCACGCCCTGGCCCACCTCGGCGCGGTGCTGAGCGGATTGCACGCCGCCGCACTGTGTTTGACCGATGCCGCGCACCAGATCGACGCCGACCCCGCCGACCGTTCCGGCCTGGCGCGGATCCGCGCCGGGACGGTGCGGGCGGTGGTCGAGGACGCGGCGACGGCGACCATCGACCGGGTCGGGCGCGCGCTGGGAGCCGGTCCCCTCTGTGCCGACGCCGAGCACGCGCGCCGCGTCGCCGACCTCACCGTCTACCTCCGCCAGAGTCATGCGGAACGAGATCTGGCCGACCTCGGCCGTGCCTACGCGGAAAAGGAGTTCTCATGGTTGCCGAACCGCTGATCGATCTCGCCGCCCGGGGCACGCCGGAGCGCACCTGGACCCGGTGGCGCAACCGCCGCCCGGAACTGTCGCTGACCGGCTGGCGGCATTTGATCGTCGTCGCGCCGCACCCCGACGACGAGGTACTCGGCGTCGGCGGCCTCATCGCGCTGGCCCGCTCGCACGACCTGCCGGTCACCGTCGTC
Source organism: Nocardia sp. NPDC060255 (assembly GCF_042727395.1). Classification (NCBI taxonomy): domain Bacteria; kingdom Bacillati; phylum Actinomycetota; class Actinomycetes; order Mycobacteriales; family Nocardiaceae; genus Nocardia; species Nocardia sp. NPDC060255. Next base: position 138,187 of record NZ_JBHXAU010000022.1, on the reverse strand, counting down.
ACGGTGACCGACGGCGAGGCGTCGCACCCGGGCTCACCCACCTGTTCACCGACCGAGCTCGCGGAGCTCAGGGTAGCCGAATCTCGCCGGGCCGCACGAGAATTGGGTGTCGAAGCGCCGATCAGGCTCGGCATCGGCGACGGCCGGGTGGCCGCCGACGAGGCGGCGGTGACCGAGGCGTTGTCCGGCATCCTCGCCGACTGCGGCCACGCGGGCGCGTGGTGCGCGACGACCTGGCGACGCGACGGGCACCCCGACCACGAAGCCGTCGGCCGGGCCGCCGCCGCGGCATGCGCGGGCACCGCGACCCGACTACTGGAGTTCCCGGTGTGGATGTGGCACTGGGCAACTCCCGAACATCCGGTGGTCCCCGCCAGCCGCGCCCGCACGTTGACGCTGCCCGCGACGGCGGTCGACGCCAAGCTGCGCGCCCTCTCGCAATTCCACAGCCAGATCCTGCCGATGTCGGCGGATCCCGCCGACCAGCCGATCCTGCCGCCGTACGTACTGGACCGGTTCACCGGCAACACGGAAACGTTCTTCGTATGAGCGAGACCGGTTTGGCCGCAAGCTATTTCGAGGACATGTACGCCGGTGATCCGGACCCGTGGGGCTTCACCACCCGCTGGTACGAGCAGCGCAAACGCGCACTCACCATGGCCGCGCTGCCGAAACCCCGCTACCGCAGCGCCTTCGAACCCGGCTGCTCGATCGGCACCCTCTCCGCGGAACTCACCGACCGCTGCGATCGACTGGTCTGCACCGACATCGCGGCCCAGGCCCTCGATTCGGCGGGCCAGCGCATCGACCGACTGCCCGAATCCGCACGCGGTGCAGTCGAATTCCGTCGTTGGGCGCTCGGCGAGCCATGGCCCGACGAACATTTCGACCTGATCGTCCTCAGCGAAGTCGCCTACTACCTCGACTCCGTCACCCTGCGAACCGCTTTCGGCCACGCCGTCGACCACCTCGAGCCCGACGGCACCCTGCTCTGCGTGCACTGGCGCCGAAAAGTCCCCGAATACCCCCTCTCCGGCGACCACGTGCACGCCATCGCCCGCACCACCCAGGGCCTGACCGCCCTGGCCGGCTACCACGACGAAGACCTGCTCCTCGACGTCTTCACCGCAGGCGACCCGATCTCCGTCGCGAAGGCCGAGCACATCGAGTAAGAGACCTGAGTCAGGCCATCGCGAAGCGGAGCAGCGCCTGCTTGTCGCCCTGCTTGATCTTGCCCTTGCGGTTCAGCACCTCGAGCTGCCAGGCGGAGCCGGAGCGGAAGGCGCGGGCGACGGCGTTGGCGTTGTCCGCGCCGAGCAGCGACGGCCAGATGTCGGCGACCTGCTGACTGCTGCCGCCACTCGCGTCGTAGACCTTGAAGCTAATATTGTTAGCTTTTTCGAACGAACTACCCTTTTTGAAGGCGGCCGCGACGAAGACGATGGCGTCGATGCCGCCCGGCACGTCCGAGAACGTGACGTGGACGGTCTCGTCGTCGCCCGCGGCGGCGCCGGTCTGCTCGTCACCGCTGTGCAGGACGGAACCGTTGCCGAGCGGGTCGAGGGAATCGAGTCCGGCGAAGCGGACCGGCTCGGCGCCCTGCATGAGGATGGCGATCAGGTCCAGGTCGACGCCTTTCTTGCGGCGTGCCCAGCCGAGTGCCCCGCCGCTGGTCCCAGCCGACGGATCCCAGCTCACGCCGACACTCAGCTTGGTGACACCGGCGAGATCCGCGGCGCCGTCTTCTTTCTTGAGCGTGATCATGGGTTCAGATTAGCGGGCGTTTCGTAACTTCAAGCGCCAGAAAGATTCTCATGCGGGCAATCGACCAGAACAGCCTCACCGCGACGAAACACATTGATAGCTAATAGCTCTCGCCACTGATCAGGCGCTGGAATTGGCCTTCGACAGCAACCGGTGCAGCTGCCGCTGCTCCCTGGCGGACAGTCGGCGCAGCGGCAGATGCTGGGTCATCGCGTCGACCAACCTCTCGCGTTGGGCAAAGCCCGCGGCGGTGAGGGCGACCACTTTCACCCGCTTGTCGTCCGGGCCGGGTAATCGCTCGACGGTGCCGCGTTTCTCCAGCTTGTCGATGATGAAGGTGACCGTCGACGGGTCACTGCAGGTGCGGCGGGCCAGCTCGGACATCGATGGCAGCGCGGCCGTCGGGGTGAGGTGCCAGAGCACATTCGCCGACGGCACGGTGAGATCCAATTCACGCAGGACGCTCACGAGCGCGGCGTCGAGCTGGTCGGATACCGTGCGGAGTTCGGCGAGCAGGCGATACCCCAGGTCCGCTTCAGGCAGGTCCGCTGTCACGCAGCACAGTGTAGCCAGCTACTTGCAGTCTCCTACGAAGTTACTTTGACACTCAAATCTTGATGCGGTGATTTCGGCGGTTTCGCCGGTTATTCGGCGGTTGAAGATCACCTGCGGTTTCGGCGTGCCGCGGTGGCCGGCGGCCAATCACCTTGGCCGACTGGCTATTTACAAAGGGGGCGGTGCGCGGTTCGGTGAGGCATGGCTGATCCGCTCGAAGAACAGGACGTCGCGGCGCAGGCGCTGGCATTGGTGCACCAGGCGGCAGGACCGTACCTGGCGAGCCTGCCGGAGCGACTCGTGCACGACGCCACCCACGATCCACGCATCGATGACCTCGCCGGACCGCTGTCCGAGCACGGCGCCGGCGCGCTGGCGGCGGTCGAGGAGTTGCTCGCGGTCGGCACCCGGGCGGCCGTGCACACCTCGGGACCGCGCTTTTTTCATCTCGTGGTGGGCGGGGCGACCCCGGCGGCGCTGGCCGGTGACTGGGTAACCGCACTGCTGGACCAGAACTCGGGGCTGTGGGTCTCCTCGCCGCTGGCGTCGCGCACCGAGACCGTCGTGCTCGGATGGCTCAAGGAGCTGTTCGGACTGCCTGCCGAATTCGGCGGGGTGCTCACCCCCTCCGCCACCTTCGCGAACCTGACCGGGCTGGCGGCGGCTCGCTACTGGTGGGCCGAACGGCACGGGGTGGACGTGGTCGCCGACGGCTTGGCGGGGCTGCCCCAGCTGCCGGTGCTGACCAGTGGTTACGTGCACGCCAGCACCCGCAAGGCGCTGCAGATCCTCGGTTGCGGCCGAGATACCTTGCGCACCTTCGTCCGTGACGATGCCGGGCGGATCGATCTGGCGGCGTTGGAGCGGGCGCTGATCGAACTCGACGGTGCGCCTGCGGTGATCGTCGGCAACCTCGGTGAGGTGAATACCGGCGATTCTGACCCGATCGACGACTTGGCCGATCTGGCCGAGCAGTATCGTGCCTGGCTGCATGTCGACGGTGCGTTCGGACTGTTCGCGGCACTTTCACCGCGCACGGCGCACCTCGCTCGCGGCGTCGAGCGGGTCGACTCGATCACCGCCGATGGTCACAAATGGTTGAATGTGCCACAGGAGAGCGGGTTTTCGTTCATCAAGGATAATTCGCTGCTGGGCAAGACATTCGGCAGCTGGGGTGCGGCATACCTACCAACCCTCGATGACGACCAGATCAGCTACAACATGCACGGCCCCGAGTCCTCCCGCCGGGCACGAGCATTCCCCATTTGGGCGACCTTGCGCGCCTACGGCCGTGCCGGGTACCGGGAAATGGTGGAGCGCCATCTCGACGTGGCCGCCCACCTCGGCCGAATCGTCGATGAGGCAGATGATTTCGAACTCCTGGCCCCAGTCCAGTTGTGCGTCAGCTGTTTCCGCTACCGCCCACCGGGCGTGCCGGAGTCCGAATTGAACGCGCTCAATGCCCGCCTCGGCACCGCCATCCTCGATGACGCCCGCGTCTACGTCGGCACCACCACCTACCGAGGCATGACGGCGCTGCGGCCGACCTTCGTGAATTGGCGCATCACCGTGCCCGAGGCGGACCTGCTTGTCCAGGTCATCCGCGAGATCGGACCTCAGCTCTAGGCGATGGTCAGGCCAAGAACTGGAGCGTGGAGTGCTCACCACTGTGCAGAGCGGCGGTGTGCGCGGCGACGTTGATCCCGTCGCTCAACGTCGCGCCCGCATCCAGCTTCGCGATGACCCGGGCTTCGGCCGCCTTGATGGCCGTCGCGGCCTCGAACAGCGACTCGATTCGATCGGGATCGACGACGATGATGCCTTCTTCGTCCGCGAGGATCAGGTCACCGGGTGAGACCGGGACGCCGCCGCAGGTCACCGGCACCTGGAGTGCGCCGAGCTGAGCGGTGCTCCCCGCCATGGGCGTGACGAATCGGCTGTAGATCGGCAGCTCGCAGCCGCGCACGTACCCGATATCGCGGTAACCTCCGTCGACGATGATCCCGCCGAGCGCACGGATCACTGCGCCGCGCGCGAAAATCTCTCCAGCGAAGGCGATTTCGCTCCCACCACCGTCCACGACAATGACGTCGCCGGGTGCTGCGGACTCGATCGCCCGCAGCACCCCGAAGAAGTCACCCCGGCACTGCACGGTGAACGCGGGCCCGACGATGCGTAGCCCCGCCGAGCGCGGCCGAATCCCGCTGTCCAGCACCCGAATCGACTTGTCGGCATCGCAGAGCGCAGTCGTGTCCACCGCATGAAACTTCGCGACAAGCTGATCAACCAGCATCGGCGCCCCTTCAAGGCTCGGAGTGTGCAGTCGGCTCGACTGTACTTTCCCAGCCCGCCGCTACGAGCCACACTTCCTCAGTGCTGAATCAGATGCCAGATATGGCAGCCGATCTCGAGTAGGCCCGCCGCGGCGGCGCCGGTGATCAGCCCGCTGGCCGCCATGCGCAGCACGTGTCGGGAACGCCCTCCGGGCTCACTCCGCCGTCGTCGCGAGAACGGATCGATCATCGCGTCGATCCATCTTGCGATACGGCCACCTCGACGAATGCTTCGAAGCGGGCTGTACTGCGCGTGAAGTCGGCTTCCACTATCGGCCATTGGGTTTCGGTTGAAGTCTTCGCGTGCTGGAGTAGATATCCGCCGCTGCCGGTGCCTACGAGGTAGTAGTCGATCCAGCAGCACAGTTTTCGGTGTTCGTGCGGGTAGGTACCGAAATACGTCGTTCGCCGCACCCGGTCGGATATCCGAGCCAATGGCTCATGGGCGACGTCGATACTGCCCAAGTTCGCGAAATCTGCGGCCGTATTCAGGATGTCTTCGGTGTCGGTGAGGTAGTCGAACACGAATGAGGTCTGGATCGAGTTGGCTGCGAAATCATCGTCGAGCGACGGCAGATGTACCTCGCAGTTGAGCACGCCAGGGAACTCGGCGTACTCGTTGGCCGTCGACCAGCCGGCCATCGGTTCCGCGTGGCCGATGATCGTGGCAAGGCTGCCGGGCGGCGGTGCGAGTCGGAATCCTGTGCCGGCCGCGGCAAGTCGGGTCAACAGTGGCGCATCCGCAATCTCGGTCATGGTGGTCCTCACTCTCACAACACGCAAGGTGCGAAGTGTTCGGTCAACACGAAGACGATCAAGAATCCCGCTGCGGCCGATAAACCGTAGATGACGGTGTCCAACCGATAGCTCAGGTACTCGGTATCGAGTTTCAGGTTCCGGAACCTGCGCGGTCTTTCATGTCGGCTCATCGCGTCACCTATCGAATAGGAAATGTTTGACACCAAGCGCGGCGTTCTTCCCGACTTCGGAACCGATGGCGGCGCCGATACCCGCTCCGATCGCGGTACCGACAGGTCCGGCCATCGACCCTACGGCTGCCCCCGCCAGCGCACCACCCAACGCGCCGCCGACCACCTCACCGCCGATTACGGCACCGGCTTCACCGGCGTCGTAGGTGCCGTTCTGGTATCCGCTGACGCCGTCGTAGACGCTCAGCCCTATTCCGACACCGAATCCGGCACGGCCGACGCCCTTGAAGACTCCGCCCATTCGCTCGGCCTCTTCAGCTGTCGCCGGGACCCACGCATGCCTTCCCGACGGATCTACGGTCTCGACCATGCGGGTACCCAGTTCCTGGGTGCCGCCGGCAGCTCCGGTAGCGGCTCGGCCCGCCCATGGGTCCTCGTCGTCGGTGCCCGGCGAGAAGGTCGTAGTGGTATCCGGCGTTGCCGGGACGGTGACTTGGGTGTGGTTGCCGTCGCCGTCGACACCGGTATACGTGTGCTCCGGCTGACCAGAGGTGAGCAGACCAGGACCGGTACTGGTCGCCGGAGTGGATTCCCGGGGCGTGAATGTCGTGACCGTATCGGGGGTGGCAGGAACGGTGACTTGCGAGTGGTTGCCATCGCCGTCGACACCGGTATACGTGTGTGCCGGCTGACCAGAGGTCAGCAGGCCCGGACCGCTTTCGGCATCCGCGCGGACCTGGGAGACGTCCAGCTGCCGCGACGACCGAAGTCCTCGCGATCGCAGACCACCGGCCGCAAAGGCGGCCGCTCCTGCCAACAGCAACAACGGGATTCGACCATCGGCCCCGTTCCCGACATCGTTGTTCGGCGAAAGTTGCTCGGGTCCTGGACGATCTGGCGGCAGGCTGGACACTCTTGCTGCCGGACTCTGCGTGGTCGCCGGTGGTTCTTGCGCCGGCGCAAGCGGAAGTTGCGCGGGCTCAGCCGGTTTGGCTGGGATAGGCGAGGGTGCCGGCACTACAGGCTGGTTGCCGGGCAGCACGGGCGGTTGAGTTCCTGGCACGGCGACGATGGGCGCGTTGTTGCCGGGCGGTAGTGCCGGTGGTGTGAGTGCTCCAGCCTGGCTGCCGCCGCTATTGTTGCTCGGCGGTTGGCCGGGCAGCACTGGCTCAGGCACGGGTGGCGGCGTGGTCGGCGGGCCCGGAGGTGGTGTCGGCGGGAGCGAGGGTGTGTCGATGCAGGGCCAGCCCGGGTGCATCTGCTGCCATTCCGCGCACGGCACAGCGGAAGCGGTGGGGGTGGCGAAGGACGCGAATCCAACACTGATGCCCGCCGCGGTGGCTGCGAGGGCGGCTCCGGCCAACCGGTTGCTTCTTGCCGGGCGGGTCATTGGCCGCTCCGGCGTGCCTTTACCTGCGCGTAAGTGGTGTCGATACCCCACCAGGTCAGGCGTCCAGCGATGGACATGTAGAGGAAGAACGCCAGGTAGACCAGGATTGCGCCGTGGTCGTCGGCCCAGCCTGGCATCCGGTCCAGGTGGGCGAACGCGGCGATGAGCAGGAACAGTCCGGCCAGCAGGGCCGTCGGCGCCCATGCGGCATTGTTCGGTTCCGCTGCGGTGCGATCGGTGTCGGTCATGACTGTGGGTCTCCTTCTGGGATCCCGCTACCGCATCGGAATGCGTTGTCCGGGTGGGGTTAGAGCCAGATGGGGTCGCCGTAGGCGGTGGTGGTGTTGTCCGCGGTGGGGGTGGACATGGTCGCGGTGGCGAAGGAGCGCAACGAGACCGGGCCCATGCAGGCATCGACCTTGACCTCGACCTGGTCCATGGCGATCGAGGCGCGGCCGGATGCCAAGGCCTTCTTGCCGAACTCGACGGTCGCGATCGAACCAGGCTTGAGGGTCGTCGAAACATTCGGCGAGACCGAGGCATTGACGCCGAGGCTGACGCTGGGCGGGTAAGAGATGTTGAGGGAAGCGTTGGGGCCGAACGACATTCCCAGGCTTGTCGTCAGACCGCTGGAAACGTCTATCTGGCAACCGATTTGATAGCCGAAACTGACCACTGCGGCCTTGACTGGTTGAGTGCCTTTGCCGGTGACTTCGGCGATCGCCTTCAACGATACGAACCCTTCGCGAGTGAACATCGTCGCGGCCAGGTTCGGGTAGCGGTCCAGGGTTTCCGCGGTCTTGGTGACCGTCAATGTCCAGCCGTCATCGGTCGCGACGACACGCGCCTTGTCGGCGACCGCGTCCGCCGACGCGACTCCCTGCCCATTGGCCAGCAATCCCACTGTTATCGAGCTTGTGCACAGCACCGCTGCGACACCGCTTCGCTGAAACGCAACCCTGTTCATCTAAATCCATCCTTGTCACGTCGAGTTTCAGCCCAAATCAGGCAGCGCAGCGTTCCCCTCCGAGTTAAGGAAAACCCATGTAGCTAACATTTGGCAATCGCTAGGTTGCGCCCAATAGCCGCCGTGACCACTCGTTAACCATTTGGACACCCGACCAGTCCAGGTTGGAGCCGGTGATCCACGATTCAACAACCGATTTATGGCGTGCATCACGCCTGAGCCGTTATCCCCGCTTCCGTACCGATCGGAGGGCTGATGCCACGAGAATTCGGGTGTCACCTCCATCGTCATCGCGTGCGATGCTGGATACGAGCCGAAGCGGATGGGAGACCGAGGAGGCCGGGTGGGGAATTCACGCGCGCAACACATCGCCGACCGACTCATGCTGGAACAGCAACGGTTGGTGGCGGCTTTCGAAAAGTTCGATGAGACAGGGCGATTCCGGCCCGCGCCCTGGCAACGTCCGGAGCTCGGCGGCGGACTCGCCTGTGTTCTAGCGGACGGTCAGGTCTTCGAACGGGCCGGAGTGAACGTCTCATTGGTCAGCGGCGAAGGTCTGCCGGAAGTGACCGGATCGGATATCGCAGGCAAGCCGTTCACCGCAACCGGCATCTCACTGGTGCTGCATCCGGCCAACCCCTTCGCGCCATCCTTCCACGCAAACTTCCGCTACTTCGAAATCGACTCCACCACATGGTGGTTCGGCGCCGTCTGCGATCTCACCCCCGCCTACGGATTCGACGAAGACGCAATCCACTTCCACCGCACCCTCGAGCACTGGTGCACCCGGCACGGCCCCGACTGGTACCCGACAGGAAAAGCCGCCTGCGACAAGTACTTTCAGATTCCCCATCGCGGCGAGATGCGTGGCATCGGCGGAATCTTCCTGGACCGCCTCACCGGCGAATTCGATCCGCTCCTGGCCCTGATCACCGACGGCATCACCACCATCCTCCCCGCCTACCTACCAATCCTCCGCCGCCGCTGCCCTATCCCGTACGGCAAACGAGAACGAGATTGGCAGCTACTCCGCCGAGGCCGCTACATCGAATTCAACCTCGTCCACGACCGAGGCACCCGCTTCGGCCTGCAAACCCACGCCAACACCGAAGCGGTACTGATGTCCCTCCCGCCCATCGCCACCTGGCAGTCCCACACCACCCCTGAACCCAACACCCCAGAGGCCGACACCGCCCGCTTCCTCCAACCCACCGACTGGGTCTCGAAACCCGACCTCCCAGCAAGCTTTCTACAAAAGCCGCTGGACACGTAATCTCACCTCCGCAAGGTTGGTTGTTCCAGTCGGCGGCGATCGATCACGAGCAGCAATCGGCGCCGACTGTTCTCGCCACCTTCGTTGGGCTATCGAGTGCCCTTTTGCTGGTCAACCGCAGGACGAGAATGGCTTAAGCCATTGCCGAAGGCCGCATCTCGGTCACGCGTGGACGGACGCGTCCGCCACCACAGGCCCACAGAGCATACGGACAGCGCAACACTGATCACCGTGACGGCGATCGTGAGCACTGATGCGGTGGGGAACATCGTGACCCATTCGGATTCGCTACTGACGATCACAACTCGCCAGTCCGTCGTAGGTGTGAGTAGCGCCGGGTCGATCGGCTCCACTCCCGATGTCACGTTCTCCAGCAATCGGGCAAAGACGACACGTGGCGGAACAGCATGTGTCCACATTCCGGTAGCAAAAGTCACAAGGACGACCATCGCCCCCACTGCGCTGTATCGGTTGTTCAGCCGGTGTGCCGAATCAAGCACTGCCAAGAACAAGCCGAGAGTGAACCCAGTAATCGTGCCGACACTCGCGATATTCAAGAAAGTTCCGACTGTGAAGGCTTGACCAGGCGCAGCAATGGGCTCGCGCGACGGAAAGGCATTGTGCACGTAAAAGGCTGTCCCACCCACGAAAAGACCGACGGAGGTGCCGATTCCGCCGCAACCGCGAAGCTTCTGGAAGGTATCACCGAGTTTCGGCTGCCCATGGATCCACGCCAGTACTGCCCAAGCGACCGTAAGCGGCGGGAGTACCGCAAGAACAAGCCCGAAGCCATAGAGCGAAACCCATTGCCGGAAGTACTCTTCGGGTGCGGATACCCGAAGGTATGAACTCACCGACAGTCCGAGTACAAGAGCCGACAACGCCGCAACGACAGTTAGAGTACGCCCGCCCCTGCGGCCGTACCAGGATCTAGGCGATGCCGGTGCCGTCGCGGCACGATGATATTCCGCCAGAACCGCACGTCGCGTACGTATGGCCAATCGACGCCAGCGAGTGAACCGCACGTTCCAGGGAACTCCTGGCGTCAGCTGAAGAACTACCGCACCGGCCCGGCAGAACCGCAACGTGTCCACCACGATCACTACGAAGAACAAGACGACTACTACGGCAATAATCGCCCATCCCCACCACGCTGCTAAGGACGGCCAAGCCTTGACAAGCGCCGCGCTTCCGAGAACAAACAGCACGAACGACACACCTGCGGCACCCTTGATCAAATCAGTCATCAGCCGAGGACCGCGCGGCTCGTCCTTTGCCCGCTTGACAGCAAACACCAACGGTAAGCCCGCCGCTGCCGCCAAACAGACCAACAGCGCGATGCCTGCACCCGCCTGCATCGCGGTGGTCCCACCGACTGACATCAAGTTCGTCGATTCCATGCCGACATTGTGACGAGCACCACCGACAGAACCCGGGTAGACGACCCTGCGAGAGTGGCCTGTGACCTGCGTGCACGTGGGCTTCTACGAGTAGCCAGAACTACTCGAACTGTGCCTCACGAATTCGAGCGAACTACCGGTGTCGACGGCCGATCATGGACGAGAAAAGACTGCGCGGACGAGCGGGGGGCGTTCTGGTAAGAATTCGACCTCTATCGCCGGGTCGGCGGCTGCGGCGAGGGCCGTTAGAGCTTGGGGGCGGTAGGCGCGGAGCATGCTGATGATCGCGTCGTGCAGGAACGGCAGGATGGTCAACGGGCCCTTGCGGAATGCGCCCGGCGCCGCGATGACGATTCCCAGCGCGGGGATCAGCGGGAGCATCGGGGTTGGTAGGCGGGCGAGGTCGATCACCAGGAACTTGGTGCCGATGCGGGTGGCTTCGGCGATGGCGCGCCAGGCTCGCGCCGGGGGCAGGTGGTGGAACGACATCGCGAAAATGACTAGGTCATAGCTGTTTTCAGGGGCGTCGATCGCGGTGGCGTCCATCACCCGGGTGGTCGCGCGTTGGTGCGCGGCGATGCCGGCGACCGAAGTGGGGTCCAGGTCGGTGATGGTCACCGTGGCGGTGGGGTGCAGTTCGAGGATCTTCGCGGACAGTTTCCCGTGGCCCGCACCGAGTTCGAGGATTCGCGGGCTGTCGATGTCGGCGACCAATGCCAGTGCGGTGCGGGCGTTGTCCTCGTGCCAGTCCTGACGGTCCAGCTCGCTGATGACCACCTGTTTGATGTGGTCCGGCACGTCGTAGCGGTCGATGTACTCGAGCACGTCGGTCTGCATCCGCCGGTCCAGCCAGGAGGCGCCCGGGCCGCCGCGCGGCATCGTCTCGATGTCGACGACACATGATTGCTGCTCAGTCATGACGTACCAAAATCCCTTACTCGGCGGTGTTTTCACGGTACCGGGTTCAGGTGACGCGAGCCGACCTAGCGGGTGGCCCTGGGATTGCCCGCGATCGGAACTCCGGTGCGCCTGGCCTGGGCGAGCGAGGCAGGCGAGTCGGCGCTGCGCGCGGCGGTTTGCGGTATGGCGGGCGGCATTTCGGCCGTCGGCCGCGGCCGATAGTCCGCGAGCGTCGCGGTGCCCCACACGTAGGGATCCGCTTGGGCGCTGCCGAATGGTGACCAGGCGAGACGGCTTTGGCCGGTCTTGTCGTCGGTGTCGGAATCGTAGACAAGGATGTTCATCGCGAACCTGGCGGGATCGACCGGTGCGGGTAGCGCGGTGAGCGGGATCCTCACTTCGACCGAGTAGCCGCGGTACGGCTCGGTGACGTTCGCGGCCACCTGCATTCCGGGCGGCGTCGCGCCCTGCTGGTTATCGGCGTCGCGCTCGGCCGCTGGGCCGGTTTGGGTGTACGGCAGGATGCCGGTTTTGAAAGTGGTTGAGGTGTCGTCGGATTCGCCGTGCGGATCGAGGGCGATCTCGACCGAGTCGGTGCGCCAATGCCTTTTGATGTCGTCGGCCGCCAGTTCGGCCCCTTTTCGATCGTCGGTCACGTTGACCAGCACGTAGAGGTCGTCGTCGTGCCTGGCCAGCTTCGCGGTCGCCGAGCAACTACCACCGCCCTGCCAAACCGCAAGCGGCAGTTCAGGTCCCGGGTACTCCCCCGGCCCCTCGATGCCGTTCAGGACCGGCGCGGTCGCAACGGCCGGGATCGTGGTGGTCGGGTTCGGCGGATAGTCAGGCTGCACCCGGTTGGCCAACCAGGGCAAACCGGTCCGGTCGGCCCAGTCGGCGAACTCGGCGAACAGCGGTTTCAGTCCCGTTTGCCGCTGCACCGGCACCTCGACGTACCGGCCGTCTTCGGCCAGCACGGTGAACCAGTCCGAACCGAGCTGCTGCGGATCCGTCGGCAGCTGTGCGGGCTTCGCCGCGAAACCCTGTGTCAGATATAGGCGAGTCGCGTCGCGCCCGGCCTGTGCCCAGGTCGTGCCGTATCGGCGCGAGCGGACACCGGACCACACGCCCATGACCGGCAGCCCAGAGCTCGGATCGGTGCGCCGTTGTCCGGCTGCGTCCGGTCCGAGCAATGAGTCGAACCCGTAGTTCTGGGCAAGGAGCCGGGTGGGGTGCCACAGTGCCAGCCCCTCGTCGGCGATCTGCTCCGGGTATGCGTGCGGGTCACCGGCCAGCCGGAACGCCTCGATGCCGAGGCGCGCCGAAAGCTGGTGGCCACCATGCTGATTGAACGGTCGAGGATCCATCACCACGATCGTGTGCGGGGTGGTCAGGCGGACCAGACGCACCACCCGGGCCAACGTGTCCTGCTCGTCCCAGATGCGCGCGGTCAGCGGCGCGGACAGGGTGTACCAGAAGTCCGGCTTGTCGAGATAGTAGATGTTCTCGATACCGACGAGGCCGGTCGCTTTCCGTTCCTCGGTTTCGCGAATCAGACCCAACTCGGGCCCTTCCGCCAGACCCACCGCATTGCCGCCGCCCTCGCCACGCGTGACGGTGACGACGCCGGTGGTCCACCCCAGATCTTCGTGCCACTGGCCGAAGGTCGCGAGGTTGCTCGATTCATCGTCCGGATGCGCGCCGACGAACAACACGTCGGTATGTGCGGGATCCCGCGGTGCATTCCGGCTCTTACTGTCCGAAGAACAATCCGCGAGCACCAAGGTCGCGGCCAGGGCCGAGGCAAGAACAGCACGGCGACTCAGCTTGGTCTCGACCCCTGCGCCCGCCATCCGCTACCTCCAGCCGTTACCCACCTCGAGTGCCCGTCGAATCACAACACATCGCCAGTCGCGTCCTGCACAGCGGTAATGGTTTCGGCCCATTCAGCGCGGGTCAGCGTGGGCGTACAGGGGTCGAACCGAGTGGCAGCGCAACGCCGCCACTACGCCGTGCCGGCCCCGGAACAACAAGTTGCCTTCATCGGCGCGCTAGAGCGGATGGCGTAGTGGATCAGCAAGGGTGTGTCCGAAGCGGAGAAGCTGATTCGACGCGTCGAGGTTCAGAAAACGCGCAGCGGCGCAGTCGAATACAACGTCAACCGATAACGATCAAGCGACACAACTGGCGACAAGTGGGGATTTTGTCAGGGTCACGGACGCCTGTCACGCTGTACGTAATCTACTCGGCTCCAATGGTTTTGACGGGAGCACGGCTATGTCACGACGTCCACGACGACTGATCCGCCGACTAATGATCTTCTCGGCGACAGCCGCTTTGCTGGTAGGCATAGCCGCGGTACCTGCCAGTGCCTTGCCTGCGAACGGCGAGGACACAAGCACGTCCGGCTGCTTCCACCGCGTGAACGCAACAGCGGAAAAGCTGCTGCCCTGTATCCGGGCGACAGACCTCGAGCGGCACATGCGGGCCTTCCAGGCGATCGCCGATGCCCATCCAGGTCCCGACGGCCACCCGTCCCGTAACTCTGGCGAGCCGGGTTACAAGGCGTCGGTGGATTACGTAGCCAAGGTCATGCGTGACAACGGTTACGACGTCACGATCCAGAAATACAAATTCTTCTACTTCGCCTTCAAGGGTGTGCCGAAGTTCAGCGAAACGTCCCCGACGCCACACGATTACACCGTCGTCTCCGACTGGAATCCCGGCCAGGCCGCGGGGACCGCAACCGCCCCGTTGCAGGCGGCGGGCGGAATCGTCATCCCGCCGACCCCGACCCCCAGCTCGAGCAGCGGCTGCACCGCAGCCGACTTCGCAGGCTTCGTGCCGGGCCATATCGCGCTGATCCAGCGCGGCAGCTGCTCCTACGGCGTCAAGGTTCTGAATGCCCAAGCCGCCGGCGCCGCCGCAGTGATCGTCTTCAATGAAGGGAACCCTGGACGTACCGACGTCATCAGCGGCAGCCTGGTGGGTGCCGACGGCAACCGGATCGTGCCGAAGATCCCGGTCGCGTTCACGTCGTTCGCGACAGGCAGCGATCTGCTCAACCAGGTCAACGCGGGCGGGTCCGCGGTGCCGACGATGACAGTCGACGTGCAGGCGACGGTCAACCCGGACGCCGATGACTACAACCTCATCGCCGACTCCAAGTACGGCGACCCGAACCACACCGTCGTCGTCGACGCGCATCTGGATGCCATATACGGCGCAGGCATGCTCGACAATGCTTCCGGTTCCGCGACAATCCTGAACACAGCCCAGCTGCTACACAAGGTCAAGCCACACAACAAGTTGCGGTTCATCTGGTTCGGCGGCGAGGAGCTCGGTCTGCTCGGTTCGTCGTTCTACGTCAACAACCTCAGTCCAGCCGAGCTCGCCAAGATCGGATACGACCTGGACGCGGACGTGACCGCGACACCCAACTACGACGTCGGCGTGCTCGACCCGGCCGGGGTAGACCTGTTCGGCCGCACCGTCACGACGCAGTTCCCGCCGAACGTATACAAACCGTCCCAGATTGCCAGGGACCTAGGTATCAACTACTTCAACTCGATCGGCAAGAACCACATCCTGTTCTCCCCGGTCGGCACCGACGCCTTCAGCTTCAACCAGGTCGGCATCCCGGCAAGCGGCGTCCTCACCGGGCAGGACTGCTGCAAGTTGCCATCAGACGTCGCCCTGTTCGGCGGGTCGACCGGCAACTTCGAGGGCAAAGTCCCCGGTACCGACGGCGGCTGCGTCGACAACCCGTTCCGCTGGTGCGACAACTTCAGTAACAATGATTTCGCCGTAATGGAGTTCATGTCCCGGGGCTTCGGCAACATGGTGATCAACATGGCCATGGCAGACAAGCTCCCCACCATCCAGGCAGCCCCCCGTGCGGCATCCGGCCCACATGCCACCACTGGCAGCAAAACCGCCCCCGCCAGCTGACCGAAGTATGTTTCATATGTTTTCTAGTCCGTAGACTCGGTCCTGACCAGCAGTTTCAGGAAATCGCGGTTGATGAACAGCCGGTCGCGGCCGACCTTCCTGTCCTGAAGCAGGCCTGCTGTCACAAGGTCTTGCAGCCATGCGGTCGCAGTCGGTCGTGAAACACCACAGCGCTCAACCACGGTCTTGATCCGACAGTAGGGCTGCTCGAACAGGATCGACTGCAACTCCGAGTTGGAACCACCCTTCGAGGCTTCACGGGCCCGCTGGTTGAACTCGTCCTGCAACGAGCGGATCGCATCAATCTTCCGCAGAGTCGCGCGCGACGTCCGCTACCTCCCTCGGGTGATCGCTCGATACGGGGCATGACGGGATGTTCGCGCGGGACGTCTGGGTTGCGATCAGGTTGCCTGTGCGGTGAGCGCTCGTGTCCAGAACTCAATCACGGCCTCGACGCAGTCTTCGATCGTGCGGCCGACAAGTGGCTCAAGAACGACTCCGTGGATCTGCGCCTCGACAGCTTGCACGACCAGCACCGCTGTCAGCGCCGGATCGGCTCCGCCGAAGCCGAGACGGCTCAGGTGAAAGGCAACCTCGTCCGCCAGAAGTTGTTCGAACTGCTTCAGCATGTCGGTGCTCGCAAGGGTACGGGGTGCCTGTTCGTAGAGCAGGCGATGCATGTGCGGCTGGGCAGTGTGCAGACGGGCGACCGCGGTGATCAGCCGCCGGACGGTTTCGGCCAGAGACGGCTGCTCACTGCGTAATTGGACTGCTTCGGACAACAGATCTGCTGCGCCGTTACGGAGGTGACGTTCAGCGAGCGCGTAGAGCAGCGCGTCCTTGTTCGGTACGTAGTGGTAGAGCGTCCCGATGGATACCCCGGCCAGTTCGGCGACCTTGTTGGTGGTGGTCGCGGCGTAGCCGTGCTGTTGGAAAAGTCGAGCAGCCGCGTCGAGGATCGCGTCGAAGGTGAACTCTGATCGCTGCTGGCGCGGGGTTTTGCGTGGGGTCGACATGGTCTCCCGAAACCGAGTTGTAAAAACCGAGGTTTACTCGAATCATTGTGGCATGCACGCCTCTTACCTGGGTTTTCTTCCCGATGATCTCCGTCCCGAGCCGACGTCCCGACCCGAATCGACTTGGTGGCGGTGGCGCGGCGCACGCATCCACATCGAGCGAGTGACCCGGCCGGACGCGCCGGCGCGCATGCTGCTGGTGCACGGCGGCGGCGGGCATGCAGCGGTGATGTGGCCGTTCGCGGTCCTGGCGGCGCGATTGGGCTTCGAGGTACTGATACCCGATCTGCCGGGGTATGGCCGTACTGAGGTGGGATCGGCAGCGGCGGTGCGTTATTCGGATTGGGTCGACTGTGTCGCCGATCTAGTGCGGGCCGAGAAGGCGGTTGATCCGCGCCCGCTGGTCGTGTTCGGAGCCAGCATGGGCGGCATGCTCGCCTACGAGGCCGCAGCTCGCACCGGTATGGCTGACGCGATCGCGGTCACGTGCCTGCTCGACCCACGCTCACCACAAGCCCGTCGAGCCATCGGCCGATACCGTTGGCTCGGAACCATCGGCGCACCGCTGTTCTTTCCGCTGCTCGACCGGATCCGCGTGCCGATGCGATTGGTGGCCAACATGACTGCGATGTCCAACCTGCCCGCTCTCACCGCCACCGTCATCGCCGATCGGCGAGGCGGGGGTGTATGGATACCGCTCGGTTTCCTGCGCACCTACCTGCGCTCAGCGCCGCTGGTCGAGCCGGAGGATTTCACCGCCTGCCCCGTGTGGCTGCTCCACCCGGGCGCCGACCGCTGGACGCCGCTACCGGTCAGCCAGGGGTTCTTCGACCGAATCGCCGCACCGAAACATCTTCTCGTTCTCGAAGAAGCAGGCCACTACCCGATCGAAGACCCCGGAATCCGCCAACTGGTAATGGCGCTGGCGGATATTCAACACCAGGTTGCCATCATCAGATGACTGTCCGGCGATGCGGGCTACGACCACACCACGACACCAACTTCGTGTCATCGGCATTACCGGGCAGTCGGACTACCACACCGCAAGCTGATCGCCAGAAGGAATGCGACCAACAGGGCCGGGGGAGCAGCCGATCTGCCAGCGAAGAGTGCGGAATCTCAGAACCGTGGTGGATCCGCCACGTCACCGCCAACCATTCTGAGATTCCGCCACGAGTTCTGAGCCTCGATCCACCGATGATCGGCTGGTAGCCGGGTGTCGTTGTCGAAAAAGTGCCCTCTGAACCGGAATGATTGCTGTTGTCTAGGCAACAATCATGCAGTTTGAGAGGACACTTCGGGTGCAAGTTTCGCATAAGTTCGCCGCGGGGTCGGCGATGTTCGATGATGAGAATCTCGTGTCGCTGGCTGGTCTTGTGCCGGTGATGGGGTTGGCCGAGCAGACCGGGCTGGGTGAGCTGCTGGCGCAGAAGGTGTCGATCGTCGCGCCGCGGATCAAGTCCGGCTCGGCGAACCCGGGCCCGAAGCTGGCGAGGCTGGTTGCGGGGATGTGCGCGGGCGCGGACAGCATCGATGATGTCGATGTGCTGCGCAGCGGCGGGTTGAGCACGGTCTTCGATCGGGTGTATGCGCCCTCGACGATCGGAACTCTGTTGCGGGAGTTCAGTTTCGGGCATGCTCGCCAGTTGGAAGCGGTGTTACGGACGCACCTGTCACGGTTGTGTGCTCAAGTCGATCTGCTGCCCGGTTCGGGCGAGCGGGCGTTCATCGACATCGACTCACTGCTGCGGCCGGTGTAGGGGTATGCCAAGCAGGGTGCCTCTTATGGGTTCACCAAGATTGCCGGTAAACAGATTCTGCGCAAAGGGCTTTCGCCGTTGGCGACGACCATCAGCACCGAAACCGCTGCGCCGGGGATCGCCGGGATGCGGTTGCGGGCCGGTAAGGCCGGCTCGGCGAGAGGCGCTGCCCGCATGCTCGCTCAAGCGGTCGCGACCGCCCGCGCGGCGGGAGTGACCGGTGAGGTCCTGGTCCGTGGCGATTCGGCCTATGGTGGCCGGGCCGTGATCGGAGCCTGCCGCCGCGCCGGGTGCGGTTCTCACTGGTGCTGACCCAGAACCCGGCCGTGCGCAAGGCGATCGCGGCGATCCCGGCCGATGCGTGGACACCGGTGAAATACCCGGGTGCGGTGCGTGACCCCGATACCGGTGAGTAAATCTCCGACGCCGAAATCGCCGAAATCCCGTATACCGCTTTCGCTTCCAAACCCGACAAGGTCACCGCACGGCTGATCGTGCGCCGTGTCAAAGACGCCGCGCGCCAGGACGAACTGTTCCCTGTCTGGCGGTATCACCCCTTCTTCACCGACTCGGCCGAACCCACAGTCGCCGCCGACCTCACCCACCGCCGTAGCGCCGTCATCGAGACCGTGTTCGCCAACCTGATCGACGGCCCACTGGCACACATGCCATCTGGACGCTTCGGCGCGAACTCCGTCTGGGTGCTGTGCGCGGCGATCGCGCACAACCTGCTGCGCGCGGCCGGTGCCCTCGCAGACCCGCACCTGAGCAAAGCCCGCGGAACCACACTGCGACGCAAGATAATCGCCGTTCCCGCCGGCGTGGCCCGCCCGCAACGAAAGCCCGTCCTGCACTTGCCCGCTCACTGGCCCTGGGCCAGCGCCTGGCAGCAGCTATGGCAGGCCACCACCACCGCCACACTCTCCACCGCCTGAACACCCGCAAACCGCCCTACGACCAGGAACAACAGTGGGAAGGCTGGACAGACCAGCCGCTACCCCCAGCCCAGAAACCCCGCGCTCCGCGCGCCACAGGCGCGCAGACCACCCGGCAACCTCATCGGTGGATCGAGGCTTAGGCAATGGCACGAGGCAGGATCAGCAGGCTGGTCACCCGCTCAGCGATAACAGGCGTTAACAGATTGCAGGCTCAATAAGGACAGTTCAGACCTCAGATCTGGATTTATATCTGCAGGTCAAGCACATTTGGACGCTCCAACATCGCCGTAGATCCGGAACAGCCAAGTCCGTCGTGGCGCAGTGCGCATGCCCATGCGCACTTACCAGTCTGGCCCTGTAGCAGTAGCTTCGGGCATGTAGCGAGACAACTTCTCGCTCGGGCCGTCGAAAAGGAGGAGCCTGATGTCCCACACCGTCAGAGTTCTGTTGATACTAGTTGCCACGCTGTCCGGCGCACTCGTCGGAATTATCGCCGGAATCCTCACCGTTGTCGATGGCGGATCTCTACCATCCGCGCTCTTCCACGGCGCGGCTGGGTGTGCCGGAGCGACAGTCTTCGCGTTTGCGGTCATCAAGTTCTGGCTCGGACTTCGCCAGTGACCGGGAACGGGAACCGCCTTGTGTCGCGCCGCGAGATCGCCGAGTTGGCGGGCATCAACAAGGCGCTTCTCTCGGTGTGGAAGAAGCGTCATGCTGGCTTCCCTCGCCCGCGGACAACGGCGGAAGGCGACTTCTTCGCGCTTGCTGAAATGATCAAGTGGCTGAAGGCCCGCCGGATCCCCGATGACAGGCTCCTGCCGACCGAGAGAAGCGGTTGCACGTACGCCGATCGGATTACCCGGAGATTGACGCAACGGAACAACGCCCGCCAGAGCACAGCAGCCAATGAGGGGCGCAAGGTGGGATCCGGCCAATCCGATGCCCTCGCTGAGCTATTTGGCCCCTTAGCCCAGCGGGTGTGCGGTTCTGGACCGCAGGCGGACTATCTGCATTTGCTGTTGTGCACCGTTTTCGTCAGGGATCGCGCTCGCGATCAGTGGGCGAGAGTAACCGATCTCGCTACGGATGCGGTTGTGCATCAGCGAGACCCGGCCACACTGCTTGACTCCATAGGGGCAGTCGTGGACGCTGTGCTGCGCGAACATGGCGTGCTGCCGGGCGTCAGGCCAGTCTTCTCACGACTGCGACCGGAAGCGGCCGAGGACGTCATCCAAGTCCTGCGAATGTGTCAAGAATTGGACCGCAACTCATTTCAAGCGATATTCGATCGCTTTGCGGAGTGGGGCTCCCGCGACAGCACTGAGTACTACACTCCTCGTGGCGTCGTGCATCTTGTGACCGAGGTCCTTCTCCACGACGCGCCGACCCCCGTACGGTGCCACGATCCGTATCTTCGTTTCGGCGAGTTCCTTGCGGGGGCAGCCGCCACCAAAGCGGTAGAGGCGACGGGGTACGGCCGACACCCGGAGCAGCTTCGCTTGGCGGCGATGAACGTCGCTGTTCATGGCGCAGAGGTCGCGGAACTGCTTCCAGGCGATGCCCTGTCCTCAGAGGATCTCGCGGAGCAGCCGGTGTCCGCTGACATCGTCATGATGAACCCGCCCTTCAACCAGAAGACTTCCGGCGACTGGCTGCCACCTGAGGGAGGGTGGCCCTTCGGGGCGCCTCCAAAGAAGAATAGCAACTACGTTTGGCTTCAACATGCATTCTCCTCGCTACGCACTGGCGGTAACGCGGCGGTCATTATGCCAAATCAGGCAGGGGTGTCGGAAGATAAGGATGAACTTGCAATTCGTACGGCAATGATCGAGAAGGGCGTCGTAAATTGTGTTATCGCGCTACCTGCCGGACTGTTTGCCAAAACGTCTGTACCAGTGAGCATTTGGTTCCTTACACGGACAGAAAAGGCAAAGGACTCCGTCCTTCTGATCGATGCCCGCGCAGCGGGCGAAAAGGTACGAGGCAGGCGCCGACTGAGCAAGCAGGACATGCAGTCCGTAGTCGAATGCGCCCTGAAATGGCAGGCTGGTGTCGAACCTCTCCCGACGGCCCTAGATAAGGGAAGTTCCGCTGTTGCGGTCGATATCGCCGAGATCAGATGTCTCGAATACTCACTGAATCCCGCCGACTATGGTTCGAACACGAGGACTTCCGCTGGCGAAAATGCGGTGCACCTGAGCACCCTCTGCGACATCCAAGCCGGCCCTTCGAATGACATCATCAAGAAACTTGACTTCGTGCAGGACGGTGTCCCCATCGTCGATCCGGCCCAACTGGAGGACCGCAGAATTACAGGTGAGCCGACGAGGCGAGTCACACCCGAAGCGGCTGACAGGCTAGGAAAATACCAACTAAAGGGCGATGACCTCCTCTGTGTCAGGACCGGAACCCTCGGCCCCTGCGCACTTGCCGATCACAGTAATGAAGGAATGATTGTTGGGACAGGATTACTTAGGTTGCGCGTGCTCGACCGAAGTGTGCTGGACCCAGGGTTTTTAGTTGCTTTCCTCTCGCTTCCTTCAACCAAAGCTTGGATTGAGAACAGAGCCGCGGGGACCACGATTCCGTCTATCAGTTCAACCAACATGGGCAAGCTGTTCGTCCCCATGCCGCCCTTGGACGAACAGCAACGTATCGGCGCCGAACTGGCCGTCGCCGATGCGGGCATCGCAGCTCTCCGCAAGCAAGTCAAAATCGCGAACGAGAAGCGGACTAACACCGCAATCGCCCTGTTCAGGCCGCAGAGGTCTTGATCGTCGCTGCGAAGGGGATCCGGGGGCGGGCTGCGGGACCAGCGAACCTGGGAGGGGCGCGGCCTCGGGACCGGCGCGCTTGGGAGGGGGTCCGGGCACGAAGCAACGCCGGGCGGGGTGTGGGGGCTTCGCCCCCACAAAACACGCGGAACCGAAAAAGGCTCGCGCTCTTTGCGAGCACGAGCCTTCTATTCGGTGGAGCTGCCGGGAAACGAACCCGGATCAGACCCCTTGCCAGAGGTTTGATCCGGGTTCTACCTGCGAAAACACATCACTGTGAGTCACGGTGAATCACCCACTTTTCCGGCCGATTGTGCCCAAAATGTGCCCACCCACACCGTGCGAAATCGCCTTCAGGGCGGACGACATACCGCCCATCACGCGCCATTCGGCTGTACCGGATCTTCAGCCGAGGTATGGCGCGGATCGCCCCTCAAGGTAGTGGGTCAGCCTGAGTCGCTGCGTGTGGTGCATGTCGAGGCTGTCCAGCTCGGCGGGGGCTACGAACCGTAGTTCAGTGGACTCATCGGAGATAGCGAGGTCGCCCCCGGTGACACGGGCCAGGAAGCACACGTTGAACTGGCGTCGAACTTCGCCGTCGCTGTAGGCGATTATGTGACGGGGATCGGTGTAAGTGCCTACGAGCCCGGTGATTTCGATGTCGAGACCGGTCTCTTCCTTGACCTCTCGTACCGCGCAGCCGGGGAGGCTATCGGTCATCTCCATGCCGCCGCCAGGAAGTGCCCATAGGCCACTGTCGGCGCGCCGTTGAAGCAGGATGCGGCCCATGTCGTCGCACACCACAGCGGAAGCCGCGACGACGAGACTGTTCGGCTCTGGTGCGGCTGGGTCGTCGTAGAACTCGGTGCGCGCCATCGGCTCAGCCTTCGACCGGTCGGGCCGTCTGCCAGACCGCGTTGAAACTGTCGGTGTAGGTGTCGAACAGGCCACCGTCGAGGGTACGACGCAGATGCCAGACGGGAGCACCGTAGGCGTTCACACCCCACACATGAGCAGTGACCAACATTTCCTCGTCGGCGCGGAAGATGCCGTTGTAGAGCGTCGTGGCGTGGGTCCGCAGCTCGATACCCGGCGTTGATTGCACTGCCCGATAGTGCATCAGGGCCAGACGGCAGCGGGATTCGATGCCGTGCCCGAATTTCGCTTCCCTGCCCCGTTGTTGGACGTTGGCGCTGTCGGCGTCACCCACGGCTATCCGTATCGGGCAACCCCCTCGGCCCGTTCGATCAGCAGATCGTTGAGCCGTGGGTACGCCTTCGTGGAGGAAGACGGCAGCGTAGACCAGGACGTCGATGTGGTCACGCCGCTGTCGTGAACAGGTTGACGAATGTCGATGCCGGGGAGGCTGAGGTGACGACTAGGCGGAGGGGCGGGGAACGTAAATCGCATCAGCTGGCACACCAGCCCTGCGGTCATTCACTGAGCGAGCGGACCGGAATGAAGGCTGCGAGTTCACAAGGGTCCCGGTGCATGTCGTACTCGCGCAGCAGGGCAATATACCGAGGCTTATCGAGCTCCCAATCGTACTGTTCCAACACCTCACCGTCCTGAGCGGCGAAAAACACGAGGTCAGCGAGAAGGCGAGTCGTCCGGCCGTTACCGTCCGTGAATGGGTGAATCCTGACCGTCTCAGCGTGCGCCGCGATGCCAAGCTGGTGTGCGGTCCAATCGTTCGTATGCTGCCAACGGTAACGGATGGTTTCCAGCGAGCCGTGGAGCTCAACAGCGATCTGCTCTGGCGCAACACCAATGTTTAACTCACGCATGCGGAACTTCCCTGCCCAAGCCCAAATGTCGCCATAGAGCCGACCATGAAGGTCGCGCAGAAAATAGTCGCTCAACATCTCGTCCAAAGTCAGCGTTTCATCGAGCACTGCGGTCAGCAGGATCTCACTGGCTTGTACCTGTATGGCCTGCTCGAGGTCGTAAACAGCGGCCTTGATGACCGGCTCTCCGAGCAATTCCCGGATGTTTGGGAGCAGCGCATCTGCCTCGTCGGCGGAGACCGGTGTCTCGCCATAGCCCGACGTCAGGGACATCAGACCTGCGATCGCCGCTTCACCAAGAAGCTCTCGACCCGTGCTGACCGCGTGTAACCAGCGGGCACAACTCGGTTCTCAAGCTGCGCGGAGGCCTTGGTCGATCGGACAACGACCCGCTTGACGGCCTCTTTGGACACCACACGACGCTCCACGACTCACACCTCTTATCCATTTCGTGTTCTGCACTCTGATGCTACCGATCGAACGCCGACAGGAGGATCCTGCGGTATCAGTCTGACATCGAGTTAGCAGACCTGCGATCATTCCACCGCCAAGCCCACCAGCGACATCACATTCAGCTGCGCGAGCGACTCGATGAGAATCGACCCGAGATCCATCCAAGCCCGCAGGTCAAACGCCCATTCCACAGGCTAGATCCGCCTCGCCCGGAATCAGGAAAACCCGCAGGTCGTTGACCTGCGGGTTCTCATGCAGTGGAGCTGCCGGGAATCGAACCCGGGTCCTCTGCCGTGTTTCCAGGGCTTCTCCGTGTGCAGTTCGCTGTGTCTCTACTTGGATCTCTGGGTCTCGCGAACAAGCTCAGATGACGATCCCAGTCGCTGTTTGATGTTCCAATCTGGTCCGCGACCGGCCAGAACGGTAAGTCCCGCTAGCTGATGCCAGGACCCGGGTCGAGGGACGAACCCGGACTGACAGACTTGCTCTGCTACTTAGGCAGCGAGAGCGAAGTCGCGCTGATTGGAATCGGCGCTTAATTGGTTGCGATGACGCTTACGGTGGTCTCTCGCCTGCACCGACACGCTTCCCCTGAATCTACGTACAAAGTCGAAACCGTTCAGCCCCGTACGTCCCGGCACCTTGCCGGGCTGTTCATGTTAACACCGGCCACAGACCGGTTCTTCCCATTATTCGGCGGGTGTCCTCACGCCGCGGCGATGAGCCCGACGGCGACGAGGGCGAGCACCATGCCGACCTGCTGCTGCCTGCCGACGCGTTCGCCGAGCAGCACCATGGCGAGCAGGACGGTGGCGGCGGGGTAGAGCGAGCCGATCACGCTGACCAGGGAGAGCAGCGAGCCGTGGAACGCGTGCAGCAGCGCGATGTTGGCGATCACGTCGAGCACGCCGATGTAGCAGGCCAGGCGCAACGGCTCACCGCGCAACCGCTTGAACTGCCTGGCCGACAACGCGGTCACCCACACCACGCCCGTGGCGGCGGACCGCTGCGCGAGCAGTGGCCACAGCCCGGATGACGCGGCGGTCTGATGCAGGAAGACGAACATGAAGCCGAATGCGAGTCCGGATCCGACGGTCAGCAGGGCGACCTTCTTGGTGAACCGCAACTCGCGCCCGCCGGTGATCTCCTCGGTGACGGCGTCCGGCGATTCCCGGCTGACCAGCAGGACGGCGACCAACGCGAACGCGATACCGATGAAGGCGAGCAGCCCGGGTCGCTCCCCGATCACCAGCCCGACCAACACCGGAACACCCGCCACCAGCACTGCGGTCAGTGGCGAGACGACCGCCATGGGCCCGCTGGCGAGCGCGGCATAGAACCACCAGACCGCGACACCGCTGGCAACGCCCGCCGCCAGACCCCACCCGATCGATGCGGCATCGGGCGTCCCGTCGACGAACGGCAGAAGCAGCAGCACCAGCAGGACCGAGAACGGATACGAGTAGATGACGACCCGCAGCGCCGTCACCTTCCGGGCCGCGACACCGCCGTAGAAGTCGCTCACGCCGTAGCCGAGGGCGGCCAGCAGAGCGAGCAGGACCGCGGTCAGCGCATGCCTTTGATCTTCCGCCCTAGCTCACGAGTGACCTCGCGCTCGGCGTCCCGCTTCGCCAGATCCTGCCGCTTGTCGTAGTCCTGCTTGCCCTTGGCGAGCGCCAGTTCGACCTTGACCTTGCCGTCGGAGAAGTACATGGACAGCGGGACCAGCGTCTGGTTGCCCTCGCGGGACTTGCCGACCAGGCGGTCGATCTCCCGCTTGTGCAACAACAGCTTCCGGATCCGGCGCGGCGAATGGTTGGTCCAGGTGCCGTGGCTGAACTCCGGGATGTGCAGCCCACGCAGCCACACCTCGCCGTTGTCGACCGTCGCGAACGCGTCGACCAACGAGGCCTTGCCCTCACGCAGGCTCTTGACCTCGGTGCCGACCAGCGCGATCCCGGCCTCGTAGACGTCCAGGATCGTGTAGTTGTGCCGCGCCCGGCGGTTGGTCGCGATGACCTTGCGCCCCTGTTCCTTCATAATGATCAACCTTAAGTGACGCGGCAACGGGATTATTCCCAGGTTGTGGCGCGGCACCTGCGGTACTAGCCACCTGGACGCAGGGTGACCCAGAGGGTGAGCAGGGCGATGAAGGCGGCGACGAGCAATACCGTGGAGAATCGGGGTCTGCCGGGGCGTGGGGGCGGGCGATGCCGCAGCCACACACTCTCGACGGTCGGGTCGATCCCCCTGCGGGTGTTCGGCGGCGCGTCCGGAACATCGGTGCTTGGGGAATTGCCCGACGAGTCGCCCCCGTCGTCCGGGCCATCACCGTGAGCCATAGCGAGCACGGTAGCTCGCGTGGTCGGCGACACGCCGCAATTCCCGCGTGCCGCAACATAGTTGGTACTCAGGCGAGACGTCGGGCGAAGGCCTGGGTCGCGGCGGCGGTCGCCACGTCGACGGTGAACACGCGCAGGTCGACGGTGGTCGGGGTGAGATCCAACACCATGAAACCGAGCTCGTGATAGTTCTCGAACAGCGCGGGGTGACCGCCGCGCGGAGTGAGCGCTGGTTCGGCGGAAACGGTCTTGGCGGCGGCACCGGACACGATCTGGCGGGTGCCCTTGGATTCGACGGTCGGCTCCAATACCTGCAGCGAATGGTCGTGCCCGGACAGCAGGAACTGGCAGGCGCCCGCGACGTGGTCCTCGATGAGGTGCTTCACGTGGATGCCGTTGATCGGATCGATGGGCAGGTTCTCGTAGTGTCCCGCGTCGCCGTGCGGACCATTGTTGAGGTACGGCTGGTGGGTGCAGGCGATCTTCCAGGTGGCGGTGGATCCGGCGATGGCCCGGTCGAGCCAGGCGCGCTGCTCGTTCATGAACTGCCCGTCGACCGACCAGTACGGCGAAAGGATCGGCGGGATATAGGCGGCGAGCGGGTTGACGTCGAGGACGAAGAACTCGACAACGGGGTTCTGCTCCGGCACCCGGACCGAGTAGTACCGGCTCGGCATCCACCAGCGCGGCGAGTTCGCGTGATATTCGACCTCGTGGTTGCCGCGCGCCAGCCAGGCACCGTCACCGGGGAAGACGGAACTGGTGTCGTGGTTGCCGAGCACCATCAACCACGGGAAATCCAGTCCGGCATTGGGGTTTTCGAACTTGTCGGCGAATTGGCGGTCGGTGCCGCTGTTCGGGCCGAGTTCGTAGATGTTGTCGCCGAGGCCGAGCGCGAGGTCGACGGGTTCGCGGCGATGAAACTCGCGCATGGCGTTGGCGACCGCCCACTGGGTGCGCGTCCCGGTGCCCGCGTCGCCGGTCACCAGCACCCGAAGCTTGCGCCCGGTCGGGAAGGGGAACTTGGTGACACCGGCCGCGACCGGCACCGCCTGTGCGGGCGAGAGGCCGACCAGCGACGCGACGCCCGCCGCGCCGGCCAGGAAGCCCCGGCGACCAAAACTGTTGTCAGGCATGCGATGTCCTCCGCAGTCCGGTGCCCCGCCCGGCGACCATCTTCGCCCATCGGGCGAGCAATGGCGATGCCGGGCGGGGTCGGATCAACTGGGGAGGACTACTTCGCGGCGACCGGCTTCTTGTTCCGATCCAGGCCGAGCGCGTCGGACATGGTGAAGAACAGGTCGGTCTGGTCGGTCAGGCCGACCACGTTGGCGGCACGCGGGCCGTAGGCGCCGACGCGCAGCTGGGTGCCGGTGTGCTCCTGCGAACCGCCCGCTTCGGCGTTGCCGTAGGAGACGCCCATCTCGGCACCGTCCTTGGTGACGACCTTGCTGGTCAGCGAGAGCGACTTGGTCTCCAGCGGCACGATCTGGCTGC
Source organism: Nocardia sp. NPDC060255 (assembly GCF_042727395.1). Lineage (NCBI taxonomy): Bacteria > Bacillati > Actinomycetota > Actinomycetes > Mycobacteriales > Nocardiaceae > Nocardia > Nocardia sp. NPDC060255. Next base: position 110,161 of record NZ_JBHXAU010000022.1, on the reverse strand, counting down.
TGTGCGCGTGGTCGGCGGTGACGATCACCAGGGTGTTGCCGTCGTTCTTGGCGAATTCGAGCGCGGCCTGCACGGCCTCGTCGAGGTCGACGGTCTCACCTACCTGACCACACGGGTTGGCGTTGTGGTCCTGCTTGTCGATCGAGGCGCCCTCGATCTGCAGGAAGAAGCCATCCTTGCGCGGCTTGAGCAGGTCGATCGCCTTGCGCGTCATGGTCGCCAGGTCGGGCAGGGTGGCGGCACGCTCGGGGTTGGGCTTGCAGGTCTGTGCGGGCAGGGCAAGGCCGTTCTGCACGGCGTTCTCACCGGTCCAGCGGACCGGCATGTTGCCGGGGCTGAACAGGCCGAGCACCGGCGCGTCCTGGTCCACCTTGGTGACGCCGTCGAGGCCGGCCTTGTCGGTGACGATGTTGTAGCCGCGCGTCTTGGCCTGATCGCGCAGGGCCTGACCCTGCCACTGGCCGCCGGCCGCCTTCTGGTCGAAGCTCTTCGAGCCGCCGCCGAGGGTGACATCGGCGCGCGTGTTGAGCAGCTGCTCGCTGATGGAGCCGAGGCCGCCCTTCTCCAGCGCGTTGGCCGGGCACTTCAGGGCCGTCTCCTCCGGGCCGTAACACTTACGTTCGGTGACGTGCGCGGCGAGCACGGCCGGGGTGGCATCCTGGATCTCGGCGGTGGTCACGTTGCCGGTGGCCTTGCCGTTGGCCTTCGCGATCTCCAGCAGGTTGGTCTGCGGGGCACCCTTGAGGTCGACGCCGATGGCGCCGTTGTAAGTCTTGGTTCCAGTCGCCCACGCGCTGCCGCTGGCCGCGGAATCGGTGACGTAGTCCGGCTTTCCGGTGTTCTTGTCCAGCGCGTAGTGGGTGTACTGGCCGGTGAGCGGCAGCGCGTCGATGCCCTTGAAGTAGCCGCCCGCGCCCTCAGCGACGTTGCGCGCCACGGTGATTTCGGAATCGCCCATGCCGTCACCGATCAGCAGGATGACGTTCTTGGCCTGGTTGCCGTTGAGCGAGGCGCGCAGGGCGTCGGTCCGGTCGGCGGTGGTGCGGCGGGCACCACCGTTCTCGGTCACCGTGCCTTTGGCGTTGGGGCTGAGGAGATCGCCGTTGCCCTGCTTCGTGGAATCGGACGAACCGCAGGCGGCCAGGGTCCCGACGAGAACGGCGGCGCCCAGGATGGCGCCCGCGCGGAACCGGCGGGGCATGGAACGCGACGAGACAGGGGGCATGAAAGAAAACTCCATTGTTCGTAGATACGTCGGTTGGTGGGAGCCTTGCGATCGCTTCTGAACAAAAAGGGCATAGCGGGCAACCAGGCGGTTACCGGACGATTTCCCATTAGCATGTCCGCATGGGTCAGCCAGCCGTGCGACACGCGAACACTACTGCCGCACAGCAACTTTCACCCAAAATCCGGCGCCAAACCTACCTTCTGGCCATTTGACCAGAAGGTGCAGAATGTCACTCTCCGGCTAGGACCTCCAGCACCTGCTCGCCGTACTTGGCCAGCTTGTTCTCGCCGACGCCGGTGACCGTGCCGAGCTCGGCCAGGCTGGTCGGCTTACGCGCCGCGATCTCGCGCAGCGTGGCGTCATGGAAGACGACGTAGGCGGGGACGCCCTGTTCCTTGGAGGTCGCGGCCCGCCATTCGCGCAGCCGCTCGAACACGGGCAGATCCGCCGGTGCCATGTCGGCGGCCGGGGTCTTGCCCGCCTTGGCCGCGCGCGCCGGCTTGGTCGGCCGTTCGCGTTCGCGGCGCAGCAGCACCTGGCGTCCGTCGAACAGCACCTCGTTACTCGCGTCGGTGAGCGTCAGCACGCCGTAGTCGCCGTGCACCGCCAGCAGCCCGCCGGCGAGCAATTGCCGCACCACGCCGCGCCATTCGATATCGCGCAGATCGGTGCCGATGCCGAAGACCTTCAGCTCGTGATGATCGTGCTGGAGCACCTTGGGGTTCTTCTTGCCGAGCAGGATGTCGACGATGTGGCCGGCCCCGAAGCTCTGGCCGCGTTCGCGTTTGAGCCGCAGCACGGTGGACAGCAGCTTCTGCGCGGGGACGGTGCCGTCCCAGGATTCGGCCGGGGTAAGGCAGGTATCGCAGTTGCCGCACGGCTGCTGGTCGTGCTGACCGAAGTAGTTGAGCAACTGCACGCGGCGGCAGGTCACCGTCTCGCACAGCGCGAGCATGGCGTCCAGGTGCAGCTGCAGTTGCCTGCGATGGGCGGCGTCGCCCTCCGAGGAGTCGATCATCTTGCGTTGCTGCACAACGTCGTTGAGGCCGTACACCATCCACGCCGTGGAGGGTTGGCCGTCGCGGCCCGCCCGGCCGGTCTCCTGGTAGTAACCCTCCACCGACTTCGGCAGATCGAGATGCGCGACGAAGCGCACGTCCGGCTTGTCGATGCCCATGCCGAAGGCGATGGTCGCGACCACCACCAGACCGTCCTCGCGCAGGAACCTGGTCTGGTTCTCCGCGCGGGTGCGATTGTCCAGGCCCGCGTGATACGGCACCGCACTGACGCCGTTCTCGGTGAGGAACGCCGCGGTCTTCTCCACCGAGTTGCGGGACAGGCAGTAGACGATGCCCGCGTCACCCGCGTGCTCGGTGCGGATGAATTCCAGCAGCTGGCGATCGGGCTTGTTCTTCGGCTCGATCCGGTACTGGATATTCGGCCGGTCGAAGCTCGCGACGAAGCGGCGGGCCGCGCCGAGGTCGAGGCGCTGCACGATCTCGTCGCTGGTTTTCGCGGTCGCGGTCGCCGTCAGCGCGATGCGCGGCACCTCCGGCCAGCGCTCGTGCAGCATGGACAGCGCCAGATAGTCGGGCCGGAAGTCGTGGCCCCACTGCGAGACACAGTGCGCCTCATCGATCGCGAACAGCCCCACCTTGCCGCGATCGAACAATTGGGCCGTCGTTTCCAGCCGCAGCCGCTCCGGCGCCAGGTACAGCAGGTCCAACTCCCCCGCCACGAACTGCGCCTCCACGGCGCGACGCTCGTCCGGGAACTGGGTCGAATTCAGGAAGCCCGCACGTACGCCGAGCGCGCTGAGCGCGTCCACCTGGTTCTGCATCAGTGCGATCAGCGGCGAGATCACCACCCCGACGCCGGGCCGCACCAGCGCGGGCACCTGATAACACAGCGACTTGCCACCGCCGGTCGGCATGAGCACCAGCGCGTCACCACCCGCGACCACGTGCTCCACGATCTCGCGCTGATCGCCGCGGAAGCTGTCGTAGCCGAAGACTCGGCGTAGAACCTCTTGCGCCGCACCGGATTCGGTGCCCACACCGGGATCGGTGTCGGTCGCCGTGGTCGCGAATGCATCGGTGGGAGTCACCCGGCCCATCCTACGAGCGCGCGCTCGCGGCGCTACCGCTACGTCGCCCGAATTTCCCAGCTCGGGTCTCGAGTGGTCCACATGTGGACAAAACCAGCACAGGCCGGGCGACCCGAGGCACTGACCTGCGGCGCCCGCCGGTTGGCCGAAAATCACCGTCCTGCTCGTGTCTCGAGCTGCTGTTAGGTTGGCGCACATGGCAATAGGGATGGGGAGTGATCGAACTATGGCAAGCAGAAGGGGGAATGCTCGAATTCGGGCAGTGCTCCTCACCGCTGCGGTCGCGGCCGGGATCGTCGCCGCGGCACCGACCGCGACCGCGGATCCCTTGCCGCCCATGTGTGCGGACGGGTGGCAGGCGACGACCCTGGTCGAGGGGGTGGGCAATCTGGAGAACCTCGACGCCGACGGCAACGGCGGGTTCTATGTCACCGGCATCCTCGACGGCTTCCTTGCCCATGTGGACAGCGCCGGTCGATTCGAGAAGGTGTTGACGGGGCTCGATCATCCGGCGGGCGTGCGGGTGGCCGGCCCGTACATCTACTTCGTCACCGGGGACGGGATGACGGAAGCTCCTGGCACCCTGCAGCGGTACGAGGTGGCAACCGGCGCGGTGACGGTCCTGCTCACCGGCCTGAACGGTCCGAACGGCCTGCTGCTGCTACCCGACGGTGATCTGCTTTTCACGACCATCGGCACCACCGGCCCGCCGGCCGGAATCTCGCGCTACCGGCCATCCACCGGCGAGTACACGCGCACCTGGTCCGACGTGCCGCTGTCCAACGGCATCGCGTTGGCGCCCGACGGCAAGTCCATCTATGCCGACAACCTGACCATGCGGATCTTCCGCATCCCGCTGGACGCCCCCGACAAACAGGTGGTCGTCGCCGGCATCCCGAACCTGATCTCGCTACCGGACGACATGGAGGCGACCCGCACGGACACCCTGTACGTGGCCGACCACGCGTTCGGCTCGATCAACAAGGTGAACACCGCGACCGGCGCGTCCTGCGCGATCATCACCGGCCTGATCAAGCCCGGGCCGATGCGCAATCCACCGGACGGAACCACCTCGGTCCGCATCGCCCGCGACGGCGACAGCTGGGCTTTGTACATCACCGGGATGGACGGAACCCTGCGCCGACTACGACCACCGGCGGGCATCGACCTCACGCCGGCCACACCCACCCGGTAGAAACGAAGGAGCCCGCGCGCATTCCCAACGCGGATCGGGCGGAGTTCGTGGAAAGGAACCAAGCATGCCGGAAGCGGCTCCCATGATCGTGGCCACGCCCGACGATGCCGAGGACATCGCCAAGCTGCGCGATCGGCTCGCGCAGTGGATGGTCGACAACAGCATCAACCAGTGGACGCCCGGCGAGTACCCGGCCTCGGTCGTCGCCGAGGAAGCGGCGCGCGGCGAATGGTTCGTCTGGCGCGACGAGACCCGCTCGCTGATCGCCGTGGTCCGCGTGGTCTGGCGCGACCCGGAGTTCTGGGGAGCCGACGATGCCGAGGCGGGCTACATCCACGGATTGATGGTCGCCCCGGAATGGCGCGGACACGACCTCGGCGGGCGGATCATCCAGTTCTGCACCGACTACACCCTCGCCAACGGCATCACCCGGCAACGCCTCGATACCGCCGCCAACAATCCGGTACTCCGGAAGTACTACGTCGCACAGGGTTTCACCGAGCTCCGCGAGGCACCGCTACCGCCCCAGTTCCGCGGCACAACCACTGTCGTACTGATGGAGAAGATGCTGGCCTGATGACCGGAACGGCCACCCGGTACCTCTATCTCGCCCGGCACGGCGAGGCGACACCGGACGAGAGCACCCTGAGCGAGCGAGGTCGCAGTCAGGCCTGGCTGCTCGGTGAGCGGCTGCGGCACAGCCCGCTGGCACAGGTCCACCACGGTCCGCTGCCCAGGGTGACGGAGACGGCCCAGCTGATCGTCGACCGCTTGGCCGGGGTGCCCCTGCGTGCTGCGGCGTCCGCGGGCGACTACCTGCCCTACCTACCGAGGAAGGACGAACTACCCGCGGAGTCAGCGGACGCCCTGCTCGGCTTCCTCGCCCAGTTCCCCGCCGAGCAGCGCGACCACGGACCGCGGCTGGCGCAGCAGGCCGTCGAGCAGTTCACCGGCCCGGTCGAGGGCGACGCACCGCGCCACGAGTTGGTCGTCACGCACGCCTTCCTCATCGGCTGGCTGGTGCGGGCCGCGCTCGACGCGCCGAAGTGGCGCTGGATGGCGTTCAGTCCCGCCAACGCCGCGCTCACCGTAATCCGTTATGCGCCAGGCAGACCCGACTCCGTGCTGCTCTTCAACGACACCGGCCACCTGCCGCCGGACCTGCGCTGGACCGGCTTTCCGCCGGAACTCCACCTCTGAGCAGGCCGTGCCTCGACCGCACCGAATGTCCTCGACCGCAGTGAATGCGTGACTCGACAGGCACAGTCTCGGCGCGTTACAACCCGAGCCGCCTTCGACCTCGGCCGGACAACCTCCGCACCGACGCTCGCTCGACTCAGGGCTGCAAACGACTCAACGTCGCGTCATGCAACAGACCGTTCGTCGCCACCGCGTCGCCACCGTGTGGCCCCGGCTGCCCGGCCAGGGAGGTGAAGCGCCCGCCCGCCTCACGGACCAGGATGTCGAGCGCGGCCAGATCCCACAGGGACACTTCGGGTTCGGTCGCGATATCGAGCGCACCCTCCGCGAGCAGGCAATAGGTGAAGAAGTCGCCGTAGCCGCGAACCCGCCACACCTCGTCGGTGAGCGCGAGGAAGTTCTCCCGCAGCCCGCGCTCCCGCCAGCCGGACAGACTGGCGAAACCGAGACTCGCCGAGCTGAGCTCACCCACGGCGGACACCGAAATCGCCTTCGGCGCGCCGCCATCGAAGCTGGCCCAGGCACCGGAACCCGCCGCCGCCCACCAGCGCCGGGACAACGCAGGCGCACTCACCACGCCCACCACCGGCACACCGTTGTCCAGCAGCGAGATCAACGTCGCCCAGATCGGCACCCCGCGCACGAAGTTCTTCGTGCCGTCGATCGGATCGATCACCCACTGCCGCCCGGTGAACTCGGCGTCCCCGCCGAACTCCTCCCCCAGCACCGAATCGTCCGGGCGCTGCTCGGAAAGCATCTGCCGGATCGCCTTTTCCACCGCGAGATCGGCATCCGACACCGGCGTCAGGTCCGGCTTCGCGTCCACCTTCAAATCGAGCGCCCCGAACCGGGCCTTGGTAATGCCGTCGGCCGCATCGGCCAACCGCAGCGCGAGTTCGAGGTCAGAAGAGTCCACAGCCACGCCCGCACCCTATCCGGTCACCGCACTACCCGATCCGAGCGGCACGACTCCGCGCACACAGCTGTGAGCAGGCGGAAGCTCTGGATTGCCGGATCGCGATGCCATCGGCCGTGATGTCGGACTCCGGCGACACCGGGCGGTCGGGCCGCTCGACCGTCTTTCCAGCGCCCGCCCGTCAGCCCACCGCAGCAACCGTGCGCGCCGCCGCCAAAGCATCGGCCCACCACTGCAACTGATCGAGCATCGCCAACGCCGCCTCAGCGGGCTCCGCCGGTTCCCGAAGCCGGCCTTCAGCATCGAAGAGCAGGTAGTACCGCGGAAACGACACGTAGTTACGCACCGTGTGCGCATTGAGCTCGTTGAATATCTGTCGCAGATGCTCGATCGCGAGCAGCCCACCGCTCGCCCCGCTGTACCCGACGAAACCTATTGCCTTGGCATCCCATTGCGTGAAATGCCAGTCGATCGCAGCCTTCAACGCGGCCGGAATGCTGCGGTTGTAATCGGGCGTGACGATCACGAACGCATCCGCCGCCGCGAGCCGCTCGGTCAGATCGAGCATGCCGTCCGGCCGCTCAGGATTCGGCTCCAACGCCGGTGACACGGCGGGCAACGCCAACGGCAAATGCGCCTCCGCCAGATCGATGACATCCACCACGAACGCACCATGCCCTCTGGCGTGCTCGGTGAACCATTCGGCCACCACCGGCCCGAAGCGTCCCTCCCGGACGCTGCCGATGATCACCGCGAGTTTCAATGCCGCCATCTGACTTCCTCCCACAGATTCCACGACCGTGCTCGGCCGCAACTCCCAATCTGCTGGCCACCACCACACCTAGGAAGACCGCCGTAAGAGTGGTAGTGACAGGGACACCCTCCGGCCGCCGCCACTTGTTACGTTCGAAGGGTGAGCGACAACGAGCTGGGCCTGTTCCTACGCACCCGGCGCGAGGCGGTCACCCCCGCCCAGGTCGGCCTGGCCGCCGGAGCACGCCGCCGCACCCCCGGCCTGCGCCGCTCCGAACTCGCCACCCTGGCCGGCGTAAGCGTCGAATACATCACCCGGCTCGAGCAAGGCCGCGATCGCCGCCCCTCACCGCAGGTGCTTTCCGCGCTCGCCGACGCACTTCGTCTCAGCACGAGCGAACGAGTGCACCTGCACGTCCTCACCAAATCCGCCGACGCGGGCTTCAACTGCCTCGGCGGCGCCCAGCCGCCGCGCGAGGTGCGCCCTGCGGTCCGCGCCATCCTCGACCGTCTCGAACCCGCGCCCGCGGTGGTCGTGAACAGACTCACCGAGGTCCTCGCCCACACCGACGGCTACCACCGCCTGATGGCACCGTTCGGCCTGTTCGACACCACGCCGGCGAACCTGGCCCGCTTCGTCTTCACCGACGCCCGCGCCCGCACCGCCTACCCGGACTGGCACCACCTCGCCGACCAGACCGTCGCCACCCTCAAACACGGCCCCTTCCGCAAGGATTCGCACATCGCCACGCTCGCCGACGAACTCACCGTCACCGTCGGCCCGGAATTCACCGACCGCGTCGAGACCGTCCCCAGCCTCCCCGCCGCCACCGGCATCACCCGATTCGCCCACCCCGAGGCGGGTCAGCTGCGCCTGGCCTACGAAACGCTCGACCTCTCCGCCGACGCCGACCAGCGCCTGATCGTCCATCTCCCGGCCGACGAATCGACCGCCGCCGCCCTCGACCAGCTCGCGGGCCGCCGCCCCGGAGCCCTGCGCGCGGTCTAACTCCGCGCACAGGCAACCGAACGCAACCCATTCGAGCCGCACTGCTGATTTAGTAGCTGCGCCATACCAGTAGGCTTGACCATCGTGCATCCTGACGTTTCTGCTGATCTCGCCGAACTCGACGCCACGCTCAAGACGGTCGAATCGGTCCTCGACATCGAGGAGCTGCGCCGACGCATCGATGAGCTCGAGCACCAAGCCGCAGATCCCGATCTGTGGAACGACCAGGATCACGCTCAGCAGGTGACCAGCGAGCTCTCGCACGCGCAGGGCGAACTGCGCCGCGTCGAGGAATTGCGGCAGCGACTCGACGACCTGCCGGTGCTGTACGAATTGGCCGAAGGCGAAGAGGGTGAGTCGCAGGTGACCGCGCTCGCCGACGCCGACGCCGAACGCGCCGCACTGCACGGTGACGTGGAGGCCCTCGAGGTCCGCACCCTGCTCTCGGGTGAGTACGACAAGCGTGACGCGCTGGTCAACATCCGCTCCGGCGCCGGTGGCGTGGACGCCGCCGACTGGGCCGAGATGTTGATGCGCATGTACATCCGCTGGGCCGACCGGCACAAGTACTCCGTCGAGGTCTACGACACGTCTTACGCCGAAGAGGCGGGCATCAAGAGCGCCACCTTCGCGGTGAAGTCGCCCTACGCGTACGGCACACTGTCGGTGGAGATGGGCACGCACCGGCTGGTGCGGATCAGCCCGTTCGACAACCAGGGCCGCCGCCAGACCTCGTTCGCCGAGGTCGAGGTGCTGCCGGTGGTCGAGACCACCGATCACATCGAGATCCCCGAGGGCGATATCCGCGTCGACGTCTACCGCTCCTCCGGCCCCGGTGGCCAGAGCGTCAACACCACCGACTCGGCGGTGCGCCTGACGCACATCCCGACCGGCATCGTTGTCACCTGTCAGAACGAGAAGTCCCAGCTGCAGAACAAGATTTCGGCCATGCGCGTGCTGCAGGCCAAGCTGCTGGAACGCAAGCGGCAGGAAGAACGCGCCGAGATGGACGCACTCAAGACCAACGAGGGCGCGTCCTGGGGCAACCAGATGCGCTCCTACGTGCTGCACCCGTACCAGATGGTCAAGGACCTGCGGACGAACTACGAGGTCAACAACCCGTCGGCGGTGCTCGACGGCGATATCGACGGCTTTATCGAGTCGGGCATCCGCTGGCGCATGCGCGAGCCAAGCTAGTTCATTGCGGGTAGCGCAATCGCCGCCGGACGCGGCCGCTTGCGCGGAATGGTAGGACGAACGGCGGTAACCTGTCTGGCGTGCGTCCAGTTGGGAGTTCAGTCGAGGTGTTGACCATGTCACTCGCAACGACCTCGGAAACCACGAACTGGCTACGTTCCAACGGGCTCGAGATCGTGCTGTTGATCCTCGGCGCCATCCTGTTCAGCCGGTTCGCCACGTTCCTCCGGGATCGGATCACCCGCAAGATCGACGCCGAATTCCGCGGCGGCGACGCGCTGGTGCGCACCGAGGCGGCCAAACACCGGCACGCGCTGGCGCAGGTGGTCACCTGGGTGGTGCTGACCATCGCCTACGTGCTGATCGGCATGGAGGTGCTGCAGCGGCTCGGCTTCGCGGTCACCGGCCTGGTCGCCCCCGCCGCGGTGCTCGGCGCCGCGCTCGGTTTCGGGGCGCAGCGCATCGTGCAGGACATCCTGGCCGGGTTCTTCCTGATCACCGAACGGCAATACGGCTTTGGTGACGTAGTTCGCATCGCGGTGACTGGAGCCTCGGAGATGGCAGAGGGTACGGTCGAGGACGTCACGTTGCGGATCACCACACTGCGCAATTCCGACGGTGAAGTGATCACCGTGCCCAACGGCCAGATCGTGAAAGTGACGAATCTGTCGAAGGATTGGGCACGCGCCGCAATCGACGTTCCGGTGTCCGCGAGCGCGGACATCACCAGGGTCAACGAGATCCTGCACGAGGTCGGTACAAAGGCGTACGAAGATCCTCGACTCAAACCACTGCTACTCGACGAGCCCACGGTGATGGGTGTCGAGGACTTGACCGTTGACCAGATGAACATCCGAATGGTTGCCCGCACCTTGCCGGGCAAACAGTTCGAAGTCGGACGCGAACTGCGGGTGCGAGTAGCCGCGGCGTTGCGCCGGGAGGGAATCAGTGAGACCACGTAGAACCATCTCGCTCTTGAAGGAAGCGGTGCGCCCCACCGCGCTGCTGAAGGAATCGAGACCACGTCGCTCCACCGCGATCCTGATGGCCGCTTGGGTCGCCACGTTGGTGCTTTACCTGTTCGTCAAGCCCGATCAACCTTTCGCGTCCGGCTCCGAGCCGACCCTGAACACCGTTCCCGCAGCGGTGAATCCAGCGGTCGCACCGCGCTGAACCGGACAAACGCCACACTGAGCCCGGCGGACTCGCCGGGCATCGGTGATCGGCAACACGGCGGACACAGATTTGCTGGTTACACTGGCTCCCCGTGATCACGATGCGGAACGTCACCAAGTCGTACAAGACCTCGACGCGACCCGCGCTGGACAACATCACCGTCGATGTCGACAAGGGCGAGTTCGTCTTCATCATCGGACCGTCCGGCTCGGGCAAGTCCACGTTCATGCGGCTGCTGTTGAAAGAGGAGAGCCCCACCGCCGGGCAGATCCAGGTCGCCGACTTCCGAGTGGACAAGCTGCCCGGCCGCAAGGTGCCGAAGCTGCGCCAGCGGATGGGGTGCGTGTTTCAGGATTTCCGGTTGTTGCAGCAGAAGTCGGTGCACGACAACGTCGCGTTCGCGCTGGAGGTGATCGGCAAGCGACGCCAGTTCATCGACCGCACCGTCCCCGAGGTGCTCGACATGGTCGGTCTCGGCGGCAAATCCGATCGACTACCGTCCGAGCTTTCCGGTGGCGAACAGCAGCGGGTCGCGATCGCCCGCGCCTTCGTGAACCGGCCGCTGGTGCTGCTGGCCGACGAGCCGACCGGCAATCTGGATCCGGATACCAGCGGCGACATCATGATGCTGCTGGAGCGGATCAACCGGATCGGCACCACGGTGCTGATGGCCACCCATGACAACCACATCGTCGACGCCATGCGCAGGCGAGTGATCGAACTCGATCGCGGCCGCCTGGTGCGCGACGAGGCGACGGGTGTCTACGGGGTGGATCGCTGATGCGCGCGAGTTTCCTGTTCAGCGAGGTCTTCGCCGGTCTGCGGCGCAATGTCACGATGACGATCGCGATGATCCTGACCGTCGCGGTCTCGCTCACCATGCTCGGCGGCGGCCTGCTCGCGGTGCGGATCGCGGACAAGACCGAGCAGTACTTCCTGGATCGGCTGGAGGTGCGGCTGTATCTCACCGAGGACGTCTCCGCCAACGATCCGGACTGCTCGCGCGACCCGTGTAAGACGCTGATGGCGGACCTGAAGGCGACCAAGGACGTCGAATCGGTCCAGTACCTGAGCCGCGACGACGCCGTTCGCGAGGCCAAGGAGAAGACGTTCAAGGACCAGCCGGAGCTGGCCAAGTACGTCAGCGAGACACCGCTGCCCGCGTCGCTGCGGGTGAAGATGAAGAACGCGGAGCTGTATCCGCAGATCTACGAGAAGTTCTATCAGCGGCCAGGCGTCGGCATGGTGCGCAATGACAAGGACATCGTGGACCGCTTGGTCAGCTTGTTCGACGGGCTCCGCAATGCCGCATTCGGTCTAGCCGTGCTGCAAGCGTTGGCCGCGCTGCTGTTGATCGCGAATATGGTGCAGATCGCCGCGTTCACGCGGCGGACCGAGGTCGGCATCATGCGGTTGGTGGGTGCGACGCGTTGGTATACGCAGTTGCCGTTCCTGTTGGAGGCGGTGGTCGCCGCGCTGGCCGGTTCGCTCGTCGCGGTGGTCGGGCTGTTGCTCGCGCGACCGTTGGTGATCGATCGGGCGCTCGGAGATCTGTTCGCCAGCAAGGTTTTTCCGCGGATCACCGGCGACGATATCGCGATGGTCGCGTTGGTGATCGCGCCCGTCGGCATCGTGTTCGCCGCGTTGACCGCGTATGGCACGCTGCGGTACTACGTGCGCGAATAGCGTTGAGTCACTAGCGAGAGCCGGTCCAGAGTTTTGGGCCGGCTCTCGTTGGTTATCGGCCTGAGTGGACACTTCCTTGTCGCAGAGCGAGATTCAGGCGCGTGGCACCGAAGAATGTCCGCTCAGACCGATCAGCGCGCAGCAGGCATCGCCGCTTTGAGTGAGGCGCGCTTCAGAGCGAGCAGTTCCCGCTGCCGCTCGAGGGCGGCGATCTTGTGTCCAGATCGCTGTGGCGGCTCTCGACCACGTCGATGGACTCGTCACATGCCCGAATCCACTTGTTGACCTGGTCACTCGCGCACGGCAGCAAGCTGCGAATGTCCTCGGTCGACAGACCCGCGGCCAGCATGTCCCTGATGAGGTGTACCTGCCCCGGGGCGCTCTCGGCGTACGAGCGGTAGCCGAGCGAATCGCGCTGCGGCAGCAACAGCCCCTGTTCCTCGTAGTACCGGAGCAGGCGAGTGCTCACGGCGGTGCGACGTGCCAGTTCTCCGATCAGCATATGACCTCGCTCACTTTCGTTTTGCCTTCACACTCATGTGAATTTCTAACTTGGCTGACATGACAGCAATTCCCCTGCAGACCACCGTGACCGGCACCGGACCCGGCCTCGTCCTCGCACACGGCGCGAGCGGCACCATCGAGACCAACTTCGGCGCCCTGATCCCCGTACTGGCCGCGACGCATACAGTGGTCGCCCCCGACTATCCGGACGGCACTATCCCGCTCACCCTCGACGGTCTCGCCGACGCGCTCGTCGCGGCCGCGGTCGATTCCGGCGTCGAGACGTTCACCATCGTGGCGTTTTCCCTCGGCACCACGGTCGCCGTACGCGCCGCGGTGCGACATCCGGACCGGGTGCGCGGCTTGATCCTGGCCGCGGGTTTCGCCAAGGCCGACAACCGTGCGCGCCTCGCCGTCCGGGTCTGGCAGGACCTGCTCGACCGCGGCGATACCGCGACGTTCTCCAGGCTCGCCGTCTCGCAGGCCTTCAGTGCCGCCTTCGTCAACGGCTTGCCCGCCGATCAGGTCGATGAGCTCGTGCGAGCCGGCACGACAACCATTCCGGATGGCACGCGCCAGCAGGCGCGCCTGGTCGAAATCGTGGACACCACCGGCGATTTGGGGCACATCACCGTGCCGACGCTGGTCGTCAACGCCACCGAGGACCTCATGGTCGACCCGGCGAACTCCCGGTTCCTCGCCGAGGCCATTTCCGGCGCGGAGTACATCGAGATCGCGGCAGGCCACGTCCTGATGGCCGAACAGCCCGAGCAGTGGCGCGAGGCCGTCGAAGACTTCCTCACCCGGCACGACCGCTGACTCGATCGTCGAACGGGACATAGCTGAGTGGACCTACCGCTATGTCTCGTTCGGCGTCGTGGGTGGTCAGCCCAGGTGTTTAGCGTGTGGCCATAGCTCGGACCAGGGGGCGCGGAGATTTCGGCAGATGAACAGGGGTGCGCCCTGTTCGTCGTTGTCGATGCCGCGGGTGTTGTCGATGCGGCCCGCGGGTTCGACGTCGGTGAAGGCGCGCGCCAACTCGTCACGATCGATGCCCACCGTGAGCACCTCGGTGGCGGTGTCGCTCGGTGGCCCCCACCACCAGTAGGAGTTATGGCCGGAGTGGGGTTTCGGCAGGTTGTAAGGTGCGCCGAAACGTTCGATGGCACCGGCCTCGCCGTAGTTGCCGGTGAGGATGGCAACGTCGCTGCCGAGTCGCGCACGCACCTCCCCTATTCGGCGGGTGAACTCGGGCCAGCCGATCGTTTCGCCTGCGTCGTAGTTGATCGCAAGGACCGGTGAGCCCTTCAGCATCGAAATGGGCAGCACCGGCAGGAACAACACCGCCGAGGCGATCGCGTTCAGCGCGACCACGAAACTCACTGCCGCCCAATGAATTCGCCGCTGACCCAACCATTCGGCGAAGGGGACCGCGCCGGCCGCGAGCAGCATCGGATACATCCCGCCCAGGTAGTACGCCTTCCCGCCGGTCGCCACGAACAACACGAAGAGCAGACCGTAAGCGACTGCGAAGGCGCGATATCGGGTGTCCCGGGCCAGCCGCCACAAGCCGAACACCCACAATGGCACCAGCAGCGGTCCGATCAGCCCGAACTGCAAGAGCACGAACATGATCGGCGAATCCGACGTCCCGGAGGAACCGCCCGCGATCGCTCTGCTCATCTCCCACTGCGGCCACCCGTTGCGCGCCTGCCACACCAGGTAGGGCAGCCAGATCAACACTGCGAGGCCGATCGACATCGGAAAGAACTTGGTGGCGAACAGTTTTCGTGGGCCGAATACAAGCAGCGACACCAGCAACCCGAGCACCGGGAAGATCAGCAACAACTTGTTCTGCAATCCGAGACCGACCACCAGGCCGATCACCAGCCACCACCGCGGACCATTGAGCCACAACACATTACGGCGGAGAGGCCGCGCCGGCGGATCGACCTCGCCGGGTCCATCGATCTCCCGGATCAGTATCAGCACCACCAGCGCTACCACCGACCACGCGGCCAGATCGAACACCGCGGTGCTCAACAAGTGCCCGGTACCCATGACCACCGCCGCACTCGCCACCGTGGCGGCCGCCAGCGCCTGCGCACCTCGCCCGCCCCCGAACTCCCGGGCCATCAGCCCGGCGCACACCACCACCAGGGTGGCCGCGAGCACCGCGGGCAGCCGCAACAGCAGTAGCGAATCGGGATCGATCGCCGCCATCGCCTTGGCAATGAGCGGAGTTAGCGGCGGTTGATCCGGGTACCCCCACGACGGGTGGCGACCAGCCGCCAGAAAGTACAACTCGTCCCGGTGATATCCATAGCGTGGGGCACATGCGATCAGGACAACGGCGAACAGCGCCGCGACAATAGGCACCCGGCCAGCCTGGCATAGATATGGGGCGTATGCTGCACCTCGACGCGGTTCTTACTCTGGAGTAAGATAGTCTTACTCAGGAGTAAGATAGCCGGGGCCAAGACCTCACCCCACCCACCCGAGAAAACAGGTGATGATGAGCACTCGAGACAGCGCAACGAAGCGAAGTCCAGACACGTCCGCAGTCGGCCTCAGCCACCCCAAACGGGACTGGATGGGCGCGGCCATGCGGGTGATGACGACCATTACCGGGTCGGAGCTCGCCGAGAAGTACAACCTGCGCAAGCCGATCGAGCGAGTCACCTACGAAGGCACCAAGACCGGTTTCCGCACGCTCGGCGCCGCCACCCGTGCCTTCGCCAAGGTCACCGGCAACGGCGCGCCGAAGCGGCTCGCGCCCAACGAGGCGAAGACCAAGGACTTCTTCGACCTCACCCCGAGCGACGAGCAGCAGATGATCGTCGAGACGGTGCGGGAATTCTCCGAGGAGATCCTGCGCCCGGCCGCCTACGACGCCGATGCCGCCGCGAAGGCCCCGCGCGACCTGCTCGAGCGTGCCGCCCAGCTGGGCATCACGCTGATCAACGTCCCCGAGGAGCTGGAGGGCGCGGCGTCCGAGCGCGGTGCGGTCACCAATTCCCTTGTGGCCGAAGCGCTTGCGCACGGCGACATGGGCTTGGCGCTGCCGATCCTCGCGCCCAGCGGCGTCGCGGTCGCGCTGTCCCAGTGGGGCACCGACGCGCAGCAGAAGACCTACCTGCCCGCCTTCACCGGCGAGAACGTACCGCAGGCCTCCGTGGTGATCAGCGAGCCGCGCGCGCTGTTCGACCCATTCGCGTTGCAGACCAAGGCCGTTCGCTCGCCGAGCGGCTACCGGATCTCCGGCGTCAAGAGCCTGGTGCCCGCCGCCGCGGATGCCGAGCTGTTCCTGATCGCCGCCGAACTCGACGGTCGCCCTTCGCTTTTCATCGTTCCGTCGGACACCCCCGGCCTGGTGGTCGAGGCCGACCCGAGCATGGGCCTGCGCGCCGCCGGTCTGGGTCGCCTGCTGCTCGACAATGTCGCGGTCGGCACCGAAGCCATCCTCGGCGACGGTGACACCAAGCAGCGTGCCGAGGACTACGCCGACGCCGTCCGGCTGGCCCGCCTCGGCTGGGCCTCGCTCGCGGTCGGCACCGGACAGGCCGTGCTGGACTACGTGATTCCGTACGTGAACGAGCGCGAAGCGTTCGGCGAGCCGATTTCGCACCGGCAGGCGGTCGCCTTCATGGTCGCCAACATCGCGATCGAGCTCGACGGCCTGCGGCTGGTCACCCTGCGCGGCGCCTCCCGCGCGGAGCAGGGGCTGTCGTTCGCCCGCGAGGCCGCGCTGGCCCGAAAGCTGGCCACGGACAAGGGAATGCAGATCGGCCTGGACGGCGTGCAGCTGCTCGGCGGCCACGGCTTCACCAAGGAACACCCGGTCGAGCGCTGGTACCGCGACCTGCGGAGCATCGGCGTCGCCGAAGGTGTCGTGCTCATCTAACCGGCCCGTTCCTTACCCTTCCAGGAGACCTCCCATGATCAATCTCGAACTCCCCAAGAAGCTGCGGGCCAGCGCCAACCAGGCCCACCAGGTCGCGACCGAGATCTTCCGGCCGATCTCACGCAAGTACGACCTCGCCGAGCACGAGTACCCGGTCGAGCTGGACACCATGGCCGCCATGGTGGAAGGCCTCGCCGACTCCGGCACCCAGAAGATCGGCGGCGCGGCCGGCGGCCGCGAGGACGACAGCGAGTCGGACGGGCACGCCACCGAGCTGCTCGGAAACAGCAACGGCGGCAACATGTCCGCGCTGCTGAACGCCCTGGAAACTTCCTGGGGTGACGTCGGCCTGATGCTCTCGATCCCCTACCAGGGTCTGGGCAACGCGGCCATCGCGGCCGTCGCCACCGACGAGCAGCTGAAGCGTTTCGGCAAGGTGTGGGCCTCGATGGCGATCACCGAGCCGTCGTTCGGTTCCGACTCCGCCGCCGTCACCACCACCGCCGTACTCGACGGCGACGAGTGGGTGCTCAACGGCGAGAAGATCTTCGTGACCGCTGGCCAGCGGTCCACCCACATCGTGGTGTGGGCGTCGGTCGACAAGAGCCTCGGCCGCGCGGCGATCAAGTCGTTCGTCGTGCCGCGCGACGCTCCCGGTCTTTCGGTGGCCCGGCTCGAGCACAAGCTCGGCATCAAGGCCTCCGACACCGCCGTACTGCTGTTGCAGGACTGCCGGATTCCCAAGGACAACATCCTCGGTAGCCCGGAGGTCAACGTGGAGAAGGGCTTTGCCGGGGTCATGCAGACCTTCGACAACACCCGCCCCATGGTCGCCGCGATGGCGGTCGGCGTGGCCCGCGCCGCGCTCGAGGAACTGCGTGCCATCCTGACCGACGCCGGTGTCGAGATCTCCTACGACACCCCGCCGAACAACCAGCACGCCGCGGCCGCCGAATTCCTGCGCATGGAAGCCGATTACGAGTCCGCCTACCTGCTGTCGCTGCGCGCCGCCTGGATGGCCGACAACAAGAAGCCGAACTCGCTCGAGGCCTCCATGTCCAAGGCCAAGGCAGGCCGCACCGGCACCGACGTCTCCCTCAAGGCCGTCGAACTGGCCGGCGCCATCGGCTACTCCCAGCGCACCCTGCTGGAGAAGTGGGGCCGCGACTCCAAGATCCTCGACATCTTCGAAGGCACCCAGCAGATCCAGCAGCTCATCGTGGCTCGCCGGGTACTCGGCAAGACCAGTGCGGAGCTGAAGTAGTTAGTCGCACAACGTAAACCGGCGTCGGTCCATAGGGACCGGCGCCGGTTTCGTTGGGTCAGGTGGTGGCGACCAGGAAGTCTTCGCCGGTCGTGGGGCGGAGACCGTCGGTGCGGTCCGCGAAGTAGCGGTCGGCTAGTGCGGTTCCCGAAACATGTTGGGTGGCTTTGAAACCGGATTTTTGGGCTAGGTCCTGTATTTCCTGCGGGGTGTAGAAGCTGATGAACGGGGTTCCGGCGGCGCGGGCGCCCTTTTCGGAGGCCTGGAGTCCGGCGCGGTCGGGGTCGGCGAGTAATTCGGTGGGCAGGAGGAAGGTCATCGCGACGGTTGAACCGGGCGCCAGCTCGGATAGCTGTCGCAGGGTGGCTGCGGTGGTTTCCTTGGTGAGGTACATGCTGACGCCGGTGGAGGCGACGACCGCGGGGCGCGTTGGATCGAAACCGGCGGTTATCAGTTGCTCCCACCAGGATTCGTTTGCCTCGAAATCGACCGGGACGAGCCGCAACCAGTTGGGGACACCGAGGCCGAGCTCGGTCAGGCGTTGCTGTTTCCAGGCTTGGGTGTCAGGCTGGTCTATCTCGAAAATCGTTAGACGAGAGGCTATCTCGGGATTGCGCTGAGCGAAGGTATCCAAACCGGCGCCAAGCAAGACGTACTGATCGACACCATGTTCGACCCCTTCGGCGACCAGGTCTTCGACGAACCGGGCGCGGGACACCATCGATGCCCGGAATCCGCTGGTGCCAACGGGATCCATGTCCGGACGATCGCGCCAGTCCGCGTCGGGGGCGACGAGCCGCAGGCCGATCTCGTCCTCTAGTACATGTGGCGGCGGGTCGACCCGGACGTGCATCGCCCGCCACAGGGCAGTTCGTACTGCCGTATTGTCCGGCACCTCTGCCATGAGGATTCTCCTCCAGGTTACTTCTCGGCCTGCAAGGTCCAGAGACGTCCGTCCGGGTCACGGACGGTCATTTCCTTTGTCCCATAGTGAGTTTCCTCGAGCGGACTGACAACCTCGATGGACGAATCGGCCGCGATCGCCTCCGTATCAGTCGCTTTCAGCACGAGTTGCATCCCAGGCGTCTTGTTCTTAGGAACTTCGGCGATGAATAAGTAAGGGCCGTCGCCGTTTCGGAGCTGACCCGAGTCATGATCGGTCGCGAACTCCAATTCATAACCCAGCGCCTGGAAGAACTTCGCCGCCTTGCCCCAGTTGTGCGTCTCCAGGAACACAGCCTCAATGCCATTGGTAGTCATCAGGATTCCTTTTCGATCGAGTTCCGTCATTGCCCGTCGGCGTCATCGAGGTATGCGCGCAGCGCCGCGGCAACCAACGCCGACAGCGAGAGCCCCGACTCGATGGAGTGGTGTTTGACCTGCTTGATCAGCCCGACCGGCAGGTACACGTTGAACTGCTTGATCTCCTCATCGCCCACACTAGAATGCTAGCATCTTAGAAAGCTAACAGCTACGGCTCGCTTTCATCGACGAAGACACCGCGGCAGGACACCTCGAACTACCTGCACACAGGCGGGAGGACTTGGTAAGATCGGGTCATCACGAGAGTGATGCCGAGCGGTGGGACCGCTGCGTGTACAGCGGCCCCACCTGATGGGCTGGGTTTACCTAGCCTGCCAAACTCGGCGGACCAGGATGAGCGCCCCGGCGATTACGACAGCAGCTGTCACGATGATGCCGTAATCGACCGGGGCCTTGCTCTTTGCCCGGCGATGTTTCGCCATTCCCCACCACCTCCTCCCTGGGCGCGATGTTTGGACCGTGTCCATCGCCCCTCGGGAGGAAGTGGCACCACAATACCCGGGCCTACCAACAACTTTCGGCCCGATTCGCAAATCCGTGCGAACGCGTCCCGTTTCACATTTCGCGACCGACGCGGCACCATCTTGTCCGCAAACCTTTTGGCGGCGAACGGGTTACGGCTTTTGCGGCTCAGCGGCACGTTCCAGGACAGACATCCTCCACCGACAGGCCGGATTTAGTAGTCGTCTGGCAGGCAGGCGCCCGTTCGAGGTAAAGTCAATGCGTCACCTGTGGGTGACGCCGAGTGGTGGGACCGCCGCTGTGAACGACGGCCCCACCGGTGGGTATTTACCTATGCGCCCGCACTCGGCGGACCGCAACGAGCGCCCCGGCGATCACGGCAGCAACTGTGAAGACGATGCCGTAATCGACCGGGGCCTTGCTCTTTTTCCGGCGATGTTTCGCCATACCCACCACCTCCTCCCTGGGCGCGATGTCTGGACCGTGTCCATCGCCCCTCGGGAGGAAGTGGCACCACAATACCTGTGCCCACCAACAACTTTCGGACGCATTCGCAAACCAGTGCGAACACTTCTGTTTCACATTTCAAACCGTTTGCGGACACGACGCCGTCCAACCGCTTCAACACAGCCGGCTTCCGAGACACGAACTCCCCCAAGGCGTCCCTAGCGAGAAAGCGACACATCCAGGCGGATAGTGGACCCCGACGGGGAATCGCTGGCAACGTAACGGCCTGCGTTTCTTGATCAACCGATTCAGCGGACGATTTTCTTTCGAGCTGTACCAGAGACCTCGAGGAGCAACTGGATATGGAACGACTGAGCGTGACGCGTCGACTCGCCACCGTTTTTGCCGCCACGGCGGTGGTAGCGAGTGTTTTTGCGGGCACTGCGAGTGCCGCACCGGCGAGCGTTGATTGGGCCGGTGCGATGCAGCAGCTACGAGCCGCGGCCGCGGGGAATCCGGCGGCCGAGCAGGCGGTGGATCGACTGGCGGCTTCCGGGCAGGTGAGCAAGGCGGGGCAGGTGGCATTGCCCGCGCAGCCGTTCCAGATTCCGGCGCAGTCGGATATCGGGCGTGGTGACGGGCCAGGGGTGTACGGGTCGGGCATTGCACTCGGGCTCGACGGGTTCCGGTTCGGATTCTTCGGCGGGCCGGGCACGATCGCGCCGAATCAGGGTGGCGCCAAGCTGGAAGTGCTGTGGATCAATGTGTCCACGGGGCAGAGCGGGACCGAGGTGCTTTACGAGCACCAGGACGTTCCCGTGGACACCACGATCCGGACGCGGCCCCTCAATCCCGGCGGCGGCATGATCGTGGCCGCGGTGTACGGCAGCCTGTGGCACCGCTGGTCGGTTCCGGTGAGCGATGCGAATCCGGACGGATTCCAGTACCAGCTGGGCACGATCTCGGTTCCGTCGTTCGGCGCCGTCTACAACTGATCGATTCGACGCTTCGGGCCCCGCAGCATGCGCCGCGGGGCCCGAACTGTCACCGGAGCTCCTCGATTCACCTCTTGTCTGGAATTACGTAATTCCGTAGCTTCGGTGGCGTGAGTCTGGAAGAGCGGGTTGCAGAACTGGAACGGCGGCTCGATGATTTGACCGACGAGCACGCGAACGGAAACGTGGCGGCGAATACCGATGACCGCTGGGCGGCGGTCCGGCTACATGAAGAATTCATCGCGGACGACGAGCCGAACGGCGGCGTCCTCTTCGCCGGTTCGGTCCGGCTACCGACCGACGAGCACTACGGGTGGCAGGCGACGTTCACCACCGGCGACCTCATCGAGGACGACTGGGCCGAGACTGCGGAATGCCTTGCCGCGCTGGGCAATCCGGTACGGCTACGCCTCCTGCGGGAGATCATGGGTGGCCGGCGGACCGCAGCGGAACTCGTCGGACTGGAGGGCGTGGGCACGTCCGGGCAGGTCTATCACCATCTGCGGCAGCTAGCGGCCGTCGGCTGGCTGCACACCGCAGGCCGCGGGCGCTTCGAGGTGCCCGCGGCCCGATTGGTGCCACTACTCATCGCGTTGGCCAGCGCACGACGCTGACCGCAGGCTCAGCAGTTATCGCTACCGCAACTGCACGAGCCGCCGGACTGGCACCCGCACTGGCAGGACGGACCGCACGAGCAGTCCGCCGGTATCGCAGTCGATCGAACAAGCTTGAAGATCATCGTTGACTCAGCTCCATTCTCTCTTCGACTACCCCCTACCGGTATCGAACGCGCTCCGCGCGGCGCTGTCAAATAGCGGGCGGCGCGGTCGGCGCGAAACACCGATGCCCGGTAACTCGAGACGTAGCCGTGTGACACCCGACACGCCGCTGCTACGGTTATGACCTCAGTTACGCCGTTCGTATATCGCTAGGTCGAGTACCGACGCGAGTTTGCTGGTGGAGGTGTTCGACATGAAGGTGGCGCACGCGCTTGAGAACCTCAAGGCGCTCGGGGTGCTCCGGTCCCGCGGTGTTTCCGATCCGCGCAAGCCGCTGGAAACCCTTCGGACACTGAAGGAATCGCAGATCTTCGGCCCGCAGGCCACCCTGATCCGGCACAACGCACGCATCGCCCCTGACTCCCCCGGCCTGGCCGATGAGCGCGGCGAACTGACCTACGGCCAGATCGACAAGCAGTCGACCGCGATCGCGCGAGGTTTGCAGGCGGCCGGGATCACCGAGGGCACCGTCGTCGGCGTGCTGGCCCGCGACCACCGGGGTCTCATCCTGGCGATGGTCGCCGCGAGCAAGCTCGGCGTGCGGGTCGCGCTGATGAACACCGGGTTCGCCAAGCCGCAGTTCGCCGAGGTGTGCCAGCGCGAGAAGGTCAAGGCGATGCTGCACGACAGCGAGTTCCTCGGCCTGCTCGATGCGCTACCCGCCGACCTCCCGCGCTTCCTCACCTGGGTCGACGAAGGCACCGAATTGCCCGAGGGCGCACAGACTCTCGACGATCTGATCACCGGCAACTCCAGCGCCGAGCTGCCGAACCCGAGCAAGCCGGGCGGCTTCATCATCCTCACCAGCGGCACCACCGGCCTGCCCAAGGGCGCGACGCGGGTCAAGGTGTCGCCGCTGGCCACCGCGCAGTTCCTGGACCGGGTCCCGTTCCCGTTCAAGGGCGCCCAGGTGATCGTGTCGCCTATTTTCCACAGCACCGGGTTCGGCAGCTGGCTCGTCGGCATGGCCATGAGCAACAAGGTGGTGATGCGCAGGCGATTCGACGCCGAGGCAACGCTGCGGCTGATCGCCGAGCACAAGGCGGAACTGCTGGTCGCGGTGCCGACCATGCTGCACCGGATGACCGAACTGGATCCGGCGATCCGCGCCAAGTACGACATCTCCTCGCTGAAGGTCATCCTGCTCGCGGGCTCGGCGCTGTCGCCGGAGCTCACCGTCAAGGCCACCCAGGTGTTCGGGCCCGTCCTGTACAACCTGTACGGCTCGACCGAATGCTCGGTCGCCAGCATCGCCAATCCGGAGGAGCTCGCGCTGGCCCCCGGCACCGTCGGGCGCGCGCCGGTCACCTGCGAGGTGCGGCTCTACGACGACAACGACAAGCAGGTCAGCGCGATCAACACGACCGCGCGCATCTTCATTCGCAGCGGCACGCCGTTCGAGGGCTACACCGACGGCCGCCACAAGCAGATCATCGACGGCTACATGTCCAGCGGTGATGTCGGTCACTTCGACGAGCACGGCCTCCTGATGGTCGACGGCCGCGACGACGACATGATCGTCTCCGGCGGCGAGAACGTCTTCCCGCAGGAGGTGGAGAACCTGTTGCTGGGGCGCACGGACATCTTCGACGCGGCGGTGGTCGGCGTGGACGACGCCGAATTCGGAAAGCGGTTGCGCGCCTTCGTCGTTCCCGAGCCGGGCCACACGCCCGACGGCGAGGAGATCAAGGCCTACGTCAAGAACAACCTGGCCCGCTACAAGGTGCCGCGCGAGGTGGTCTTCCTCGATGATCTGCCGCGCAACCCGACCGGCAAGCTGCTGCGCCGGGTGCTGGTGGAGTACGAGGTCGCCCCCTGATCTCGGCGCGGCGACCCCAACTGGTTACCCATCGGTAGCTGCTGTTGAGATACGTGACACACCGGGTTACAGATGCTTGCTACTGTTAGCGATAGCACTGGATCCCGAAGCTGCGGTCCGCACCACCCATCGGCTCATACCGGGTGGGGCCGCCGGAAGGTTGTTGTCGAATGGTTGTCTCCTTCCCCGCGTTGAGTGGCACTGCCCGCAAGGCGGGCGATCTCGCCCTCGGCGTGAACGTCATGGTCAAGCGGCGGCTGTTCAATCCGCTCCGGCTCGATCACGCCCTGCGGTCCGCGTTCAACGTGGTCAAGTTCGGCCCGTTCGCCGGCGTCGCCATGCACGCCGCGCAGACCAGACCGGACGCGGGCGCCATCGTCGACGAGCGCGGCGAGCTGACCTTCGGCGAGCTGAACGAGCAGTCGAACGCGTTTGCCCGCGGCCTCGCGGCGCACGGCATCAAGCCGGGTGATGTGGTGGCGGTGCTGGCCCGCGACCACCGCGGCATGGTGCTGAGCCTGCTCGCGGCGGGCAAGCTCGGCGTGCGCGCGGTGCTGATGAACACCGGGTTCGCCAAGCCGCAGTTCGCCGATGTCGCCGCGCGCGAGAAGGTGAAGGCGGTACTGCACGACAGCGAGTTCGTCGACCTGATGAGCGCCATCCCCGCCGAGATTCCCCGGGTGCTCACCTGGGTCGACGCGAAGGACAACGTCGATCCGTCGATCGCCACCATCGAGTCGCTGTCCGCGGGACAGTCCACCGCCGCGCTGCCCGCCCCCGCGAAGGCCGGCGGCATGATCATCCTGACCAGCGGCACCACCGGAACACCCAAGGGCGCGCCGCGCGACAAGGTGAGCCCGTTCGCCTCGGCGCAGTTCGTCGACCGGGTGCCGCTGCCGCACAACGGCACCATGGTGATGGCGGCGCCGATCTTCCACGGCACCGGCCTTTCCCAGTTCACCATCGGCGTCGCCCTCGGCAACCGGGTCGTCTTCCAGCAGCGCCGCTTCGACCCGGAGCAGACGCTGGCGAACATCGTGAAGTACCGGGCCGATTCGCTGGTGGTGGTGCCGACCATGCTGCAGCGCATCCTCGACCTGGACGACGAGGTGCTGGCCAAGTACGACCCGAGCACCATCAAGGTGATCTTCGCGGCGGGCTCGGCCATCGCGCCCGACGTGGTCACCCGCACCCTCGACTACTTCGGCGACAGCCTCTACAACCTGTACGGCTCGACCGAATGCGCGGTCATGACGGTCGCCACCCCCGAGGACCTGCGCAAGGCGCCGACCACCGCGGGCAAGGCCCCGGTCGGGATCCGGATCGTGCTGCTGGACGAGAACCGCAAGCCGATCACCCGGCCCGAGGTCACCGGGACGATCTTCGTCGACAACGGTTTCGCGTTCAGCGGTTACACCGACGGTCGCACCAAGGAGATGGTGGACGGCATGATGAACAGCGGCGACGTCGGGCATTTCGATGCCGACGGCCTGCTGTACATCGACGGCCGCGACGACGACATGATCGTCTCCGGCGGCGAGAACGTCTTCCCGCTCGAGGTGGAGAACCTGATCGCCGGGCGCGAGGACATCTTCGAGGCCGCTGTGGTCGGCGTCGACGACCGCGAATTCGGCAAGCGGTTGCGGGCGTTCGTGGTTCCCGGACCGGACTCCCAGCGCGACCCGCAGGAGATCAAGGACTTCGTCAAGGCGAACCTGGCCCGCTACAAGGTGCCGCGCGAGGTGATCTTCCTCGACGAGCTCCCCCGCAACGCCACCGGCAAGCTGCTCCGCAAGCCACTCATCGAGATGGAGATCGAGGCGAGCTGACCGCACACGTCTCCTGATTTGCCGCAGGCGATTCCGGGTGCGGCACATCAGGGGCATGCGGCCGTGATGTGCGCGTGATCGGCGTGTGAGTTCGATCTTCTGCTGTTCTTCGGGCGTTCGTCACTGGGGAAGTTGCGCGCAATTCGTCGGTTACTATCAGCGCGTGAGTATCGATTTCGACCGGTCTGCCGCGGGGTATCGCGGCGCCGTCGCGCGGGTGCGCGGCGGTTCGGCCGGGGCGATCTCGGGGACCATTTCCGTTGCGGCACACGGTTGGGCGTCCGGCGGAATGGTGCCGGACGGGACGACGCTCGCCCTGCTGGCAGCCGCCGCCGCGATCATCGGCGCGCTGGTGGCCGGGCTCGCGCCGCTGCGGGACACCTCGGTCGGGCTGATCACCGCGCTCGTCGCCGGGCAGCTGCTCGGCCACCTGACCATGGGATTCAGTTCCGGGCACCTGCATCACGGCGATGCTCAGCTGACACCGGCGATGCTCAGCGCACACCTGTTCGCGGCCGTTGCCGCCGCCATCGTTATCCGCGGTGCGGAAGCCGCCTATCGAGCCGGGACCGCGGTGCTCTTCCCGGTCCTGCGGCCGCGCCGGTCCGCACCGGTTCGCGCCGACCCGGCGCCGCTGCGCACCAGCCATCGGGATCGCGTCATCCTGCGCCTGTTCGCCGCCGAATCGCGACGCACCCGCGGCCCACCGCTCGCCGTCGCCAGCTGACTTCGCCCTAGCGCTCCCCCCACGAAGCGCGTGTTCCGGTGTGCGCATTGCTCGTTCCCGCGAATATTCGGCAAGTCTTCGCATGCGCGAGTCGACTTATCGCCGAACGGCGAACTGAGAACGCCACCGCGGTTGTCCGCGCCGTCTCGTCGACACGACCATTCCGTCGAACTCGTTGCCACCCGTGGCATTGATGCACCGACGTCCGCGCAAAACCTTGCTGATCGGTGGCGTCATCACCGCACCCACTGGTACCGGGGCGCCGAACCATGTCGAGGCAATCCCCTCGACATGCCTTGTCGCCCAACGAATGCCGGAGGCCGCGCCGCACCTGAAGCACCAGTCCCGACCGCATATCGGGAACATCGCCCGCCCCACCGGGTTCCCGAACCGCAGAAACGAAATGACCGTGAGCACAACAGAAACCATCACCGCCGAAGCCGAACTACCGCCGCCCACACCCGAGTCGACCCCCGCACGCACCAAACCGACGGCCCGAAATGGGTTGTACGCGTTGGCCATGCGCCTGCATTTCTACGCGGGCATCTTCGTCGCACCGTTCATTCTCGTCGCCGCCGTCACCGGCGCCCTCTACGCGATCTCGCCCACCCTGGAGTCGATCGTCTCGCGTGACCTGCTGACGGTCGAGGCGGGCGGCGCACCGAAGCCGCTGGCCGAGCAGATCAACGCCGCCGTCGCGACCCAGCCGAACCTCACCCTGGCCGCGGTCGCGCCCGCACCGGGCGCCGAGGACACCACCCGCGTGCTCTTCACCGACCCGTCGCTCGGCGAATCCGAACGCCGCGCCGTTTTCGTCAACCCGTACACCGCCCAGCCGGTGGGCGACTCCGTCGTCTACGGCAGTTCCGGCGCGCTCCCCCTGCGCACCTGGATCGATCGCCTCCATCGCGACCTGCACCTGGGCGAGCCCGGCCGCCTCTACAGCGAGCTCGCCGCCTCCTGGTTGTGGGTCATCGCGCTGGCCGGTCTGGTCGTGTGGGTCCGTCGCGTGCGCACCCGGCGGAGCCGGAACTCGGCGGCTTGGCTCTTCGCGCCGGACCGCTCGCAGAACAGCCGCGGCCGCACGGTGAACTGGCACGGCAGCGTCGGTATGTGGGTGCTGCCGATCATCCTGCTGCTGTCCGCGACCGGCATGACCTGGTCGACGTACGCGGGCGAGAACATCACCGAACTGCGTCAGCAGTTGAGTTGGACCACACCGGCCGTCACCACGGCACTCCCGGGATCCGCCGCACCCGAACACAATTCGGGCGGCGAGCACCACGAAGGCCACGTGATGACACCCGCCACGGTCGACCCGATCTTCCGAATCGCCCAGGTGGACCGCGTCTTCGAGACGGCCCGCGCCAACGGCGTGACCCAGGGTGCGGAGATCGCCTTCCCGGCCAAATCCGATCAGGCCTTCACCGTGAAGGAACGCCGGATGCCGGGCACCTACACGGTCGATTCGGTCGCGATCGACGGCACCACCGGCGCGGTCACCGACCGGCTCGCCTACGCCGACTGGCCGCTGATGGCCAAGCTCACCAACTGGGGAATCCAATTCCACATGGGCTTGCTGTTCGGTCTGCTCAATCAGTTGCTGCTGCTCGCCGTCATGATCGGGCTGATCACCGTGCTGGTGCGCGGCTACCTGATGTGGTGGCGCAGGCGGCCGACCCGCCGGACGGGGCGGCCCGCACTGGGCCGGGCACCAAAACGGGGTGCGTTGCGCCGGACCTCGCCGTGGCTGGCGGTGCCGGTGCTGGCGGCGGCGTTGCTGGTCGGCTGGTTCGTCCCGCTGGTCGGGCTGAGCCTGCTCGCCTTCCTCGCCATCGACGTGCTGATCGGTCTCGCGGCAAGGACGCGTACCGCGAAGGCCGGATGATCGATGGTTCCTCTCCGGATGGGGCGGTCTGGCTGTGGCGGCCAGGCCGTCTCGACCGGAGAGGAACCTCGCGCACCCCGAGTGTGCTTGCGCTATCGCGGAACTCGGGGTGCGGGTTCGACGAGCCGAGTGTCAAGTGTCGGCGCATGGCATCTACCTCCATTTCGAATAGTGCGGATTGCGTCAGCTAGCGGCTGGATCTAGGTGTACAGCCTGGCAACGAACGCCTGCATATTGGCGAGCATCCGCTCGACCTTCTGCTCGGGATTCAAATTCTCCCGGTACCGATTGCCCAGTGCCGGAGTCTTTTTGCCCCGCGCGTAGAGCGAGCAGGCCAGGTCGGTGCACATGTAGGTGCCGACCGTATTGCCCTTGCGTCCGGACGGACCCGCCTTGGCCGCCGTCAGCAGGGATACGCCGGTGCCGGTGTGCGTGGTCAGGCAGATCGAGCACATCTGGGCTCGACCCGATCCGCCGGTTTCGTAGCGCAGCGCGACTCCGACCAGCTCGTCGTCGTCGTTCGGGATGACCAGATAGCACCGGCCGGGCAGCGACGGGTCGCTCCAGCCGAGAAAGTCGAGATCGTCCCAGGGGCGATCGTCGAGATCTTTTGGCACCGGCAGCTTTTTGGCCTCGGTCTTGGAACAGTTGATGAACGACGACCTGATGTCGCGCTCAGTCACTGGTTTCATGGCGGTTCACTCCATTCCTGATTCATTAGCCGAACAAACCGAACTGACGTTACGGGGCGCGACGGCCATCGAACAAACGCATTTCGCTCAGCAATACCTGCTGGTCAGCTACTTGTGAACAGAATCACCGACCGATCGGTCTGCACTGCGCACTGTGCAACGCACAACGAAAAGCCCCGCCCGGTGGACCGGGCGGGGCCTTTGCACACTCTCGCTACGGAGTGGTCGACGGCTTTTCGTCGATCTCCGCGGCGGGCGATTTCTCCGGCACGGCGATCGGACGCAGAATCACCCAGGCGATGAAGAGCAGGCCGACAACGGCCATCCCTATCCCCGCCCAGAGGTTGACGTTGATGTTGCCGGTCTTGGCTTGGTCGGCAGCGGTATTGCTGACCAGGCCGGTGATGATCAGGACGACGCCATAGCTGCCGAGCAGGGTGCCGACGATGGTGCGGATGTCGAAAAGCATTGCGGCTCCTTATCCGACGATGATGTTGAGGGCGATGACGAGGACCAGCGCGATGCCCGCGAGCAGCACCGGGCGCTGATACCAGGGCAGCGAGTCCTGGTCCGGATCGGTGCGGGCTTCCTTCGGGGTTTCCGAATAGACCAGGCCGACGAGTTCGGCCACCGGCTTCGGCGTGGTCACCTGGGTGACGAGCACGCTCACCACGATGTCCACCACGAACGCGACGCCCGCCGCCAAGAAGCTCGAACCCTGGCCGGACAGGTGGAACACCTTGGTCTGGTGCAGGATGAAAACCACCACGGCGGAACCGGTTCCGAAGACCAGGCCCATCCAGCCCGCCGTCGGCGTCATCCGTTTCCAGAACATGCCGAGGATGAACGTCGCGAACAGCGGTGCGTTGAAGAAACTGAACAGGGTCTGCAGATAGTCCATCATGTTGCTGAAACTCGACGCGATGAACGCGGTGAAGATCGCCACCACGGTCGCGCCGACGGTGGCCAGCCTGCCGATGGTCAGGTAGTACCCGTCCGGGCGGTCCTTGCGCACGTACTGCTGCCACAGGTCATAGCTGAAGACCGTGTTGAACGCCGAAATGTTGGCCGCCATGCCCGCCATGAACGCCGCGAGCAGACCGGCGATGCCGACGCCGAGCAGGCCGTTCGGCAGCACCTCCTTCATCAGATACAGCAACGCCTGGTTGTAAGTGGTGTCGCTGGTGAAGTCCGGATTCGCGACCTTGGCCGCCTTGTACTCGCTCATCTGCGGCACCAGCACCGCGCTGATCATGCCGGGAATCACCACGATCAGCGGAATGAACATCTTCGGATAGGCGCCGAGGATCGGGGTGCGCCGTGCCGCCGAGATGGAGTGCGTGGCCAGCGCGCGCTGCACCTCGACGAAGTTGGTGGTCCAGTAACCGAACGAGAGCACGAAGCCGAGCCCGAACACGATGCCGATCACCGAGAGGATGTTGTTGCTGAATCCGCTCAGCTCGTTACCCGGCCAGGATTCCAGTTGTGTCGCGCCGCCCGGCGACGCGGTCACCTTGTCCCGCAACCCGTCCCAGCCGCCGACCTTGTGCAGGCCGACCAGGGTGAGCGGCAGCAATGCGGCCACGATGACGAAGAACTGCAGCACCTCGTTGTAGATCGCGGCCGACAGCCCGCCGAGGGTGATGTAGGAGAGCACGATCACCGCCGCGATGACCACCGACAACCACAGCGGCCAGCCGAGCAGCACGTTCAGGATGCTGCCGAGCAGATACAGGTTGACGCCCGCGATCAGTACCTGGGCGATCGCGAAGCTGAGCGCGTTCACCAGGTGCGCGCCGGTGCCGAAGCGCCTGCGCATGAACTCGGGTACCGAACGCACCTTGGAGCCGTAGTAGAACGGCATCATCACCACGCCGAGGAACAGCATGGCCGGGATGGCGCCGATCCAGAAGTAGTGGAAGGTCGGGAAGCCGTACTGGGCGCCGTTGGCCGACATGCCCATGATCTCGACGGCGCCGAGGTTCGCGGAGATGAAGGCGAGACCGGTGACCCAGGCGGGCAGCGAACGCCCGGACAGGAAGAAGTCGATGCTGGACGAGACGCGCTGCCTGGCCAGCAGGCCGATGCCGAGCACGAACACGAAGTACAGGGCGACCAGGGCGAAGTCGACGGGAGCCGCGTCCAGCCGCAGGGTCGATGAAGCGTCTGAATAGGTCGAGGCCGACCGCCCTTCGGCGGCCAGTAGTGTCAGAACAGGTGAATCGGCAAGCGGCACAGCGTCCCTCCTGGCGTGAAACAGGCGTCGAGCGAGATCTTGCGGGTACGAGATCGTGCGTCTACGGGGTCTTACTGCATGGCGCGCGACTCACTCGTCGCCGGCCGAATGGGTGTCGGCCGACACCTACTCTGCGTGATTGTGCCTCACTCGCGGGCCACAATCGGGGACAAAACCTGGTCGTTCGCTTACTCGCTGCGATGCGCGCCGGCCGCCGGGCCGACGACGAAGGTGCGCGGCTCGGCAAAGCCCGCGTCGGCGAACCGATTCCGCACGGCGGCCACCACCGCGTCGGTGTCGACGCGATCGACGAGCGCGATGACGCTGCCGCCGAATCCGCCGCCGACCATCCGCGCGCCGTGCGCCCCGGCCGCGAGCGCCGCGTCGACGGCGGCGTCCAGCGCGGGGGTGGACACCTCGAAATCGTCACGCAGTGAGGCGTGTCCCTGGGTGAGGACCGGCCCGATCGTGCGCGGATCGGCACCACTGCGCAATTCTTTGGCAACTGTCAGCACTCGGGCGTTCTCGGTGACCACGTGTCGCGCTCGGCGGCGCAACACTTCGTCGGCGATCCGGTCGAGCGCGGCCACCGCATCGATGTCGCGCAGCGCGGGCACGCCGAGTTCTGCGGCGGCAGCCTCACATTGGGCGCGACGCTCGGCGTAACCGCCGTCGACGTGCTCGTGGGGCTGGCCGGTGTCGATCACCAACAGCTCCAGCCCGAATCGCGCGAGGTCGAACGGAATCTGTTCGTGTGCAACGGTATTCACATCCGCAGCGCGGCCGTTTTCGACGAAGCGCCGGATGTCGAGGAACAGCGCGTGCCCCGCCGTGCAGAGGATCGAGGCGGACTGATCCAGCAAACCGGTCGGCGCGCCGACATAGTCGTTCTCCGCCGCGCGGGCGAGCTCGATCAGCTCCCGCTCGGTGACGGTGGGCGCGAACAGATCTCGCAGCGCGATGGCCACCGCACAGGACAGCGCCGCCGAGGAGGACAGCCCCGCGCCGATCGGCACCGCACCGTCCAGCTCGAGGTCGACCCCGCCGATCGGGTGGCCGCGCCGCACGAACTCGGCGACCACACCGAGCGGATAACGTGACCACCCCGGCACTCGGGCACGCTCGGCCGCGAGCTCGGCCACCGCAACGAGAACCGGCTCGTCCGGCCGCTGCCGCGACACCACCCGCACCATCGCGTCCGTGCGCACCCGCGCCGCGCACTCGACCACGAGCGGCAGCGCGATGGGCAATACGAAGCCGTCGTTGTAGTCGGTGTGCTCACCGATGATGTTGACCCGCCCCGGCGCTACCCACGTCCGCACGTACCCTCCCGATCTGTCATGTCCACTTGCCTTGCCACACGTTACGAGACACCCCGCGGGAACAACGCTTTCCGCAGTCGAAGGTGCGCGATTCACGCCCTATTTCAAGATCACCCGAAGTAGCACCCGCGCTATTGCGTCGGTTTCGGCCTTTGTTGTGCCAAGTGCACGACATAGGCTCGTATTTCATGCCATGATCGAATCAGTTGTCCAGGTTCTGGTCGCCGACCGTGCTGCGCTCGGTGGGGACATTTGCTCGGACCGCAACACTCGGTAATCGTTCGCCGAGAGCATGCGCGGTGCCCGGGAAGCAGGCGAACGTCGAGGTCGTAGTGGAGGATTCACCCGTCTGCTACGCGGCTTGGTTCACAGGGATGGAGCGACCAAGGGGGGCTGATGACAGTCAGCGAAGACCAGCCGAAAGACCAGCGATATCGATTCCGAACATGGTGGTACGCACTGCTTCCGGGGGGAAGCGCGGCCGTGATCGCGATTCACGTGACGGCCAATTCCCAACTGTTGTCGCTGTTCACGATGGCCGCGGTGCTCGCGGGCACGCTGGCCATGATCGGCGTCGGCCTGTGGGCGTATCGGCCGACGCGCCCGCTGCCCTGGTATCTGCTGTCCGCCTCGGCCGTGCTGTCGGCCGCGGGTGCGGCGCTGCGCAATACGTCCGACCATGAGTTGCATCCGGTCGATGACATCTGCACGCTGCTCGCCTATGCGACGGTCGGCCTCGCCGCACTGATCTGGTTGCGGCCGCGCCAGGTCCGCTCGAACTACGACCTGCTGCTCGACTCCGGATTGATCGGGCTGGGCGCGCTGCTCGCCTCCTGGACGTTCCTGATCTCACCGATCCTGCGTGCCAACGGCACCACCATGAACACGATGGTCGCGGCTATCTACCCGGTGCTGGACGCATTGCTGTTGACGCTGGTCGCGCATTCGATGGCCACCTCGACCCGCGCGGAATCCTCGCTGCGGCTGCTGCACGTCGGATTGATCATCGTGCTGGTCGGCGATCTCGGCCACAGCCTGCAAAAGGCGGGCGCCGTGTCGATCGGCCGCCCGATGCTGATGGCGCCCCTGCTCGCGACCTACGCGATCGTCGGCGTCGCGGCGCTGCACCCGACCATGACCGGACTCGGTGCGCCACGGCGGATCCATCCACATCACTCGCGCCAGCGCGCCAGTTTCATCGCGGTCGTGTTGATCGTCGCGTCGCTGGTACCGGTGGTCGGCTCGTCGCTGGGCACGCTCGATCGGGTGGTGGTCTCGTCGCTGTTCGCGCTGCTGCTCATCGGGGTGCTGGTGCGCAGCGAACGCGCCATCGTGCGCAGTTCACGCAGCGAGCGACGAGCGCAGTATCAGGCCGACCACGACATGCTCAGCGGACTGTTGAACCGATCGGCCCTGCTCCGCACGCTGAACCTCAACAACGAGCGCTGGGCCGAGCGGCCGGTGTGCCTGCTGTTCATCGACCTGGACGGCTTCAAGATGGTCAACGACAGCTACGGGCACGCGGTCGGCGACGAGCTGATCGCGAACGCCGCCTCCCGAATTCGGCGGGTGGTGCTGCGCGATGACGTGGTCGCCCGGTACGGCGGCGACGAATTCGTGGTGCTGTCCCCGCTGGACCGGCAGGAGGCCGCGACACTGGCCGAACGGCTGCTCGGCGCGTTCGTCCGGCCGTTCGAGCTGAGTGCGGGCGAGATCCCGATCACCGCGAGCATCGGGATCGCCTGCGGCGGCCCGCGCAGCACCGAATCCACCGTCTACGACCTGATCCGGGACGCCGATTCGGCCATGTACCACGCGAAGGAATACTCGCTCGGCTACGCGTTCCACGACGACGCGCGGCACGCGCCCGATTCCGTGCGGCACATGGCGAACGACCCGGCGCGGCACACCGCGAACGAGTCCGGGCGGCGGATCTGGCGCGCGGGCACCAGATCCACCAGCACCGCGGTCTGAACTACTAGTCGACCAGCTCGTCGAGCAGCCGGCGGGCCGCCTCCAGCTCGGCCTGCAGCTGCTGCACCTTGGCCTCCTGGGCTTCCCTGGCCGCGTCGAGAATGCCCGCCACCACTTCGGCCACCTCGGGGTGCAGAATCTTGGCGGCCTGCGCCACGGCGGAGCTGGGCACCGCCAGACCACGCACGGCGCGCTTCTTGCCGCTGACCACGTCGACGGACCATTCGCCGTCGGCGGTGCCGGTCAGCGTGACGGTGACCTCGGGCGTCTTCGCCTTCGGTCGAGCAGGGGCCTTGGCCGCCTTGGCCGCGGTACCCGCGGGGCTCGGCTTGGCCGCGGGCTTGCTCGCGCCGCTGTCTTGTTCGTCCGATTCCGGGGTGCTCGCAACGGGTTTCGGGACGACCGGTGGCGGCGTGACAGAACTGGGTGTGGTCGGTGTCGCAGTGCTCGTCAAGGTCGACGGCTGGGTCACGGGTGATTCCTTCCTGGTTGTCGACTTCGGCTGGGCAGTGGAAACGGTCGCCGCCCCTCGTGGCGGCTTGGTCAACGTCACTTCTGTCGGAGAAAAGGACAGTACATCCTTCGATCCGGTGGGCCGGACCTGCAGGAAGTCTCCGTCGGCCGGATCGCCGAGGGAGATCACCTTTCCCGACCGACCTTCCGGCACGCCCACCGCGGCAGCGGTGAACCACACCATGGGCGGGCGGCCGCCGGCGATATCCGTGGCGATCCGCTGAATCTCGCTGTCCGACAATGGCTTGGGCTTGGTTTTAGGCGACGGCATGGTGACTCCGAGCAATATTCGTGGATGGCTGCGTGCACAGATGATGCCGCACCGCACCGACAGATTTACACTCCGCTTCGAAATCGAGTCCCAGAACACGATTCCCGCGCGGCCAGCGAATATCGAGCTACGCCCGGTGGCGCGCGTGAATCAGCCTTGTTCGACCGGTGCCCGCAGCGCGGGGAACCAGATATCGGTGAGCACCTCGGCGGCCCGTTCGGCGGAGACATTGATGGTGCCCTGCACCGCCCAGCGGGTGAAGAAGCGTTCGAGTTGGGCGACAAGCAGTTCCACCCGCAGCCGGGCCTCGTCGGCGCGTTCAGCGGGCCAGCGGGCGAGGTAGGAGGTCATCGCGTTGGGCAGGGCGATGATCCCGTTGCGGGCGATCTCGCGGAACTCCGGCTCCAACGCGGTGGCCTCGTCCCAGGCGGGCAGTAGGTCGCGGTATTCGTGGAACCACTCGATGGCCCGGGTCATCCAGGCGACGAACTCGGCTCGGGAGCCGGTGTCCAGCACCCGATCCAGGTCCTCGTAGAAGTGCAGTGCGCTGGGGGCGGTGCTCTGCTCGGCGATCGCGCGCAGCACCTCGAGCTTGCTGGTGAAGTGCAGATAGAAGGTGGCTCGACTACAGCCGACCGCGGCGGCGATGTCGTCGACCCGCACCGCCGCGTAACCGCGCGTGCTGAACAGCTCCTTGGCACCGGCCATCAGCCTGGTCCTGGTCTGCTGCTTCTGCTCGTCCCGCAGACTGCTGCCCGCGGGATTCGGGTTGGTACGCAACGGCTACCTCGTGTCGGTCGAAAGTTCTGCTGACGTGCGACTTTCGGTGAGCAAGTCTACTGGTGCCCGCGCTGCGCACCGCCTTCACTAGACAATACATCATTCACTAGACACGCTGTCTAGCGAGTGTTACGTTGTTGCCTACGTCACTCCGGAAGCCCAACGGCTACGGACGGTTTCGGCGCCGGGCGCGCCACCGCAGGCAGGTGACCGGCCCTCCCAGCACGAGGACAAGTGAATTGACCCAACCCACTCTGCCCAAGGTCTGCATCATCGGCGCAGGCCCCTCCGGGATCACCACCGCGAAACGGCTGCAGGACTTCGATATTCCGTTCGACCTGTTCGAAGCGTCCGACGAGGTCGGCGGCAACTGGTACTTCAAGAATCCCAACGGCATGTCGGCGTGCTACCAATCGCTGCACATCGACACCAGCAAGTTCCGGCTGGCCTTCGAGGACTATCCGGCGCCGGAAGGGTGGCCGGATTTCCCGCACCATTCGCAGCTGTTCCAGTACTTCAAGGATTACGTCGACCATTTCGGCTTCCGCGACAAGATCCTGTTCAACACCAAAGTCACTGCGGCCGAACGGCAGGCCGACGGTCGCTGGCTGATCACCGCCAGCGACGGCCGCACCCGGGATTACGACGTATTGATCGTCTGCAACGGTCACCACTGGGATCCGCGAACCCCCGACTATCCCGGCGAATTCGACGGCGTGCTGATCCACAGTCATGCCTACAACGACCCGTTCGACCCGGTCGATATGCGCGGCAAGAAGATCGTCGTGGTCGGCATGGGCAATTCCGGGCTGGACATCGCCTCGGAATTGTCACAGCGGTTCGTCGCGGAAAAGCTCACCGTTTCCGCCCGGCGCGGTGTCTGGGTGTTGCCGAAATACGTGCACGGCACGGTCGGCGACAAACAGAGTGTGCCCGCCTGGATTCCGCGCAAGCTCAGCATGAAACTCAAGCAGCGCTTCGTCCGCAAGTTCCGCGGCGACATGGAATTCTACGGGTTACCCAAGCCCGATCACCGGCCGTTCGAGGCACATCCGTCGGCCAGCGAGGAATTCCTGCACCGCGCGGGCTGCGGCGATATCGCGTTCAAACCGGCCATCACGGCGTTGGCGGGCCCGCGCGTTCGCTTCGCCGACGGCAGCACCGAGGAGGTGGACGTGATCGTCTGCGCCACCGGCTATCACATCAGCTTCCCGTTCTTCTCGGACCCGAACCTGGTGCCGGACGAGCAGAACCGGATCCCGCTGTTCCAGCAGATGATGAAGCCGGGCGTGGACAACCTGTTCTTCCTCGGCCTGGCGCAACCGCTGCCGACGCTGGTGAACTTCGCTGAGCAGCAGAGCAAGTTGGTCGCCGCCTACCTGACCGGCAAGTACCTGCCGCCGTCGGAGTCGGAGATGCACGAGGCGATCCGCGCGGCGGAGGAGCGCAGGAGCGGGCGCTACTACAACTCGCCGCGGCACACCATCCAGCTCGAGTTCGAGCCGTACGTGCGCGATATGAACAAGGAAATGGCAAGGGGGGCAAAGCGCGCCGCCGCGAACGGCTACGCGCTACCGGTGCCCGCCAGGGCGCTCGAGAACGCGTGAGACGATGACGATATCCGGCTTCTGTACCGACCAATTCGCTAGTGTACGAGACGAATTGGCGAATCAGCTCGCCTCGGGTGAGGAGCTCGGGGCGGCCATCTGTGTGACTGTCGACGGCGAACCCGTCGTCGACATCTGGGGCGGGTACCGCGATCTCGGCCGCACCGTGCCGTGGACCGAGGACACCCTGGTCAACGTCTTCTCGGTCAGCAAGACGATGACCGCGCTGTCCGCGCTGCTGCTGGTCGATCGTGGCGAGTTGGATGTCCGGCAGCGGGTCGCCCACTACTGGCCCGAGTTCGCGGCGAATGGCAAGGGCGACATCGAGATTCGGCACCTGCTCGGCCATACCTCCGGGGTCTCCGGCTGGGAGCGGCCGATCGAGCTGGCCGATATCTACGACACCGAAGCGGCCGGCGCCCGGCTCGCGGCCCAGCCGCCGTGGTGGGAGCCGGGCACCGCGTCGGGCTATCACGCGCTCAATTACGGGCATCTGGTCGGCGCGGTGATTCGCCGCATCACCGGCCGTGGCCTCGGCCAATTCTTCGCCGAGGAACTCGCCGGTCCGCTGGGCGCGGACTTCCATATCGGCACCGGCCCCGAACATCACCACCGGATCGCGCCGCTGGTGCCGCCGCCGATGCTGCAGTTCGACATGGCCTCGCTCGATCAGACGAGCATTCTGGTCAAGACGCTCACCAGTCCACTGCTCGATCTGCAGGAGGCCAACAGCGCCGCGTGGCGGCAGGCCGAGATCGGCGCGGTGAACGGCCACGGCAATGCCCGTTCGGTGGCCCGGATCCAGTCACTGGTCTCCGGTGGCGGGGTGCTGGACGGGCGAAGGATGTTGTCGGAGCGGACAATCGACCTGATCTTCGAACAACAGTCGGACGGCGCCGATTTGGCGCTGCTGGTGCCACTGCGCTTCGGCATCGGGTACGGACTCCCCCAGCCCCAGACCGCACCGCAGGTCCCCGGCGGCCGGGTCTGCTGGTGGGCCGGGCTCGGCGGCGCCATCGTCGTCAACGACCTGGATCATCGAATCACCTTCGCCTACACCATGAACAAGATGGCACCGGGGCTGATCGGGTCCCCGCGCGCCGACGCCTACCTGCGCTCGGTCTTCACGGCCGTCGGAGTCCGCGCATGATGCGAGCGCTGCAGCTGACCGAGCCCGGCGTGCTCGAACTGCGCAAGGTGCCGATTCCCGCGATCGGTCCCACCGATCTGCTGCTCCGAGTCGGCGCGGCCGGGATCTGCCATTCCGACCTGCACGTCCTGCACATTCCGTTCCGGATGCGCGCGGAGCCGCTGACTCTCGGCCACGAGGTCGCGGGCACCATCGAGGCGGTCGGCGCCGAGGTCGGCGGCCGCACCGCGGGCGAACGCGGCATCGTCTACCTGTGCTGGTCGTGCGGCGGGTGCCGGGAATGCGTGCGCGGCAACGAGAATGTCTGCCTGGCGGCGGGCCGCACCGCGATGCCGCCGTGTCCAGGGCTCGGCCCGGACGGCGGCATGGCCGAGTACATCCGTATTCCGGCAA
Source organism: Nocardia sp. NPDC060255 (assembly GCF_042727395.1). Taxonomy (NCBI): domain Bacteria; kingdom Bacillati; phylum Actinomycetota; class Actinomycetes; order Mycobacteriales; family Nocardiaceae; genus Nocardia; species Nocardia sp. NPDC060255. The sequence continues at coordinate 70,815 of NZ_JBHXAU010000022.1, read as the reverse complement.
GCTCTTTCGTGCCGATCGGTGACCTCGACTTCGGGCAGGCGGCCCCGCTCGCCGACGCGGCATTGTCCAGCTATCACGCGATTCGTGGTGCGCGCGAACACCTTCGGCCCGGCGCGGTCGCGGTGGTGATCGGCATCGGCGGGCTGGGGCATGTCGCGGTACAGATTCTCGCCGCCACCAGTGCGGCCCGGGTGATCGCCGTCGACATCGGCGCGGACAAACTCGACTTGGCGGCCCGCTGCGGCGCGGCCGAAGGCCTGCTCGCCGGTGCCGATACCGCGCGCGACATTCTGGACCGCACCGACGGTCGCGGGGCCGACGCGATCTTCGACTTCGTCGGTGTCGACCAGACCGCGGCGCTCGCCGTGGCATCGGTGGCGCCCAACGGCGCCTACCGGATGATCGGCCTCGGCGGCGGCGCGCCGGAGATCACGGCGAGCCCCGCGACCGGGCAGGGCTGGCCGTGGGGAGCCACGGTCCGAAAGTCGTACGGCGGCACCAAATCCGATTTGATCGAGTCCGTCGCCCTGGCCCACTCGGGCAAGCTCAGGGTCGAAGTCGAGCGTTACGACCTGGCCGCAGGCCGCGACGCGCTCGACCGGCTGGAACGCGGCCTGGTCACCGGCCGCGCGGTATTGGTTCCGTAGACAGGGAGTGGTGGTAGATGACAAAGCCTTTCGATCCGCAGGCGTTCGCCGCCGCGGCGGTGGCCCGGCTGACCGGTCCCGGTGGGCGCTTCGAGATGGTGGTCGAGGATGTGCTCGGCGCACCTGTGCCGGTAATGCGACACCGGGGGAAGTCGCTCGGTGATGTGCTGGCCGCGTCGATCACCTGGGGTGAGCGCGATTACCTTGTCACCGAGGAGCGGCGGCTGTCGTTCACCGAGCACGCGGCTGCGGTCGGTGCGCTGGCCAGGGCGCTGCGCGACCGGTACGGCATCGAAAAGGGCGACCGGATCGGCATTCTGGCTGCGAACACCGCGGAATGGGTGATGACGTTCTGGGCCGCGCAGTGCCTCGGCGCGATCGCGGTGGGCTACAACGCCTGGTGGACGCCGCGCGAGATCGCCTACGGTGTCGAGCACACCAAGCCCGCCGTGCTGGTCGTCGACGCGAAACGCGCGGCGCTATTGGCGGAGCTGGATATTCGCGTGCCCGTGCTCACCATGGAACACGATCTGCCCGCGCTGATCACCGAATTCGGCAGCGGCGCAATCCCATTGACCGAGGTCGACGAGGACGACCCGGCGGTCGTCCTGTACACCAGCGGCACCAGCGGACGTCCCAAGGGCGCGGTGCATTCGCAGCGAAACCTGCTGGCGGTCATCGGCTATCACCAGTTCAACGACGCCCTGGCCGCCGAGTTCGCCGGTGCCACCGAACCGCCGAGCGGCCGCAGGTTTCTGCTCACCTCCCCGCTGTTCCACATCGCCAGCCTGCACAACCTGGTGGTGCCGCGGCTGGTGACGGGCGACACCACGATGATCTACCAGGGCTCTTACGACGCGGATCGGGTGCTGCGTCTGATCGAACGCGAACACATCACCAACTGGGGCGCCATGCCCACCATGGCCACCCGGCTGCTGGAGCAGGACCTGTCCCGGTACGACCTGTCCTCGCTGGCCTCCTTCTCGCTGAACTCGGCACCATCCTCGGCGGCGCTGCAACATCAACTGCGCGAACAACTTCCGGTGGCCAAGACCGCGCTGGTGACCAGCTACGGGCTCACCGAGTGCAGCACCGCGGCCACCCTGGCCAGTCCCGCCGAGCTCGCCGCGTTCCCGGATACGGTGGGCCGCCCCGTCATCGGGGCCGCGGTGCAGATCCGCGACAGCGCGGGCAACGTCGTTCCGGACGGCACCGAGGGCGAGATCTGCGTGCGCAGCGTGTACGTGATGCTCGGCTACTGGGACGACGCGGCGGCGACCGCCGCCGCGATCACCGAGGACCGCTGGCTGCGCACCGGCGATATCGGCGTGCTGACCGACGGCAGGCTCCGATTGTCCGGTCGGCGTTCGGATCTCATTTTGCGCGGCGGCGAGAACGTCTACCCCACCGAGATCGAACAGTGCCTGGAGGAGCACCCCGCGGTCCGCGAATGCGCGGTCATCGGCGTACCGCACCCCGACCTCGGCCAACAGGTCGCTGCTGTGGTCGTCGTCGAAAGTACCTCGGCGACAACCGAAGAGGAGCTTCAGGCCTTCACCGCTGAACGAATCGCCTATTACAAGGTGCCCGCGCGCTGGCGCCTCACCACCACGGCGCTACCGCGCAACGCCACCGGCAAGGTCGTGCGCACCGGCATCGAGGTGTAACCGGACCCAGGGCCAGGAATCGTCGAAGTCCCAGCTCACTGCTTGACAACATCGTAAAATTGTCAAGGGATCGGGCGACGTGTTCGCCTGGCCGCTCGCGAGGAGTCAATGTGGACATTTTCGAGCATCAGGGCAGAGCTGTGGCCTTCGACCGCGCCGGCAGCGGCGCGCCGGTGGTGTTCCTGCACAACGCGGGCACTCAACGCCATATCTGGGACGACCAGGTGGCGACACTGCGGCGCGACCATCAGGTATTCGCCCTCGACCTGCCCGGTTACGGTCAATCCGACCAGCCGGCGGACGGCTACCGCCTCGCCGACTATGTGCGCATGCTCGACGCCTTCTTGGACACCCACCAGCTCACCGACGTGGCGCTGGTCGGCAACTGTCTCGGCAGCGCCACCTCGCTGAGCTACACGATGGGGCATCCGGACCGGGTCCGGGCTCTGGTGCTGATCAACCCGCTGACCTGGGACACCGTCAGCTCCGGCCAGTCCGCGCCGATGGCATGGGCGGACGCGCGGCTGCCGCTCGGACCGCTGGCCCGCAGGCTCGCGCTGCCCGGCCGCGCCGTCTCGCTGATCGTCGCCAACCAGCTCGGCACCCGCGGCAAGCGCCAGCGGCTGCAGCACTCGCCCCGCCTGCGCGCGCACTGGTCCGATCGCGGCCGCCTGCACGCCCTGCACGAGCTGGTCCAGGACTTCCCCAGCTACGCCGCCCTCGACCGGTTCGACCCGCCGCCGGACTTCCCGCCGATCTGCACGATCTGGGGCAAGCAGAACCGCATCCTCTCGGCCGAGGCCGGTGCCCGCCTCAATCGCGGACTGCACGTGCAGGCGGCCGTCGAGCTGCCGGACTGCGGCCACCTGCCCATGGTGGAGGACCCGGACAAGGTCACCGCGATCATCACCGATTTCCTGGCGACGACGAGCCGGGCCACCGTCCCGAAGGCCGTCGGCGGTTCCTGATCACCTCACCTCACAGCGGCGCCGCGGTCGGATACAGCGCCGGGAAGCTGTCGGAGCGCACACCGCAACCGGCGCACTCGAATTCGATGCCGATGGTGAGCAGCCAGTTGATCCTGGTGTGACACGTGTCGCACATGAAGTCGACGCCCTCGGCATGGCAGCAGGGCCGTTTGCGGATGAACCATTCGGCGCGATGTCGGCAGGGGACGGTATCGAAGCGAAAAGTGCAGCCAGGGGCGGCCGGTAGCGGGGCGACGATCGCCTCGAATGTCGTTGGGGCCGTGGTGGAGTTCATCGGCGGTACCTTCCGGCGGCGCAGCGCGGGCCATGTCGGGGGGATCTCCCTCGGATCCACACCCTGCTGATCGTTCGCCCAACATTTGCCGTTACCAGGTGTAGATTCGACGTCCGATACGCCCGTTACTCCCCGTCCACCGGGTTTGATGCGAGACCTTCCGGGAACCCGGTCGAATAGAGCCGTCGAGGAAAGGGATCCGTCATGTTGTTACGCCGACTTGCCCGCCCGCTGTTGGCCACTGTCTTTGTCGTGGAGGGTGTCGATACGTTGCGGCACCCGGAAACACGCGTCAAGGCGGCGACCGAGCTGGTGCAGCGGGGCCAGCGCCAGCTGCCCGAGGAGTACGCCGCGAAATTGCCGAGCGATCCGGGGACTGCCGTACGGATCAACGCGGGCGCGCAGGTAGCTGGCGGTGTGCTGCTGGCCCTCGGCAAGGCGCCACGCCTGGCCGCGCTGGTCTTGGCCGCGACCGTCATCCCGGCCACGGTCACCGAGCAGGACTTCTGGAACGAACCGGACCCGGCACAGAAGGCGAGCAAGCGCAACGCGTTCCTCAAGGATCTCGGGTTGCTCGGCGGGCTGATGATCGCCGCGGCCGACACCGAGGGCAAGCCGTCGCTGGGCTGGCGCGGCAAGCGGGCCGCCCGCGATGCCGCCGCTACGGTCACCGCAGCGCTGCCGTTCACCGGTTCTTCGGACGGCGCGACCGGTGAGCTGCTGAAGCGTCGCGCACACGAAGTCGCTTCGGCGGCAGGCAGTTTCGGTAGTGCCGCGGCCGCGAAGGGTTCCGAGCTCGCCGAGACCGTGCAGCAGCACAGCCCCGAATGGGCCGCTGCTGCAAAGGAACACGCGGCCCCGCTGGCCGACGTGGCCAAGGAGCGTGGCGCGGAACTCGCCGATGTGGCAAAGCATCGCGGCGCCGAATGGGCCGAACTCGCCAAGGAGCGCGGACCGAAGTGGGCCGAGCTCGCGCGTGAACGCGGCGCGGAACTGGCCGAATTGGCCAGGGAGCGTGGCGCGGAACTCGCCGATGTGGCAAAGCACCGTGGCGCCGAATGGGCCGAACTCGCCAAGGAGCGTGGCGCCGAGTTCGCGGAGGTCGCCAAGGAGCGCAGTGCCGAATTGGCCGACACCGCACGTGAGCGTGGTCCCGAACTCGCCGACACCGCCCGCAAGCGCGGCGGCCGGTTCGCCGATACCGCGCGGCATCGCGTCGAAAAAAGGCTGAACTGAGCCGAAAGACTAGGCCGTCTCTTCGTATCCGACGGCGGCGTCGGCCAGCGCGGCGTCCAGCGACCGCACCCGATGGAAGCTGGGCGCCAAGCCGGTCACCTCCAGCGCGCGATCGACACAGCGTGCATCGGTGATCAAAACCATTCGCCGCCTGCTCTTTTCGGCCTGCGCCTGGGCGTCGACGAGTACCCGGAGCCCGGCGGCGGCCAGGAAGGTGACCGGCGACAGGTCGAGCACGATCAGGACGGGCCCGGCACCGAACACCCGGCAGAGCTGATCACGGAAGCTCGGCGCGGTACGCAGATCGATTTCGCCGTCCACCAGCATCATGGCGATATTGCGGCGCGGACGGCACACCGAAAAACGAAGAATGTCAGTGACTTCCAGTGCCGACCGGTTCGGAGGTGGGGCAGCGAACCGCTCGTCGTCGTTGAGTGACATATGCCGACTCCTCGGCCTGCCCCGTCCGGGACAGACCTGTCTACCAAGTGAAGCATGGCAGGTCAGGTCTGTACAGCGACCGGATTTCGGTCAGCTCGCCGCTTGTTTGCCCAGTGCACCCGCGAACAGCAGGCCGCCGATCACCGCGGCGGGGACGCCGAGCGCGATGGTGCCGATGATCGCGCCGATCGGGGCCGCGGCGGCGCCGGTCACCAGGCAGCCGCCGAGGAAGCCGGGGACGGCGAGGACGCCGATCGTCGGGACGGCCGCCGCCGCGCCGACCAATGCGCCACCCGCGACGCAACCGATGCCCGCGCCGATCGCCGTGCCGATCAGGGTGCCGAGGGCGACGCCGAGGCCGGCCACCGTCGCGAAGTTCATCACGGCGGTGTTGAAGTCGGTGGATTGCGGGTCAATGGCGATGTCGCGCAGCTCGGCCGGGGCGGGGTGGGCGGCGGCCGGATCGATACTCGGTGTCAGGGTGGCGGTGTTGCCGTCGATCTTCGCTGTGATCGGCCACACTATGTTGTCGCGTTGATAGCTGAGCGGCATCGACACGAGCGCGCGGCCGGTACGGTCGTTGATCAGAAACTGTCCATCGGCGGCGGTCAGTGTGCCCGCGTCGGTGGTCAGCACCACGGACTTATCGACCATGCTTGCGGTGTAGTGCATTTCGGGTGCCGTCGGGTCGGCATGTGACGTGCCCGCCGAACCGACCAGCGCGGCAACCGTGCACGCCGCCACTGCCACGAATGTTGTTCTGCCCATGGGAATCCCTCATCTTCTCGCCTCGGCGTGTGCCGGGCGCGCGGTCTCAGGTGCGCTCGGGGCACCCTGCTGAGTACGAAAGTTGTTGCAGAGAAGCAATATTGGCGAGTCAGCCGAGACTGGTCGGGTCGCCGTGCGGAGCGGCACTCGGTGCCGCGGAAGGACGCTAGCCCTACGTCGGCGTGCCGTGCAACCGCCGTGCGCCAAGTGTCGTCCAGCTCACAGTGACCGCAACGGCACGGACAAATCACTCGAAATTGCCGGGAACTACAGGGCGTAGTGGGCCGACTAACTGGCTATGCAGCGAACAGCCATGCGGATCAGCCCGCAGGGAGATTTCGGTGTGGTGGTCGAGGACTTCGACCCTGCATCGCGCGATGACATCCATGCGGTCAAGCGCGCCGTGTACCGCGAACGGATCGCGGTGATCAAGGGCATCGAGCTCGATCCGCGCCAATTCGTGGCGCTGGCAAGCGGTTTCGGCGAACCGATCCGGTACTACGAGCCGATCTACCACCACCCGGACGTGCCCGAGGTATTCGTGTCGTCCAATGTCGACACCGGTGAGCAGCGGGTCGGTGTGCCCAAGACCGGGAAGTTCTGGCACTCGGACTACCAGTTCATGGCGCGCCCGTTCGACCTGACCTTCACCCATACCCAGGTGGTGCCGACGCACAGCCGGGGCACCTATTTCATCGACCTCGCCCGCGCCTACCAGCAGCTCAGCCCCGAGTTGCGGCAATCCGTGGCCGATACGGTGGCGACGCACAGTGTCCGCCGCTACTTCAAGATCCGGCCGAGCGATGTCTACCGGCCCATCTCGGAGGTACTCGCCGAGATCGACCGCAAGACGCCGCCGGTGACGCTGCCGACCGTCCACGCGCACCCGCACACCGGGGAGCCTGTGGTGTACGTCAGCGAGGGTCTCACCGAATCCATCACCGCGGCCGACGGGACCGATCGGCCCGATCTGCTGCACGAATTGCTTTCTGCCACAGGACAGCTCGATGACACCTTCGAGCACCCGGCGATCCGTCTGCAGACCTTCGAGCGGGGCGATCTGCTCATCTGGGACAACCGCAGCCTGGTGCACCGGGCGCTGCACAACTCCACCAGTGAGCCCGCGGTGTCGCACCGGGTCACCGTGTACGACGACGAGGGCATCCCGGCGTGACGGGCGAGGTGTTCCCGAACGATCCGCTGCTGCTGTCGGAGGTGCTGCGCTGCTACAAGCCGCATTGTCGTTATCTCCGCGCGCTGACGGTCGAGGCGCAGGGCGAACAGGCCAGCGCCACTGGCACATTCGAGATTCCCGAGTCCTGCTACATCGACGCGACCGGTCACCTCAATTCGGTCGAGGTGAACATCTGCTACAACCAGATGCTGTACCAGACCATCGCGGTGCTGGTTCGGCATCACGTCGGCCCGCTGTTCGGCGACTGGACCATGGACGACTACTGGCGACGCCAGCTACCCGACATCCTGATCACCCGGCTCGACAGCGAATACCGGCGGCCGATCGACCCGCGACGGTTCTACGGTGAGTTCGCGCTGGGTGGTAGTCAGGAACGCACGAGCTCGGTCGACGGTGCGCCGTTCACCTCGCTGGACACGTCGTTCCGCTGCTGGGACGACAACGGCGGGCTGTGCGCGGGCACCGTCCGTTTGGCCATCGTTTCCGCCGCGCGTCCGCTGGGGGCGGTCCGATGAGTGCGCCCACCGTCACCTCGATGCTGGCCGAGCATGCGCGGAATCGTCCGGACACCCTCGCCATCGCCTGCGCCGGAGTGGGGCTCGACTACGCGCGGCTGCGCGCCGACAGCATCCGGCTCGCCCGCGCGCTGCGTGCGGCCGGGATCGCCAAGGGCGGCCGGGTGGCCTACCTGGGCAAGGAGTCCGTCTACTACTACGGCCTGTTCTTCGCCTGCGCGCGGCTCGGCGCGGTGCTGGTGCCGATAAATTTCCGGCTCACCGCGCCGGAGGTCGAGCACATCATTCGCGATTCCGGTAGCGCGCTCGTGCTGGTCGACGCCGATACCGCCGACATCGCCCGGTCTGCCGCACCGGATGTGCGGTCGGTCGTGCTCGCTGGTGACGAGTTCGCCGGCTGGCTGGCCGGTGTCGCCGACCCGGATCCCGACGAGCACCCGTCGGGTCGCGACGACGCGGTGATCCAGCTCTACACCAGCGGGACCACCGGGTTACCCAAAGGTGTTGTGCTGGCGCAGCGCAGCTTCTTCGCCATCGCGGACGCCCTCGACGAGGCCGGGCTGGACTGGCTCGAGTTCCGCGACGGCGACCGCAATCTGATCGGCATTCCAGGCTTTCACGTCGGTGGAATCTGGTGGGCCATGCAGGGTTTCGCGGCCGGTATCACCAATGTGGCGATGCCACAGTTCGACAGCAGCACCGCGGTGGCCATCGTCGAGGAAGCCCGGATCACCACCATGTGCGTCGTCCCGTCGATGCTGCGACTGATCCTCGGCGAGCCGCGGGTGACGCCGGAGACGGTCGGCTCGGTGCGCAAGGTCGTCTATGGCGGATCACCCATTTCGGAGACGCTGCTACGCGAAGCCTTGGAACTCTTCGGTGCCGAATTCGCGCAGATCTATGGGCTGACCGAAACCGGGAACACCGCGATCTGCCTGCCGCCCAAGGAACATGTGCCGGGCAATCACCGGCTGGCCGCGGCAGGTCGACCGTATCCCGGTGTGTCCGTGCGGATCATCGACGCCGCCGGCACGCCGCGGCAGCCCGGCGAGGTGGGTGAGATCTGCCTGCACTCGCCTGCCGCGATGCTCGGCTACTGGAATCTGCCGGAAGCCACCGCGGAAACCCTGATCGACGGCTGGATCCACACCGGGGACGCCGGATACGTCGATGCCGACGGCTACCTCTACATCCGGGACCGGTTGAAGGACATGATCATCGTCGGCGGCGAGAACATCTATCCCGCCGAGATCGAGAACGCGCTCGCCCGGCATCCGGCCGTGGCGGATTCGGCGGTGATCGGCGTGCCGGATGACGCGCTCGGCGAATCGGTGCACGCGTTCGTCGCGTGCAGGCCCGGTGCGCAGGTGCGGGTGCGCGAGCTGATGACGTTCTGCCGGGAGCATCTGGCCTGGTTCAAGATTCCGGTGCGCTTCGAGTTCGTCGAACGCATTCCGCGCAATCCGAGCGGCAAGATCTTGCGCTGGCAGCTGCGCGACCGGTTCTGGGCGGACCGGGAAAGACAGGTCAACTGAGCGCGATGGAACCACTCACCTATGACACCGTGCGGGCGGATATCGCCGATGTGCTGTATCTGGAGCCGCACGAATTGGCCGACACCGATGACCTTTTCGACGCGGGACTGGACTCGGTGCGCTTGATCGGCTTGATCGAACGCTGGAAGTCGCGCGGCGCGGCACCGGCTTTCGTGGACCTGGCCGAGCATCCGACGCTGGCCGCCTGGTGGCCGTTGCTCGCGCCGCGGTCCGCGCCGTGAGCGAGCGCCGGCGAGGTGGCGTCGTGACCGCGGGGCGGCCGCTGACCTCCGCGCAGCTGGGCGTCTGGCTCGGTCAACAGCTCGATCCGGCCTCGGCCGTCTTCAATATCGCCGAGTACGTGGATATTTCCGGGCCGGTGGCGGTGGACGTGCTGGCGACCGCCATTCGCGCGGCGGTCGATGAGGCTGCGGCGTTGCATATTCGGTTCATCGAGGACGGACCGCAGCAGGTTGTGCAGGCGCCCGTCTGGGAAGTCCGCGTGGTGGATGTTTCGGGCGAACCGGATCCGCTGCGTGCCGCGCTTGATCTGATGGACCGGGACGTTTCGCAACCGGTCGACCTGACCGGCGACATCCTCTTCGCGCACATCGTGTTCCGGCTCGATGCCCGGCGGACGCTCTGGTACCACCGGGTGCATCACATCCTGCTCGACGGCTATGGGATGGCGCTGATCGCGCGACGTGTTGCCGAGCTGTACACGGCGACCGTGACCGGAACCGCGCTACCGCCTTACGCATTCGGGTCGTGGGACGCCGTGCTCGAGGCGGATGCCGCGTACGCCGAATCCGCGGACGTCGAGCGCGACCGCGAGTTCTGGCTCGACTACCTCCGCGACCGGCCCGCGCCGGTGACTTTGTCTGCGGCCGCACACTCGTCATCGGTTGTGGGGCAAACACTTCGGGAGTTCACCTCACTGGATCCCGAGACGGTCGCGCTGCTGCGTAGCGTCGCGGAAGCCGCGCGCGCCAACTGGACCGATGTGCTCACCGCCGCGATCGCCGCGTACGTGCACCGGATGACCGGAGCCGAAGAGGTGTGTCTCGCACTGCCGGTCATGCTTCGAACCGGCACTCCGGCGCTGCGTGTGCCGTGCATGACGCTCAACGGTGTCGCCCTGTGGACCGACTTCACGGACGATCCGACGCTGACGGAGCTCACCGGCCGGGTCGCGCGGCACCTGGTCCGCGGCAGGCGCCATCAGCGATACCGCAGCGAGCAGGTGCGCCGTGACCTGGGCTTGGTCGGCAGCGATCGCAGTATGTACGGGCCGTCGGTCAACATCATGCTGTTCGACTACGACCTGAGCTTCGGCGATTGCACCAGTGCGGTGCACAACGTCACCGCGGGCATGATCGATGACCTGGTCTTCAACCTCTACGACCGAATCGACGGCACCGGCCCCACGCTCTACCTCGACGGTCACCCTGGCGCGTATACGGCAGCCGAGTTGGCCACCCATCTGCAGCGCTTCACGACGTTCCTCCGCCGTATCCTGGAGCAGCCGGAGCAGCGGCTCGACGCAGCCGATCTGTTTCTTCCCGGCGAACGAGAGTGGTTGCGCACCAACAGCCGTGGCGTCGATCGGCCAAGGCCCGACAGCACTGTGCACGATCTGTTGGCCGCTCAGGTAGCCCGCACCTCGACGGCTACCGCGCTCGTTGCCACCGGCGCGCCGTGCGCTCTCACGTATGCCGAACTGGCCGCACGAACACGAGAATTGAGTGCCGCGCTGACAGCTGCGGGTACTCGCAGCGGTGACGCCGTAGCAGTATTGCTTCCGCGAACCAGCGACGCGATCGCCGCGCTGTTCGCTGTACTCGCCTGTGGTGCAACGTATGTGCCGCTGGATCCCGGACAGCCTGCGCCACGATTGGCGCTGCTCCTCGACGGTCTGATGGACGCCCCCGACGGGACAGAACTCGCCGCCGTCATCACCACGACCACGCTGGCCGTGCCGATACCCGACGCACTACGCGACCGTGTCCTTGATCTCGACGAATTACCCTTCACGCCAACGACACTGACTACGGGCGAAGCACCCACGGGCCGCGAAGTCCCGAACCCGAGGAGTGCGGTTCGATCCGCACTAGACATGGTGGCCCCAGCGAGCGCCACCGTGCCCCTTCGCACGCATCCCCCGATCCGACTGCATCCTGAGCATCCGGCGTGGATCGTGCACACCTCGGGCACCACCGGAACTCCCAAGGCCGTCGTCATTTCGCATCAATCGGTGGTGAATCTGTACCACCACCATCGCGAGCAGCTGATCGAGCCCGCGGTGGCCGCGCGGGGTGGGCGGCGGATGCGGGCGGCGCTGACCGCGTCAATGACATTCGATACCGCGTGGGAAGGGTTGCTCTGGCTGCTCGCGGGACACGAACTGCACTTCATCGATGACGACCTACGGCGCGATCCTGATCGCCTGGTCCGCTATATCCAAGACCAGCGCATCGACTTCCTCGATGTCACACCGACTTTCGCGCGCGAGCTACTGACCGCCGGACTCCTCACCGGGGCGCGTCGTCCGACGGTGATCGCGCTCGGCGGTGAGGCGGCCGATCCGGCGCTGTGGACCGCACTGCGGGCCGAGCCGGGTCTCTCGGTCTATAACCTGTACGGCCCAACGGAATGCACCGTCGACGCCACCTGGACCGGCATCGACGCGCATGCGCAGCCGTCCATCGGGGTTCCCGTCACCAACGGCCGCTGCCACGTAGTGGATCGAAGCTTGCGTCCGGTGCCGCCGGGAGTGGTCGGCGAACTGTATGTCGGCGGAATGCCGGTCGGTCAGCGGTATCTCGGCCGGTCGGCGGCGACCGCGGCGCGCTTCGTGGCCGACCCGTTCGATTCGAACGGTAGCCGCCTCTACCGCACCGGAGATCTGGTGCGGTGGCACAAGGACGGTCACCTCGAATACCTGGGCCGCGGCGACAGCCAGATGTCGTTGCGCGGCTACCGGATCGAGGTCGGCGAGGTAGAGGCGGCCCTTGCCACACATGCGCAGGTCGACGCGGCCGCGGTGCGCGTTCATGCCGAGGTGCTCGTCGCCTACGTGGTACCGACACCCGACGCGGGCGAACCCGAGACGCAGTCCCTGCGTGTGCACATGGCGGGACGGCTGCCCGACTACATGGTGCCCGCGGTGTTTGTCGTGCTGGATCGTCTGCCGCACACCACGAACGGAAAGCTGGACCGAGCGGCACTGCCCGCGCCACCGGACGCCGCGTGCACCGAGCGACCCCCGCGCACTCCCATCGAGCGCGCGCTGGCCCGGCTTTTCGCGGAGGCACTCGAGGTCGAGTCGGTCGGCATCGACGACGACTTCTTCGCGCGCGGTGGACATTCGCTACGCGCGGCGCGGGTGCTGAACGGCGTCAGGGCAGCCTTCGGGGTGCGATGGGATCTGCGCGCCATGTTCGACACACCCACCGTCGCCGGGCTCGCCGAACGCCTCGAATCCGGTCATGACAGCGACGAGTCGACCTGGACGGCAGCCGATCTCGAAGCGGACGCACAGCTCGACGGCACCATCCGCGCGACGGCCGAACCACCGGCGGAGCCACAGACGGTGCTGCTCACCGGTGCCACCGGATTTCTCGGCGCGTTCCTGCTGGCGGCCCTGCTCGAGCGTACCGAGCTGCACGTGTACTGCTTGGTGCGCGCTGACGACGATCCCGCAGCCCTGCGTCGCATCCAATCCGCCTTTGCCCGTTATGGTCTCGGCAGCACACCGACGGACGGCCGCACGCGCCGAGTCACCGCGATCGCGGGCGATCTCGCCCTGCCCCGGCTCGGCCTGTCACCCGCGCGCTACCAGGTGTTGGCCGACACCGTCGATGCCATCGTGCACAACGGCGCTCGAGTGCATCACTTCGAGCCGTACTCCCGGCTACGTCCCGCGAATGTCGAAGGCACCGAACGCATTCTGCGTCTCGCGACCACCGGCACGCCGAAGCCGGTGCACTTCGTGTCTTCCGTCGACACCGCCTTCGCCATCGACGGCAACCCGCCGATCCTCACCGAGGACCGGCGGGTGGCAGCGACCTCGTTGCCACACAACGGCTACGTGGCCAGCAAGTGGGTGGCGGAGGGCCTGGTGTACGCCGCAGCCGAGCGTGGCGTGCCGGTCACGGTGTACCGCCCCGGTCGCATCAGCGGTCACTCACGCACCGGAGCGTCCGGCCCCGATGACGCGTTCTGGAGCCTGATCCGCGCGATGGTCGTGCTCGAGGCCGTGCCGGACGCGATCTACGGGGCAGGCACCATCGACATGGTGCCGGTGGATTGGGTCGCTGCCACTATCGCGCACCTGGTCACGCACCGCCCGACGGCCCGGACCTTCCATCTGACCAGCCAATACGCGCTGACGTTCGCCACCATCGTCGATGCACTGCGTGATCGTGGCTACCCGATCGCGGCCATCCCGTCCTCGATCTGGCAGGCGCGGTTGACCGCCATGGCGGATCGAGCGTCGGCACAGGACGACCACTCGTTGACCATTGCCCGCGCGCACACCGCACACCTGGCAGCTCCTGGCGACGCCGTCAGCTACGGGCGCGGCAACCTCCCCGATTTATCTCTCCCCCAACCGGATTCCGCCACGGTACTCGCCGCCGGGATCGACTACCTGATCGAAACCCAATTCTTCCCTGCGCCGCCGGCCGTCCCGGTCCTGGCGCACCGATCGAAGAGGCTTCCATGTTGATCAAACGCGCGCTGCTACTGACGCTCGCGGCAAGCACCCTCGCCGTCACCGGCTGCACGACGTCGGTGACCGACGCGGCGGACAGCAAACCGTCCGCGGCGACCGAGGGTGTCACCAAATACCCGATATCCCTGGAGAATTGCGGCAAGACCTACACGTTCACTGAAGCACCGAAACGCGTCGTCGTGATGAACGGCGGCTCGGTCGGCGAGGTGTCCTCGCTCATCGCACTCGGCGTCGCCGACCGCGTGGTGGCCAACGCGCAGTCCTACGGCGCCTCCGACGTACCGGACCGCGCCGCCGCGATCGATGCCCTGCCGACCGGCAAGTTCACCCCGAACGCCCTGCAGGACATCCCCCGCGAGGCGATGCTGAATCAGCACCCCGACCTGGTGATCTCCACCGGCGGTGGCGGTTTCGCCGCCGACCAGGGTTTCGCGACCCGCGAGGAGCTGGCCGCGGCGGGCGCCAATACCTATGTGCCCCGGGCGAATTGCAGCGTCACCGGTGCCGTCACCGGCACACCGACGATCGAGGACAGCTACGCCCTGCTGCGCGATCTCGGCGCCATCTTCGACGTGCCCGGCCGAGCCGAGCGTGTCATCGCCGACTCGCAACGCGCCGTCGCCGAGGCCGCGGGCCGAGTCGCCGGGCAACCGAAGAGGAATGTGCTGCTGGTCTTCCCGGGTATGGGCATGGGCGACTCGTCGGACTTCTCCGCGATAGCGGCGGGCGGCATCTGGAACGACGTCATCGACAAGGCGGGCGGGGTGAACCCGTTCAACCGGGACGACGGCACCACCTTCGTCACGATCAGCAAGGAGCAGCTCGCGGTGACACCGATCGACGGGCTCATCGTGGTCAACTACCGCAGCCCCGACATCGACGCCGCCGCCAAGCGGATCCTCGAACAGTTCCCGCAGTGGAGCGCCACGAAGACCAATAACTATGCGGTGCTGTCGGATTCGATCTACCTGGGCCCGAGCAACGACGTGGCCGTGCGGCGCATCGCGAAACTGGTGCACCCCGAGCAGTTCCGATGACCCGCAGCGCCACCCGTCCACCGCTGGCCGCGACGCCGCTACCGGTCGCGCTCGCCGTAGCGGCGGCGGTCCTGCTCGCCGTGATGCTGCTGTCGGTCGCGGCAGGCTCGGTCACCGTGTCCGTTGCCGATACCGGCCGGGTGATCCTCGCCCATGTGTCCGGGAAGACACCGGATGTCGGCTTCACCGTCGACCAGATCGTCTGGAACTACCGGCTGCCCCGGGTGATCCTGGCCGCGCTGTGCGGCTGCGGTCTCGCCGTGGCGGGCGTGATTCTGCAAGCGCTGGTGAACAATCCGCTGGCCGACCCGTACGTGCTCGGGCTGTCGTCCGGCGCCTCGCTCGGCGCGGTGACCGTGATCGTCACCGCCGGTGGCGTACTCGGCGGCATCGGCGTGACCGCCGCCGCCTTCTGCGGCGCGATCGCGACCATCGCTGTGGTGTTCCTGCTCGGGCAACAACGCGGCACGTTGGTGCCGACCCGCTTGGTGCTGGCGGGGGTCGCGGTGGGCTACCTCCTCCTTGCTGCGACGAACTACCTGCAGTTGCGCGCCACCCCGAATGAGCTACGGACAGTGATGTTCTGGACGATGGGCAGCGTCGCCGGGGCGAGTTGGGATCGGCTCGGCACAGTCACCGTGGTGGTGCTGGTGACCGTCGCCGTAGTCCTCGCCTTCGGCCGTCGGCTCAATGTCCTCGGCACCGGCGATGAGCAGGCCACCGCGCTCGGCGTCGACGTGCGCGCGCTGCGGATCGTGCTACTGGTGCTCGCCTCGCTGCTGACCGGCGTGCTGATCGCGGTGGCGGGCGGAATCGGCTTCGTCGGCTTGATGATTCCGCACCTGGTCCGCCTCGCCTTCGGCCTCGACCATCGGCGGGTGCTACCGCTGTCCGCGCTCATTGGCGCCGCATATCTGGTTGCGGTGGACCTGCTTTCGCGCACCATCGACGCGCCGAACGAATTGCCGCTCGGCATCTTCACCGCCGCGTTCGGTGCGCCGTTCTTCCTCTGGTTGCTGCG
The DNA here is from genome assembly GCF_042727395.1 of Nocardia sp. NPDC060255. Classification (NCBI taxonomy): domain Bacteria; kingdom Bacillati; phylum Actinomycetota; class Actinomycetes; order Mycobacteriales; family Nocardiaceae; genus Nocardia; species Nocardia sp. NPDC060255. Next base: position 54,755 of record NZ_JBHXAU010000022.1, on the reverse strand, counting down.
CCGAAACGGTGGACTGGTATGACGTCCTCAGCCGAATTGTCTGTTGCCGGAGTAAGTGTCACGTTCGGCGACGCTCAGGTCCTCGACCAGGTGACCCTGCACGCACCGCCGGGCACGGTCGTCGGCATCGTCGGCCCGAACGGCAGCGGCAAGACCACCTTGCTGCGCACCATCTACCGGTCACTACAACCGATCGCAGGCATCGTCGCGATCGATGGTTCCGACATCGCCGGAATGTCGATCCGCGCCGCAGCCCGCGCAACCGCAGCCGTCCTCCAGAATGGTTCCGGCTCACCGGAACTCACGGTCGCCGAGGTGGTCGGGCTCGGCCGCAATCCGCACCACGGCCTGTTCAGCCGGGATACCGCGACCGACCACCAGGCCGTCGACGACGCCATGGCACGGACCGGCAGCACCGCATACGCCGACCGCACCCTCGGCTCCCTGTCCGGCGGCGAACGCCAGCGTGTCCTGCTCGCAAGGGCACTCGCGCAACAACCGCGCCTGCTCGTGCTCGACGAGCTCACCAACCACCTCGACGTCCGGGCCCGCTTCGAACTTCTCGACCTGATCCGCACGACCGGCATCACCACCCTCGCGGTGCTGCATGAGCTCGACCTCGCCGTGCGCTGCTGCGATCGACTGGTGGTCCTCGATCACGGCAGCGTCGTCGCGGCGGGCGCGGTACTCGAGGTGATGACGCCGGAACTACTCCGAAAGGTGTTCGGCGTGCACGCCACCGCGACGCGCCACAGCGACGGCATCATCCGATTGCATTACGCTGCAAACCCTTTGGCAGAGGCCTAACGTCACGCGCGCAGGCCGCCGTCGACGCGCAGGACGGTGCCGGTCACATAGGAAGAGCGGTCGCTGAGCAACCATGCTGCGGCCTGGGCGATTTCGTCCGGGTCGGCGACCCGGCCCAGCGGGGTGAGTGCGTTGAGCCGCTCGATGACGCCCGGCGAGTCCGCTTCCCAGTCCTGGATCATCTCGGTCAGCGTGCTGCCCGGTGCGATCGCATTGACGCGGATGCCCTCCGGACCGTAAGTGACAGCGGCAGATTCGGTGAGGCTGTTGACCGCGCGCTTCATCGCGCCGTAGGCGGGCAGCTCCGAGTTGCCCATCAGGCTGCCGACGCTGGAGGTGTTGACGATGGCGCCCGTGCCCGCGGTCGCCCGGATGGCGGCGACCTCGGCGATCATGGACAGCCACGGGCCCTTGAGATTCACGGCGTAGACATAGTCGAAATCGGCCTCCCGCACCTGATCCATCGGACCGGACGGCACCAGTGCCGCACCGTTGTTGAAGGCGACGTCGAGCCGGCCGTATCGGTCGACGGTGTGGTCGACGGCGGCGCGCACGCTATCCGGGTCGGCCAGGTCGCACACCACGTAGTCCGCGGTGCCGCCCGCCGCCCTGACCTCCTCGGTCACTGCCTGCAACTGCGCCTCCGTCCGGGCCGCGAGCATCACCCGGGCACCTTCCCTGGCGAACAGTCTGGCCGCGGCCGCGCCGATGCCGCGTCCGGCACCGGTGATGAAGGCGACCTTGTCGGCCAGTAGGCCCGCATGCGTAGTCAGTGTGTTGTCCATGGCTCCGAGCCTCGGCCCGAACACCGAGCCGAGCCAGGTACCGGCTGTACCTGGCTCGATTCCGCGAACGCCGAGCACACTGAAGGTGTGGACAGACGAGAACTGGCGGACTTCCTGCGCAGCAGGCGGGAGCGGATCACCCCGGCCGACGTGGGTCTGCCCGCCGGGCCCCGGCGCCGCACCCCGGGCCTGCGCCGCGAGGAGGCCGCGCAGCTGGCTTTCATCTCGACCGAGTACTACACGCGGCTGGAACAGGCCCGTGGCCCGCGCCCATCGCGCGAGGTGCTGAGCGGTTTGACTCGCGCACTGCGCCTTTCGGACGCCGAACGTGACCATCTGCACCATCTCGCCGGGGCACCGCCCGGCCCACCGGCCGGCCCGTCACGCGAGGTGCGGCAGAGCATCCTCGACCTGCTGCATCGGCTGCCGCAGGCCGCCGCGATCGTGACCTCGGCTACCTGGGAGGTGCTCGCCTGGAACGAGCTGGCGGCCGCGTTGATGGAGGACTTCTCCGCGCTGTCGCGACGCGACCGAAACCTGGTGCGGCGGACCTTCCTTGGGCCGCGCCTGCACGGGCGCCGGTTGTACGGGGTGTCGGACGCGGACACGTTCGCCCGCAGCGCGGCCCAGGATCTGCGCGCCGCCGCCGCGCGCTACCCGGACGATCCGGAGGTGAACGAGCTGGTGGCCGAGCTGCGCGCCGGAAGCCCGGAGTTCGCCCGTCTATGGGCATCCCACGATGTGTGTGCCGAGCCCGCCCTGTGCAAGACCTTCGAGCATCCGCTGGTCGGGCCGATCGCCGTCAACTGCGATGTCCTCGACATCACCGACCGGGACCAGCGAGTCGTGATCTACACCGCTACCCCGGGCTCGCCGACCGAGCAGGCCCTGCAGCTGCTGTCGGTCATCGGTACCCAGCGCATGGACGCCACGCCGTGAGCTCGGCGTCAGCCGTTGGCGCTGCGCCGTGTGCCGAATCTTGTTGCGGCGACTAGATCTTCGCGACCGCGAGCCACCCGCGAGCGGACCGTGCCCACCGGGCAGCCGCAGACCGCGGCGGCTTCGGCGTAGGACAGCCCGAGCACCTGGGTGAGCACCAGCGCCTCGCGTCGCTCCGGCGCGAGATCGTCCAGCAGCAGGTTGAGTTCGACGATCTCGGTCAGCCCGTCGCGCCGCGGCACCTGCCGGTCGGCGGCCGCGACCCAGTCGACGCCGTGCGCGATCTTCGGCCGGGCCACCGCCATCCGCACCTGATCGACCACGACCCGGCGCGCGATGGACAGCAGCCAGGTGCGCGCGCTGGCGCGGCCCTCGAAACGCTTGATGCTGCCGAGTGCCCGCAGGTAGGTCTCCTGGGTCAGGTCATCGGCCCGGCCGACCTCGGTCAGATGGGCGAGCAGCCGCCACACATCTTTCTGGGTGGCCCGGATGAAACCTTCCAGTGCCCGCCGGTCGCCACGCGCCGCCGCCAGGGCCAGGCGGGTCGTCTCGTCATCCTCGGCGGGCGTCGGCATGGTGTCGACAATAACCCGCGGCCACCACGCCGACGGACCGGCCCGGCCGAGGTAACGCAGGTCACCACGCTGGTTTCCGTGAGCGGCGCCACCAAAAACAACCGCCGGGAACTTCGGTGTCCGAATAGACGACAATCTGGACGTGGAGTGCAAAGTGTGCCGGACGGCGCTGTCGGCCCGGATCGACGGCGAGCGCGAAACCGTGCCCGCCGCCCGGGTGGACGAGCACCTCGAGCAGTGCGCCGAGTGCTGCTCCTGGTATGTCGCCGCGGTGGAGACCTCGAAGCGATTGTGCGGCGGCTCGGCGTACGCGCCGGACCTGACCGACGCGATCTTCGCCGCCGCCGAGTTGGAGCGGCCGCAGCCCGCGCCGCTGGCCAGGCTGCGCGCCGCCGTCCCAACCTCACGAATCGCGTTGACGCGGGTGTTGCTCGGTGTGCTCGGTCTTGTGCAGTGCGCGTTGGCCCTCGCCCAGCTGGCCGGGCTCGACTTCGGCATGAGTCACCACCACGGCGCCGAGATGACGCGCCACCTGCTCAACGAGAGCACCGCGTGGAGCCTGGCGATCGGTGTCGGGTTCATCTACTGCGCGCTGCGGCCGCACGCCGCCGCCGGAGTGCTGCCGGTGCTCGGTGTGCTGGTCGCCGCGTTGAGCGCGTTCGTGGTGTCCGACTTGTACTCCGGCGTGGTGCCGATCTCCCGGGTCCTCTCGCACGGACTGCTGGTCGTTGCCCTTGTGCTGGTCGTCGTCGTGCACCGAACGCGCCGCCCGGAAACCTCGCCGCCGACCCGCGACCGCGTCCCGACCGACCTGGTGCTGCCGCCCGGCGCGCAGTTCGGCAGGCGCACCCGCCACCTCCGCTCGACCCAAGATCCCGCCGCGTGAACGGAATGTCATGACCATCGAGCTCGACTCGATCACTCGCACCGAACCGAACCGCATCTCCCTCGCTGTCACCGGAATGAGCTGCGCCGCCTGTTCTACCCGGGTGGAACGCAAGCTCAACAAGATCGACGGGATTACCGCGTCGGTGAACTATGCGACCGGGATCGCGACGATCGACGCGGTCGGCGATGTCACCGCCGAGCAACTGTGCGCCGAGGTCGATGCCACCGGTTTCGGTGCGTCGCCGATCACGGACCGCTCCGAGCCGATCAGTTCGGCGCCCGAGGACGCGGCGGTGAACGACCTGTTGCGCAGGCTGGTTGTGGCGCTGATGGCGTTCTTCCCGCTGGCCGATCTGTCGGTGATGTTCGCGACCATCCCCAGTACTCGGATCACCGGGTGGCAGCTGATTCTCACCGTGCTCGCGCTGCCGGTGGTGGTCTGGTCGGCGGCGCCGTTCCACCGCAAGGCTTTTGCCAATGCCAAGGTCGGTGCGGCGAGCATGGACACGCTGGTCTCGGTGGGCGTAATCACCGCGACACTGTGGTCGTTGGACACGATGTTCTTGCACCCCAACCGTTCCGGGCCCGCGCCCGACGGCGTGTGGGCGGCGATCTGGGCCAGTGACGCGATCTACCTCGAAGTTGCCGCAGGCGTCACCGCATTCGTGTTGGCGGGACGGTATTTCGAGGCGAAGGCGAAGCGTTCGGCGGGCAGTGCATTGCGTGCGCTCGCCGCGCTCGGCGCGCGTGAGGTCACCGTGCTGACCCGCGACGATCGCGAAATGCGGGTTCCCATCGGTGAACTCGTGGAGGGGCAGCGCTTCGTCGTGCGGCCCGGCGAGACCATCGCCACGGACGGCCTGGTGGTGTCCGGCGAGTCGAGCGTCGACGCCAGTGCGATGACCGGTGAATCCATTCCGGTCGACGTGAACACGGGCATGGCGGTGATCGGCGGCACCACCGCGCTCACCGGGCGATTGATCGTGGAAGCCGCTGCGGTAGGGGCGGATACGAAGCTGTCCGGGATGATCCGGCTGGTCGAGCAGGCGCAGACCGGCAAGGCGCGGATGCAGCGGATCGCCGATCGGGTGTCGGCGGTGTTCGTTCCGTTCGTCTTCCTGGTGACGGCCGTGACGTTCGTGATCTGGCTGGCGACCGGCTCCGGTGCGGATCGCGCCGCGGCGGCCGCGCTGGCGGTACTGGTCGTGGCATGCCCGTGCGCGCTGGGCCTGGCGATTCCGACGGCGCTGATGGTGGCCTCGGGACGCGGTGCGCAGCTCGGCATTTTCATCAAGGGCCATCAGGCTTTGGAAGCCACCCGGGACGTGGACACCGTGGTGCTGGACAAGACCGGCACCGTCACCAACGGCGCGATGAGTGTGGTCGCGGTGATCGAGCACGAGTCGTTCAATACGGCGGAGGTGCTGCGCCTGGCCGGCGCGGTGGAGGCCGCGTCCGAACACGCGGTGGCGGCGGCGATCACTCGGCACGCGCGCGAAGCGATCGATGAACTGCCCTCGGTCGAATCCTTCGAGGCCCTACCGGGATTGGGCGCGCGTGGCATGGTGGACGGCCGTCGAGTGCTGGTCGGCCGGTCGCGACTGTTCGACGATCAGGGCATCGGCATCCCGCAAGACCTGAATCGTGCTGTCCGGCAGCAGGAACGGTCCGGACGCACCGTCGTGCTCGTCGCCGTCGATGGTGTTGTCGTCGCGGTGATCGCGGTGGCCGACACCGTCAAGGTGACCGCCGCGGCCGCGATCGCCCGGCTGCACCGGCTCGGGCTGCGCGTCATGATGTTCACCGGCGACAACGCCTACGCGGCACAGTCGGTGGCCGACGAGATCGGCATCGATGAGGTTGTCGCCGAACTACTTCCGGAGGGCAAGGTCGAACTGATCGCCCGGATGCAGGAGCAGGGACATCGCGTGGTGATGGTCGGCGACGGCATCAACGACGGCGCCGCGCTGGCCACCGCGGACCTCGGCATGGCGATCGGCGCGGGCACCGACGTCGCGATCGCCGCCGCCGACGTCATCCTGGTCCGCGAGGACCTCGGCGCGGTCGCCGACGCCATCGAACTGGCCCATGCCACCCTGCGCACCATCAAGGGAAACCTGGTGTGGGCCTTCGGCTACAACGTGATCGCCATCCCGATAGCCGCACTCGGCTTCCTGAACCCACTGATCGCCGGCGCGGCCATGGCCTTCTCATCATTCTTCGTAGTCTCGAACAGCCTGCGGCTGCGCCGAGTCCGCTTCAACCGGTAACGGATTCAGCGTCGCGTCTGGGCAAGCTGTTCCAGCATGGCGTTGTAGGCGGCTAGGTCGGAGTCTCCGTAGTCGTCGTCCTTGCGGTCGGTGCGGACTGCGGTGCGGCGGTCTTGGGCTACCCACTGGCTGAGTAGGGCGCCGACTACGAGCAGGATCGGGATTTCGCCGGAGACCCAGGCGATGCCGCCGCCGACGCGTTGGTCGGCGAGCAGGTCGATGTTCCACGGGAGCTGCAGGTTGGTGTAGAAGCGGGAACCGATGACGGTGTTCATCGACATCACCGCGACACCGAAGAAGGCGTGAAAAGGCATGACCGCGAAGAGGACTCCGAGCCTGCCGAGGTGCGGCAGGCGGCGCGGGCCCGGGTCGATGCCGATGATGCCCCAGTAGTACAGGTAGCCGACGATCAGGAAGTGCACGTTCATCAGCACGTGCCCCCAGTGGTATCGGATCAGGCTCTCGAACAGCGGCGTGAAATACAGTCCGTAGAGCGAGATCACGAACAACGACAGCGCCGTCGCCGGGTGCGCGATCACCGCGGTCGGTCGCGAATGCAGCAGGGCGAGCACCCATTCGCGCACGCCGTGCACCTGGCCGCGCTTGGCCGCGGGCACGGCGCGCAGCAGCAGGGTCACCGGCGCGCCGAGGACCAGCAGCACCGGCACGAACATGTTCAAGGCCATGTGCGTGATCATGTGCATGCTGAACATCGCGAAACCGTAGGTGCCGATGCCCGAGGACGTCGCGATCAGCAGCGCAACGCAGCCGCCGATCCACGAGGCGGTGCGCCACCGCGACCATTCGTCGCCGCGCCGCCACAACCGCAGCACGCCGAGCGTGTACAGCATGATCGCGGCCAGCGCGGCGGTGCCGAGCACGATGTCGAAGCGCCACACCGTGATCAGGCGCAGCAGGTTCGGCCGATCGAACAGGTCGAAGCCGAGGAACACCTCCTGCGCGGTGAACGATCGATCGGCGAAGGCCGGGGCAGGCTGGACCGCCATGGCCACCGTCGCGGCGATCGCTACCGCGGAAAGCGCTCCGCCGCAGGCGATCAGGAAGGCAGTGCGGGCGCCGGGAGCACGGTGTCGCAACACCGCGCGCATCGTCAGCCCGAGGTCGACGCCGACGGCGACCACCACCAGCGCCAGTCGCCCGTACCCGGTGGTCAAAATATCGGACCACGGCAGCAGGACCACCCAGAGCACCAGACCGCTGAGCGTGGCCGCCGCCAGACACAGCAGCGCGATCACCGCGCCACGGCGGATCGCGGTGTGCGCGTGTGATCCGTTGCGGCGCAGGTGGTCCGCGACGCACCACAGCAGTCCGGGCAGCACCGACACCGCGAGCTGGAAGATGATCATCGCGCCGGTGCCGTAGTCGTGATTCGGCCCCTCCCCCGCATTGCCGACCATCGTGGGCGGCAGCACGCCGATGGCGGCCACCATCAGCAACACCGCTGCCCCGTTCCAGGACAACACCATTCGGGCACCCAGCGTCACCACACCGGCCAGCACGGCGACCACGATCCAGGCCTTGGGCTTCTCACTGGCGTCGATCAGCGGGCCGAGCGCACCGATCCGGAAGAGACCGGAGACCGTCAGCCCACCGACGTTCGCCGCGGTCGCCGGGATCAGCGCCAGCGCGGACAGCAGCCACACCAGACCGGCTCGCTCGGCGAGCCGCAGCCCGGAGTATCCGTCGACGTCGAGGCGGCCGCGGCCGGTGACGGCGGTACAGCACACCGCATAGACCAGGGCGCCGAGCGCGGTCGCGCCGGCCAGCGCGGCGACGACACGCAGCAACACATAGCCGAGCACATCTGCGAAACCGGGATAAGCGGTGCCTGCGGCGCGGTAGGGCGCGTCACCCGCCTCCACCACCGAGCCGATGACGAGGGCGAGCAGAACGGCCGCCGCGACCAGCCAGACGAGGTGGACCGTCGAGCGTTTCACCTGCACGTTGCCGTCCACCATCCTCGAGAACGAAAGTTTGCCCGGAACCAGGCCTCGTTCAGCGGTCGGATCCGGCGCCGGGAAAGTTCCAGCGCCGCACCAACTGCGACGCAGGTCACATCTCGTCGGTGCCTGTGTTCAGACGGTGTTGGCGCTGAGCCCGCCGGAGATCGTCAAGGCCTCGCCGTTGAAGTGCCGCCCTCGCTCGGACGCCAGCATCACCACCGCGTCGGCGACCTCGGCGGGCGCGATCAGATCGGAGTTCGGCGGACCGGACGCGAACATCGCCATCACGTCCTCCTTGGTGGGATTCTCCTTGTCCGGCAGCATCATTCGATACATCGCCGGATTCTGGATCATGTCGGTGTCCACGCCGCCGGGCAGCACCGCGTTGACGGTGATGCCGTACTCCACCAGTTCCAGCGACAACGACTTGACCAGCCCGAGCACGCCCCATTTCGCCGCCGCGTAGTGCCCGGCGTTGCGCACGCCCATCCTGGCCACGATGGAGGAGGTGGCCACGATGCGGCCCCACCGGCGTTCGATCATGTGCGGCACCACCGCGCGGAAGCTGTGGAAGACGCCGTTGAGGTTGATGTCGATCATGTCGTGCCACAACTCGTCGTCCATTTCGGCGATCAAGGAGTTCGAGGCGATGCCCGCGTTGGCGACCAGGATGTCGATGTGACCGAAGTCATCGATCGCGCGCTGGGCGACCGCGGTCATCTCCGTTCGGCTTCGCACATCGGCTTTGAGCGCCACGCAGCGGCGTCCGGTTTCCTCGACCAGCTTGGCCGTTTCGGCCAGATCCGACTCCGAGCTCATCGGATACGGCACGCTCGCGACCTGTTCAGCGATATCGCACACCACGATGTCCGCGCCGGCCACCGCCAGCGCCACCGCGTGCGCACGCCCCTGACCTCGGGCGCCGCCGGTGATCAGCGCTACTTTGCCGTCCAGCTGCCCCATGTCAGCCCCTCACCAGATCGGTATCAGTTCGGCCGAACTCATCGTTTCACGCCGGCATGTCGTGTAGCTGCTGTTTACGTTCGTATTGTCCAGAACTACACACGAAACGTTCCAGGTCGGCGCAGCGACGAAGTGTATGCGGTGTGCGTCGCAGCATCAGGCAGTACTCGCCGGCGGCACATCGCACAGGCGCGCGGCCCAGCGCGCCCACAATGGTCCCAGGGGGCCAGATGACCGATTGTGAGTACTTCGCCGTGGATCTCGACCAGCTCGTTCGACCTTTCGACAGCACACCGACGACCGACTACGACGCGACCGTGGCCCGCTCGCTCGACAGCCCGCGGCTGCGCCGGCTCGTGCACACCGCGGTCGGTCTCTCGCACGACTCCATCGACCTGCTGTCCACCATGAGCGACCGCCTGCGCGCCGTCGAAGGCATGCTCATCCAGGACCCGCTCGAGATCTGAGCGGGCTCAGGCGGTGCGACTGGCCGCCGGTAGCCCCGGCGCGGCCGGTATCCGTTGATAGCCACGGAGATTGACCAGCCCGCGCCGCTCGGGGAAGCCGGTGAGCCGCAGCTCGGGGAAGCGATCGTAGAGCGCGGACAGGGCGACGGCGCCCTCCATCCTGGCCAGGCTGGCGCCGAGGCAGGCGTGCACGCCGCTGCTGAACGACAGGTGCTCGCGCGCGTTGGCCCTGGTGATATCGAAGGCGCCGGGGTCGGCGAAGACGGCGGGATCACGGTTGGCGGCACCGAGCAGCAGCGTGACCGAGTCACCGCGGGGGATCGTCCGATCAGCTATTTCTATGTCGCACAATGCAGTTCGAGAGGTCATCTGGACCGGGCTGTCGAATCGCAGGATCTCCTCGATCGCGTCGGGCCACCGGTCCGGCTCGGCCCGCAGCAGGGCGAGTTGGTCCGGATGCTCGTGCAGCACCACCATGCCGTTGCCCAGCAGATTCACCGTGGTTTCGAAACCGGCCCCGGCCAGCAGTGTCACCGTTGCCTTGAGTTCCGGCATGGTCAGACTGCCGTTGACGGCCAGTTGGCTGAGGATATCGTCGCCGGGATCGACCCGCAGCCGGGCGATGTGTCCCTCGATGAATTCCTCGCTCGCGCGTAGGGCCGCGATGGCGTCGCGGAACGCGCGCCACGAGATGCCGACATCGAGCAGGGGCGCGCCCGCGTGCCCGAGCTCGAGCATGTAGTCCTGGTCTTCCCTTGGCACACCGAGGATTTCGCAGATGATCGCCACCGGAAGCAGGGTGGCGAAGTCCGCGATCAGGTCGGCGTCGCGGCGCGCCGCCAGCCCGGCGAGCAGCTCATCGGTCACCTCGACAATGCGATCATGCAGGCGACCGACCGCGCGCGGGGTGAATTCCTGCGCGACGAGCTTGCGATATCTCGTGTGCTGCGGCGGGTCGACCATCAGCATCGACGGCGGTTCGACCGGGTTGGCCAGCTTCAGGTCGGTCGCCCGCACCAGCCTGCGCATCGATCGGGGCAGCTTCAGCGCTTCCGGTGAGCTGGCACCGAAATTTTTGTCGCGCAGCACCTTTCGACACACCTCATGGTCGGCGGTGACCCAGGTGACCCCGGTGCGAACCAGTCGGCCTTGCTCGCGAATGCGGTCGCCGAACAGGTAGGGGTTCTCGGCCAGGGAGTTCGTCAGGATCTCCGACAACGGATCACCGTCGCGGGCGCGCTTGTCGAAGTACATGCGCGGCAGGCCATGCAGTGTTGCCCAACGCACCCAGGTTTTCATTTCGGCCCCCGCCTGTCGTTTGTTGGACCTCACGGTACGCACCTGAGTGCAGCGGCGCATCAACCCGCGGTCGCAGATAGCCCTGATATCCAGGGCGTATCACTCCTGACGGACCACACAGCGGCTCCTCTCCGCAGAAGCCCAGTTGGAGAAGCCTATTCGCGCCGCCACGGCAAACCTTTGGCAAAGTCGATCTAGGGGTGGCGTGAGACAGCGGTCACATGGTTTGGTTGATGCAGGCCGGTCGCGCCGGCCTCGAGTTGCCCGGCGGTTCGGAAGGTGGCGACGGCTGTGAGTGTGACGCAGACCGAACAACTTCAGGCGGTTCGACCCTATCCGCGACGGCGGGGGCCGAAGGGTTCCTACCTCTGGAAGATGATCACGACCACCGATCCGAAGGTGCTCGGGATCATGTATCTGGTCACGGCGATGTCGTTCTTCTTCATCGGCGGGTTGATGGCCCTGCTGATGCGTGGCGAACTGGCCCGGCCCGGGTTGCAGTTCCTGTCGACAGAGCAGTTCAATCAGCTGTTCACCATGCACGGCACCATCATGCTGCTGTTCTACGCGACACCGATCGTGTTCGGTTTCGCCAATGCCGTGCTGCCCTTGCAGATCGGGGCGCCGGACGTGGCGTTCCCGCGCCTCAACGCGTTCAGCTATTGGCTGTACCTGTTCGGTGCCACCATCGCGACGGCCGGTTTCATCACGCCCGGCGGCGCCGCGGACTTCGGCTGGACCGGTTACACACCGCTGAGCACCTTCGAGCACTCCCCCGGCGCCGGCGCCGACATGTGGATCATGGGCCTGATCCTGTCCGGCCTCGGCACCATCCTCGGCGGCGTCAACATGATCACCACGATCATCTGCCTGCGCGCCCCCGGCATGATCATGTTCCGGATGCCGATCTTCACCTGGAACATCCTGATCACCAGCATCCTTGTGCTGCTTGCCTTTCCGATCCTCACCGCGGCGTTGTTCGCGTTGGCGATCGACCGGCACCTGGGCGCGCACATCTACGACACGGCCAATGGCGGTGTGCTGCTCTGGCAGCATCTGTTCTGGTTCTTCGGGCATCCCGAGGTGTACATCGTGGCGTTGCCGTTCTTCGGCATCGTGACCGAGATCTTCCCGGTGTTCTCACGGAAGCCGCTGTTCGGTTACAGCGCACTGGTGTACGCGACGATCTCGATCGGCGCGCTCTCGGTGGCGGTGTGGGCGCATCACATGTATGCGACGGGATCTGTGCTGCTGCCGTTCTTTTCGCTGATGACGTTCCTGATCGCGGTGCCGACGGGAGTGAAGTTCTTCAACTGGATCTTCACCATGTGGCGCGGGCAGTTGACGTTCGAGACGCCGATGCTGTTCTCCCTCGGCTTCCTGACGACCTTCCTGTTCGGTGGGCTGTCCGGGGTGATCCTGGCCAGCCCGCCGCTGGACTTCCACGTCACCGACTCGTATTTCGTTGTGGCGCACTTCCATTACGTGTTGTTCGGGACGATCGTGTTCGCGACATTCGCGGGTATCTACTTCTGGTTCCCGAAGATGACCGGGCGGATGATGGACGAACGGCTGGGTAAGTGGCACTTCTGGACCACGTTCATCGGCTTCCACACCACATTCCTGGTGCAGCATTGGGTCGGTGCCGAGGGGATGCCGCGGCGGTACGCCGACTACCTGCCCAGCGACGGCTTCACCACGCTGAACACGATTTCCACCATCGGTGCGTTCATCCTCGGCGCCTCGATGCTGCCGTTCATTTGGAATGTCTTCAAGAGCTTCCGGTACGGCGAGGTCGTCACGGTGGACGATCCGTGGGGTTACGGCAACTCCCTGGAATGGGCCACCACCTGCCCGCCGCCACGGCACAACTTCTACGAACTGCCGCGAATTCGATCCGAGCGTCCCGCGTTCGAGCTGCACTATCCGCACATGGTCGAGCGGATGCGGACCGAGGCGCACGCGGGCTGGGGATCCGCGCATCGGTCGGCCATGCTGGTGGAGGACCGCGCGCTAGCACAGGAGAAGACCGGGCCCTCGCTGGAGAAATCCGCGGAGACCGAGCCCACCGACGAATAATTGTTGCCAAAGCAGCAAAGAAGTTTGCCGTTGTAGCCGCACGCCGGGGATCGTGGTGTCCATGACCGAGACACACACCCACAACGCTGACGGCAACACGGTGGAGTTCTGGGAGAACTTCTACCAGGAGCGGGAACAAGTCTGGTCCGGCTCGCCCAACTTCCTGCTGGTCCGCGAAATCTCCTCGGCCCCGGCGGGTTCCGCACTCGACCTGGGCTGCGCCGAGGGTGCCGACGCGATCTGGTTGGCCGAGCGCGGCTGGCGAGTCACCGCCGTCGACGTCTCGGAGACCGCACTCACCCGCGCCCGAGCCCGCGCCGCCGAGCAGGGCATCACCGACATCGACTGGCAACGCCACGACCTCGCGCACACCTTCCCCACCGGCCACTTCGACCTCGTCACCGCCCAATACCTGCACTCCCCCGTCGCCCAAATCGACGAACGCGAACAAATCCTCCGCCGCGCCGCCGAAGCCGTCGCCCCCGGCGGTCAACTCCTGATCGTCGGCCACGCCGAATGGCCCTCCTGGGTGACCGTCCCACCCCACGACGTCCACTTCCCCACCACCGCCGAGGTCCTTACCGGCCTGCGCCTCGACCCCACCGAATGGACTGTCGAAACGGACGGCCTGGCCGAACGCGAACAACCCGGCCCCGAGGGCCAGCCCGGCGTCCGCAAGGACAACGTACTCCGCATCCGCCGTCACTGAACTCGAATCCAGCTACCCCCCAGCCGAACTCGCCACCGTCGAGGCACTCGACCCGGCCGCGCGATCACACCGAACACTCGATTCGCGCGGCCAGGTCGGCAAGGTGAACCGGTTGTGTCGTGTCGACCCGAACGATGGGCGCAAGCCCTAGCGGTACAGCCTGCCCGGCCCACGTGTCCCAATCCTCGGCGAGACGCTGCTCGTCGCAGTACACCGCCGCCCGCCGCCGACTCGCATAACGAGCCCTCGCCACCTCGGCGGGAACATCACACCAGACCTCCACAACCCGGTCGGCCCTTGCCTTCTCGATGCCGGCTCTGGCGAACCCCAAGTCCCGCGGCCTGAACCACCAAGAGTCGACAACAACAGTCCCCGAACTCGCCCGAGCCAACGCCCACACCGCATCCATCGCAATGCCACCCAACGCAGGAATCACGCCATCGTGATCGACGCAGCCCGCCAGCGCCTCCTTGACCACATCCTTCGACAAGAACGTGGCACCTAACGCCGCAGCCAACGGTCGCCCCAAGGTCGACTTCCCCGACCCCGGCAACCCATTGACCAACACCAGAAACTCAGCCACCCACCCATCATGCTGGACCACCCGAGCATCCTCGGATCAAGCTGATATCGGACAAACGATCAGCGGGAATTGGTGCCGGTATCGCGCGAGAGAGCTCCAGCACCAGTTCCCTCTCAGCGCGCGAATTCGAGTTTGTCGATATTGGCGAGAACCTTTTCGTGCCAGTCGATCTCGGATTGGATGCGCATTCTCGCGTGGTCGACAATCAGGTCATCGACCACGCTCTGGTCCGGCCAGCGGCGGTCGAGCTGGTGTTCGATGCGCGAGCTTCGTGCTCGGAGTGCGGCAATGCGGTCTTCGAGGTATCCGCGCAGTAGTTCCCGGTCGAGGTCCGCGCTGACCGCCAACGCGAGATCGACTACGTCCGGGCGGATTTCGACGTCGGCGAAGGCCTCGTCGCGGAGCACGCGGAGTTCGCGGCGGCCCTCGTCGGTGATTTCGTACACGGTGCGGGCCGGTAGGCCCCCCAGCTGCTCTGTTCGCAGGGGGCGAATCAGGTTCTCGTCCTCCATGCGATGCAAGGCACCGTACAGCGACCCGGGTTTGACGCGGGACCACAGTTCGGCGCGATCCAAGCGGGCGTCGCGGCGCAGCTGATGGCCATGCATCGGGCCCCTTTTGGCCAGGGCGGCAAGCACGAACAACCGGGTCTCGTTCACGCTTCTAGTCTGTCACGACTACTCGTATTTGAGTACTCTGTCTGTATGACTGTTCGACCAATTCTGATCGCGGGCGCCCCCCGGTTGACCATCCCGGCAACGCCCGTGGCCACCTTCGACGACGAACTCGCGGCCTTCGTCGACGATCTCTACGAAACCAACACCGCCGCAAACGGGGCAGGCCTTGCCGCGAATCAAATCGGTGATGCCCGATCGGTGTTCATCTATGACCTCGTGGACAACGGAGTTCGGCACCGCGGTTGCGTCGTCAACCCGATCCTCGAGACCTCCGAGATCCCGGAAACCATGCCCGACCCCGAGGACGATCTCGAGGGCTGCCTGTCGGTGCCGGGCGAGTGGTATCCCACCGGGCGCGGGCACTGGTCGAGGGTCACCGGCGTGGACGTGACGGGACGGCCGGTCGCGGTCGAAGCCACCGGCTACCTGGCGCGCTGCCTCCAGCACGAGGCCGACCATCTCGCGGGCCGCCTCTACCTCGAGCGTTTGATCGGGCGGAATCAGCGGGCGGCACGCCGAATGATCAAGGCTCGCAGCTGGACTCGGCCTGGTCGGACGTGGCTTCCAGAATTGGGCCGGCGTCCTGCGGACGGAGAGTGATCAGCTGTAGGTGGTGGCGAGGATGAAGCCGTGGGGTCCGTGGCGATAGTCCGGTGGGATGATGAGGCATGGCAGCAATCCGATGTTGGCGGGCACCGAGTAGGTGCGCGAGATGACGCTGGTCGGTGAGACTCTGGCGTTGACCGGGATTGTGCAGGGAGGCGGGCGGACGCTGCGGCGCGTGTTGACCTGGCGGCGTTCCCTGCCGCTGCTCGAGAAGGGGGCTCGATGACACGGATTCCATTAGCGGCGCTGCTGGTGTTGGGTGCTTTCGGGATGGTGGCGGCAGGTCCTTCGGCCGTTGCCTTTCCGATAATCGTTGTAGCGGAACAGGTTCGGCCGGAGGGGCGGTTCGCCATCGAGGTTCATACGACTGTTTTGCAGACCGGCGTCACCTACAACGTCGAAGGGGTGGGGTGGGCGCACGACGCGACCGTGCACATCTATGTGGCGGGCTGGACTCGGCTACCGACCACGCGGAGTTGGGGGCAGGCCGATACCGATGCGCACGGGAACTTTCACTTCAGCCGGTTCGAGCCTTATATAGCCGGTGAGGAGGGACGGCTCGAGTTGTCCGTGGTGGATCCGGATACCGGTCACCGCAGCAAGACTCCGATCCAGCATCCCTGATCACACGGCGTCCAGGCCGAAGACGCGGCGGGCGTTGCCGGAGAGGAACAGCTCGCGAACTTCGTTGTCCAGCTCCAGATCATCGAGTCCGGCGAGGGCGTGGTCCGGCATGATCATCGGGAAGTTGGTGCCGAACAGGACCTTTTCGCGGCCGTGCTTTTTCAGATAGGCCACCAGTTCGGGTGGGTACCTGCGCACGGTGTAGGCCGAGGTGTCGATGTAGACATTCGGGTATTTCGTTGCGACCGCGATCATTTCGGTGGTCCACGGGTAGCCGATGTGGCCGCCGACGATGGTCAGTTCGGGAAATTCCAGAGCGACGTCGTCGAGGTAGGGAATCGGCCGCCCGGTCTCCGAGCTGCGCAGCGGGCCGGTGTGGCCGACCTGGGTGCAGAAGGGAATGCCCAGTTCGACGCACTCGGCGTAGAGCGGATAGTAGCGGCGATCGTTCGGCGGCAGACCCCACAACCACGGCACGATGCGCAGCGCCTTCATCCCCAATTCGGTTACCGCACGGCGCAACTCATGAACCGCGGCGACCGGCTTACGCAGATCCACCGAGGCGACGCCGACCAGCCTGCCGTCGGATTCCGCGACGAACGAGGCGACCTCGTCATTGGAGATCAACACCCCTTCCGGCCCGTACCAGGCACTGATCAGCGCGAGATCCACGCCGCCCGCATCCATCGCGGCCAGCGTGGCGGCCACCGGCGGCTGCTCGGTCGGCAGCGGTGCACCCCACCGCCGCAGCGAATCGAACATGTCGTGCTCGACCATCCGCACCGTCGGATGCTGCGCCCACACATCGATGATCGCCATCGCCACTCCCACCACTCCCGGATCGGCCAACGCCGCTCACGGTATCCAGCCCCCGAGCGCTACCCGGCAAGATTCAGCGAATTCACGCGCACGATCGAACCCACCAAAATTCCTGGGGTGACCGGCCCACCGAATGGGTACTAGGTCTTTACGCCGCATCGCCACAGATCGGCAGGAGCCAACCGACCCGGGTGTCCGTAGCGCAACGGCGCGGTGCGGGCGCCCCTGGTGGCTCCTCACAGCAGATACCCAGGTCGCTCGCAGCTCGGACAGCGGTAGTGACGCGATTATGTGGTCATGATCGGCACACCTCTCGCGCGCATCGGGATCGGCGTTGGTCAGCTGTCGCGGGCAGCACAGCCGAGCCGGGCATGAACGCGCGCGCACAGTTGTCGCGGCGGGTGGCGTCGGTGCCGCTGCGGATCGGGCTGGTGATCGCGTTGCTGCTGCTGACGGCGGTGGCGCTGATCGCCTCGGGGGCGGCGGTGACGTCGGCGTTGAGCCAGTCGTTGACGCAACGCACCGACGAGCAGCTCTACGACGCTTCCCGTAGCTGGGCCCAGCCACGGCCGATGAAGCAGGTGCGGACGAATGACGGCTCCGTGCAATGGGTTCCGGCCGATTCCCCCGGCCCGTCACCACAGCCCCGATCGGTGGCCGAGCAGCCGCGCCGGTTCTTCGAGCTGCACAGGAGCGCGGGCGGTCAGGTGTTCTTCGAGGTGCCCGGCGGCGGAAACGCCTCGGGCGTACCGGATCTCAGCGGACCGGTCGGCGACAGTCCGACGACGGTCGACTCCGCCGACGACTCGTCGGTGCACTGGCGGGTGCTGACCACGTCGAACCAATTCGGTTCGACCACCATCGGATTGCCGCTGACCGACAATCAGGAGACGGTCTCCCGGTTGATCTTCTTCGAGCTCGCCACCGGCATCATCGCCTTGGTCGCGCTGGGCGTGGTCGGCTACCTGGTGATCCAGCGCAGCCTGCGACCGTTGCGCGAGGTGGAGGACACCGCGGCGGCCATCGCGGGCGGCGACCTGCACCGCAGGGTCCCGGTGCGCGGCGTGGACACCGAGGTCGATCATCTGGCCCGCTCGTTGAACGAGATGCTCGCCCAGATCCAATACGGTGTCGCGGCAACCGAAGCCTCGGAGGAGGCGGCCCGCCGGTCCGAGGCCAAGATGCGCCGATTCGTGGCCGACGCCAGCCATGAGTTGCGGACGCCGCTCACCACCATCCGCGGTTTCGCCGAGCTGTATCGGCAGGGCGCGAGCACCGACGCCACGATGGTGGTCGGGCGCATCGAATCCGAGGCCGAGCGGATGGGTTTGCTCGTCGAGGATCTGCTGCTGCTGGCGCGGTTGGACGAAAAGCGGCCGCTGGAGCGCAAACCGGTGGATCTGCTCGCGTTGGCCGGCGACGCCGTGCACAACGCCCAAGCGATGGCCGCACGCCAGCAGCCGACACCCCCTTCCCCCGAACGACGCATCGGCGTCGTGGTGGACACCGGCGAGGGCACGATGGACGTGATCGGCGACGGGCCGCGACTGCGCCAGGTACTCGCCAATCTGCTCGGCAACGCCCTCGTCCATACCCCGCCCGAGGCCGCTGTCATGGTGCGGCTCACGCCTTCTCGCGACGAGGTCCGCATCGACGTGATCGACTCGGGGCCGGGATTGTCGCCCGATGCCGCCGCCCGCGTCTTCGAGCGGTTCTACCGCACGGACACCTCCCGGACCAGGGCGAGCGGCGGCAGCGGGCTCGGTCTCTCGATCGTGCACGCGCTGGTCGCGGCGCACGGCGGCCGGGTTACGGTGCACAGCGAACCCGGTGAGGGGGCCATCTTTACGGTCACGCTGCCGCGCTGTCAGGCTGTCGACGTGCCGGCGAGTCGCTGAAAGTGTCAGGCGGGCTTGAAGATGTCGTCGAGCGGGTTGCCCGCCGGCCGGGCGCCCTCTTCGATGTACCACTCCCAGTGCATCACCCGGCCGAGGATCGGCGTCGGCAGCCGCAGCAAGACTTTGGCGATCGCGGCGAAGGAGCCCGATCCCTCGATGATCGAACGATGCGCGGCGACAGCGGCTTTGCGCTGGGCCGCGTAGTTGCTCACGTCGATGCGATGGGTGATCTCGGCACCGGAACTGTAGAGCGATCCCAGGACGGAAGGGCCGAGCCTGCCCCGCAGGAATCGGAGGAAACGCACTATGCGAGCGAGGTTTTCGCGAGGCATGGTCGCGTCGAGCACCCGTGGCACCCCGGCCAACTCGGCGGCTCGGGCGCCGACCTGGTGCACCCGCACGTGGTCGCGGTGCCCATAGCCACCGTTACGGTCGTAGCTCAGCAGGATCTCGGCGTTCTCCTCGCGAAGGATCGCCGCGAGCCGCTCGGCGGCCTCGTCCACCTCGGCGCGCAGGAAGCGGACGCGATCCGGCGGATCCGCGAACAGCACGGCACCGTGACCGCTGTCGGCATAGCCGAGATGCACCACCCTGGCAACGCCGAGCACGGCCGCACTCGCCGCTAATTCGTTCAGCCGCAAAGCTTTTCGCCCATCGAGCGCGGCCATGTGCCCGTCGGTGGCCACAACGATCACCGTCCGGTGCCCGGCCGCCGCGACGGCGGCCAAGGTGCCTCCGGTCAGCAAAGTTTCGTCATCCGGATGCGCATGAAAAGCGACGACGGTTGCCATCGAACCAGTCTGGCACCCGCACCGTCGGATCGACCACGCGCACCAATTAGCCTGCCGCGTACGAATTTGCCAGCTGATTCGTGCGCCGCGAACCACTACCTGCGCGGGACGGCCGCGGCGGTCAACCGCGCAGGATCAGCAGGAACAGCGCTTTCTGCAGTGTGTCGAATATGCGACCGACGGTGATCACGATGTCGACGGTGCCCATCATCACGGCCCCTCTCCTGGAGCAAGGCAAAGCCTCGATGCATCGATTCAAGACCTGGCAGCCGGGATTAGGAAGGGCATTGCGGCATCTGGGGGCAATATCGGTGCGCTACATGCCGACGCATTCGATGATCGGCGCGGGGTAGACGGCGGGATCGACGTTTTCGCGCCATGGTGTGTGCACCGCCGCACCGGAAATGTGCGCCAGCTCGGGCAGCCATCGACGCACGTAGTCGCCGTCCGGGTCGTAGCGTTTGGCTTGCCGCAGCGGGTTGAGCACCCGATTCGGCCTGGTATCGGTGCCGGTGCCGGCCACCACTGCCAGTTGAGTTGATTGTTCGCCAGATCCGCGTCGACCAGCCAGTGCAGGAAGTGTTCGGCGCCGATCCGCCAATCCACCCGCAGCGATTTGGCCAGGAAGCTGGCGGCGATCAGCCTGGCGCGCCCCGGCATCCAGCCCTCGGCCCGCAATTGCCGCATGGCCGCGTCGATGACCGGGTATCCGGTGCGGCCGTCCTTCCAGGCTGCGACGGCTTGCGGATCGTCGCGCCAAGTGATCGATCGAGGCCGGTAGTCCGACCAGGCAGCGTCCGGGCGGGCGGCGAGCAGCTGGTGATGGAAGTCGCGCCAGGCCAGCTGGCGGGCGAAGGCGTTACCGCCGGGCGTCGACATGTCGACCCGGCGCACCAGGTCCACCGGTGACACGCAACCGAAGTGCAGATAGGGGGACAGGTGCGAGGTGGCGTCGGCGGCGAGGTCGTCGTTGTGCTCTTCGTATCCCTCGATGGGTCCGGAAAGCCAGTCGCGCAGCAACTTTCGCCCGGTCGTCTCGCCGCCGACCGCGAGCTGGGGCGAGGTCGGGCCGGGGCACAGTTCTTCGGCTTCCGGCAGTGGATCGCTTGCGACCGGCGGCATGGTGAGTTCGCGCGGCTTCCCGAACGACTTGCGCTGATGCGTCTCGGCCCAGCGCCGGAAGTACGGGGTGAAGACGGCGAAATGGTCCCGCCCGGTGGACGGGACGAGTTCCGCGGGATCGGCGGCGGTGATCGTAGAGGCATGCGTGTGCAGCAGGCATCCGCGCTGCTCCAACCGTTCCCGCAGTGCCTGTTCGCGTTTGCGGGAGTACCTGCTCACGTCGGCGGCGATATGGACGCTGTCGGCATGCACTTGCGCCGCAACCTGTTCCACCTCCGCGACGACATCGCCGCGCCGCACCACCAGACGACCGCCGATCGCCCGTAGCTCAGCGTCCAACTCGCTCAGTGCGGCGGCGAGGAAGCGCGCGCGATTCGGCGCGGCGAAACGGCCGGCCGCGATGGCGTCGTCGACGACGAAAAGCGGTACCACCGCGGCACCTTCGCGATGTGCGGCGGTGAGTACCGGGTTGTCGTGCACCCGCAGGTCACGGGTGAACAGGGCGATGGAGACGGTCATCTACTCCTCTTCGCGGGGTGAAGGGACCTCCGGCGCTCGTGAGGGTGGCGCCACGGTGGCGTGGGCGGCTCAATGCCCGACACCTGTGACGCGACCCTCACGGGCGCCGGGCGGTGAGATCAGAGTGTGCAGAGCGGAACGATGTCGGCAAGACCGCCGGTGGCCGGCGAGGTCAGGTACAGGCACGGATCCTGGCCTGCCGCAACGATTCCCGCGCGTACCTGCTGCCATGCCGCCGCATCCAGCATCGGTGCGCGAGCGAGTACGAAGCCGGAGATGCGGCCGGGATCGGTGACGACCGCCCACGAATAGTCCGGGCCGAGGGCCGTGACGATGTAGTTGGTCGGCCCGTCGATCCGCTCCTGCGTGGGCACGCCGGGAAAGCTGACGTGCAGTTGCGCACCCGTCACCCGGTCGTTGACCGTTGCCGTGCCAGTGATTTCGTTGTTCATATTCGACCAGGTGGTGCAGGTATTGCGCACCGAGATGTTGCCCTGCGGGTCGAGCGCGTAGTTCGCCTGGGTATCGCGAGCGCAGACGAGGTTGAAGTACTGCGGGACCGCCGCGAGTTGGTTCCAGGTACCGAGATACCGGGTCAGGTCGAGCGTTTGCACCGGTGCCGGCGCGGCGACGGGGGCTGCTTGCGCGCTACCCGTCGCGGAGAATGCGACGGCCAGTCCGGCCGTGGCAATCAGCAGGCGAACGGGATAGCGCTTCGTTCGAGATGTCACGCGAACTCCTCGGGAATCGACGACACTGGCCATGTTAGCTCATAACGATGCATGATTGATTCAATACACTCATCAAGGAGGAACTCGTGACCTTTGCCTGGCTGCCCCGGATCGCCGGCGCGCTGACGGCGGGATACGGCGTCGCGGTCGCGGCCCGGCCCGCGGTGATGCTCGGACCGTGCGGCTGGTCCGCCGACGACCCGGCCCTGCGCGCGGTAGCCAGGATGACCGCGCTCCGTGATGTCGCGTCCGGGCTTGCCCTGGTGGCGGCGCCGACACCGAACGCGCTCCGGCTGGCGATCGCCGCGCGGGTACTGGCCGATCTGTCCGATGCCACAATCCTGGGGATCGCGTTGCGCGGACGACCACAGCGCGGCAAGGCGGTCGCGGTCGCGGCGGGTTGGGGTCTGCTGTGTGGCGCGACCGCGGCCACGGTGCGGAGCTGATCGCCACGCCACGGGCCTCGGACGCCGCCCGCGACGCGCGGCCGCCCGGGCATGGCGAATCGGGCGAACCGGAACAGGCAGAATAGGACGATGTCCGCCGGTTCCGCTCCCGCTTCCGACGCGGCCGGCTATACGGTCCGCGCGGTTGCCGAGCGCCTCGGTATCCCCACCGCGACGCTGCGAAGCTGGAATCGTCGCTACAACATCGGGCCGCCACAGCATCGACCCGGCAAGCACCGGCTCTACACCGAAGCGGATATCGCGCTGCTCGGACAGATGCTCACCCTCATTCAGGACGGTGCGAGCCCGGCGGGCGCGGCCGCCACGCTGCGCGGACCGGTGCCGCGATTGGGCGACCGATTCCCGTTGCTCGCCGCCGCATTCACGCTCGAGACCCGCGCGGTGTCCAACTATCTGGAGGCGCACTTCCGCGCGTTCGGTGTCGTGGACACCTGGGATCGGTTGTGCCGCCCCGCCTTCGCCGACATCGTCGCGCGGCAGGGCGCGGGCGAGGGGTGCATCGATGTGGAGCACCTGCTGTCCTGGTGCATCACCTCGGTGCTGCATCGCACCAATCCGCCGCCGGATGTGCCCGCGCCGAAGCCGGTCGTGCTGGCCTGCACCGGCGGTGAGACACACGCACTCCCGCTCGAGGTGCTGCGGGCCGGACTCGCCGAGCGCGACGTCAGCGCGTACATGCTCGGCGCGGATGTGCCGACCGACGCGCTGACCGACAGCCTCGCGCGACACGAGCAGTCCGCGTCGGTGCTGCTGTGGTCGCAGCAGGAAGCGACCGCATTGACCTCGGCGGTGCGCGCCTGCCTCGATGCGGGCTCGCGGGTGTTCGTCGGCGGGCCCGGGTGGGATTCGGTGATCCTGCCCGAGGCGGCGGAACGTGTCGCGAGCCTGATCGACGCCATCGATTACCTGAGCTGATCCGCTCGGGGCTGACCGGCCGAGTCCGGGAGCGACCCCGTTTTCGCGCGCCGGATCCGATTTCGCACGCGCACGAGCAATCCGGCGACGGCAGCTAGGCGAAGTCCTTTCCGAGATCGATCGCCCCCAACGACGACCGCGTCTGCCGCGAGCGGCCTCTGCTTTTGCCGTCGCGACCAAACGATGCATAATCGAGGCACCAGAGTCGGCGGCGCGGTTCAGCGGGACAGCGACGGCGACCCGCGCACCCGACTGCGGTGGCAATCGATCGGCCACCCAAAATCGGCGACGAGGAGGAACACATGGTCCAGCACACCGAGCCGCGCCGGATCGCCGTCGTCGGCAGCGGGGTGGCCGGATTGACCGCGGCCTGGGTGTTGTCTCGGTCCGCCGAGGTGACCCTCTACGAAGCCGACCAACGACTCGGCGGTCATGCCGACACCCACCGGGTCACCAGCCGCGACGGCGCGGCGATCGGCGTGGACACCGGGTTCATCGTGCACAACGACCGCACCTACCCGACGCTGCTGCGGTTGTTCGGCGAGCTGGGCATCGCGACCCAGGAATCGGACATGAGCATGTCGGTGCGCTGTGATGGCTGCGGCCTCGAATACGCGGGCGCCCGCGGTGCGGGCGGACTGTTCGCTACGCCACGATCGCTGGCTCGTGGCCGCTACCTGCGCCTGCTCGCCGAGGTGCCGCGGTTCCATCGCCTGGCTCGCGCCGAATTGGCCCGCGAGGCCGAAACCGGCCGCACCGTAGCGGAATTCGTTTTCGCGAACGGTTTCTCCGAATACTTCGTCACTCACTTCCTCACGCCGCTCGTCGCGGCGGTCTGGTCCTGCGATCCGGGCACCGCGCTGCAGTATCCGGCGCGCTATCTGTTCACCTTCCTCGACCATCACGGCATGCTGACGGTGTTCGGCTCCCCCACCTGGCGCACCGTCGCCGGCGGCTCCGCCACCTACGTCCGCGCCGTCGCCGAGCGGCTCGACACCGTGCTGGTCGGCACCCCGGTGCGGGCCGTGCATCGGCTCGCCGACGGCGTCGCGGTGCGCGACGACGCGGACGAGATCAGGATGTTCGACGCGGCGGTCATCGCCACCCATCCAGATCAGGCGCTGCGGCTACTCGCCGAGCCGACCGGCGCGGAGGCCGAAATCCTTTCCGCCATGCCGTATTCGGTGAATCACACGATGCTGCACACCGACGCGTCGGTGCTGCCGCGAGCCCCGCGCGCACGGGCCTCCTGGAATTACCGGCTGCCGTCCTGCGCGGCACAGCCGGACCGGGTGCTGGTCAGCTACGACCTGACCCGCCTGCAGCGACTCGATGACGAGCCGCGATTCCTGGTCACCCTCGGCGACGGCGACCGGGTCGATCCGGAGCTGATCATCGATCGAATGGTCTACCAGCATCCGCGCTACACCCCGAGTTCGGTGGCGGCGCAGCGCAGGCTCGGCGAGATCGGTTGTGCCCGAATTGCTTTCGCGGGCGCATATCACGGCTGGGGCTTCCACGAGGACGGCGCGCTGTCGGGGCTGCGCGCCGCCGAGCGGCTCGGTGCGCGATGGACAGCCAAACCTGTTGCGGCCGTGCGCACCTCATGAAGGCGCAGATCGTCCGCACCCGGATCCACCATGTGCGCCGCGCCCCGCTGCATCACGAGTTCAGCTACCGCAGCTACAGCTGGCTGGTCGACCTCGACGACATGCCGAGGCTGCCACGCTGGCTGCGCCCGTTCGCCGGGTTCCGCGCCGCAGACCATCTCGGCGACCCGCAGCGCACCCTGCGCGAGAACGTCGACGGCTACCTCGCCGAGCACGGCATCGACCTGCGCGGCGGTCGCGTCCTGATGCTCGCCAACGCGCGAGTGCTCGGTTACGTGTTCAACCCGCTGACCCTGTTCTGGTGCCGCGACAGCACCGGCGACCTGGTCTGCGTCATCGCGGAGGTGCACAACACCTACGGCGAACGGCACTGCTACCTGGTCCGCCCCGACGACCATGGCGTCGCGACCACGGAGAAACGCTTCTATGTCTCCCCGTTCAACGAGGTACGCGGTGAATACCGGATGCGGCTGCCCGAGCCCACCGACCGCCTGCGGGTATCCATCACCCTGACCGAGCACCAGCCGATTTTCGCCGCCTCGATGACCGGCCGTTGCCATTCGGCCACCGTCCGTACCATCCTGCGCGCGACAGTGGCGGTACCCCTTGCCCCACTTGTGGTCTCGGCGCTCATTCGCAGGCACGGCGTGATTCTCTGGGCGCGCGGCCTACCTCTCGTTCCCCGACCGGCCAAGCACTTCGAGGAGTATTCGCGGTGAGTATTCAAACGCACGTCACGGCACGACCCTCGACGCACTGGCCCGACGTCGAGCGGGTGCCGACCGGTACTCGCGCCGCGATTGCCGCAGCAGTGGCGCACCGGCTGTTCCGGCGGGCCGTGCGCACGCTGCCGATCCGGGTGGAATATCCAAACGGGACGGTGCTCGGCCGTGGTGATGTGGACGCGCCGCGACTGATCCTGCACCGCCCGGACGACTTCGCCGCCCGGCTCGGCGTGGGCGGGCTGATCGGCTTCGGCGAGTCCTATATGGCCGGTGACTGGTCGGCGCCGGATCCGGCCGCGACGCTCGCGGTGTTCGCCGCGAACATCGACACGCTCGTTCCAGCGCCGCTGCGGGCGCTGCGCCGCCTCTATGTCTCGAGACACCCGGCCGCCGAACGCAACAGCGAATCGAACAGCCGAAGCAATATCGTCAGGCATTACGACCTGTCGAACAATCTGTTCGAGCTGTTCCTGGACGAGACGCTGACCTATTCCAGCGCGTTGTTCCCGGCCACCGCGCCGCCGCCGCGCTGGGCCGACCTCGCCGCCGCCCAGCAGGCCAAGATCGATCGGATACTCGACCGCGCCGGCGTCGGGCCGGGCACTCGCCTGCTCGAAATCGGCACCGGCTGGGGAGAATTGGCGTTGCGCGCGGCCGCCCGTGGCGCCACCGTGCGTTCGGTGACGCTGTCCACGGAGCAGCGCGCGCTGGCCCTGAATCGCATTGCCGCCGCAGGACTTTCCGAACACGTCACCATCGATCTGCTCGACTATCGCCAGGTGAGCGGCGAATTCGACGCGGTGGTCTCGGTGGAGATGATCGAGGCGGTCGGCTACGAATACCTGGAGACGTTCTTCGAGACCATCGACCGGGTGCTGGCGCCGGGTGGCCGAGCGGTGATCCAGGCGATCACCATGCCGCACCACCGCATGCTGGCCACCCGCTACACCTACACCTGGGTGCAGAAGTACATCTTCCCCGGCGGTTTTCTGCCGTCCACCCGGCTACTCGCCGATGTGGCCGGACGCCGCACCGAACTCGTTGTCCGCGAACAACTGTC
Organism: Nocardia sp. NPDC060255; assembly: GCF_042727395.1. NCBI lineage: Bacteria > Bacillati > Actinomycetota > Actinomycetes > Mycobacteriales > Nocardiaceae > Nocardia > Nocardia sp. NPDC060255. Next base: position 27,863 of record NZ_JBHXAU010000022.1, on the reverse strand, counting down.
GATGGGCGAGCATTACGCGCACACCCTGCGACTATGGCAGCAGCGGTTCAATGCCCGCGCCGACCGCGTCGCGGAACTGGGCTTCGATCCGATCTTCCGGCGGATGTGGCGGTTGTATCTGGCGCACGCCGAGGCCGGATTCCGATGCGGCTACCTCGATGTGCACCAGATCCTGCTCACCCGCTGAGCGCGCCGCTCAGCGGGGGGCGCGACCGAGCAGATGTCGCAGCGCCGAGGTGAGATCCGGTGTACGGAACCGATGCCCGGCCTTGTCCAGCACGGCGGGCACGACCCGTTGACTCGCGGCGGCGAGTTCCCGCGCACCCTGCTCGCCGAGCAGCAGTGCCGGGCCGAACTCGGGCACCGGAACCAGCGCGGGCCTGCGCAGCACACCGGCCAGGGTGTGGGTGTATTCGCTGTTGCGAACGGGTTGCGGCGCAACGGCGTTCACCGGTCCGGACACGGCACTGTCCCACAGTGCGCGATAGTAGATGTCCACCAGATCGTCGATGCCGATCCAGGACAGCCACTGCTCGCCGTCACCGATCCGGCCGCCGAGTCCGGTCGCGAACAGCGGCCGCAGCAGTCGCAGGGTGCCGCCGCGCGGCGATTGCACGATGCCGGTGCGCACCTTGACCACTCGAACCCCGGGGGCGGCGTCGGCGGCCGCCTCCCACGCGTCGACCACGTCGGCGAGGAAACCGTCACCGCGCGAGGCGTCTTCGGGCAGCCGCTCGTCGCCGCGATCGTAGCCGTAGTAGCCGACGGCGGACGCGCTGACGAAGGTCGGCACTCCCGCGCGACCGGCCAGCGCGGCGAGCCGCTCGGTCGGTCCGATTCGGCTGTCGAGCACGGCCTGCTTGTGATCGTCGGTGAACCGGCCTGCGATCGACGCACCCGCGAGATGCACCACCGCGTCGACGCCGTCGAGCAGGTCGGGCGCGGGATCGTCCGGGTTCCATTGCCGTTCACCGGTTTTCGGCGCATGCCGGACCAGGCGGTGCACGGTGTGGCCGCCGGTGGTCAGGAACGCGGTGAGCGCCGAGCCGACCAGTCCGGACGCGCCGGTTACCGCAATAGTCTTGGCCGCGAAGCCCGCTCGCGCCGCGTCCGCGTGCGCGGCCAGGTCGTCCGCCAGTTGCCGATAGCGGTAGTCGAACATCGGGCGCAGCACGAACGCGGGCACCGGCGACTCGACCCGATCCAGCACCCTGGTGTGGGTCTCGTCGACCACCTCGAAATCGTGCGTGTGCCGCCAGCGCAGCAGCAGGCCCGTCGGCAGCGAGCCGAGTCCGTCGACGGCGATCCGATCGACGAATCGCTGCGGCGGGTCGTAGCGGGTGGGATCGTGCCTGGCCACCCAGCGCAGCCCGCCGGGCAGGCCGAGCACGGCGGTGCCGTCGGCCAGCGAATCGGCCTCGGCGAGCACCGAGGCCGGCTGCCATGGCGGCGCGAGCCGCGCGAACGCGCCTGGCCGGGCGTACCAGTCGAAGACCTCGGACCGGGGTGCCGCGACGACGCTCGAACACTCGATGCCCATGCCTCGACTCTAGCGAGAAGTCCGGCCAATGCAACGTTCATGCATCGTTATTGCCGGACTATGCGAGTGCACCGGAGAATTACGCCATGACCGATGCGTCCGGAGCACCCACCTTCTTCGACACCCTGCTCGACCGGACGATCGCGCCGGGTTACAGCCGCCTCGGCTTTCGATTCCGCCGCCGCGGCTGGCCTGCGGACGACCCGCACCCGGATGCCATGCGCGGCCGCACGGCGCTGGTGACGGGGTCGAATTCCGGTATCGGCAAGGCGATCGCTGCCGGACTGGCCGGGCTCGGCGGCTCGGTGATACTCGCCGTGCGCGACCGCGAACGTGGTGAACAGGCGGGTGCGGAGATCCGCGCGGCCGATCCTTCCGCCGAGGTGTCCGTGGCGGTGTGCGACCTGTCCGATCCTGGTTCGGTGGCGGCCTGCGCGGACGAGCTCAACGAGCGACTACCTCGGCTGGACGTGCTGATCCACAACGCGGGTCTGCTGCCACCACGGCGCATCGAAACGGCCGACGGGCACGAGTTGACGCTGGCCACGCACGTGCTCGGCCCGCTGCTGCTCACCGACCGGCTGGTGCCGCTGCTCGACGCGGCCGACGGGTCCCGGGTAATCCTGATGTCCTCCGGCGGTATGTACGCGCAGCGGCTCGCCGTCGACGACCCCGAATACCGGCACGGTCGATATTCCGGCACCACCGCGTACGCCCGCACCAAACGCATGCAGGTTGCGTTTACCCCGCCGCTGGCCGAACGCTATGCACCCCAGGGTATTTCGGTACACAGCATGCATCCCGGCTGGGCGGACACGCCGGGCGTCAGCACGTCGCTGCCCGGCTTCCACCGACTCATGCGGCCGCTGCTGCGCACACCCGAGGAGGGTGCCGACACCGCGATCTGGCTCGCCGCGACCTCGGCCACGCTGCCGTCCGGCCGGTTCTGGCACGACCGCCGGCTACGTCCCGAGCACTACTTGCGCCGCACGCGCTACACCGCCGACGAGGCCTGGCGGCTGTGGCTGTTCTGCCGGGAAGCCGCAGGTCTCGCCGTCGGATAGGCGACTCGAGCGGCACCGGACACCCTGGCCCAATTGGAACTTGTTCTACCATGGGGTCGAGTCATCGTCGACATCGGAGGATTTGTCATGCCGCTGGAACCCTCGGCCGCGGAGCTGCTGGCGGCCGTCCAGGCGTCACCACGCGCGGTCGCCGCGCACGACAAGTCCGCGTGGGTCGGCTTATTCACCGCCGACGCCGAAGTGAACGACCCGGTCGGCTCGCGTCCGCACCTCGGCCGCGCCGCCATCGAAAGCTTCTACGACACCTTCATCGGCCCGAACGACATCGCCTTCCGGGTCGAGCGCGACATCGTGCAGCCGCCGACGGTGGTGCGCGACCTGACCATCGAGACCACCATGTCGACCGGCGCCAGGGTCTCGGTGCCGATGCACCTGCGCTACCAGCTCGCCGAGGAGGACGGCGACTGGAAGATCGCGCAGCTGGCCGCGCACTGGGAACTCGGCCCGATGATCGTGCAGCTCTTGCGGACCGGGCCGAGCGGGCTCGGCGCCGCGCTGCGACTCGGCCCGCAGCTGATCAACAATCTGGGCGTGGAGGGCGCGCTCGGCATGATGCGGGCGCTCGGCGGGATCGGGCGGACGGGCAGGCGCGTGACGTCCCGGCTGTTCGCCGCGGCGGGCAGCACGGACATCGTCCGCGTCCGCGGGCTGCTCGGGCACTACGCCGTTGTCGAATTGCCCGCGGGCACACCGATTTCGGTGGAGGAGTTCACCAACCGGGCGCGGAACATGCGGTGGGGCAAGCTGATCGCGGCCGGTCGCACCGTGACGGCGTCGGTGCGTCTCGGTGATACCCGCGGCGTCGCGTTCGTCGAATTCGCCGCGGGCTCGCCGAGCATCGCCAGCCTGCGCTTCTTCCTCGACGGCGTGTGAGAACGACTGCTGGATAAGCGAATCCGGGCGGTGCAGTCTCGCTCAGGTGAGTTGGACCGACTTGGCCTGCGGCACCGGTTCCGGCGCGACCTGCGCGTGCTCGGTCCAGCCGGGCGGACCGAAAACGTAGCCGAGGCGGCCGCGCCAGGTGGTGGCGCCGCGCACGTCGCGGACGAGTCCGGCGAGCTCGTGGTAGTTGACCTTCAACGGGTTGTCGGTGCCGATGTTCTTGGTGAGGCCGTAGCGGATGGGCTCGGATTCGGCGGCGAAGCTGCCGAACAGGCGGTCCCAGATGATGAGGATGCCGCCGTAGTTCCGGTCGATATAGGGCTGGTTCGAGCCGTGGTGGATGCGGTGGTGCGCCGGGGTGTTGAACAGGAACTCGATCGGGCGACCCAGCGTGCCGACGCGCTGGGTGTGGATCGGGAACTGGTAGAGCAGGCCGATGCTCTGCAACAGGAAGATCATCCACACCGGGAAACCGAGCAAAGCCGCTGGCACCCAAGCCATTCCGCGCAGGATGTTGGCCACCGGATGCACCCACGGCAGCCGGATCGCGGTGGACAGGTTGAAGTGCTCACTGGAGTGGTGCACGCTGTGCGACGTCCAGAGCAGGCGGACCCGGTGGTCGGCGCGATGTGCCCAGTAGTAGCAGAAATCGGTGACCACCAGGCCGAGCACCCACACCCACCACGACGTCGCGGACAGGTGCAACGGGGTGATCGCGGCGGCCGCAACCACGGCGGAGAACGGAATCAGATACTGCGTCAGCGGTTTGCTGAGCCGCCCCAAGGTGAAGGTCGCCACGTTGGACACCGTGTCGCGCCCGGACCCGCCGTTCTTCGGGCGATCGGGATCCCGGCGGTACGCGATCCACTCCACCACCATGAACAACGCGAATGCGGGGAGGGCATAGGTCAACAGCTCCACTCGGTCCACCGGATCTCCTTGATCGTCCGTCGTCGAATCTCGACGCTACGGGCGATGGCCTGCGCAAACATCGCGCCGCCGAGGGATTCGGCGTCCCCCGCGCGGGGGACGCGACGACGCCGTGCGCAGGGCAGAGTTAGCGGGCCGGGTGGCCGAGCTGGCTAGGATCGCCCGCGACGGCTCCGACGACCAGGAGGGTGGTGGCGAACTGTTGGACGTGAGCAGGTCGCTGGCCCGGCAGTCGCTGGTGGTCGCGGCGGTCGCGGCGCTGATCGACGCCGTCGGGCTCGGACTGTGTGGCGTATTCGCCGTCGCGCCGTGGCAGACCGGTGCGGTGATGGCGGGCATCGTTGTCAGTGATCTGGCCTTGGCCGCGCCGCCACGTACCGCGGGCGTGGTCGCGGTGGCCCAGGTCGTGGTCCGGCTGGCGGCCGCCTGGTTGCTGCATCGGCACGGTTTCGACGGGCAGTTCGCCGGGGTCGGGCTATTGGTTGCCGGGTATCGCACCGGAGCCTGGCTTTCCGGACCGAAGTCGGTGTCGACCATGCTCCTGCTGTGCGGCGGCGTCGTCACCGCCCATCTGTTGTCGCGCGGTCATGCCGGGCATGACTGGCGGCTGATGCTCACGTCGACGGTGGCCGCGGGCTGTGTGCCGTGGCTGGTCGGCCGGTACACGGCGGCCCGCGGCGCGTACATCGCCGATCTGGAGCAGCGGGAGCGGTTGCGGCGACAGGAGCATCAGGTCGCGGTGGAGCGAGCGGTGACCGAGGAGCGGGCGGCGATCGCGCGGGACCTGCACGATGTGATCTCGCATCACGTGAGCGCCATCGGGATCCATGCGGGCGCGGCACGAATGGCCATGGCGGACAACACGAATGCTGCGGCGACCCGTTCGCTGTCGGCGGTCGAGTCGAGTAGCAGAGCCGCGATGGTGGATCTGCGGCGCCAGCTCGATCTGCTGCACGGCCGCGACGACGCGGGACAGCGACAGCCCGGGCTGGTCGATATCGACGGACTGATCGAACATGTGCGGGCCGCCGGATTGACCGTCGAAGTCGCCGTGCGTGGTTCGGTGGCCGAGTTGCCGGAGTCGTTGGATGTCACGGTGTATCGGATCGTGCAGGAGATGCTGACCAACGCGTTGCGGCACGGTGACGGCGCGCATGCGCGGCTCGCGGTGGTGTATCAGCCGAATCGCGTGGTGATCCGGGCTACCAATCCGATTCCCTCCGTACCGAATTCCAGCGATACCGCCGTGCCCCGAGGCCTCGGCGGGATCCGTCGTCGCACCGAGCTTTTCGACGGCGAACTCGACTACGGGCCTGATTCATCCGGAACCTCTTGGCACACCACGGTTTCCGTCCCGATCGGCGGATCATGAACCGGCCGATCCGGGTGCTGATCGCGGACGATCACAGCATGTTCCGCTCCGGACTGCGCGCGGTCGTCGACAGCCAAGCCGATTTCGACTGCGTCGCCGAGGTCAGCGACGGTCGCGCGGCTATCGCCGAAACCGCGAGGCTGCGACCGGATGTCGCGATTCTCGACGTGCGCATGCCGAAACTGGACGGGCTGGCCGCCACCGAGGCGATCGTCGCGGCGGGCGGCACGCACGTGCTGGTGCTCACCACCTACGACAGCGACGCCAATCTCTATCGCGCGCTGCGGGCCGGAGCGAGCGGGTTTCTGTTGAAGAGCCTGCCGCCGGAGGAACTCGTCGCCGCCATCCGCATCGCCGCCCGTGGGGACGCGCTGATCGATCCGTCGATGACGCGCCGACTGGCCGTCCGGTTCGCGACCACCCTCGCCCCGCCGCACACGCCGCCGGAGGTCGAACATCTCACCGCGCGCGAGCTGGAGGTGTTGCTGCTGCTCGCCGATGCCCGCAGCAATGCCGAGATCGCCGCATTGCTCGGCGTAGGTGAGGAAACGGTCAAGACCCACGTCTCCCGCGTGCTCGCCAAACTCGGTGTGCGCGATCGCATCCACGCGGTCGTCTATGCCCACGAGCACGGTCTGGTCGCTCGCAACCCGCCGGGATATCGCTGATCAACAGGCCGGTGACCAGCGGGGATGCGACACGGCGCGCCACCGGAGGTCTTCGCAAATCCGACTAATGGGACGTACGGTGAATCGGACTGTCTGGTCTTCTTCGAGGGATGGAGCGCTATGCGTAGGGATCGCCCCCGAGCCGTTGTCCTGGTCCTCGCATGTTCGGCGTTGATTCTTACCGGAGTCGGCGTCGCGGCCGCCCACGACGGCAGCGGCCAGGCACCCGGTGCTCGTTCGGTCGAGCAGCAAGCCCTGATCCACCAGGCGCGGCAGCGGGCCGCCAGTGCTCGCGACCGTGCCGAATCCGCCGGCCGCGCCGCCACTCCGAGCGCGAAAACCGGCGGTAAGGCGAAGACCAGCGTCGGCCCGCGCGACACCATCCACACCGGGATCGACAGCGCGACGAAGGCTGCCGAGGCCGCCTCATCGGCTGCCACTGCCGCCCAAGCCGCCGCCGACGCGGCCCACGCCGCCTTGACCGCCGTCCTCGCCACCGAGGACGCCACCGCCAGCTTCCTCGGCGCATTCGAAGCCGATCGAGCCGCTCGGGCCGCTGACGAGGCCGCCGCCGCTCCGGAGAACGTCGAACTGGCCAATGCCGCAGCGGCAGCGGAGAACAGGGCTGTCAAGGTGACCACTCGACGGGCCGATGTGGCGGTTCCCCCGATCAAAAAGCGATAGTTCGAACAGACGAAGGGCCAGCGCCGAAACGCTGACCCTTCCTTATATCTATCTTCCGTACCGGTTACGCGCCTGCCGGCGGCTCACTCACTGTCGTGGGATCGACGACGCCGAACGCCTCGCCCTGCGGGCCCTGCAGCACACCCATCCGGCCGAACGGGCTGTCGTGCACGCCCATCAGGACCGTCGCGCCGAGTTCGGTCGCCTTGGTGACGGCCGCATCGGTGTTGTCCACCTGGAACCAGGTCAGCCAGAACGACGGGGAGTCGCCGGGTGTCTTGCTCGCGTCGTTGATGCCGCCGACCGGGTCGCTGCCCTCGGTCAGGCCGAAGGTGGAATAGACGAAATCCTGACCGTCGCCGATTTCGGTGTAGTGCCAACCGAATACGGCCGCGTAGAACTCCTGCGCCTGCTTGTACTGGTCGGTGTGCAGCTCGTTCCAGCAGAATGCGCCGTCCTCGTTGTAGACGCCTGCGCCCTTGTGCGCCTTGGCCTCCCACACGCCGAAGACCGCGCCGACCGGGTCGGCGGCGACGAACATCCGGCCGACATCGAGCACGTCGAACGGCGGCATCATTACCGAACCGCCTGCCGCCGTGACCTTTTCGGCGATCTCATCGGCACTGTCGGCGGCGAAGTAGGTGGTCCACACCGACGGCATCGCCATACCGTCCGGCTTGAGCCCGATCCCCGCGGCGGGCCTGCCGTGGCGTAGCGCCATCAGATAGCCGCCCGCGTCCGGCGGGCTATCCAGGACTTCCCAGCCGAACAGGTCTCCGTAGAACTCGCGGGCCCGCGTGGTGTCGTCGACCTGAGTGTCGACCCAGCACGGTGTCCCCTGTGGCCAGCTTCCGTCATGAGTGGGCATATCCGTGGCCTCCTGACCTCGGTGTACTGATGTGCGGCCGGACGCGGCCGGCACGCGGCAAGTCAACCACCGGGCTACTGCCGGGCAGGGCGGAATCGGCGTTCCGGATGGGCACGTTCCGGCAACGGACGGGCAAGCGACACGAACCGGACACACCACGCTGATTTGTTGCCGGAAGGGGGCTTGATCAGGAGTATGGCGGGATGATCACAACATCCGACGTCGGGCGGGAACCGCTACGGCTGGACGAGCTTCCGGTTCGTCCCATTCATCGCAAGCTGGTGGCGCTCGTCGGTGCCGGACTGTTCTTCGATCTGTATGAGCTGTTCCTCGCCGGGACGATCACCGGGGTGCTGAAGCAGGAGATGCACCTGTCCACGTTTCAGCTCAGCGGGATCCTGGCGTCGGCGTTCGCCGGGCAGTTCCTCGGCGCGCTGGTGATCGGGCGGTTGTCGGATGTGTTCGGCCGGCGGCGGATGTTCATGATCAACATCGCGTTGTACTCCGGGTTCACGCTGCTCGGCGCGTTCAGTCCGAACATCATGTTCCTGATGGCGACGCGATTCCTGGCCGGGCTCGGGATCGGCGCCGAGATGACCGTGTCGGACACCTATCTGTCGGAAGTGGTTCCACCGCAGGTGCGCGGGCGGATGATCGCGATGGCGTACACGATCGGGTTCTGTGCGGTGCCGACCGTCGGGTTCCTCGCCAAATGGCTGGTTCCGTTGCAGCCCTTCGGTGTCGACGGCTGGCGCTGGTTGTTCGTGATCGGCGGGCTCGGCGCCGCGGTGGTGGTCGTCGCCCGGCGGGACATGCCGGAGTCGCCGCATTGGCTTGCGCGGCAGCAGAACAAGACGCAGGGCCTGCCGTTCAGCGCGATCGTCCGGCCGCCGTACCGCGGCAAGACGACGCTGTTCTCCGCCGTGATGATCCTGCAGGTGTTCGGCTACTACGGATTCGGCACCCTGGCGGTACTCGTGTTGGACCGCAAGGGATTCGAGGTGGTCACCTCGTTGAGCTACTTGGCCATCACTTATCTCGGCTACCCGCTGGGGTCGCTGCTGGCGATCCCGTTGATGGAGCGGATAGAACGCAAGTATCTCGTGATGGGGACCGCGACACTGATGGCGCTGTTCGGCCTGACCTTCGGCTTCGCCACCAGCGTGCCGCTCATCCTGTTGTCGGGCGGGTTGTTCACCATCGCCAGCAATGTCTTCTCCGACGCCATCCACGCATACCTGCCGGAGTCGTTCCCGACCGCGGTGCGCGGCACCGCATCCGGCGCGACCTATTCACTGTCGAAGGTGAGCACCGCGCTGCTGCCGTTCCTGTTGCTGCCGCTGCTCGACCGGGCGAACGGGCCGGGGCTGGTGTTCTCGGTGATCACCGTCGCGTTGCTCGTGATGGTCGCGCTCGTCGGGGTGTGGGGTCCGATCACCGGCAGACGTGCCTTGGATGAAGTGTGAGCCTAGTGAGCGAGGGTGGGCGCGGCGTGCGACCAGCGGTACTCAGCTAGTTCACCGACGATGAAACGGGCCAGGTCGGCTACCGGCACTTTCCAACCGCCGCTTGGAGTTTCGCCGTCCACGACGCGGTAGGTCGCAGTCGGCGGGTCGTCGGTCAGCCGGGTGGGGCGGACGAAGGTCCAGTCCACGGCGGACTCGCTGATGATCGATTCCATCAGGCGCATGTCGCCGTAGAGCTCGTTCATCAGGGTTCGTGCCAGCAGGCGGTACCACAGTGCGTGATTCGGGTCGTCTCGGCGAACGCCACTGGAGGTGATGGCGATCAGGCGGGGCACTCCGGCGGATCGCATCGCCGAGACCATGGCGCGGGCGGCGTCGGAATAGAGGCCGTCGGCATGCCGGCCCGCGGGGCCGATCGCGCTCACCACCGCGTCGTGACCCGCGACGGCCGCGCGCACGCTGTCCGGGTCGCGGACGTCGGCACGGGCCACGGTGAGCCGTTGCCGGTCGGCCGCTGACAGCTTTGCCGGGTCGCGGACCGCCGCGGTGACATCGTGGCCGGCGGTCAGCGCCTCGGTCACGATTACTCGACCCGCTCGTCCGGCGGCTCCGAAAACGATCACCTTCATAGCAACTCCTAGTCTCTCGATCAGTGATCGTAACGATCACTGATCGTTCCGAACGATGCTCGCTCCGACCACTGTTTGTCAAGCTAGGATTCGACACATGCCCGCCAGCCCCCGCCCCAATCCCCGCACCAGCCCCGCGAAAGCGCCACTGAGCCTCGACGCGATCGTGGCCGCGTCCCTCGACCTCGTCGACGAGCTGGGCTGCGCCGCGGTGAGCATGCGTCGAGTGGCGCAGGTGCTCGATACCGGCTCGGCGTCCCTGTATGTCTATGTGCACGACCGGCGTGAGCTGATGCTGCTGACGCACGACCTCGCCGTGGCCGCTGTCGAGCTGCCGACCGATGGCGAGTGGCGCAGTCGGCTGGAGTTACTCATCGAGCGGACCGTCGCCGCACTCGCCGGCCACCGCGACCTCGCCGCCGTCGGATTCACCGAGGCACCCACGGGCCCGCACATCCTGCGGCTCATCGAGGAGATGCTGCGGCTGCTCCGTCTCGGCGGCATCCAGGACGCCGCCTGCGCCTGGGCCGTCGACCTGCTCGGCCAATACATCGCCTCCGCAGCGTTGGAGGCGGCAGCGCGGAGTGGCACCGATGAACCCGCCGAGTCGGTGGACGACACGGCAACTCGACTCAGCGCCGGCTACCAGGCACTGCCCGCCGCGGACTTCCCCACGATCCGGGAACTGGCCCCCTTGCTCACCGGCGGCGGCAGTGCCAGGGCGGCGTGGAAGCTGCGCGTCATCATCGACGGGTTGCTCGCACAGGACACGCCTGCGCGGCAGTGACGTCAAGGCGAATTCCGGCCAGTGGGAGCGTTTCGCCAGTCGCGAATCGGCAGAATTAGAACCCGTTACCGTGGGCATCGTGCTGGCGCATCCCACGTCGAAGGGGCCCGATGATGAGCGACGACAATCCCGATCCGACCGCACGCCGACAGCTGACGGTGAGCGCGCGCGACGCCGGAAGTATCGCCGTGGCACTGTCCCGATGGCTGACCACCAAAATCGCCGCCGATCGGCCGCCGGAGATTTCGGCGCTGTCGAGTCCGGAAGGTTCCGGAATGTCCAGTGCGACAGTGTTTTTCGACGCGACATGGACCATCGCCGGTCAGCCCGTCCGCGCCTCCTTCGTCGCCAGGATGACCCCGGAGCCCGACTCTTTCCCGGTCTTCGAGACCTACGACCTGGCACGGCAATTCGACATCATGGCCGGAGTCGCCGCCGCCACCGATGTGCCGATACCCGAGCTGTGCTGGCTGGAACGCGACGAAACACACCTCGGCACAACATTTTTCGTGATGAAGCGGATAGCAGGCCGGATACCCGCGGACAATCCGCCGTATGTGTTCACCGGGTGGCTGTTCGATGCCACACCCGAGCAGCGGGCCGAGCTCGCCACCAACACCATCGAGGTGATCTCGAAGATCCACGCGATTCCCGAACCGGCCCTGCGATTTCCGATGCTGGCCGGTCACGGACCGGCGCTGCGCCGGCACGTCGACTCCGCTTACGCGCTGTACCGATGGGGGCTGGTCGCTGACGGATTCCGAATCCCGATCGTGGAGCGCGCCTTCGAGTGGCTGGAGGCGCACTGGCCCGCCGACCCGGGGCCTGACGTATTGCTGTGGGGCGATTCGCGGCCGGGCAACATCCTCTACCGCGGCTTCGAACCGGTCGGGATCCTGGATTGGGAGCTTGCCGCGCTCGGCCCGCGCGAAGTCGACCTCGCGTGGCTCATCTTCATGCACCGCTTTTTCCAGGATATCGCCACCCGCTTCCACCAGCCGGGGTTGCCCGACTTTCTACGCCGGGCCGATGTCGTCACGAAATACGAAGAGCTGACCGGACATCCGGTGCGCAACCTGGATTTCCACCTGGTCTACGCCGCGCTGCGGCATGCCATCGGGATGGCCAGGATCAAGCGCCGGATGATCCATTTCGGCGAGGACACCGACACCCCCGACCGCGACGACTACGTCATGCATCGAGCCGGGCTCACCGCGCTGCTCGACGGAACCTACGTATGGGATTGAGAGGAAAGCACATGACCCGCACCCTTGGTGTCGCTCCCGCGCCGCTGGACGAGTACCCCATTCACCAGACCCCGCTGTCGCTCACCCGAGTCGCCACCAGCGACCGGAACTTCTACGACCGCAGCTACTTCAACGCCCACGACCGCGACGGCGGCACCTTCCTCATCACCGGGCTCGGCGTTTACCCGAACCTCGGCGTGATCGACGCCTATCTCACCGTGCGGCACGGTGAGACGCAGCGCAGCGTGCGGTTCTCCGACGCGCTGGCCGAACGCAGTCTGGAGCAGCAGGTCGGCGGATACCGCATCGAGGTACGGGAACCGCTGCAACAGATCCGGGTGATCTGCGAACACGACGATCTCGGTTGCGACATCGTCTGGAACGGCTCGTTCCCCGCCGTGCGCGAACAGCCCCACCTGATTCTCTCCGGAGCCAGGCCGATCATCGAGGCGACCCGGTTCGCTCAGGTCGGCACCTGGGAAGGCACCCTGCACGTCGACGGCACCGACTTCACTGTCGACCCCGACGTCTGGGTGGGCACGCGGGATCGGTCGTGGGGCATCCGCCCCGTCGGCGAGCCCGATCCCGCGGGCCGAGAGGCAGAGTCGACCGAGGGCTACTGGTGGCTGTATGTGCCGTTGCGTTTCGACGACTTCGCCATCGTGGTGATCGTGCAGGAGCAGCCCGACGGTTATCGCACGCTCAACGACGCGGTGCGGATCTGGCCGGATGGCCGCGTCGAGCAACTCGGGTGGCCGCGCGTCGACCTCCAGTATCGGTCCGGAACACGGCATGTCGACGCCGCCCGGTTGACCCTCAGCACACCTGACGGCAAAACCCTGGAGGTGGAGATACAGACCGGCGCGCACGTGGCCCTGCATGTCGGTTGTGGCTACGGCGGCGACCCCGAATGGCTGCACGGTCGGTGGATGGGTCGCAACTGGGCCAAATCCAGCTCCTACGACCTGACCGATCCGGCGATCATCGCCCGCGTCCCGTACGGCGTAGTCGAATACGTCGCGCACGCCCGCTGCGGCGACGCCGAGGGCTGGGGACTGTTCGATCACGCGAGCCTCGGTCGGCACGACCCCACCGGCTTCACCGACTGGACGTCGGTCGCCCCCTGACCGTCGCCCGCGATACCAGGACCCGCGCGGCGTAGTGGCCTGGCGGAGTTGCGGCGAAGTGGACCTCGGCTGCGGCGCCGCGGCGGCACTAGCGTCGCTGGAATGACCGAGATTCGCGAAATCAGCGCCGATCAGACGAAGTTGGCTGCGGCGGCGCTGCTCGAGCTGCGGCCGCGCTGGGGCAGCGTCGACGCTGTGGTCGACTTCGTCGACACCGACCTGCGGCCGCGCGGGTACCGGCTCGCCGGAGTGTTCACCGAGACCGGCGACGCGGCGGTCTCGGTGCTCGGATTCCGCGAAGCATGGCACAGCGCGTGGGGACACCATCTGTACGTGGACGACCTGATCACCACCGCCGCCGCACGCGGTCACGGCCATGCCGACCTGCTCATGACCTGGGTGAAACAGGAAGCGCTGCGGCTGAACTGCGAAGCCGTCCACCTCGACTCCGGCGTCGGCCCCGACCGCGCACCCGCCCACCGCCTGTACCTGCGCCACTACCTGGCGATCACCGCCCACCACTTCGAACTCAGCTTCGACTGATGACTTCGGCGCCGGACCCGACCTGACTCGTCGACCCGCTCAGAAAAATGACGAACGGCCCGGAACTGTGTGTTCCGGGCCGTTCGTCGTTGTAGCGGGGACAGGATTTGAACCTGCGACCTCTGGGTTATGAGCCCAGCGAGCTACCGAGCTGCTCCACCCCGCGTCGGTAAACACAACATTACACACGGGTTCACGCTGATGCCAAATCGCCTGGTTGGAGGCGCATTTGCTGCTCTTGAAGGTAGGTCGCGACGCGGGCTCCGAGTGCCAGGAATCGAGGACGGAGAGCGGGGTCACATATGGCCGGAGGCGACGGTCCGTGGCGGCGGGCTGCGATTCGATGATGCGGATGGGCCTATCACCGGTTGCGGCAACTGGTTAAACGTGACCTGAGTCACAATATCGTAGTGATCTCGAACACATAACGTTGCTATAACAGACCGTCCAGAATGCGTGTCGGCAGCATTTGCGACCTGCATAAAGGGTCATATTCGGGTTATTCGCATCATGGAATGCGAGTGTTATCAAGACGTGATCTGCCGAGATTTCTTCGTTACCGTGCGTTCACGGCCCGGATCATCCGTGAAGGGCTCGAACTCGAACCGTTCGAATACCGGCGACCCTGTCCCACGGTTCGAGGATCCCCGACAACCTGGGGGCAGGGACCGGCGGCTCTTTCGCCGAGTTGGTAGGCGCAGGGAGGGAAATGCACTTATGACTGAGAACCGGAAGTTCAACGCCCGCGCCCTCGGCTTTGCCGCCGTTACCGGCGCACTTGTTGCCGTCCCGTTCGCACTCTCCTCCGCGACCGCATCGGCCGCGCCTGCCCACAACTGGGACGGCGTCGCACAGTGCGAGAGCGGCGGCAACTGGGGCATCGCCACCGGCAACGGCTTCTACGGCGGCCTGCAGTTCTCGCAGAGCACCTGGGCCGCCAACGGTGGCCACGGCTCCGCCAACAACGCCAGCAAGGACGAGCAGATCCGGGTGGCGGAGAACGTGCTCGCCACCCAGGGCCAAGGCGCCTGGCCGGTGTGCGGCCAGTACCTGCGTCCCGGCACGTCCGAGCCGGAGCCCCAGGCGGTCCAGGAGCCGGAGCAGGCCCCCGAGCCCGCCGCACCCGCCCTCCCCGCCGTCCCCGGCAGCCCCAAGGCCTTGGTCGAGCAGGCCAAGTCCGTCGGCAGCGACCTGGCCAAGCAGCATGGCCTCGACGCCCAGTTCCAGCAGATCCTGGAGCAGAACGGCTCGCTGATCGAGTCGATCGCGGGCCGCTGAGTATCGGTCGATACCGAATCGGCGCTGTTATCCCATCGATGGGATAGCAGCGCCGATCCGTTTGTTCGACGAGCAAACTCGAATAGTTATTCATGAGTTTGCTACCAAGGTTCTGGGAACCAACCTCGGTACTACTACCACGTCGGAAACCACATTCGGAACCGAAACAGTATTTACCGTAACGAAATACGCCGCCATCAATGATGGCGGCGTATTTTCGTTCCGTTACCGACGTTGCTAGCGCCCTGCGTCCTGGTACGCCTTGACCGCCGCGTCCAGTTCGTCGAGTGCTCGACCGAAGTCCTGGAAGTTGCCCGTGCGCATAGCATTACGCACCGCGTCGATCTTCTGGTTCAGCGCGGCGGCCGCAGCGTCCTTCGCCGCGGACGAACCGGTCGGCGGCGCGGTGCCCGCCGGCGGCGGGGTGCCGGTGTTCGGCGGCGGCGTGCTCTGATCCACCGGCGGCGGCACGGAACCCGGACGCGGCCGGGTACCCGAGTCACCGCCGAATGGTGTTGCCAGCGCACCACTTCCGGGTAGCACCTGGTTCAGTGCCTCGGCCAAGGTGGAGGCGTAGCCCACCTTCACGCTGCCCGCGTCGTCCCGGTAACTCACCAGGACGCGCAGCAGCTGCGGGAAGGTCGCGGTGTTAGCTCCGGTATTACGTTCGTTGTAGAACGGCTCAACATAGAGGATGCCGCCGTCGGCGATCGGCAAGGTCAGCAGGTTGCCGTATTTGATCTTGTTCGAGTTGGACAGCAGCGTCTTCTCCCGCGAGACCTCCGGCGCCGTCGTCATCCGGTTCTGCGTCTGCTGTGGGCCGAGCGTCTGGGTATCGGTCGGCAAGCGCAGAATCGTGAACTTGCCGTAATCGTCCGGATCCGATCGCACCGAGATATAGGCCGACAGGAACTGACGGTTGTAGCCGACCATCGCGCTGGTCAGATTGAAGACCGGCTTGTTCCCGCCCTTCGGGTCGCCGAGCAGCACGTAGTAGGGCGGCTGGTTGGCCGGTGCCCCGCCGTCGATCGTCGGGTCGGCGGCCACCGACCAGAAGGCGTTGTTGGTGAAGAACTCTCGCGGATCGTCGACGTGGTACTTGGTCAGCATCTCGCGTTGCACCTTGAACAGGTCTTCCGGATAACGGAAGTGCGCGCGCAACTCCGGGGTGATCGCGCTCTCCGGCTCCACCGCGCCGGGGAACACGCCCCGCCAGGCCTTCAGCACCGGATCCTTCGAGTCCACCTCGTACAGCTTCACCGTGCCGTCGTAGGCGTCCACGGTGGCCTTGACCGAGTTACGGATGTAGCTGACCTGCTTACGCGGCAGCAGCCTGCCGGTCTTCTTGTCGATGCTGTCCTCGACACCGTCCAGCGACGTCTTCTGCGCGTACGGGTAGTCGTCCAGTGTCGTGTACGCGTCGACGATCCACTGGATCCGTCCGTTGACGACCGCCGGGTAGGCGTTGCCGTCGGTGGTCAGCCAGGGTGCCACCTTCTGCACCCGATCCCGGGGATCGCGGTTGAAGATGATCTTGGAGTCGTTGCCGATGGCCGAGGAGAACAGGATGTTGCGCTCGGCGTACTTGGCGGCGAAGGCGAGCCGGTTGAACCAGTTGCCGATCGGCACGCCGCCCTTGCCGTCATAGGTGAATTGCTGGGTGTCGGAATCGTATTCGCGGGGCCGCTGGGCGTCCTTCGCGCCGACGATCGCGTAGTCCGGGCTGGCCTGCGAGATCACCTCGCCGTAGTAGATGCGCGGCTGGTCGACCTTGATCTTCTGCTTGTCCGTCGCCGTGAACAGGTCGCTGACCATGAAGATCGGGTAGCCGCTGTCGCTGCTGCCGCCGGTCGCGTTCGGGTCGTCGGTCTGCGGCTTGTTCACCCGGTTCGCGGGCGCGGCGACGAAACCGTTGCCGTGCGTATAGACGGTGTGCTGGTTGATCCAGTCCTTCTGGTTACCGCTCAACGCCGCGGGCGACAGCTCGCGGGCCGCCACGATGTAATCCTGCACATCGCCGTCGAGGTTGTAGCGGTCGATGTCCAGCGACTCAGGGAAGCCGTAGAAGTTCTTCAGCTGACGCAGCTGAGTGAAGGTGGGCGACAAGATGTTCGGATCGAGCAGCCGAGCGTTGCCGATGGTCTGGGCGTCGACCGGAACCTGCAGCGGACTCTTGTTGCTCTCGCCCTTGTAGTCCTGATAGGTGATCTTGTCGTCGGTGATCCCGAACGCCTGCCTGGTCGCGGCGATATTGCGCTGGATGTATTCGCTTTCCTTGTCCGCCGCGTTCGGGCGCACCGAGAACTGCTCGACCACCAGCGGCCACACCGCGCCGACCAGGATCGAGGACAGTACGAGCAGCGCGGCCGCCATGGCGGGCACCCGCAGATCGCGCAGCACGATGCCAGCGAAGAAGGCGAGCGCGCAGATCACCGCGATGGACAACAAGATCAGCTTGGCAGGCAGCACCGCATTGATATCGGTGAAGGAACCACCGGTGAAGGTGGGCTCCTTACGGCTGCTCATCAACAGCTCATAGCGGTCGAACCAGTACGCGATCGCCTTGAGCAGCACGAAAAGCCCCGCGAGCACGGCCAACTGGATGCGCGCGGCACGGGTCAGCGTGCCCTCGCGACCGCTCAGCCGCAGACCGCCGAACACGTAATGCGTCACCAGGCTGGCGAAGAACGCGATGACCACCGCGACGAACAGCCAGTTCAGAATCATCCGATAGAACGGCAGCTCGAAGGCGTAGAAGCTGACGTCGAGATGGAACTGCGGGTCCTGCTGGCCGAACGAACTGCTGTTCAGGAACAGATTGACGGTGACCCAATTCGATTGCGCCACCAGGCCGGAGAGCAGGCCGAGCAGCACCGGGATGCCGACGCCGAACAGCCGCAACCTGCTCATCACGGTGGTGCGATACCGCGCGATCGGATCGTTCGGACCGGCCACCGGCACGAACACCGGCCGGGATCGATAGGCCAGCAGCAACGCCAGCCAGACGACCAGACCGACGAAAAGCGCGACGGCGAGGAACAACAGGATCCGCGTCCGCAACACGGTGAGATACACGTTGCGGAAACCGACCTCGCCGAACCACAACCAATTGGTATAGGTGTCGGTCAGTCGTGGACCGAGCAGCAGCAACGCCGCGAGGGCAATGGCCGCCAGCAGCAGTACGCGGCTGCGTCGGGAAAGCGAAGGTAATCCGGTGGGGGGCCGCATGCCCACGGTGCCACTCTCCAAGGTCCGGCGGCACTCGCGCCGATACGTCCGGCCGAGATGCCGCAGTCCGATGTTGCGGGTGGTCCTTTCGGACCGTTCGGCCCCACTCTACGGAATCGGACACCGATCACACGCTCTGCCTATTGTTCGACGCCCGGCGAACTCTCGCCTGGCGGTGAATTGGGCGCGAAGCTCGGGTTTGTGGATTGGCCGCCGGGTCGATTTGATTGGATGTTCCCCGTGACCCCCGCAGATCTGCACGCCGAACTCGTCCTCGCCCGCTCCGTCCGCGAGGTCGCCGAATTCGTCGACGCCGAAGGGTGGGGCAGACCGCCGCAGATGTTCGCGCTGGTGCCCACCGCCGACCTGGTCGCGGCCCAGCCCGAGCTGCTCGACGAAGTCGACGAGGCGGCCGAGCTCACTCCCGTTGCCCAGGAACTGTTTCCGGACGACATCACCGGCGGCTCGGTGGCGCTGGACGAGTTCCTCGCGACCACCAGCTGGCCGCCCGCCGTCCAGGGCTGCGTGCTGGTGCAGGAGATCGTGGTGCTGCCGCCGGACGCCGAATCCACCCTGGACGAGGCGCTGGTGCCGCTGCTGGCCGATCACGAGGCGGCCGACGCCGCCGCGCGCGCCGCGGCCGAGGCCCATCCGGACCGGCGCGAGGCCCGGCTGTTCGCCGCGGTGCTGCGCGAGGGCGCGTCGCTGTGCCTGCTGCAGCTGCGGCCCGAGGACGACGCCGACGACTTCGGCGATCTGGACCTGCGCACCTACCCGAACCTGGCGCCCAACCTGATCGACGCGCTGCACGCCACGCTGGAGTGGTCCGGGCTGGACTGACCTCAGCCGCAGCCGACGGTTTCTTTGCCCGCGTTGATGTCGTTGAGCGATTGCACGGCGCCGGTGAGGGTTTCGACCCTTACCAGGCGCAGGCCGTCCGGGGTGCGCTGCTTGGCCTCGTTGCAGTTCGCGGCGGGCACCATGAAGGTCTCCGCGCCCGCGTCGCGCGCGGCCATCATCTTGTATTGGATGCCGCCGATCGGTCCGACCTTGCCGTCCTGATCGATGGTTCCGGTCCCCGCGACGAACTTGCTGCCGTCCAGCTCGCCGGGGGTGAGCTTGTCGATCAGCGCGAGGCTGAACATCAGACCGGCCGACGGGCCGCCGATGTCGGCGAGGTTGAAGTCCACCTGCAGCGGCGGGCGCGCGCCCTCGCCCGGTGTCACGCCGAGGTAGCCCTTGTTCTTGTCGTCCGGTCGCGCGCCGAGGGTGACCTCAACGGTCTGCTCGGCGCTGTCGCGGCGAATCTGCACGGTCAGCTTGGCACCCGGCGGCTGCGCCGACACGGCCGTGACCACGTCCTTCGGCGCGGCGATCGGCGCGCCGTTGATGCTGATGATCTCGTCGCCCTGGTGCAGCACGTCCTTGGCCGGGCCGTCGTCGGCCACCTTGCGCAGCAGCACCACGGTCGGCATGTTCAGGTAGTGCAGCGCCGCGACCTCGGCATTGCCCTCGGAATCCTTGAAGTCCTGCTGGTTGGACTTGTCGATCTCGTCCCGCGACACCCCGGGCGGATACACCTCCGAGCGCGGCACCAGGCCGTGCTTGCCGCTCACCCAGAAGCCGAACGCCTCGAAGATGCTCAACCCGTCGCGCACCGACACGGTCGTCATATTGAGGTGGCCGGTGGTCGGGTCCACCTCGGTGCCCCGGACGTCCACCACCTCTTTGCCATCGACCTTGCCGAGCGTGTTGAAGGTGGGGCCGGGGCCGAGTGCGACGAACGGCACAGTGAGCACGGTGCCGAGCGCGCCGAGCACGAGCACCGGGATCAGAGCGGCCACCAGGGTGAGGATCCGACGATTCACCTGGACCACAGTAGTGATGGCCGCCGCCGAAGGACGGTAGAGGCGGGCATTCGGCGTTCCCGCGCGTCCCCGGTTTCGCGCCGCGCGAACATCAACTGCCTGCACTGGACGCGTAACGTGAAGCATATGAGTGACGTCCCCTTCGGATTTTCGAACCGCGACGACGACGACCGCAAGCGCGGTGACGAGCCGGGCGGTCCCGAGTCGAACAACCCGTTCGGAGTGGGTGGGCCGGGCGGCGGTTTCGATCCGTCACAGCTCGGGCAGATGTTGACCTCGCTCGGCCAGATGCTCAGTGGCATGGGGCAACCGGGTTCGGCGCAGTCCGGCCCGGTGAACTACGACGTCGCCAAGCGACTGGCCCGCCAGCAGCTCGGCGCGAGCGTGACCCCGGTGTCGGCGAGCACCGCGAGTGCCGTCGCCGACGCCGCGCACCTCGCCGAGCTGTGGCTCGACGGCGCGACCACCCTGCCCGCCGGCGCGAGCAAGACCGTCGCGTGGACCGCCAACGACTGGATCGAAGAGACGCTGACCACCTGGCAGCGGCTGTGCGACCCGGTGGCCCAGCAGATATCGGGCATGTGGACCGCGTCGCTGCCGGAGGAGGCCAAGGAGTTCGCGGCGCCGATGGTCGGCATGCTCGGTCAGATGGGCGGCCTCGCGTTCGGCTCGCAGCTGGGTCAGGCGCTGGGCCAGCTCGCCAAGGAGGTGCTGACCTCCACCGACATCGGCCTGCCGCTCGGCCCGACCGGCACCGCCGCCCTGCTGCCCGCCGCCATCGCTGAATTCAGCGCGGGCCTGGAGCAGCCGGAGAGCGAGATCATGGTGTTCCTCGCGGCCAGGGAAGCGGCGCATCAGCGACTGTTCGGGCACGTGCCGTGGCTGCGCCAGCAGGTACTCGCCGCGGTCGAGGACTACGCACGCGGCATCAGGATGGACTTCTCCGCGCTGGAGGAGGCCGCCCAGGGCATCGACCCGACGGCGCTGACCGATCCGGGCAAGCTCGAGGAGATCCTGTCGCAGGGCGCGTTCGAGCCGCAGACCACGCCGGAGCAGAAGCAGGCGCTGGAACGACTGGAGACCCTGCTCGCGCTGATCGAGGGCTGGGTGGAGGTCGTGGTCACCGATGCCGTCGGCGACCGGCTGCCCGGCGCGGGCGCGCTGGCCGAGACGCTGCGCAGGCGGCGCGCCACCGGCGGTCCGGCCGAGCAGACGTTCGCGACCCTGGTCGGTCTGGAGCTGCGGCCGCGCAAGCTGCGCGAGGCCGCGGCGCTGTGGCGCAGGCTCACCAGCGATGCGGGCATGGAGAAGCGTGACGGCGTCTGGGCGCACCCGGACCTGCTGCCCGACTCCAACGACCTGGACTCCCCCGCCGGATTCATCGACTCGGTGATCGGCGGCGGTACCACCGCGTTCGACGATCCGCTGACGCAGCTCGCGGAGACCGAGGCGCGGGAGAAGGCCGAGCGGGATAAGTCCGACGAGGCCGCCCAGCGGCGCGCGGACGGCGGCGAGTCCGGCCCTGACCTGGGCAAGGACAGCGGCACGTCCGCCTGATTGCCCTGTTGGTAGTGCCGAATCCCTGTGGATAACCGCGGGATTCGGCACCGGTCGGCCGACCCGGGCTGCGCATACTGCCGGGCATGACATCACTGTGTCGTGGTCCGATGCTGCCCCCGCAGCTCACCGTGCTGGTGCGCCCGTCCGGCACCGTGCAGCTCGGCTGGCATCCCGAGACCGCGCTGTTGCTCGACGCCGCGGGGCTCGACGCCGACACGGTGCTCGCCTTCCTACGCCTGCTGGACGGGACCCAGACTCGACCCCAAATCGTCTGGCGGGCAGGCGAATGCGGCATCGAACCGGATCTCGCGATGGCGCTGCTGGACGTGCTCGACGAGGCCGGGCTGCTCGAACATCCCGAGGATCGCGGCGGGCGGATCCGGTCGGTGCGGGTGCACGGGCTCGGGCCGATATCGGACGCGATCGTCGCGGGACTGCGCAAACTCGGTGTGCGGCCGAGCCGTTCGCGCGACTACCGCCCGCACGCGGCGCCGGTGTCCAACTGGCGGGCCGACCTGGTGGTGCTGGCCGACACGATCATCGCCGACCCACGGCTCATCGACGACCTGGTGCAACATCGGATCGCCCACCTGCCGGTGCGGATCCGCGACGGCCGCGGCGTGATCGGCCCGCTCGTGCTGCCCGGCGCGACCAGTTGCCTGCGCTGTGCCGATCTGCTGCGCGCCGACAACGACGCGGACTGGCCGCATCTGGCCGCGCAGTTGCTCGACCGGGTCGGGCACGCGTCCCCGGCCAAGATCGCGGCCACCGCCGCCCTCGCGGTCAGCGAAGTGGAGGACATCCTGGCGCTGTCGACCCGCCGGAAGCTGGCCACGTTGGATGCGACTCTCGAATTAGACCTGGCCGCCCGGCTGCTCGATCGGCGGCAGTGGCCGCGCCACGCGGACTGCGATTGCCGGCGAATTCCCGCTGGGCTCACCGCATGTCGGGCCAGCCCTCGGCCGCCGACCCGATCGGCGATCAAGTGATCGGGGTCACTCCCGTCGGCGGCGCCGATTCAAGATTGCCATGGCTAAGTTGCGGTTCCTTCCGCCATGATGGGTACGTGTCTGAGATTGTGCGCCGTCGCTCGTCCCGTAACGCCAAGTTGGCCAAGATTCCGCTCGGCATCGCCGGGCGGGCGGCCGTGGGGTTCGGGAAGAAGCTGGCGGGCGGCGACCGGTCCGAGATCAACGCGCAACTGAACCAGAAGGCCGCTGAGCAGCTGTTCACCGTGCTCGGCGAGCTCAAGGGCGGCGCGATGAAGTTCGGGCAGGCGCTCAGCGTGATGGAGGCCGCGGTCCCCGAGGAGTTCGGTGAGCACTACCGCGAGGCACTCACCAAGCTGCAGGCCGCCGCGCCGCCGATGCCCGCCGAGACCGTGCACCGGGTGCTCGACCAGCAGCTCGGCACCCAGTGGCGGCAACGGTTCCAGGAGTTCGACGACAACCCGGCCGCCTCGGCCAGCATCGGCCAGGTGCACAAGGCGGTGTGGTCGGACGGGCGCACCGTCGCGGTCAAGGTGCAGTACCCCGGCGCCGACGAGGCGTTGCGCGCGGACCTCAAGACGCTGAACCGGATGACCGGGCTGCTCGCGTCGGTCATTCCCGGCGCGGATGTGAAGCCGATCCTGGCCGAGATCACCGAGCGCACCGAGGAAGAACTCGACTACCGCAACGAGGCGGCCAACCAGCGCGCCTTCGCCAAGGGGTTCGACGGGCACCAGGAGATCGTGGTGCCCAAGGTGGTGGCCAGCGCGCCGAAGGTGATCGTCACCGAATGGCTGGACGGCACCGCGGTCTCCTCGATCATCAAGGCGGGCGCGGAGGATCCGGCGGGCACCCGCGAGCTGCGCAACCGGGTCGCGGGCCTGATGGGCCGCTTCCACTTCTCCTCCCCCGAGACCGTCGGCCTGCTGCACGCCGACCCGCACCCCGGCAACTTCATGATGCTCGCCGACGGCAAGCTCGCCGTCATCGACTTCGGCGCCTGCGCACCGATGCCGAACGGCTTTCCCGTCGTGCTCGGCCGGATGCTCGCGCTGGCCGTCGAGGAGCGCTTCGAGGAACTCACCACGCTCATGTACGACAACGGCTGGGTCATCCCGGGCCGCACCGTCACGCACAAAGAGATCGCCGACTACCTGCGCCCGTTCACTGATCCGATCAAGTCCGACTCGTTCCACTTCACCCGCAAGTGGATGCAGCGGGTCGCGGGCAAGGCCTCCGACATCTCCAGCCAGGAGATGAAAACCGCACGCGCCCTGCAACTCCCGGCCGAATACGTGATGATCTTCCGCGTCCTCGGCGGCTCCGTCGGCATCCTCGCCCAGCTCGACGCGGAACTGCCGTTCATGGAACTGGTCCGCACCTGGATGCCCGGCTTCCGCGAGGAGCGCACGGCCAGCTGAGCCGACGATGTAGCGCGGCCGGCGCAGGCGTAAGCTGCCCGGTCGGCGGGACCCTGCCGGGGCGACGCTGATTGCGGGGAACGGGGCGGTTGGTCGATTAGCCTCGTCTCAGGTCGGCTCGACTCCGTCTACGAAGGGTGATGGCCATGTCGTGCACCGGTCGGATAATCGGTGTTTCGATCAGTGCGGCGGTAGTACTCGGGTCATCGATGGCGCCGGTCGGGGCCGCGACCGACGAGGATGCGCAATCGGTGGTGTCGCTCTCGGTGGGGCCGGGCGTATCGGTCAATGTTGTCGACAAACGTGTCGTCAGCTTGACGTGCGCGCCGAAGATCGGCGGCACCCATCCGAAGGCCAAGGAAGCCTGTAAGAACCTGACGGCCGCCGACGGAAACATCAGGGCGCTCGCGGATTTCACGGTGCCGCCGCTGTGTTCGGACGATTTCGATCCCGTCGTCGCCACCATCGACGGGGTCTGGCGCGGGCGGCCGGTCTCCGATCATGGGTTCTTCTCCAATACGTGCGTATTGCGCGCCACCACCGTGTCGGTATTCGACTTCTGACTGCGTTTCACCAAAGGTGAACGGCCGTTGCCGGTTTCGGCGCGGCGCAGGCGGACGGCGAACACCAGGTGCACGAGTACGCCGACGAGAGCGGTCATCGTCACTCCGCTGCCGAGCAGCAGGCGTAGATCCGTGGGGAAGCCGCGGAAGAGGCCGGGGATCAGAATCGGAAGCAGGCCCGCGGTCAAAGCCGCTGTGGCAGTGAGGAGTACCGAGTCCGAGGTCAGGTCGACGTCGCGGAACATGCCGAGACCGGCGGTGATGATCATGGCGAAGGTGATGGCCGCCGTGCCGCCGACGACCGGGCCGGGGAGCGAGTTGACGAGGCGGCCGATCGGGGCGAGGAATGCGGCGACGACGAGCAACGCGCCGGTGATGGCGGTGATGTAGCGGCTGCGGATGTTCGTGAGGCGGATCAGGCCGATGTTTTCGCCGCTGGTGACCATGGTCGGGCCACCGAAGAGGCCGGACAGCAGCGAGGTGACGGCGTCGCCGCGAATGGTGCGGCCGACGGTCAGCGGCGGGTCGATCCGCTTGTCGACGATCTTCGCGTTGAGGACGGTTTGGCCGGTAGCCTCGGCCATCGAGCCGATGCTGAACACCAGCAGCGGAACAGCGGCAAGCAGGTCGAAATGCGGTGTGCCGAAAAGGAATAGGTCGGGAGCCTGCGCCAGCGCCGAGCCGGATTGCAGCTGGAACTGCCCCAGGCTCGCCGCGACAGCACTGCCGACCGCCATGCCGAGCAGCACGGACAACCGGCGCCACCCCGGGGGAAGGAGCCGGTAGGCGAGCACCGTCGCGCCGATGGTGATGGCGGCCAGCACCACCGAACGCACCGGCGACCGATCGTCGGGCGTGGTGATCAGATTGCCCGCCACCTTCACCAGATTGATGCCGATGACCACGATCATGCTGGCGATCACCACGGCGGGCAGCCGGGTGACCAGCCGCCGGGCCAGCGGGACGAGCACGATCCCCGCCAGCGCGGTGATGAGCACCGCACCGCTCGCGGTCGCCGGATTCGATTCCTGCGCGATCTGAATGAACAGCACCACCGCCGCGCCGCCGGGCAGCATGACGAACGGCAGGCCCGCGCCGAGCCCGAACCGCCCGCTGGACTGCAGAATCGTGCCGATGCCACTGAAAAGCAAAGTGGCGCAGAGCAATGCGCGCGACTGCCCATCATCGAGATGCAGGCTGCGGCTGATCAGCAACACCGAGGCGATCGGCGTCGCGACCATCACGACCAGATGCTGCACCGCTGCCGCGAGCGCCCGGCCGGGCGGCGGCACCTCATCGACCGGGTGCGCGGTCACCGCGTCGGCAGCCACGGAATGTCCTGGTAGCGGTAGGCGCGGAAGATGGCGTTCGAGATGCCCGGAAAGACCTGCGCGGTATCGGCATCCGGGTAGGCCGTGAACGATGGCACCACGTACTCCCAGCAAATCTGTTGCGCCGGAGTCACTTCGAAGATGCGGCCGAACGCCGCCTCGGTGATGAGAGTGTTGCCGTTAGGCAGCCGCTGCGCGCCACCCATGAACGGCGTGAAGAACGCCTCACGCGGCGAATCCTGGTAGCTCCAGGCGATTTCGCCGGTGGCGCCGTCGATTTCGAGGATCCGGCTGTAGGTCACCGATTCGCCGGTGCGGAAGGTGCCGTTGTCGAACAGCAGGATATTGCCGTCGCCGACCGGCGTGGCATGGTGCTGCTGGGCGACGGTGGCACGATCGGCGAGTGTCGAGGCGGTGCCGGTGCGTCGATCGATGGTGATCACCGCGGACACGCTGCGCAGGCTCGCCACGATGGTGTCGTCGTCGAGCGGATGCACGCTGTTGATCAGCGGCCAGTGCTCACGCCAGTAATGCGGTTGCAGTGCAAAGTCTTTCGGATCGAGCTGCTCGGCCGCGCGCCATTCCCAGAGCAGGCTGCCGTCCGGCGCGACCTCCCTGATGACGTCCGACCAGACGATGCCATCGGCCTCGGTACCGGGCACCCCGCCCTCGATGCGCGCGGCGGCCGCTCCGGTCAGTGGCTCGACCCCGGTGTAGAGGATGCGGCCGTCGTCGTAATGGTGCGCGTCGTGATGCTGGAAATCGTCGCGATGCTCCGACAGCAGCGTCCCGTCCTTGTCGTAGCGGCCCATCGATCCGCCGCTGTACTTGCGCCACATCGCGAACAATGCGGGCCGCGCCAGCGTCGCGCCGTTGTAGGCCAGCGAACCGTCGGCGAGCAGCCGCGCATGCCTGCCCGGCCGGTACGGCAGCTGCCAGCGATGCACCACCTCGCCCGCGAGATCGACCAACTCGACCAGTCCGCGCCCGGCCAACGGCGCGTACAGCGTGTAACCGGGCGACGCCGAGGCCGCATCGATACCGATCAGCCCGGTGCCCCGGCGCTTGAGGGTGTTCTGCTCCACCAATCCTCCTGAATATTCAGTGTCACTGAATATTCAGTACGCTAGATGCCGCTGGAAGCATTGCGATCACCGTGATGTAAACACGAGGATTCAGTACCCCGCTGCTGACAATGTGCGAAGCAACGAGAGAGGTTTTGAGTAAGTGCAGCAGAACGGAAGCGACGACCAGGCGCGCTGGCCCGGGCTAGGCAACGTCGTGCACGACCGCAGGCGTGCGGCACGACTGACGCTGGCTCAGCTGGCTGCGAAGACCGAATTGTCGCAGTCGTTCCTGAGCCAACTGGAGAACGGGCGAACGAACACGAGTCTGCGCTCGCTGCAACGCATCGCCGACGCGCTGAGCACCACGGCGACGGAACTACTTGCGGCGGCCGACAGCACACCGGGCTCGGTGATCGTCCGGGCCGGCGAGGGCATGCTCGAGCAGGCCGACCGGAACAATGACGGTTCGGTGCGCTCGCTGGTCCACGGACCGCGGGACCTGCGCGCACTCGAATTCACCGGTGGCACCGACCGGGGCGGGCGCGAATTCACGCATCAGAACGATGAATTGATCTACGTGGTCTCCGGGACCATCACGGTCGCCGCCAACGGCGAAGAGGTGACGCTGTCCACCGGAGACTCCTACTACTGCCCGTCGGGGGGGGGGCCCCCCGGGGGGGGGGCCCCCCCCCCCACCACAAACAAAAAAGAACCCCGAGCCCCCCGGCGG
>NZ_JBHXAU010000021.1:0-178479 GCF_042727395.1 Nocardia sp. NPDC060255 | reverse complement strand
CTCGAGGCGCACGCCCGCGCCCTCTCGCCGCACGCCGCTTTCGCCCGCGCAAGTCCTCGCCCGCCGCGCACGAAACTGCCAGCAATTACATGCGCAGCGGCACAACTCATGCGCGGCAGCACAACTCATGCGCGGCAGCACAACTCATGCGCAGCGGCATCGGCCGCCCCGTCGGGGCGCACGCCCCCGCGCCCTGTCGCCGCATGCCCTTCGCCGCGCGAGTCCTCGCCCGCTGCGCACGAAATTGCCAGCAATTACATGCGCAGCGGCACAACTTGTGCGCGGCAGCTTCGGCCGACTGCGCCGGGTCAGGTCAGGCGGAGGGCCTCGACTGGGCAGCTGTCTACGACGAGTTGGAGGAGGTCGCGGTTGGTTTCGTCGATGGTGTCGGCGGGCGGTTCGACGATGCCGTCGTCGGCGACGCGGAAGAGGTTGGGGGCGAGGGCCTCGCACATGGCGTGGCCCGCGCAGCGGGTGCGGTCGGCGGTGATTCTCATGCGGGGAGTCGTTCCAGACACAGGGGTAGGCCGTCGGCGGGCATGGGGCCCGTGCCTGCGACGAGGGGGACTTCGTAGTCCGGGTGGATGGACCATCTGTATTGCAACAGCATTTGGTGCAGTACGGCTTTGACGGTCATGGCGCCGAAGTACAGGCCGATGCATTTGTGGGCGCCGCCGCCGAAGGGGGTCCAGGCGTGGCGGTGGGATTTGTCCTCGCGGCGGTCGGCGGCGAATCGCTCGGGGTCGAAGACGTCGGGGTTGTGCCAGTAGTCCTCGGTGCGCATCATCGGGTACGCGCCGACCATGACGAGCGTGCCCTTCGGCAGGTAGTAGCCGAGAATGTCGGTGTCACGGGTGGTTTCGCGAATCTGCTGGGCCACCGGTGAATACATGCGCAGCGCCTCTTTGAACGCCAGGTCGAGGCTGGGCAGCTGGTCGAGGTCGCCGTAGTCGAGGGCGGGCTTGCCGAGGGCGCGGGATTCCGCGCGCAGCCGGTCCTGCCACTCCGGGTGGCGGGCGAGTTCGTAGGCGAGCATGGACGCGGCGATGGTGCTGGTGTCGTGCGCGGCCATCATCACGAAGATCATGTGCTCGATCACCTGCTCATCCGAGAAGGCATGTCCCTCATCGGTTTCGGCGTGGCAGAGCACACTGAACAGATCGGTGCCGTCGCCCGCACGCTTGGCGGGTAGTTCGCGGCGGAAGTAGTCGCCGAGGACGCGTCGTCCGCGAATGCCGCGCGACCACGCCCCACCGGGCACATCGCTGCGGATGAGCGCGGTCGCACCGTGCACGGCGTCTTCGAAAGCCCGTGCCAGCACCGCACTTTCGGGCCCGAGCTCGGCGCCCGCGAACACCTCGGTGGCCTGCGCGAGCAGGATCTGCTTGATCGCGTCGAAGACCGGGAAGTGCTCGCTCGGCTGCCATCCGGCGATGCCCCTGGTGATCCGCGGGGTGGTCAGGTCCAAGTAGCCGACCAGGCGCGGCCGAGTGAAGGCCTGCTGCATGATCCGGCGATGGAACATATGCTCGTCGAAGTCCCGGAGCAGCAGCCCACCGCGAAAGAACGGGCCGATCAGGAACTCCCAGCCGCGTTGCGCGGAGAACACCTTGTCGCGATCCATCAGCACGGCCTCGATGGCAGCGGGACTACTCACGCCGACCGTCCGGCGACCGAGCACGCCCATCCAGTTCACCGGCCCGTAGCGTTCAAAGCGATTGCGCGCCAGCTCGATCGGATCGCTCAGCGCGTGCAGCGTGTAACCGATGCCCGGAGCACCGAAATCGCCTGGTACCGGCCGCAATCCGCTGCCCGGCGGCGGATCCGCCAGCGGCCGCGCCGCGGATGGGTACTGACCGGCGACGCGGGCCCCCAACGTTTGCGCGTGTTTCGCGACTCGCGCACGTAAACGACGGACATCCCCGTGGACATCGGTGACTTTCGGGGGAATCAGAAGACTCATAACGGCCGTCCCTTCGCGACGCTGCGATCCCCTCGACCATAGCGGAAACAAACGTTTCCGTAAACGTTTGTTTCCCGACTTCGCCTATGGAAGGCTTGGCTAGGTGACCCGAGCATTCAGCGGCACCTACCGCGGCACATCGACCGCCGAGCGCAAAGAGGATCGGCGCAGGCGGCTACTGGACACCGCCCTCGATATCGTCGGCACCCAGGGCCTGTCCGCGCTGACCGTGCGCGGCCTCTGCGAACAAGCCAAGGTCGGACCCCGCTTCTTCTACGAGGCCTTCCCCGATCTGGACACGCTCGCCTCGGAACTGCTGCTGGAGATCCAGGATTCCGCCCTCGACACCGCGCGGGCGGCCGTCGCGGGCACCGACGGTGGGCCGTCGGACAAGATCCGGGCCGGTGTCGCCGCGCTCATCGTCGAACTCACCGACGACCCGCGCCGGGCCCAGGTCGTCTTCGCCCAGGCTTACGGCAGCGAGGTCCTGATGCGCAGCCGCTTCGACGGTATGCGCCGGGTCGCCGACGTCATCATCGAACAGACCCGCCTGGTGCTCGACCTCCCCGCCGGCCAGGACACCGCCGTCGCCGCGACCTCGCAGCTGATCACCGGCGGCGCCGCGGAGCTGGTCCTCGTCTGGCTCGACGGCGGCCTGGACGTCGACCGGGACGGCCTCATCGACCTGCTCGCCGAGTTCACCATCTCGATGGTCGGCCGGCTCCCCGACGTGGCCCAGCGCTTGTCGGCGGGTTCCGGGCGCTGAACCGGAACCCGTTGCGACACTGCGAATCTAGGAGCCGACCGCCGCGCTCGGCGCGAAGAACGCGGCCAGCTCACGCAACACCTGCTCCGGCTGCTCCTCGGGAATGTAGTGACCACTCCCCTTGATCTCAACGACCCGGATATCGGTGCCCTTCTCCGACGACATCTGTTCGCGCAGCACCGGATACGACTCCTCACCCGCCAATGTCAGAATCGGCAGGGTCACCGGCTCATAGCCGGCGAGGTCCGTAATGTCCTGGCGCATCGTCTGATACCAGCCGTTGCCCGCCCGGATCGCATCCGGGGAATCGTAGGCCTGCGCGTAGATGGCCCGAGCTTCCTCTTCGACGGACGACTGATCGACCAGCATGTGCCCGTACAGCCAATCGATCACCAGCCGAAAGCGTTCGGCCAGTAGCAGTTCCGGCAACTCACGCAGCTGATTCAGCGCGAACCACCAGGGATAGCCGCCGCGCCCGCGCTCGAGCGCGACCACCTGCTCATCACTGCTGGGCAACATCGGAATCGCCTGCCAGGCCTCGTCCGGAACACCCATATCGACGGTGACCAACCGCCGCACCGACTCCGGGAAGTTGGCGGCGAGGTGATAGCCCAGCGAAGCGCCGATATCGTGCCCGACCACGAACGCCGACCGGTGACCGAGGTGCTGAATCAACTCGTGAATATCGCGAGCCATGGTCTTCTTGTCGTAACCGGACTCGGGCTTGGCCGAGCCTCCCATGCCGCGCAGGTCGACGGCGGTCACCCAATAGTGAAGGGCCAACTCCGGCAATATCTTCCGGAACTGCCACCAGGTCTGGGGCCAGCCGCCGAGCAGGATCAGCGGCTCCCCCGCACCGCCGGTGACGTGATGCAGACGGGTGCCGTTGACGTCGGCGTGGGCACTGGTGAAGTCGCCGGCCAGCGAGGCAGCCAGCTCGGCATCGGTGGGGACGGTGCGTGTCACATCTATCCTTTTCTTTAACGATCAGTCCAGAAAATGGACATAGCAATGCCCGGCAGCGACCCGAATGGGCGATGTGGTGCGGAACGACCGAACGTCAGCCGAGCAAGGCCAGCGCCTGCTCGACCGTGTCGTCGAGGAAACGCTGCCGAAGGGGCGTCTTGCCGACCACCCGAATCCCTTGCAGCAGGGTCACGAGGAATCTGGCCAGCACGACCGGATCCCGATCTACCGACAGTTCCCCTTCCGCGCGAGCCCGCAGCAACGCGCTCGTGAGCACCGTCTCCATGGTTTCCAAGCTGGAGGTCACCAGCCGTCGTGCGCCCTCGTCGGCGGGGAGTTCGACCGCAGTGTTGGTCATCAGACAGCCTTTTCGCTGCTCATCGGCGAGCGAGCTCTCCGCATACCAGCGGACCATGGCGCGAACGGCATCGAGCGCGGACCCCGGCACGGAAAGCTGCGCCAGCAAGTCCGCCCGCGTTTCGTCCACATAGCGTTCCACCGCTTTGAGATACAGCTCGCGCTTGCCGCCGAACGCGCCGTAAATGCTGCCGCGCCCCAGCTTCAGGTGATCGACCAGATCCTGCATGGAGGTGGCCTCGTAGCCCTGCCGCCAGAACAGCTCCATCGCCGACCGCAGCGCGACATCCGGATCGAATTCCTTCGTTCTGCCCACGCCGAGAAGGCTACTTCATTTGGACCGATCATTCAAAAAAGCCAGCGCCGCTGGCCGAACGAGCAGCCGATCCCTTACGCTTGGCTCATGAACACGCGCACGCGATTTCTGCGCCCCGGGCCGTCAGTCGGCCGCGGGGTCTGCTGCGTGCGTCCGATCACGTAGTTCCTGTGGCCGTCGCCGGTTCGGGGGTTTCACCGAATCCGACCGGCTACCAAAGGAATTACTCATGCCTACCTATCTCACTGCACTGGACCTGTCGCGCGCGCTGACCGTGCGCGATCTCAGCGATGCCGCGCAAGGGCGGCACGCCATGCAGGCACTGCTCGACGGGACCGTCGACGCGCTCGTTCGCGCCTGGGCGTCACAGGTGCGCGTAGTGCGCAACTCGCCGCTCGTCGCCGTCGCCGACAACTACGACAAGCTCGGCTACGACCCGGCCGACGTCACCCGCGACGCGCGCTACACCCGATACGTCAGCCCGACCACCATGCTGCGCAGCCACACCAGCGCCGACATCCCCGAAACCCTGCGGCATTACGCCGAACTGACCGCCGAGGTCGACGACCTCATCGTGATACCGGGCCTGGTCTACCGCAGGGACGTCGTCGACAGAATCCATGTGGGCGAACCCCATCAGGTCGATCTCTGGCGGCTGCGGTCGCGCCCGGACACCGGCGATAATGACGTGCAGGACATGGTCGCCCACTTGGTCGAAGCCGTGCTCCCCGGTGCCGAATGGCGCACGACTCCGGCCCGCCACCCCTACACCGCCCTCGGCAGGCAAGTCGACGTGCGGCTCGGCGACGACTGGCTCGAACTCGCCGAGTGCGGTCTCATCGCCGACCATGTCCTCGCGGGCGCCGGGCTCGACCCCGCGCACTGGTCCGGCACCGCACTCGGCATGGGCCTGGACCGAGCCCTGATGCTGCGCAAGGGAATCCCCGATATCCGCTACCTCCGATCCGCGCATCCGCGCATCGCCGACCAGCTGCTGGATCTGTCGCCGTGGCGGCCGGTCTCCATGCTGCCGCCGATCCGCCGCGACCTGTCGGTGGTGATCGCCGACGACACCGACGGCGAAACCCTCGGCGACACCGTGCGAAAGGTGCTGCACGATCGGGTCGACGACATCGAGTCGGTGCTCGTCACCGCGCGGACCTCGTGGGCCGAACTCTCCGAAAAGGCAAGAGACCGGCTCGGTATCACGCCGGGCCAAACGAATGCCGTTGTGCGCCTGATCCTCCGGCCACTCACCCGCACCCTCACCGATGAGGAAGCAAACGCACTCCGCAACCAGGTGTACCTCGCTATCCATATCGGCCCTCAGTTGGAACTGGCCTGAACCCAAAGCGCCCGCCTGGCCGAGGCGCGGCAGGCCACGCTCGACGAAGACCGGAATCCCGCCCAAGACAACGGGCACCGCACTTGCACGCAACGACGATGGGCGAGGCCGCGGCCTCGCCCATCGACTGTTTCGACTATCGGTTCAGGTGGCTGCGTGCGCCGCCGAGGCGTTTGGCCTCGGTCGGCTGTGCGGCCGCGCCCTTTTTGCCTGCCTCGCTGGCGCGCTTGGGGTCGTTGTCGAAGCTTCCGCTACTCGCCTTGCCTCCCAGGCTGGCGATCTTGCGTTGCTGCTCCGCGTCCATGGCTGCGAAGCCACGTCGGGCGGCCATGAATCCCTCCTTGCCTCGAGTAATTCTGTCGGCGACGGCAAGATGCCGTCACTGAGAGCCCTACCCGGGGATCCCGGCAGCAAACACCAGGGTGGTCCGGATCAGTGCTGCGGCACCAGTGCGGGCGCCGGTTCCGGCGCCCGCGCGGCCCGGCGGCCTGCGAAGAAATACAACGCGACGAGCAGCACGCTGAACCACACATAGGTGTTGCCGACGATGTGTTGCCAAGGCGTCCACTGGGTTTCGCGGTGCTCGCCGTCGGGCAGCCAGTTCTGCGGGCCGTAGACGAAGACCGCGGTGATGACCGCGATGGTGATCCACCAGCCGATGGCCTGACGGCGCGGCAACCGGGTCGCGTAGCCGATCGCGCCCGCCAGCGCCGGGGCGATCCACACCCAGTGGTGCGACCAGGAAATCGGGGAAAGCAGCAGCGTGAACACCGCGTTGATGGCCAGCGCGAGCGGCGGGAAGTCGACCGCCCGCCGCATGGCCGCGACCACGAGCACCAGCAGCGCGGCGCCGAGGATCAGCCACAGGATGGTGGACGCGGGCTTGGGCACCTGCAGCCGGGACAGCACCGCCTGGATCGACTGGTTCGTGTGGAACGCCGACCCGCTCAAGCCGGACACATTGCCCATGCCGCCGAACCAGTACTTCGTGGACTCGTGGGGCAGCACGGCAAAACCGAGCAGCGTCGCGGCCGCTCCGGTCGCGGCGGCCGTGGCCGCCGACTTGTAGTCGCGGCGCACCAGGAAATACAACACGAACGCCGCCGGAGTCAGCTTGATGGCCGCGGCGACGCCGATCAGCATGCCGCGCCGCCAGCGCGGTTTTATCGCGAGACAGTCGGCCACCACCAACGCCATCAGCAGCAGATTCACCTGACCGAAGTCCAGCGTCGAGTGCACCGGCTCCAGCAGCAGGGCCAGCGGCGTCGCACACGCGGTGGCCACCAGGACCAGCCTGCGCTGATCCTCGCCGGGCCACACCCGCCGGGCGACCAGGTACATGGTGAGCGCCAGCGCGGCCACCGACGACACGAAGAAGGTGAACGCGGCCGCATGCCAGGGCAGCAGCGCGAACGGGCTCAGCGCCAGCGCGGCGAACGGCGGATAGATGAACGGCAGTCCGGCGCCGATGGTGGTCTGCGGCAACTGTCCGTACATGTCGTGGCCGTGCCGCAGCGCGTCCACCCCGAGGCGATACACCTGTAGGTCGATGAACCCACCGGTGATCTTGTGGAACGGCCAGGTCGGCAGCAGCAAACAGAACGCGGCGAACGCGATACAGAGGACCGGTGCCAGCCACCCAACGACGCCGAGTCGACGGTTCTTGGCTTCCGGCTCAACGCGGGTGGTCACACTACTCATCCGCGGCGACTATACCGACCTATGTCGTCCGGTACACCAGGTGGGAGGGGCATTCGGCGGCCTGCCGGGTGATCCTTCGCAAAACGGATGCCGCTAGTAGCGGCAAACCCGGGCGGCGTGGTGGTAGGAATGGGCGAATGAGCGCTGACCTGGATCCGGAACTCATCGAGCTCGCCACCAAAGTGTTCGACTTCGCTCGGCAAGGGGATGCCGCCGCGCTGGCCTCCTACGTGGATGCCGGAGTGCCCGCCGATCTGACCAATGATTCGGGCGACACCCTGCTGATGCTGGCCGCCTACCACGGCCATGCCGAGGCCGTGGCGGCGCTGCTGGATCGCGACGCGGACCCGAACCGCGCCAACGACAAGGGGCAAACCCCGCTGGCCGGTGCGGTTTTCAAGGGCGAGAACGAGATCGCGCGACTGCTCATCGAGTCAGGGGCCGACCCCGACGGTGGCACTCCGTCCGCCCGCGAGGCCGCGGTGATGTTCGGCAAGACCGACCTGCTGGAGCTGATGGCCGACTACTGAAGCGGCGCAGGAATTTCGCCGCTCGTCCGGTGGTTGCCGGAGAAAACGCAACCGCTGGAGGAAATATCGTGTCCGAACCCAAGAGCTTCAACGAACAGGTGATCGACGAGTTCCGCGCCAACGCGGGCAAGGTCGGCGGCATGTTCGAGGGCGCGCCCATGGTGCTGATCACCACCACCGGGGCCAAATCCGGACGAAGCATCACCAACCCGCTGGTCTACCTCTCCGACGGGGACCGGGTCGTGCTCATCGCCTCCAACGGCGGCAACGACAAGCACCCCGCCTGGTACCACAATCTGCGGGCGAACCCCGACCTCACCGTCGAGATCGGCACCGAGCGGTACGCGGCCAAGGCCGACATCGTCTCGGGTACCGAACGCGACACGCTCTACGCCAAGATGGTCGAGATCATGCCCGGTTTCGCCGAGTACGAGGCCAAGACCTCGCGGGTGATCCCGGTGTTCGCGGTGCACCGGGCCGCGGCCTGAGCGCTAACCGCGTTCGCGCACCGCGGTGACGGCTTTGCGGGCGGCCACCAGGATGGGATCCCAGACCGGGGAGAACGGCGGCGCGTAGCCGAGGTCGAGGGCGGTCATCTGTTCGACCGTCATCCGCGCGGTGAGCGCGACGGCGGCGATGTCTACGCGCTTACCCGCGCCCTCGCGGCCCACGATCTGCACGCCGAGCAGGCGCCCGGTGCGGCGCTCGGCGAGCATCTTCACGGTCATCATCGCGGCGTCGGGGTAATAGCCTGCGCGGCTGGTGGATTCGATGGTGACCGCGACGAACTGCAGGCCCGCGGCGCGAGCGTCCTTCTCCCGCAAGCCGGTTCGCGCGACCTCCAGGTCGCAGACCTTGCTGACCGCGGTGCCAACGACACCGGGGAAGGTCCCATAGCCTCCGCCGACGCCGGCGCCGATGATCTGGCCGTGCTTGTTGGCGTGCGTGCCGAGGGCGATGTGCCGTTCCCGCTCGGACACCAGATCCAGCACCTCGACGCAATCGCCACCCGCCCAGATGTTTTCGTGACCGCGCACCCGCATGGCCAGGTCGGTGAGCAGTCCGCCGTACTCCCCCAGCGGCAGACCGGCCGCGCGGGCCAGCTCGGTGTCCGGGCGCACGCCGATGCCGAGCACCACTACATCCGCGGGGTATTCGGCGGTGTCGGCGACCACCGCGCGGACGAGCCCCTGTTCGTCGGTGCGGATCTCGGTCACCTCGGCACTGCCGACCACCTTGATCCCCAAGCCGCACATGGCATCTCGCACCAACGCGCCCATGTCCGGATCCATCGTCGACATCGGCTCGGGACCGCGATGCACCATCGTGACGTCGTAACCGCGCTGAATCAGCGCCTCCGCCATCTCGACACCGATGTAGCCCGCGCCGACCACCACCGCCCGCTTGCCCTCGATGCGGGCGAGGGTCTCGATCAGCGCCTGCCCGTCGTCGAGGGTCTGCACGCCGTGCACGCCCGGCGCGTCGATGCCGGGCAACGGCGGACGGATCGGGCGCGCACCGGTGGCGATGACGAGTTTGTCGTAGTCCGTCCATGATTCGGCACCGGACTCGAGATCACGGGCGCGCACCCGGCCACCCGCGACATCGATCTCGGTCACCTCGGTGCGCATGCGCAGATCGATGTCGCGGGATCGATGCTCCTCGGGGGTGCGAGCGATCAGCGCGTCCCGATCGAGCACATCGCCGCCGACCCAGTACGGGATGCCACACGCGGAGAACGAGGTGAACCGCCCCCGCTCGAAGACCACGATCGCCAGCTCGCCCGCGCCCTTCAGCCTGCGTGCCTGCGAGGCCGCCGACATGCCGGCCGCGTCACCACCGATGACCACCAGTCGCTCCATACGTCTCACGCTACGGCGGACCGGCCATCGCCGGACGGACGGGGTCGCCGCGATTTGCTGCGGTATTCCTGGTTGCCGTGCGGTTGACCCGGGTTTACTTCAGACTGATCTTCTGGCAAACGCTGTGTGAGGGCCGCGTTTACATCCGGGAGCTGTATATGAGTGATAACCCGTCCCCGTCCGACGATGAACGTCGGCTCGCCGAACTCGGCTACAAACAAGAATTGGCCCGATCCTGGTCCGGATTCTCGAACTTCGCCATCAGTTTCACCATCGTCTCCATCCTGACCGGCGGATTGGCCAGTTACGGAATCGGTTTGGCCAATGGCGGCCCCATCACCATGGCCTGGGGCTGGCCGCTGGTCTCGATCATGGTGCTGTTCATCGGCATGGCGATGGCGGAATTGGCGTCGGCCTATCCCACCTCCGGCGGCCTGTACTGGTGGGCGGCGCAACTCGGCGGGCCGGTCTGGGGCTGGTTCACCGGGTGGTTCAACCTGATCGGCCAGATCGCGGTGACCGCGGCCATCGATTACGGGGCCGCGATCTTCACGACCGTGGTCTTGAATGTGATCGGCATCGATATCGGCACCGACCGGACCGCGATCTTCCTGGTCTTCATAGTGATCCTGGTGCTGCACGCGGTACTGAACGCGATCGGGCCGCATCTGTCCGCGGTGATCAACAATATCTCCGCGTGGTGGCACGTCGGCGGTGTGGCGATATTCGTCCTGGTGCTCGCGTTCGGCGCGAACCATCATCAGAGCGTCGAGTTCGTGTTCACCAAAACCGTCGACAACGCCGGGGTCGGGTTCGGCGGCGTGACCTTCAGCTTCCTGCTGGGCCTGCTGCACGCGCAGTACACGTTCACCGGGTACGACGCGTCCGCGCACATGTCCGAGGAAACCCACGACGCCTCGCGGATGGCGGCAAAAGGCATCATCAACACCATCGTGGTGTCGGCGATCGCCGGATATCTGCTCATCATGGCGGTGACCTTCGCGATTCCGAATCTCGACGACGCGCTGGATCCGACGAAGAACAGCGGCTATCCGGTGATCTACATCCTGGAGAATTCGCTCAACTCGTTCTGGTCCGGGCTGCTGCTGATCATCGCCGCGATCGCGCAGCTGTTCTGCGGGTATGCCTCGGTCACGTCGGCTTCGCGCATGCTGTTCGCGTTCTCCAGGGACGGCGCGGTGCCGGGATCGGCGCTCTGGTCGAAGCTTTCGGCCAAGCGGGTGCCGGTGAACGCGGTGCTGTTCATCTCGGTGTTCGCGTTCGTGCTGTTGATTCCGTCGATGCTGGTGCCCGCCGAGAACGCGCCCACCGCCTACGCGGCCGCTACCTCGGTGGCGACCATCGGGCTCTATATCGCCTACGGGATACCGATTCTGCTGCGACAGGTGCACGGGACCCGATTCCGTACCGGCCCTTGGCAACTCGGCCGCTGGTATCGGCCGATCGGGGTGGTCGCGCTGATCTGGATCGTGTTGATCAGCTTCCTGTTCATCCTGCCGACCGATGACCGCGGGTATCCGTGGAATGACGAGTTCACCTGGAACACGGTCAATTACGCGCCGATCGCGTTGGTCGGTGTCGTCGGTGCGATCGGCATCTGGTGGCTGGTTTCGGCTCGCAATTGGTTCACCGGACCGAAGCGCACGGTCGAGGAGGCACCGGATGCCGGTGACGAGACGGCGGTCAACGCCTGAGTCGACTCGGCTTTACCTGATCGGCCCGCTCGCCTACGTCGAGCGGGCCGATTTTTGTCCGTGAGCCGGTTTCCGCGATGTTACGTGTCGTCGCCGCATGCTCCCTGGTCGTTAACTCTTATCGGCCGAATTCCGGCGTTTTGACTTCCTGGTAGTTAAGTCGATCGACCATCCGACGTCACCTTTGTCCGGGTTCGAACGTAATCGCCTGTCCCGCAACACATTAATGCCATATCGAGCAGGTAAAGCGGTGAGTATTACGCAATCGTCGATTGTTCCAGACGTAACCAATCGGAAATATCCGAGACGTCCACTTGACGAATACGAAATCGGGTGTCCAGCCCGAGGCGGAGGTTCCCGGGCATGGCCGCCCCTGTCGACATCCGTCACTTTCCGCAGAGGGAGAAGCCAATGTCCACACCGTTGACGACCGCCGATGTCGACCAGGCGATCGAGGAGAACATCAAGAAGTCCCTGGAAGAGATCCCGCACCCGGCCCTGCCCAAGGGCACGAATATCTATGGCTCCACCAAGATCTTCCCCGACTACCAGGCTCAGGCGGGCGAAACATATTTCACCCTGGTGCACGGCATCGCGCACGAGTCGTCGGTGAGCTTCGTCGCGATCCTGCAGGCGACCAGGGCGCTGCGGAAAGGCTTCGAATCCGCCATCTACTTCTACGGTCCCGGCGCGGTCAATGCCATTGCCAATCGCGGCTTTCCGACCACCGGCGACAACGGCTTCCCCGGCGAACAGAACATCAACGACGCGCTCGGCACCTTCATCAAGGAGGGCGGGACGGTGTTCTGCTGCCGCTTCGGCCTGGCCCTGC
Organism: Nocardia sp. NPDC060255; assembly: GCF_042727395.1. Lineage (NCBI taxonomy): Bacteria > Bacillati > Actinomycetota > Actinomycetes > Mycobacteriales > Nocardiaceae > Nocardia > Nocardia sp. NPDC060255. The sequence goes on along the minus strand of NZ_JBHXAU010000021.1, from coordinate 166,126 downwards.
ACGGCGCCCGGGAAGAGGACCTGATCGCCGGGGTCATTCCGGCGCATCCGCTCGACGTGCAGGACGCGCTGATCCACTACGCCCGCAAGGGCGCGATCATCAATTCCACCTATCAGCTCTGAGGTGACGTGATGAATGGTCTGTCAACTCGAGTGGATATCGCCCTGCTCGGTATCCGAGTCGACGCCCCGGTACAGCGCCGTTCCGGTGCCGGGCCGAGCGACGACGGCCATATGCTGATCGGCGGCGTCGGCGCCGCCATCCCGATCCGCTCCGACAGTCCATACCTCGTCGAAGGCAACCGCCTGCTGCTCGACGGCACGGACATGGGGCTGGACATCGAACCCGTTCAGCGCCCCAAGTTCTACGACCTCAACACGGCAGACGGCGTGTCCTATGAGCAGATCGCGCGGCTACACGGCTCGAATGTGCTGGCCAGCACCGTGGTTCAGACCTGCATTCGATACGGGGAGGACCAGCGGTGCCGGTTCTGCTCGATCGAAGCGTCACTGGCGGCGGGCAATACGATCGCGGTGAAGCGCCCGGATCAGCTGGCCGAGGTCGCCGAGGCGGCGGTGCGGCTCGACGGTGTGCGTCAGATGGTGCTGACCACCGGCACGTCCGCGGCGAAGGATCGCGGCGCGCGACACCTGGCCCGGTGCGTTCGGGCGGTGAAAGCCGTTGTGCCGCAACTGCCGATCCAGGTGCAGTGCGAGCCGCCCGGTGACCTCCGGACGCTGACCGAGTTGCACGAGGCGGGAGCCGACGCGATCGGCATCCACGTCGAGTCGCTCGACGACGAGGTCCGGCGGCGCTGGATGCCGGGCAAAGCGACTGTGCCGCTGGATGATTACCGCGCGGCCTGGGCGGAAGCGGTCCGGGTATTCGGCCGCAACCAGGTCTCGACCTATCTGCTCGTCGGGCTCGGCGAGGATCCCGACGAACTGGTCGCCGGCGCAGCCGAACTCATCGATATGGGCGTGTACCCGTTCGTGGTGCCGTTCCGTCCCCTGCTCGGCACCCTCGCCGTCGACGTGGACGGTGCGACAGCTCCGCGCCCAGATGTCCTGGCGGACGTGACCGTCCGAGTCGCGAAGGAACTGCGGCGGGCCGGGATGCTCGGCGCGGACCAGCGGGCAGGCTGCGCGGCCTGCGGGGCGTGCAGCGTATTGCAGAGCGCCGGAGGTTGATTCGATGACCCTCTCCGAAGCGGATTTCACCGTCCTCACCGGCCCCGCGCCGCGCAGGTCCACCGAACCGGACTTCCTGATTCAGCCTGCCGGCGCGGCGCACCTCGCCGCGTATCGAGCGCTGCGGCACGAATCGTTCGTCGCGGAGCAAAACCTGTTCGCGCGCACCGATCTCGACGACATCGATGACGATCCGCGCACCAGGGTGCTGGTAGCGCTCGACGCCGAGGGCGCTGTGCTCGGTGGCGTCCGGCTCGCTCCCGCCACCGACCTCGACCTGGGCTGGTGGACCGGCAGCAGGCTGGTGGTGGACGGGCGCAGGCGAACTCGCGGCGTCGGACCGGCGCTCGTGCGAGCGGCGGCCGCGGACGCCGAGTCGAACAACGTGTTGCGCTTCGAGGCCACGGTGCAGGCCAGGCACGAGCAGATGTTCGCACGACTCGGCTGGATGCGGTTGGCCGATATCGAGGTCGCGCACAGCCCGCACGTACACATGCGCTGGCCGATCGATCGGATCGAGCGGCTGGCCCAAGCCACCAAGGCGCTGCTCGCGTCCGCACTGGCACCGCTGCGCGGACTGCCGTCGAGCCTGGGCGGCAACGGATTTCGCGGCGACGACGGCGCACCAGTGCCCGGCAGCGACCTCATCGCCGCCTGCGACGCCATCATTCCCTCGATGGTGGAACGCGATCCGGAGTGGGCCGGATGGTGTGCGGTGCTGGTCAATCTCAACGACCTGTGCGCCATGGGAGCCGCACCCGTCGGACTGCTCGACGCCGTCGGCGCACCCCATCGATCGATCCTGACCAGGGTGATCCGCGGTCTCGCGCGGGCGAGTGAAGCGTGGGGCGTGCCGGTGCTTGGCGGCCATACGCAACTCGGTGTGCCCGCGGCACTTTCGGTCACCGCGTTGGGTCGCACCGCGCACCCGGTGCGCGGTGGCGGGGCGCGGCTCGGCGACGAGTTGCGGGTCACCGCCGATCTGGGCGGCGGCTGGCGGCCTGGATATCAAGGACAGCAATGGGATTCGACGTCCCGCCGCACCGGCGGCGAACTACGCCTACTGGCCGGCTTCGTCGCACGGACACGTCCGAACGCGGCGAAGGACGTCAGCATGGCCGGACTGGCGGGTACCGCCGGAATGCTCGCCGAGGCCAGCGGACTCGGCGCCGAGATCGACATCGCCCGGATGCCCCGTCCCGCAGGCGCTTCGGTCGGCGAATGGCTCACCTGCTTTCCCGGGTTCGCCATGCTCACCGCCGACCGGCCCGGCGCGGCCACCGGTTCGCCCGGCCCCGCCGCATCGGCTGTCTGCGGACAACTGACTTCGACGCCGGGCGTCGGCCTGCGCTGGCCCGACGGCGTCACGACACGTGCGGTGCACGGCACCGTCACCGGATTAGGAGAGTCATGAACGACGTCACGATCTCCGTGGCGGCTGCGGAATTCGGCCGCGACATGGAGGCGGGTTACCGCACCATCGCCGCTCTGATCGAGCAGGCGCGGGCACGGAACAGCCGACTACTGGTGCTGCCCGAGGCATGTCTCGGCGGCTACCTGCCGAGCCTCGGCGGCGGCGACGAATCCGAGGAGGCCAAACAGCGCAGGCTGCGCAGCCTGCCGCCCGCGCTGGAGATCGACGGGCCCGAGGTGCGCCGCGTCATCGACATGGCAGGCGATCTCGTCGTCACCCTAGGATTCTGCGAGGCCGACGGTGCCACGCGCTACAACACGGCGGTGACGCTCAACGGTGACGGCGTGCTCGGCACCTACCGCAAGGTGCACCAGCCGCTCGGCGAAAACCTCTGCTACTCAGCGGGATCGGAGTACCGCGCCTTCGATACGCCGATCGGGCGGATGGGCATGCAGATCTGCTACGACAAAGCCTTCCCGGAGGCGGCGCGACTGCTCGCGCTCGACGGCGCGGAGATCGTCACGTCGCTGTCCGCCTGGCCGTCGGCGCGCACCGCCACCGTGGCCAACCTCGACGACGACCGCTGGAAGCAGCGCTTCGACATCTACGATCGGGCCCGCGCCCTCGAGAACCAGCTGATCTGGGTGGCCTCCAACCAGGCGGGCACTTTCGGCTCGCTGCGCTTCGTGTGCAGCGCGAAGATCGTCGGTCCCGGCGGCGAAGTGCTGGCGACGACCGGCGCGGAGCCCGGACTCGCCACCGCGACAATCGATCTCGACGAGAAGCTCGGGCTCGCCCGCAACAGCGGCATGTACAACCTGCGCGACCGCAGGCCCGACCTCTATCGCACGGTGGTCGCCGAATTCGGCGTCGTCGGCATGCCTTCGGCCCTGGCGGTGGTCGATGCCTGAGCGGACACATCATGACGTGGTCGTGATCGGCGCGGGCCAGGCCGGGTTGTCGGTGAGCAGGCACCTGGTGCAGCGCGGCATCGACCACGTGGTGCTCGAGCGCGACACCATCGCGCACGAATGGCGCGACAGACGTTGGGACAATTTCACTTTGGTGACGCCGAACTGGCAGTGCGTCTTACCCGGCTACCGCTACGAAGGCCCGGAGCCGGACGGCTTCATGCAGCGCGACGCGGTGTACGACTTCGTGCGTGGCTACGCGGCGACATTCGACGCGCCGGTACGCGAGCACGTCGCGGTCACCGCGGTCACCCACTCCCCCTTCGACGGATTCGACGTCGAAACATCAGCGGGGCCACTGCACGCCGGACAGGTCGTGATCGCCGTTGGCGGATACCATATTCCGGCGATTCCCCGGCTCGCCGAGAAGCTGCCGTCCTCGATCCGTCAGCTGCATTCCTCCGAATACCGCAGCGCCGCCGATCTTCCCGACGGCGCGGTGATGGTGGTCGGGACCGGGCAGTCGGGCGCGCAGATCGCCGAAGACCTGCACCTGGCGGGACGGAAGGTGCATCTCGTCGTCGGTAGCGCGCCACGGGTGGCCCGGTTCTATCGAGGCCGGGATTGCGTTGCGTGGCTGCAGGATATGGGCCACTACGACATTCCCATCGAGGACCAGCCCGGCGGTATCGGCAAGCGCGAGAACACCAATCACTACGTGACCGGCCGCGACGGCGGACGCGACATCGACCTGCGGCAGTTCGCCGCGGACGGAATGTCGTTGTACGGCAGGCTGCTCGACGCGTCGGAGTCGACGATGCGGTTCGCGCCGACCCTGGCGGCCTCGCTCGATGCGGCGGACGCGGTCGCGGAGAGCATCAAGGATTCGATCGACGCTTACATTGACCGCGAAGGTATCGACGCGCCACGGGAAGCCCGCTATCGACCAGTCTGGCGGCCCGAGTACGAGACCACCGAGATCGTCTCGGCCGCAGCGGGAATCACGTCGATCGTCTGGGCGGTCGGCTTCCGGACGGACTACCGCTGGCTGCGCGTCGGCGTTTTCGACGGCGAGGGACACCCCTGCCACAACCGCGGCGTGACCACGGCGACCGGGCTGTACTTCATCGGCCTGCCCTGGCAACACACCTGGGGCTCCGGCCGTTTCGCCGCCGTCGCCCGCGACGCCGCCTACCTCGCCGACCGCATCGGCGCGCTGACGCCGACTTCGGTCCGGGCTTAGCCCCCCGATGGGTACCACGCGAGTTGCCGCGCTGGCCGGTCACTTCGGCCCCGACATCGCGCGTGCGCTCGACAAACTCGGCGGCATCATCGAGCGGCTGGCCGCCGAGCAGGTCGACCTGCTGGTGCTGCCGGACGCGACGCTGGGCGGCTACATCGGCGATCTGCGCAACCCGGTGGATATCCCGGTCGCCTTGGACCCGGACGGCCCGGAGATCCGGCTGCTGTGCGCGATGGCGGGCCGGATGACCGTGTGTGTCGGCTACGCCGAGCGCGCGGGCGAGCTGCGCTACAACGCGGCCACCTGCCTGACCGGCGACGGCGTGCTCGGCCACCACCGCAAGGTGCATCAGCCCGCGGGCGAACATCTGGCGTACGCGGCGGGCGACAGCTTCACCGCCTTCGATACGCCGGTCGGCCGGATCGGCATGCTCATCGACTACGACAAGACCTTCCCCGAATCGGCCCGCACCCTCGCGCTGGACGGCGCGCGCACCCTCGCGGTGCTGTCGGCGTGGCCGGCCAGCGTCACCGATCGGGCCTCGCGAATGCCGAACGACCGGCAGGCCAGGCTGTTCGACCTGTACGACATGGCGCGCGCGGCGGAGAACCAGGTGGTGCTGGCCTCGTCGAATCAGACCGGCGTGACCGGGTCGCTGCGGTTCCTCGGCCAGGCCAAGGTGGTCGGTCCCGGCGGCGACGTGCTGGCCAGGACCTGGTCGAAAGGTGGTCTGGCCGTGGCGGATATCGACATCGACCGCGAGGTGGACCGGGCCAGGCGGGTGCTGCGGCATCTGGAGGAACGCCGGGTGGGCACCTATCACAACCTGATCGACGAGAAGGGCGTCGGCTGATGCGGATCGCGCTGCTCACCTATTCCACGAAACCGCGTGGCGGCGTGGTGCATACGCTGCACCTGGCGGAGGCGCTGGCAGCGGCCGGAGCCGACGTGACGGTGTGGAGCCTGGCCCGCGACGGCGACCCGGGTTTCTTCCGGCCGGTGGCCGACGCGGTGCGGCTCGAGCTCGTGCCGTTCGCCGCGATCGATGGCGAATCCGTCGGGCAGCGGATTCTGCGGTCCATCGACACGCTGCGGGCGGCTTTCGACGCGGCCGGGTACGACATCGTGCACGCGCAGGACTGCCTCAGCGCCAACGCGGCCGGGCGCTGCGTCCGCACGATCCATCACCTCGACGAGTTCACCACACCTGAACTCGCGGCCTGCCATGAGCGGGCGATCGTCGAGCCCTACGCCAGGATCTGCGTGTCCGCGGCCGTCGCCGCCGAGGTCCGCGCGGGCTGGGGATTCGAACCGACGGTGATCCCCAACGGCGTCGACTTCGCGCGATTCGCGGCGGCCGCCGCAGACCCCCGGCAGGCTTGGCGGAACCGATTGGGCTGCTACGTGCTTGCCGTCGGCGGCATCGAACCGCGCAAAGGCTCGATCGATCTGCTCGAGGCCTTCGCCCTGCTGGTGCGGGCCGAGCCGGAGCTGCAGCTGGTCTTCGCGGGCGGCGAGACACTTTTCGACTACCGCGACTACCGTGCTCGCTTCACGGCCCGCGCCGACGAACTCGGTATCACGCCGGTGATCCTCGGCGCGGTGGCCGACTCCGAGCTGCCCTCGCTGATGGCCGAAGCGTCGGCAGTGCCGTTCTTTTCACGCAAAGAAGGCTTCGGGCTGGCCGCGATGGAGGCGCTCGCCGCGGGCGTACCCGTTGTGGCGCGCGATCTTCCGGTACTGCGGGAAGTCTTCGCCGACGCCGTCGACTACGTATCGACACCGGACCAGCTGGCGGCCGCGTTACGCGCGGCGCTGCCCGCGGATCCGGCCAGGCAGGCGCGTGGTCGCGCGGTGGCGGCCCGGTATCGCTGGGCCGATGCGGCCCGCGCCCACCTCGACTTCTATGCCGCGCTGACCCGCGCCGCGGTGTGATCTGTCAGAGAATTGGCAACTGGTTCGCGGTTTGTCGGTGCCGGTCGCTAGGTTCGTCCTCATGGAAAGGATCGACCTGGAAGACAATCCGGCCATCGGCCGGATTATGTTTCCGGGAAACCCGTGGCCGGCCGGACATGCGATCGAGGAGTTCGCGTGGACCGGGCGGATCGACGAGAACGGCAATTTATGGTTCGACTTGCACCTGCGGTCGGCGAAGTATGTTGCCGGCGGCACACCGGAAAGTGCCGTGGCGGACGAGGCTTGGTCGTCGCCGGAGGTGTGGCAGAACTACGGGAGTTGCACGTTGTCGTCCACCTACTGGGGTGAGGACGACGGCACCGGATTTCTCGCCGCCACGCCCGGTAATCCATTTCATCTGAAAACGTTGACGCCACAACGATTGACGGCCGATCCACTGCCGCTCGTCGAACTCGATCAACTCGAATATCTCGCCTTCAACATCTACCTGCTCGGCCACGACTCGGTGGCCGACCAGGAAGTGTTTTTCACCCGCCGCCCGGACGGCAGGCACGACATCACCTGGCACGGACGCATCGCACTGACCTACGTCGGCGACGATGACTTTCGCCATCGATTCGAGGCCCGAATCGCCGCGACCCTCGAATACATCCGGTACCCCGCCAGCCTTTCGCTCGAGGAAGCACACGACCATCTCCAGGCCGTGGTCGACGCGCCCTGGTTATTCGAGACCGGATTGGTCGACGGCCAGCCCGCCTGGGTGCCGAACCAGTAGTGCACGGAAAGAGGTTGTCCCAGCTTATATTTCGGGCGACCGCGCTACCGTTGGATAGATGAATTACGAGTTCGTGGTGCTGCCGATGGGGCCGTCGACTCACCCGCCGAGGTCCTGGCCTACGTCCGGACCCAGGAAGGACAACCCGTTGACGAGCAGTTGCGCCGCTTCGTCGTGGCCGGGCTGCAACTGTGGAACAGCCGGGTTCCCGCGGCCTATCGGCATGCGCTACTCCATGTCGAGGCCGCGGGCAGTTCGGTCCGGGTAACGGCGGCCGATCGCGCGGATCGACGGAGGCATCGCGGATCCGCGGTCGATAGTGCGGCGACAGCGGTGCGCGGACTGATCGAGGGCTTGATATCCGGTTTGGAATATCAGCTCTACGATGCCGCGAACAACACGCTGTGGCCGCCCAGGCGAATCGAATAATCGTTTGTTATGCGGCCGAATGTCCGGGCAGCACACAGGCGGTGTCGAGGCCGAGTACCCGATTGAGTCGGCCGAAAGCCAGCCAGGAACCGATGCTCATGCTGAGTTCCACGACTTCGACCTGCGAGTACTCGGCGAGCATGCGCGTCCAGAACTCGTCATCGATGCCGTGGTGGTCCAGGGCGTAGCGCTCGGCGTATTCGGCGGCGAGCCTGGTGCGTTCGTCGAACGCGTCGGTCAGCCGCCAGTCGGTGACGGCGTCGGCGAATTCCGGCTCCACCTTTTCGCCGTCGCGTTCGGTGCGCCAGTCCTGGCAGAAGATGCAGCCGTTGATTTGCGCGATGCGCAGCCGGGCGGCCTCGAATTCGCGCAGCCCGAGGGTGCTGTGCGAATACACCGACATCGAGAACTGCGCGGCGGCCACGCCGATACCGGGCACCATTTCGCCCCAGACGTAACCGATCGGGTCTTTGCCCTCGGGGATATCGATGATCATGGGCGTTTCCTTCCGAGTTTGCCGACTGCCGGACGCAGTGGAATATCGAGTGCGTCATAGAGTCCGGGTTCGGCTTCGGCGAGCCAATCGATGGCACTCACCAAACGGCCTACCGCCGTGGCGTTTCCGCCCGCGGCGCGGTTGCCGTTCTCGTCCGACGCCTCGATGGTTACCTCGATGCGCGGGCGGCCCTCGATGATCACCCGGTGCGCGCCGTCGCCGTCGGCGGGCGCGGGCCAGTCCGGCGCGCAGGACGCGTGAATACGGGTGACGTGTTCGACGATGATGCGCGGCTCGCCCTCGACGATGCCCTGCACCTCGAACCGCACCGCACCTTGCGTGCCCGCGGCGAACTCACCCATCGATGGTGTGCTGATCGTGGTGTCGAGTTGCCGGCGTTCGAGGGTCTCCCGGATCTCGTCGAGTTCGACGCCCAGCGCCCGCGCCATCAGTCGAATCTGCCCGCCCCACACCATGGTCGGCACCGTCGGCGCGAGCATGGGCGGTTGGTAGTCCATCGGCTGGCCCATGCCGACGAGGTAGCGGACCGAGTCCGGCTGGTCGTAGGTGGCGTAGTCGAAGATCTCCTGGCAGCGGATCACGTCGACGGTGCCGCCGAGACCGCTCAGCAACAGTGGCAGCACGTCGTTGCCCCAGCCGGGGTCGACGCCGGAGACGAACAGGGACCCGCCGCCCTCGGCGATCGCGGCCAGCACCGGATCGCGGAGCTCCGCCGGTGCGTTGCGCGGGTCGTAGAGCGCGTACAGCGCGGGCGTGACGACGATGGCGCCCGCGCGCAGGGCACGGACGATGTCGGCGAGTGCGTCGTCGGGGCGGATATCGCCGGAGGCCGCGTAGACGATCGCGCGCGGACGCGTCGCGAGCACCGCATCGATGTCATCGGTGGCCGCGACGCCGACCCGGTAGTCGAGACCGCTCAACTCGCCCGCGTCGCGCCCGGCCTTGTCCGGATTGTGCACGAGCACACTCGTGAGCTGCAGCGCCGGATGTGCCTCGACGGCTCGAATGGCCGCCCGGCCGACATTGCCGGTGCCCCACACCGTCGTGGAGATCATGCGGCGAGCGTAGCAAGCGCTTGGTCGGGTTCACGGGTTTATCGCAAAGCTGGGGTCCGGTGGCGTCCTCGGGAGGCAGCGGGTACGCTAACTACATCTCGGGGGGCCGCGTGATTGATCCGCGACCGAAATTCACCCCAGAATGCTCCCGAAGTTATCTGTAACCGTCGGTTACACATAAATCCCGCAGCCGCGATCGGTAGCCAGACGGTTACCAGTTTCGACGACCGTGTCGCAGCCGGCAGTGGGAGACTGGGTTCATGATTCCCACGGATCAGCTGACCGACCCTGCCGTGCGCGCCTTCGTGACCGCCGTCAACAGCAACGACCCCAGCGCGTTCCGGGGCACCCTCACCCCGGACGCCACGATGTCCGACGACGGCAGCGACGAGGACCTAGACCAGTGGGCCGAGAAGGAAATCTTCGCGGCCAACGGCCGCATGGACGTCGAGAGCGAAGCCGATGACGGACGCTCGCTGATCGCCAACTTCCACAACGACACCTGGGGCGATATGCGCACCAAGTGGCGCTTCACCGTCGACGGCGGCCAGGTCGCGCGCTTCGACACCGGACAGGCTTGACCGGACCGCTCGTCACCGAAATCAACTGTTCCGCAACACATCACAGCCGCCAACCGGATGCCCCACTCGCCTGTACATCACCCTTCCCGCATGAGGGTTCCCCAGTCGAGGGTTCCAGTACCCGAAACCGATGCTCTCCGTAGCGAGAGCGAGTTAGGTTAAGGGGGCTCGGGGGCGAGCTACAGGTGGTGACATGCGCGACAAGTCGACTTTCCACTGCGAGGAGGGGTGGTGATGACAGATAATCCGACGGCACTCGGTTACCTGCGGCGCGATATCTCTGGTGCGCAGCAAACGTGGGACGAAACCCAGATCCGAAGCCTCGCAAAGCGACTCGGCTACGACCTGGTCAAGACAATCATTTTCGACACGGACACCGAGTATCGGTTGGACCAACTGGCGACCGCGGTCCAACTCAACGCGGCCGAAGCGGTGATCACACCGTCGCTCGAGCACCTCGACGGCACAGTGGATCCGCTCGTCAAATCGTGCGACATCATCACCGTGCGACCCGAAAACACCTACGCGCGCTGGGCCTTTCCCAAAGCTCAAGCCGACGGCTAAGTTCCTACGCGCTGTCCGGCGGGTTCCCGAGTAGGAGATCCGCTGCGCGGAAAGCGACTTCGTTGTTGCGGTGATCGGCGACGAGAAAGGGCTTGCCGACCGCCAGACAGAAGGCGAGCAAGCTGCGCGCCCACCAGATCATCGAACCGAGTTCGGTCCAGCCGAAGGAAACTGCCCGGTATGCTTCGTCCGAGCGCAGTTTCTGATCAATCGGTACAACCGGATCGAGGCCGAATCATGAGGCTCCCGAAAACTGCCCACACCGCCCTCCCCTGGCGCATTCACGAACTCACCCCCGATTTCAAGCTCGAGGACGTCTGGGCGCTGCCGACACCCGGCGGACCCGACGACTTCCCGCGCCTCGTACAGCTCATCGCATCGCACAACGATACGAGCCAGTTCCCCGCCGCCTACCGGATACTTTTCGCGATCCGCTGGAAACTCGGGGCGCTGTTCGGCTGGGACAAGCCGGACACCGGTGTCAACACCCGCGTGCGATCGCTGCGCGATCGGCTCCCCGCGGATCTTCGCGACGCACCACCCGGCCCGGACTTCCGGTCAGTACCTTTCCGTTCCGTCTTCCTGACCGACAACGAATGGGCCGCCGAAATCGCCAACGGCACCGTGCACGCCGTGCTGCACATCGGCTGGGTGCCCGACGAAACCGGCGGCTACCGCGGCCAAATGGCGGTATTGGTCAAACCGAACGGCCTGCTCGGCAAGCTCTACCTGGCCGCCATCCTGCCGTTCCGCTACCTCTTGGTCTATCCGGCCCTGCTACGCACCATGGCACACGCCTGGCAGACCCAGCCCGCCTAGCCTCGACGCCAATTCGGACAAAACAACGATATCGCTACTGGCCGAACAATTTCTGGGCCGCGGGCCCGGGCACCGGGGAAGAACACCGCCCGCATGTTAAGGGGGCCGCCGGATCGGTGCGCCTTTCCCGGCTTCGGCAGGTACGGTATATCCCGCCGCAACAGCGCAAGGACGGCACGACGCATTCGGCGGAAAGGCGGGCATCGATGAACGAGCCCTATTCGTCATGGGCCGCTCGGAATTCGCCCGACGACCGGCCGCTTTCCGCCCGCTATCAGAGCGCGGAACCGATCGTTTTGCGTGGCAGCAAGGTCTATCCGATGTACACCGAGCAGGTTGGGCCCGAGCCGACCACGATCACGGTGACGCTGCTGTCCGCCGCGCCCCCGGCCGGGCTGCGCGGCCTCGGCATGGGTTTGTCGGTGGTCGACGGTTACCTCGGCCTGAACGGTCGTCGGCTGAACGGCGTCGATGTGTGGTCCGATGCGCTCGTCGGCGGCATCAGCTTCGACATCATCGGCACCGGCCCCGGCACCCTGGTGACGCTGACACCCGTCTGGGTCGACGGTTTCGGCGAGCAGAAATCCTGGGTCGGCAATTACGGCATCGTCGTCGAGGGCACCCCGGACGGCCGAACTGTGCTGTGGTGCAGCATCGGTGAGGGGCCGGCCAATTTCGCCAACCTCGTCGTCGAAGTGCATTCCGCCCCGGCGAACCTACCGGCTGAACCGCACCCCGCCCCGGACGCCCAGCACACCCATCCCCTGCGCTCGATGCCGAACCTGCCGACGAATCCGAATGGTGCCTACCCGTCGACCACGCCGAACAACGCGCACCACCCGACCATGCAGTCGGCGCAGACCAATCCCGGCGGACCCGGTCCGAATGCCGCGTATTCCGGCGCACCACAGCCCGCCCCGAACCCACAGTCCGCGGCGAACTCACAGTCCGCACCGAATCCGCACGCAGCGCCTAACCCACAGTCCGCGGCGAGCACACGTTCCGCATCGAACCCACAATCCGCACCAAATCCACACGCAGCGCCTAACCCACAGTCCGCAGCGAACCCACATGCAGCGCCGAACTCCCAGTCCGCGCCGAACTCCCAGTCCGCGCCGAGCGCACGGTCCGCAGCAAACCCACAATCCGCACCAAATCCACACGTAGCGCCAAACCCGCAGTCCGCAGCGAACCCACACACAGCGCCGAACCAACAATCCGCACCGAACCCAGATGACGGAGCGCAACCCGCTCGAACACCGCACCTCGGCTCCGACGCCAAATACGGCCCCGGCGTTCAGTCCGCGCCCACCCGTCCCATGCAGGCGAGGCCGCGCGCCGAGGAAGAGCCCGCACAGGACACCAGCTATCGGACCGCCCTCTACGACCTCGGCGTCGCCATGTACGGCCGCGGCGAGGAAGACCAGGCGTGCGGACTGTGGGCACAGGCCGCCGACGCGGGCCATCCCGGCGCCGCCTACGACCTCGGCGTCGTCCGCTTCCGCCGCGGCGATCTGGCCGACGCCGAACGCTGGTGGCGCACCGCGGCCGACCGCCGTGAGCCGCGCGCGATGGCCGGGCTCGCCGAACTCCTGGACCGCCAAGGCAATTACGCCGAGGCCCGCGTCTGGCGCGCGTGCGCCGACGAGGAGCGCGTCACGAACGCCGATCAGTCGGTCGGCTGACCGCCGCGTAGTTCGGCGCGAGCGTCCATCAACGCGAAACCCAGCAGGTTCAGTCCAGGCCACTGCGCGGGATCCTCGGCCTGCGGACTGTCCGCCGCCAGCCCGATCCCCCAGATCCGGTCCACCGGACTGGCTTCCACGAGTACCCGGTCTCCGGTTCCGAGCAGATACTCCATCAAGTCCGCATGCTGCCCGAACTTCGCGACATTCCCGCGTACCACTACTTCGTACCGGTGCTCGCCCCACAGTTTTCCGTCGAAGCCACGCACTTCCCGCCCGAGCCGCTTCGCGTCCTTCGGCGTCCGCGCCGCCAGCACCCGCTCGGCATTCGCCGCATCCCCGAACAGCCGCGCCTTACCCCACATCATGTAGTGCTCGGCCGACGCGAACTCGACCCCGTCGACCACGAACGACGCAGGCCACCACTGACTCAGGCAGCTGGCGCCGATGCGCCCACTCCGCTCCGGCTGATGCCCCCAGAACAGCAGATAGTCCACTTTCTCGCCCGCAGTTGTCACCCTGACCAGGTCGCCTACCGAACGCAGGTTCATGATCAAAGTGTGCCCTATGGTCGGGCGTCCCTGCCTCCCAAATATCTGTGAGCGGCGTTGTGGACGGCGGACATAGGGTTCCTGTGGTGAACAGACACATCCATTTCGAACGACTACACAACTTCCGCGATCTGGGCGGATATCCGACCGAGGACGGACAGACAGTGCGATGGGGGCGGCTGTTTCGCTCCGACTCCCTGGGCAAACTGCGCGACGCGGATGTGGCGCGCTTCCTGGACTTAGGCATCACGACGGTCATCGACCTGCGCTATCCCTGGGAGGTCGACGCGAAAGGCCGCGTCCCCCAGCACGAGTCGCTCGTCTACCACAACCTCAGCATCGAACATCGCCCCTATGATCAGGCGGCGCTCGGTCCGGAAATCGAGACCGGGCCCTTCCTCGCCGAACGGTTCATGGAGGTCGCCACTGACGGTGTCGAGGAAATCCGCCAAGCCCTCCAGGTGATCGCCGAGGCCGACGGCCCCACGGTCTTCCACTGCGCGGCAGGCAAGGATCGGACCGGTCTGCTCGCCGCAGTCGTCCTGAGCTTGCTCGGCGTCCCCGAGGAACAGATCATCGAGGACTTCGCGCTGACCGAGCTCGCCGCCGAGCGCCTCGTCGCGGACTGGCATTCCGCGTATCCCGACAAGGTGCTGACCTGGCCCGGATACGGCCGGGCGCCCGCCGAGGTGATGCGGCTGTTCCTCGCGGCGTTGGCGGCCGAACATGGCTCTGTGCGCGGATATACGACGAAACTGCTCGGCGTCGACGACGACTTGGTCGCCGCGCTGCGACGGAATCTGCTCGAATCGGCCTAGCGAATAACCGGTCGCGGGCTGCGGCGGCGGTGCGATATCTTGCGGGCATGGGCAGTTTGGAGATGAACGGAGCGTGCGCGGCCGGCGTGTACTTCATGCGGCTGCGCGCGGAGGCCTGGGCTCTGCCAGTGCACCGCGCTCCGGTGTCCCGACTGTTCTGATCGGGAACTGCGCCGGCGGTTGATGACCGTCGGGTTTCTGTGCCCTGGCATGGGTCCGGGCGAATCACTTTTTCTGATTCGACCACTCCGTTCGGAGGACACCCATGTCCCGCAATCGTTCGCTGCCGCGTGCCCGAAATACGCGTAAGCGTTTGTCCCAGAACTTTCTTACCGATGCCGGTGCCGCCCGGTTGATCGTGCGCTCGTCGGGCGTCTCGGCCGCGGATCTCGTGCTCGAGATCGGGCCCGGCGACGGCATGCTGACCAGGCAGCTGCTCGGCTCGGCGGGCAGAGTACGTGCCTACGAGAAAGACGCCCATTACGCCGACCGCCTGCGCAGGCGGTACGCCGACGATGACCGAATACAGCTGTACCACACGGATTTCCGAGCGGTGCGCGAACCGCAGGAGCCGTTCGCGGTGGTGGCCAACGTGCCGTTCGCCGTCACCACCGATCTGGTGCGCTGGTGCTTGGCAGCCCGGCACCTCACCTCGGCCACCCTGCTCACCCAATACGAGTTCGCCCGTAAGCATTCCGGCGACTACGGCCGGTGGACCAAGCTCACCGTCACCCATTGGCCCACCGTCGCAATGGAATTAGGGGCGCGCATCGGACGACACAGCTTCCATCCCGTACCGAGCGTCGACACCGCGATCCTGCACCTGCGCCGCCGACCTCGTCCGCTCCTGCCCGGTTCAGCTCTCGCCGACTATCGGCGGGTAGTCGAACTCGGCTTCCTGGGCGTTGGAGGTTCACTGGCAAGTTCGTTACGCCAGGAGTTCCCGACCCGCACTGTGCGAGCGGCCTGCACCGCCGCGGAAATCGCATCGGACGAGCCGGTCGGGCTGATCGACCCGGACCGATGGCTGACCCTCTACGCGGCATTACGTACCGACGCCAACTCACCCCGCTACACAAATGTATCGGATACATTCATGTATCAAACGAGGAAGGGAGCGCCGTGACCGGCAACTTCGGTGACTACCAGTACGAGATCTACTTCCAGGGCCTCAGCGGCGTCCAGCCGAACCTGCCGATGACCTTCGCCGACCTGGAGACGAGGGCACAGGCCGCGCTGCCACCGGGCATCTGGTCCTACGTGGCGGGCGGCGCGGGCGACGAGCTCACCCAGCGCACCAACGCAACGGCCTTCGAGAAGCTCGGCCTCGTCCCCCGCATGCTGCGCGCCACCAAAGAACGCGACCTCACGGTCGATCTGTTCGGCATGCGGCTGCCGTCACCGATCTTCATGGCCCCGGTCGGCGTGATCGGACTCTGCGCGCAGGACGGCCACGGCGACCTCGCGACCGCCAAGGCCGCAGCGCGCACCGGCGTCCCGATGGTGGCGTCCACGCTGACGGTCGATCCGCTCGAGGACGTGGCCGCCGAATTCGGCGACACCCCCGGCATGTTCCAGCTCTACACGCCGACCGACCGCGACCTCGCGCAGAGCCTGGTCAGCCGAGCCGAGACCGCCGGGTTCAAAGCCATTGTGGTGACACTGGATACGTGGGTCCCCGGCTGGCGTCCGCGCGACCTGAGCACCTCGAACTTCCCGCAGCTGCGCGGCCACTGTCTGGCGAACTACTTCAGCGACCCGGTCTTCCGCAAGTTGCTCGCGAAGAGCCCCGAGGAGGACCCGAAAACCGCCATCCTGACCTGGATTTCGCAGTTCGGTAATCCGCTCACCTGGGACGACCTGGCCTGGCTGCGGTCATTGACCGATCTTCCGTTGGTACTCAAGGGAATCTGCCACCCCGACGACGCCCGCCGCGCCAAAGACGCTGGCGTGGACGGCATCTACTGCTCCAATCACGGTGGCAGGCAGGCCAACGGCGGTATCCCCGCGATCGAGCACCTGCCCGACGTCGTCGCGGCCGCCGACGGTCTGCCGGTGCTGTTCGACTCCGGAATCCGTTCCGGCGCGGACATTGTCAAGGCATTGGCCCTCGGCGCGACCGCCGTCGGCATCGGTCGCCCGTACTGCTACGGCCTGGCACTGGGCGGTGCCGACGGCATCGTGCACGTGCTGCGCACGCTGCTCGCCGAGGCGGATCTGCTGATGGCGGTGGACGGCTACCCGACGATCGCCGATCTCACCCCGGAGACGATCCGCCGGTCGAACTGACCCGTCGGCCGGGCTGAGCCCAGGCTCAGCTCGGCTGAATCAGCGTGCGCTTCAGGATCTTTCCGGTCGCGTTGCGCGGCAACGCCTCCAGGAACGTCACGTCGCGCGGCACCGAGAACCGGCTGAGCCGATGGCGGATGTAGTTGCAGACCATGTCGCGGTCGAGCCCGAACCCCTCCCGCGTCACCACGAACGCGGCCAGCCGCTGGCCGTACTCCTTGTCCGGCACGCCCACCACCGCGACCTCGCTCACCTGCGGCAGATGCGACAGCGCCTCCTCGACCGGGCGCGGGAAGACGTTCTCGCCGCCGGAGATGATCATCTCGTCGTCCCGGCCCGCCACGAACAGCAGTCCGTCCGCGTCGAGATAGCCGAGATCGCCGGTGTCGAGCATGCCGCCCGACTCGGTGGGCGGCTTGGCGTCGGTGTAGCCGTCGAACAGCATGTGGTTCAGCACGAAGATGCGTCCGGTGACACCGCGCGGCACCGGACGCAGGTCCTTGTCCAGCACAGCGAGTTTCGTACCGAGCGGCGGGCGGCCCGCCGTGGTCGGCGCCGCGCGCAGGTCGGCCGGATCGGCGATGGTGGCCCAGGACACCTCGGTCGAGCCGTAGACGTTGTAGAGCACGTCGCCGAAGGTGTCCATGAACTTGAGCACCGTCGGACCGGCAAGGGGCGCACCACAACTCGCCACCACCCGCAGGCTGGAGGTGTCGTAGCGATCCCGAATGTGCGCGGGCAGATCCAGGATTCGGTTCACCATCACCGGCACCACGATCAGCGAGGTGACGCGGTGCTCCTCGATCAGCCGCAGGCAGTCCTCGGCGTCGAATCGTTCCGGCAGTACGACACTCGCGCGGATCGGCGTGCTGATCTGCAACGCCGCCAAGCCCCAGGTGTGGAACAGCGGCGCGGGGATGAGCATGGTCTCGTCCATCCGCAACGGAATCCGCGACAGCAGCGCGGCGACCGTGCCAAATCCCTTGGGCTGCGGGCGTTGTGCGCTCTTGGGCGTGCCGCTGGTACCGGAGGTGAGCACGATCAGCCGACCGGGATGCTGGGGCCGGGAGAACGTCGGCGCGTCGAGGGCGATCAGATCGTCGACGGTGTTGCGCTCGAAGGTCGACGCGCGTCCGGTCGCGAAGCGCGGCACCCCGGACCCCACATACTTGGTCAGTGCGTCGTACTCGTCGTCGAGGAAGACCGCGGACAGCCCGTGCCGGTCGGCGACGTCCTCGATCTGGCGCGCCGACAAACCGGTGTTCATCAGGACGGTGTCCACGCCGAGTTTGCCGGTGGCGACCATGCATTCGACCATCGCCACCCGATTGCGCGAAAGTAGCCCTACTTTGTCGCGCGCGCCGATACCGAGCAATGTCAGCGCCGACGCGAGTTTGTGGGTGCGATCGTGCATTTGGCCGAAGGTGTAAGCCGACACGTCGTCCACCACGGCCAAGCGATTCGGCGAGTGCCCCGCGGCGGCCGCGTAACCACCGGCCAGGGTGAAACCCCACTTGGCCAGTCCGCCCATCTGCTTGAGCGCGCGGTCGGGCCGGAAGGTGCGCACGACGCCGGTCGACACCATCTGTTTCAGCGTATCGACCTGCTGTTTCGTCCCCGACTCCTCGCCGTTGACCAGCACCGAGGTCGGCGCGCCGGTGATGGCGTCGACGATCCGGTCCAGCCCGGCCATGGTCCAGTCGATCACGTCGGCGTTGTCCTGCTCGGCGATCCACGGATGGATCCGCGCCGCGCCGAAGTAGGTCACGGTGACCCGGGTCAGTTCCTGCTCGCCGCGTAGTCGGATCGCGGCGAAACTGCCCAGCCCAGGGCACTGTAGCTCGAAGGTCTCCAGCTCCTTGCCGACGACGAGCCGGAGTGCGGGCACGGTCAGCTCAGTGCTGTGGTGCCGCGCACGAATCAGGAGAACGGGATGCGTGTCCGAGGTTTCCGCGCGATCACAGTCTCCGATTCCGAGGAACATCCGGGTGTAGGTCTGTGGGTCCATGAAAAAGTCCCACAATGCTTTGCGTGCG
Source organism: Nocardia sp. NPDC060255 (assembly GCF_042727395.1). NCBI lineage: Bacteria > Bacillati > Actinomycetota > Actinomycetes > Mycobacteriales > Nocardiaceae > Nocardia > Nocardia sp. NPDC060255. The sequence continues at coordinate 147,332 of NZ_JBHXAU010000021.1, read as the reverse complement.
GCTGCGAACTCCGCATCGATCGTGATGACGTCCGTTACCAACTGCGTGCATTTCTTCATGGGCCGACCGAGCGGTATGCGTCGGCATGGTTACGTAGTTGTACCCACCGGTAACAACTAGGTCAAGAGGTTCGCGCGTAGCCGATGATTTGCCACTCAATTGGTCAGACGCCCATTTTTGCGCGTGATGCGGGCGGCCGACAGCACTCTGCACAATTCGCGCGGAAACGCCGCCGGGCCAGCCCCGATCGGGTATCGGATCGAGAAGACCACGCGCAACAGCGTCGGACAGTAGCCGGATCGTCCTGCGGGCGCGATCGGGCCGATGAGTGACCTTGTGGCGAACGACAACACCCTCGTGTTGTCCAGAATATTGCGCACGCCAGCAGACTTTTTGGCGGAAGAGCCGGAACTGGGGGCCGATCGGGGCGTGTCGGGCGGCAACAGGCGGATGGCCGACAGGATCGTACCGCCGATGCGCGCGGGCCGCGCGGCGAGCAGCCGCCGCCCACATCGCGCTTTCCCTCAGCAACCGGAAGCGCCCTCCGGTCCGGTAGGGAGACCGAGGGCGCTTTCGGTTCGGTGGGTCAGGCCGACAGCGGCGTGAAGTCGCGGCTGCCGATGTAGCCCGGCCGCGGCGCGGGTGCCGCGAACGGTTCCACCAGGGTGTTCTCCACGCTGTTGAACACCAGGAAGATGTTCGAGCGCGGGAACGGGGTGATGTTGTTCGACGAGCCGTGCATCAGGTTCGAGTCGAACAGCAGCGCCGAGCCGGCCCGGCCGGTGAACTGGCTGATGCCATAGGTATTGGCCAGCGTGGTGATGTCGTCCTGGGTCGGCACCCCGATTTCCTGCTCCTGCAACGACTCCCGATAGTGCTCGGCCGGCGTGCTGCCCAGGCACGGCACGAACGTCCGGTGCGAGCCGGGCATCACCATCAGGCTGCCGTTGATCGGATAGTTGTCGGTCAGCGCGATGGACAGGCTGACCGCTCGCGGCGCGGGCATGCCGTCCTCGGCGTGCCAGGTCTCGAAATCCGAGTGCCAGTAGAAGCCGGTGCCGCGGAATCCGGGCATGTAGTTCACCCGGCTCTGATGGAGGTAGACCTCGGAACCGAGGATCTGCCTGGCCAATCCGGCGACCCGGGATTCCCGGGTCAGGTCGGCGATGGCCGCGCTGAGCCGGTGCACCTCGAACACCGAACGCACTCGCTTGGACGACTTCTCCACGATCACCCGCTCGTCGTCGCGCAGTGACGGATCGCCTGCGAGACGGCCGATTTCGGCGCTGAAGTCGGCTACCTCGGTGGGCGTGAGCAACGCGTCGACGCTGGCGAAACCGTCGGTCTCGAAGCCGGCCAGCGCCGGGGTCTCGACTCGGCCCCACACCGTCGGATCCTTGCGATCCAGATGGGTTCCGGGAGTGCTGAGCCGGGTCGGGTAACGATCGGCCGAGCCGGTCTCGGGTCGAGTTTCGGTGTGCAGCAAAACCATTACTACCTCTATCCCCCGATCGTCGCGGCGACCAATGGGTAAGCGCCGCTGCTGTCGTGGACCTCCTGCCCGGTGACCGGCGGATTGAACACGCACATCATCCGCATCTTGGTGCGGGCCTCCAGGCGGTGCCGTTCGTGTTCGTCCAGCAAATACATCGAACCCGGCTCGAGCACGTAGGTGACGTTGTTGTCGAGATCGGTGAGGCTGCCCGTTCCCTCGATCAGCCAGACCGCCTCCACATGATAGCGATAGTGGAATTCGTGCGTGGTGCCCGCGTCGATGGTCGTCTCGTGGAAGGAGAAGCCGACGCCGTCGCCACCGAGGATGATGCGCTTGCTGCGCCAACCCTCCCCTGCCACATCGCGTTCGGTGCCGGTGATCTCTTCGGTGCTACGCACGATCATGCGATCGCCCCCATTCCGCTGCAGACGGTATCGATGGCGCCGGTGAGGATGCCGAGGCCGTGGTCGAGTTCCTGATCGGTAATTGTCAACGGCGGCAACAACTTCACCACCTCGTCGGTGGAACCGGAGGTCTCCACCAACAGGCCGCGCTCGAAGGCGACCTGGCAGACCTTGCTCGCCTGCGAGGCGTCCTCGAACACCATGCCCTGCACCAGGCCGCGACCGCGGGTCGAGAGGCCGGGGATGTTCTCGGCGAGCCCGCCGAGCGTCTGCGCGACCCGGTCACCCTTGGCCAGCGTCGAGGCCTGCAGCGAGCCGTCGGACCAGTAGTGCCGCAACGCGACATCCGCGGTGACGAACGCCGGGTTGTTACCGCGGAAGGTGCCGTTGTGCTCACCCGGCGACCACTGGTCGAGCTCGGACTTGAACAGCACCAGCGCCATTGGCAGGCCGTAGCCGCCGATCGACTTGGACAGCGTGACGATGTCCGGGGTGATGCCGGCGAGCTCGAACGAGAAGAACGGGCCGGTGCGGCCGCAGCCCATCTGCACGTCGTCGACGATCAGCAGGATCTCGCGGGCCTCGCACAGCCCGGCCAGATGCCGAAGCCATTCGGCGCGAGCGACATTGACGCCGCCCTCACCCTGCACCGTCTCGACGATCACCGCGGCGGGCCGGTCGAAGCCCGACGAGGTGTCGTCCAAAACCTTTTCCATCCACTGGAAGTCGGCGGTGGTGCCGTCGAAGTAGCCGTCGTAGGGCATGTGCGCCGCGTGCACCAGCGGCACCCCCGCGCCGGCCCGCTTGGCGGCGTTGCCGGTGACCGACAGCGCGCCGAGCGTCATGCCGTGGAAGGCGTTGGTGAAGCTGACGATCGTTTCCCGCCCGGTGATCTTGCGGGCCAGCTTGAGCGCGGCCTCGACGGCGTTGGCGCCGGTCGGGCCGGGGAACTGCACCTTGTAGTCCAGGTTGCGCGGGGCAAAGATGGTGTCGCGCAACGTGACGAGCAGACTGCGCTTGGCCGAGGTCGACATGTCGAGCCCGTGCGTGATGCCGTCGCCCGCGATGTAATCCAGCAGCGGCTGCTTGAGCACATCGTTGTTGTGGCCGTAGTTCAGCGCGCCTGCGCCCGCGAAGAAATCGAGATAATCGTTGCCGTCCTCGTCACGTAGCCAGCTGCCCTTGGCCTTGGTGAACACGGTCGGCCAATTGCGGCAGTAGCCGCGGACATTGGATTCCAGACTTTCGAAAATGCTCGTATCGGCGGTGATCATCGGTGGTCCTCCTGCGTTGTGCGAGCGGTCGGTGCGATGAGATAGAGGTCTTCCGGCGCGTGGCTGTCCGGGAAGACACCTGCGTCGAACAAGGGGCGCTTGCTGATTCGGGCGCCGCGGCGCCGCGCCACCGAGCTGAACAGGGCGATCGAGGCGGCGTTGTCCGGCGAGATCGTGGTCTCCAGCGTGGAAACGCCTTGGGCGGCAACATTGTTGAGCAATGCGTGCAGCAGCTGTGCGCCGATTCCCTTGCCCTTCTGGGCCCGGTCGACGGCTACCTGCCAGACGAAGACGGTGTCCGGCGCCTGCGGCCGGATGAAGCCGATCACGTAGCCGACCACGCGGCCCTGTACCTCGGCGACCACCGAGGTGGCCGCGAAGTCGCGACACCACAGCACGTAGGCGTAGCTCGAATTGGTGTCGAGCACGGCAGAGTCTTTCGCGATCTGCCACAGCCGGGCACCGTCGCCGACGCGTGGGGCGCGCATGACCACGGCGGGTCCCGGCCGAGTGCGGGTCTGGGTGGAGCCAAGTGCGGCTGCGGCCTGTTCGACGCGGATTCGTTCGATCTCCGCGGTGTTCAACGTTGGCAGTGGCATACAACTCCCTCGTCGCTAGTACTTATCCAGGCTTACGAACCAACTTTGAGGTGACCTGGTCGACTTCATTACGGTTGTGTTACGACTCGATTGCCTCGAGTCCGGGCAAGGTGACGACGAACCGCGCGCCGCCACCCGGGCGATCGGCGCATTCGACCTGGCCACCGTGCTTGGCGACGGTCTCGGAGACCAGCGCGAGGCCGATGCCGGTGCCCGTCGCGGAACGCCGTCCGCTGCGTGCTGTCGCGAAACGTTCGAAGATACGAACCCGGTCCAGCGCGGGCACGCCGGGCCCGGCGTCGTCCACCACGATCACCGCATCGCCGCCCCGGCGGTCCGCGGTCACCGCCACGACGCCACCGCCGTGCAGATCGGCGTTGCGCAGCAGGTTGCCCACCGCGCGCTCCAGCTCGAGCTTGCGGCCGCGCACCACTACGTCGTCGGCGATGCTCAGCAGTTCCGGCGCATACCGCCGCTCGGCGAGGGTGTGGGTCAGCAGATCGCGCACCGACAGCGGTTCCATATCGCCGCGATGCATGCCCGCCTCGACCCGCGCCAAGGCCAGCAGATCGTCGAGCAACCGCCGCAGATGGTCCACCTCGACGGTGACCAGACCGAGCGCCCGCTGCGAACGTTCGGGCAGATCCGCGCTATGCCGATTGAGCACATCGACACTGGCCATCAAAGTGGTTAGCGGCGTACGCAATTCGTGACTGACGTCCCCGAACAGCCGATGCTCCCGCTCGATCCGGCGCTGCAGCGAGTCGACCATGCTGTTGAACGACTGCACCGTGGTCGCCAGATCCTGGTCTTCGGTGGCGGACAGGCGCAAATCCAGGTCACCCGAGGCGATCTCGGCCGCGGCGCCGGCCAGCTGATGCAGCGGCTTCAGCACGCGCCTGCTCGCCCACCAGCCGACCCCGGCACCGATCAGCGTCACCACCACGGCGCAGCCGATCAGCACATTGCGCAGCAGGTTCAGATTCGACTGCAGGCCGGTGCCGCCGGCCTGCGCGTGTTCCAGGTAGCTGCGGCTGATGGTGAACACCGACACGACGAGCACCAGCGACATGAGCGCGGCGATCGCCGCGAACATGGCGGACACCCGGCCGCGCAGACTCCAGCGTTTCGGATCGAACCAGCGCTCAGCGCTGGACATCGAGGCGATAGCCGAGCCCGCGCACGGTGACCACGATGCGTGGATCGGACGGATCCCTCTCGATCTTGGTGCGCAGCCTGCGCATGTGCACGTCGACGATCCGCTCGTCACCGAAAAACCCTTGGTCCCACACACGTTCGAGCAACACGGTGCGGCTGAGCACCCGGCCCGGCGCCTCGGCCAGCTCACACAGCAGCCGGAACTCGGTGAGCGTCAGCCGGATCTCCTCGTCGCCGCGCCGGACCACGCCGCCGTCCTGCGCGAGCACCAGCGGGGTGTCCGGGTGAGCGTCGAGCACCATCTCCTGCGGCGCGTCACGCTCGACGGTCGGCCGGGCGCGGCGGCGCACCGCCCGCATCCGCGCGGTGATCTCCTTGATCTCGAACGGCTTCGTCACGAAGTCGTCGGCGCCGGCTTCCAGCGCGGCCACCACGTCGTGGGTATCGTCGCGGGCACTCACCACAATGATCGGCACGTCGTGCTCGCGGCGGATCTCGCGGATGCAATCGAAACCATCCATGCCGCCGAGCATGAGATCGACGATCATCACATCGGGAACACCGTTGCTGCGCAGATGGGTGAGCGCGTCCTCGGCCTCTTCCGCCTCCTCGACGTCATAGCCTTCGTCCTCCATGGCGAGCCGCAGCGCACCACGGACCCGGTCGTCGTCCTCCACGATCATGAGGTTCGCGCTCAAATACCTATCCTTCGCAGACGCGCAGAACACATCGCCGGTACGGAACTTCGCATCCCCATACCGACGCGACATTCCGCTGTTCGAGCCACCTTGTTGCCGAGCTTCCAATTACCCGGACCAACCGTTTGGTAAACGTCAACTGGACGCTCGATCAAGAGTCAGGCTCGTCACCTCCACCCTGTACCCACTCACACCGTTACGCAACCGTTACGTGACTCCTGACACATTGCAGCTACGTGCTGTTCATGCGCATTGCCGCGAGGGTGTATCGCGACCTCAGCGATCTTCGCGAGTCGGGCGTTCCAGTCGATTGAAATTGCTGGGCGTCCCGTCCGCGCGCCGATCCTGATAGCGGAAATGCAGGTGCCGCTCATCGAAGGTGGCGAACCACGCGTCCCAATCCACCGGCCGCAGCACCGCACCCCCGTAGCCCGGAAAATCGAAGCGCAGCACCCGGAGTCGCCCTTCGTCTTCACTGCCCGGCATGGTCGCGGGGCGCGCACCACGCCGCTCCGCCCACTGCCGGATGATGTCGTGATTCTGGGTGACGCGCGTGCGCTCCACATTCGTGGCGCGGGTGCGAACCATCCACTCTGGTGACTGCATTTCCTGCTGGTATTTCGGCGACCTCGCGCTCCCCGATCCGGCGTACGGATTCCGGGTGCCTAGTCGGTGATCGTTCATAAACGAGCTCCTGAGCCATCGGCATCGTATGTCCGGCTGTCTTTCACGTACCCGACGTGAACTTCGTGCAAACCGGCTGTTGGTCACTCGACCGTCGATTGTGGGCATGCGGGTGCCGAAAAACGCTGACCGGCAGTGCGTCTGTGAGGCGAGTCACCCGCAATCGAGTGGCGAATGCGGCCGATTCAGGTGTCCTCGGGTGGGTAACTACCCACCCGAGGAGGAATACACATGACCAGTCCGATCTCTCCCGAACCGAGCCCGATCCCACCGCCGTATCCCAGCCCCGATCCGGTCCCGCCGGTACCCGGGCCCGACCCGGCGCCCGCGCCGCCCGACCCGATATCCCCGGTTCCCGGACCCGATCCGGCACCGGCCCCGCCGAACCCCGGTGGGCCGAGCCCGCTGCCACCCGTCCCGGAACCGGGCGGACCGTTCCCGCCTGCCCAACCCGCCCCGCCAAATCCCCTGTGATTCAGCTGATTCAGCCCTTGTGGTTTCCGGCTATTCGGGCAATCAATCCCGTAATGCCTGCTCGCGCAGCTGATTCAGGGTTCTCGACAGAATCCGCGAGACGTGCATCTGGGAGACACCCAGCACGTCTGCGATCTGGGTCTGCGTCTTGTTCTCGAAGAACCGCATGATCAGCACCTGACGCTCCCGCTCGGGCAGCTCTTCGATCAGTGGACGAACGGCGAGGAAGTCCTCCACCAGATGGTAGGAGGGCTCCTCTGCCCCAAGGCTTTCCAGCAGCGGCAGCGGCGCGTTCTCGATGTCGTCGCCGGCCACCGCGTCGATGGACGAGGACTGGTAGGCATTGCCCGCGATCAGCGCCTGGGTGACCTCGACCAGATCGACGTCCAATTCCGCGGCGATCTCGCGGGCGCGCGGCATCCGGCCGAGCCGCTGCGACAGCGCCTCCACCGTCACGCCGATGCTGAGCTGAATCTCCTTGGTGCGCCGCGGTACTCGCACCGACCAGGTGTTGTCCCGGAAGTGCCTGCGCACCTCGCCCATGATGGTCGGCACCGCGAACGCCAGAAACGACGAGCCGCGGGTGACGTCGAACCGGTCCGTGGCCTGCACCAGACCGAGCCGGGCGACCTGCAGCAGATCGTCGAAATTCTCACCGCGCCCGGCGAATTTACGCGCGATGTGCTCGGCGAGCGGCAGACAGCGCCCGATCAGCTCCTCGCGCATCGGCTCGCGCCGCGGGTCGTCCTCGGGCAGCGCGGCGATCTTCTCGAAGAGTGGCTCGATATTGTCGTAGCTGTCGCCGCGTGATCTCGATTCACCCGCCATCCGAAGCCCCTCGTATCCAACTGAAGTCGACGACAGTCGGATACCCGGAAAGGACGCCGTCGAACGGGGCCTGCGCCGCGGCGATCGAATGGGTCAGCGTGCGCACGATATGCCAGCCGAATCCGGCCTGTCCCACCACCGATTCCGAGGTGGCCACGGAGGCGACATGGACGAACATTTGCCTGCTGTCATAGGTGAATTCGCAATCGAGGCCGGAGCCGGGCACCGCGTCCAGGATCAGCGAGGTGGCCACCTCGTCCAGCGCGAGGCGAATGTCGGTGACCTCATCGAGCGCGAAATCGGCGATGAGGGCGACCGTCTCGGCGAGCGCGCGCAACATCGTCAACTGTTCCAGCTGCGCGGGGATCCGGACGCCGATTGTTGTTGTTTCCGTTGAGGATCGGGAAGTCCATTCCCCCATGCCCATCACCACCTTGCTCTCGCAGCCAGCCCGGAGACGTCGGATACTCGTCTCGCCGAGTTCTTCCGGGCTGCCCGCTGCCCGACACCGCGACAGGCCAGAACTCCAAGGTCGCGGCGCTCCTCATCCCTACCGTCGTACCCGCCGCGGTACACCCGAAACGTGCGCGCGAGATCAGCCCACGTCGATCCGCTGGTGCGCGGTCAGCAGCAGATGGTCGAATTGGGTGCGTAATCCGACGGTCGAGCTGGTCAGCGAGCCGAGGTCGGCGACAAGGCGCGAGGCGAGCGTGCGCAGCTTGATGTTGGTCTCCTGCGAGCGCCAACTGAGTACCCGGAACGCCTGTTCCGAGCTGACGCCGTAGACCAGCATCACCGCGCCCTTGGCCTGCTCGATCACCGCGCGGGAGGCCCACAGTTCGGGGAGCGCGTCGTCCAGGGCTTCCTGCCGGTGGTGTTCGAGGGTGTCGGTCACGTCGATGTAGTAACCGGCCGTGCCCGCGACCTGGCCCTCGTGGTCGAACAGGTGGTCGGCGACGACGATGACGTGATGGATGCCGCCCTCGGTGTCGATGATCCGGTGCCTGCTGGAGAACGGCTCGCCCTCGTCGATGGACTTGGCCAACGCGTTGGCCACCTGGGCGCGATCGTCGGGGTGCTTGTGGGTCAGCAGCAGATCGGTAGTCGGTGCGACGGTGCCCGGTGAATAGCCGTGCATCGTGGCGACCTCGTCCGACCATTCCCAACGCTGATCGGCGAACCAGAAACGAAAACTACCGACACTCTGCGGTGTCCCTAATCCGATCACCCGGTCCAGCGCGAGGGAATCCTCGGGCTGGACCGGCCCCATTTCATTCACAGCGCAAGTATCCGTCGTTGACCAGCGGCACGCAGCCAGATCAACGCTCGCCACGCCGAAATCGGCGGCACAGGTGAATCAGGTGCTCCCTACGCGTCCAATGCCGCTTGCATCGACGGATAGTGGTTGAACAGCTGCCGCACGCCGGAGACCTCGAGCGACCGCTCGATCGCCTGCCGACCGGCCACGATACGCACATCGGTGCCGTCGCCCGCGGCGCGTCGTTTGACCGAGCCGAGCCCGTCGGCGGTCCGGAGACTGAGGAATTTCGCCGCTCGCAGATCGATCACCACGGCGTGACAGTTCGAGCGGACCGCCCGTTCGATCGTGGCAAAGAATTGCGGACTAGCGGCCGCATCCAATTCGCCTTCGACGCGGACCACCACGCATTGCTGGCGACGGTCTACGCCTTGCGCCCAGGAGTGGCCGGCGCGCGGCCCCGAGCCGTTCCGGTGCACGCCTTCGGCGTGCTCGAAGACAGCGGAACTAGCGGACATAACTGAACCTCCCGTATAAGGGGGGAATACCAGTTCTACGCGACAGGTTCGGCCGATGGGAAAAGAAGGGAGCGAACAACTGTCGCAACTGTACGAATCGGTTGCTGCTACGTTCCTATCGACCGGTTTCGGCGGGTGTGGTGCGCCCTGCGTCGAACCGGGGTCGGCTGTAGTCTCAACCTCCCTACAGTGTTGCACGGACCGCCACTGATGTCACAGCGTCACGGGTGACCCGCAGGTCACCGGCGCTGTGCAGTTGGGCGCGCAGGCGTCCTCGTGCTGGTCGGCTACCCACAATGCGGGCGGCCGAACCGCGGCGGATTGCCGATCCGGTGATCGGGTACGCCTTATCAATGCAGCCCGATCCGATCACGACCATGGACCCCGCCCCGCTGACCACCCCGGACTTGGCGCCGGGCGGTGGCGTTTCGCCCGGTCACCAGTTTCCCGGCACCGGCGTCGGCGCGATGATCGCGACGATGCTGTTCGTGGTCGCCTGCACCGCGGTCGCGGTCGGCATCATCGTGTCGATGATCTGAGACCCCCTCTCGTATCACGAAGCGGCGTCCGGGGTTTCGTTCTCGTGCGCACGGGCATAACTGGGACGTATCCGAATTCAACACATGTCACGCGATGCCTGGTCGCGGGCACCACGCAGCGTCGCAGTGTGCCTGTCACCCGTGGTGAGAACGGAGCACATCGTGAAGATTGCCATGGTTTCCGAACACGCCAGCCCGCTTACCGGGCCCGGCGCGACCACCGCGACCGGCCAGCACGTCCATGTCGCGGAATTGGCCGCCGCCTATGTGCGGCGCGGACACGACGTCACCGTGTACACCCGTCGTGACGATCCGAAGCTGCCCGCCGAGATCGTCACAGACGCGGGCTACCGCGTGGTGCACGTGACCGCGGGGCCGGCCGAACCGCTGCCGCGCGACCAAAGTCTGCCGCACCTAGGCGATTTCGGCACTTTCCTGCAGCGCCAGTGGGGTCTCGACACCCCCGACATCGTGCACGCGCACTTCTGGATGTCCGGCCTCGCAGCGGAATTGGCCGCACGCGCACACGGGATTCCGGTGGTGGTCACCTTCCACGCGCTCGGCACCGTGCGGCGCCGCCATCAGGGCCTGGCCGACACCAGCCCGCGCTCGCGCATCCGCTTCGAACGGCTGATCGCCGGGCGCGCAGCGCATATCGTGGCGACCAGCTCGGACGAGCTGATGGAGCTGACCAGGATGGGCGTTCCCCGGTTCCGTATCTCGATCGTGCCGAGCGGGGTCGACCTGTCCACGTTCACGCCGGAAGGCCCGGCCGCCGAACGCAACCAGCGACACCGCATGCACCGCGTGCTCGCGGTCGGAAGACTGGTGCCGCGCAAGGGATTCGACGTTGCGATCAAGGCGCTGCAGGAGTTGCCCGATACCGAACTGGTGATCGCGGGCGGCCCGGTCGGTGACGATATCGAGGACGACAGCGAGGGCAGGCGGCTGCGCAGGCTGGCGATGGAATACGGTGTGCAGGAACGGCTTCGGATGCTCGGCCACGTCCACCGGTCTGAGTTGCCGCGCTGGTATCGCTCGGCCGATGTGGTGCTCTGCACCCCGTGGTACGAGCCGTTCGGCATGGTGCCCCTGGAGGCGATGGCGTGCCGGAAGCCGGTGGTGGCCACTGCGGTCGGCGGCCTGCTCGACACCATCGTCGACGGCGTCACCGGCAGGCTCGTCGCACCGCCGGATCCGCTCACGGTAGCCAGGGCGGTCCGCCAGCTGCTCGAAGACAAGACCCTGCGCGATACCTGGGGTGCGGCCGGATATCAGCGCGCCGCGAGCCGCTACGCCTGGGATCAGGTCGCCCTCGAAACGCTCACCGCTTATCACCGGGCCGCGCCCGCGCACGCCGGGGACGTCGTTTCGGCCCGCTGACCGTCACCGGTCGCCGGGCTCGCTCGGTCCACGCCAATACAGCGGCGCGAACAGCCACGCCACCAGGAACAGCACCGCGATGGTCACCCCGGCGACTACGCCACCGGCCGTTCCGGCGACCATGCTCACCACCAGCACCATGGCCCCGGTCAACGCGATGCCGAGCAGGCCGACACCGGCCATCGCACACCGGTGGGCCGCGGCGACCACGTTGCCGAGACGATGCCGCCGGAACAGGATTCGATGCCAGGACACCGGCGCGACCAGAAACACGGTCGCCCCGATCGCGGCGCACAGGGTGATCAGATAGAGCACCCGCAGCGGGTGCGACAGCGTCCCGAACGACGCCTGGAACGGCACGATCAACAGTGCCGAGATGAGGAACTGCACCCCGGTCTGCACGACCCGCAGTTCCTGGATGAGGGTGCCCCAATTGCGGTCCAGCCGTTCGGTTTCGGTCTCACCGCGCACGTCCCGGTTCCAGGTGTCGTCACTGCCGGGCCCGAGCGGTTCATGCCCGCTCGATCGCCTCGACGAGTCGTCCTCGGTCATCTCCCACTCGCCCTTCCATTACTGGCCGTCGCGCACGAAAACGTGTACCCGGTCACCCCGCGATTAACCAGGTATCCGCCGGGTACCACCGCAGTGCGCGCCCCGACGTAGGCGTCCAGTCCATCGACAACGGAGAGAGTTGAGCCTCATGCGGATCGCGGCGATCGGCGATGTCCATTTCGGCACCGACTCGGCCGGCCTGCTCCGGCCCGAACTGCTCGAACTGCCGGGGCGGGCCGATGCACTGCTACTGGCCGGCGACCTGACCCACCATGGCACCCTGGACGAGGCACGGGTGGTGGCCGCCGAATTCACCGACCTCGGCCTTCCCGTGGTCGCGGTGCTCGGCAACCACGATCACCACAGCGACGCCGAAGCCGATATCGCGGCCATGCTGTGCGACCACGGCATCACCGTCCTGGAGGGCACCGCGGTCACGCTCGACATCGACGGCCGGACGCTCGGCATCGCCGGAACCAAAGGCTTCGGCGGCGGCTACGAAGGCAAGTGCGCGGGCATCTTCGGCGAGCGGTTGATGCGCGAATTCGCCGGGCACACAGCGGATCTCGCGGCCTCGCTCGGGTCGGCACTGGCGGAGCTTTCCACCGATGTCACCCTCGCCCTCACCCACTACTCCCCCGTCACCGACACCCTGATCGGCGAGCCGCCGGAGTTGTACCCGTTCCTCGGCTCCCACCTGCTCGGCAAGGCGATCGACGAATTCGGCGCCGATCTCGCACTGCACGGCCACGCCCACGCGGGCAGCGAACACGGGAAGACACCGGGCGGTGTCCCGGTGCGCAATGTCGCCCAGCCGGTCATCCACGCCGCCTACCGGGTTTACGAATTGGTGCCCGCCGCCACCTGATCGGCCATCGATGGAGAGCGGGCGTTTCGGATTTGCCGGCCCGGGCACACGTGTCGTATGGATGCGCCGACGACTGAAACGAAGCGATACCGGACCGCCGCGCACCGAGCGTTGTCTACCCGATGACCGGGCACGTGCTGGTGGCGCGACTGGACAGCGCAGGTGATGTGCTCCTCGCCGGGCCTGCCGTGCGCGCTGTCGCACGCAGAGCGGACTCGGTCACCTTTCTCGCCGGCCCGCGAGGCAGTTCGGCCGCCGCGCTGCTCCCCGGCGTGGACCGGGTGCTGCAATTCGAGGCCGCCTGGCTGGCAGCCGATCCGCCGCCGCTGACCGATGCGGGCGTGCGCGCGCTGATCGAATGCGTGCGCATGCTGGCGCCGGACGAGGCGCTCATCAGCACCTCGGCGCATCAGTCCCCGTTGCCGCTCGCGCTCCTGCTCCGGATGGCGGGTGTGCCGCGGATCAGTGCGATCACCACCGACGAGGCCGGCTCGCTGCTCGACGTCCGTCACCGCGTGAACGACGATATGCCGGAACAGATTCGAGCGTTGTCGCTGGCCGTCGCGGCGGGCTATCCGCCGGGCGGTCACCGGCTGCGGGTGCGCGACGATCTGCCCGAGGTCGCCGAATTGACCGGTGGCCCAGGCTATGTCGTGCTGCATCCCGGTGCCACCGAGCCGGCCCGGCGGATGTCGGCGCCGCGCAGCAGGCAGGTGGCCGCGGCGCTGGCCGAGGCGGGCCATCGCGTGGTGGTGACCGGCAGCGCGGCCGAGCGGGCGCTCACCGACACCGTCGCCGACGGGCATGCCCGCGATCTCGGCGGGGTCACCGATCTGGCCTGCTTCGCCGCCGTGCTGCGTGATGCCGACGCGGTGGTCGCCCCGAATACCGGCGCCGCCCCGTTGGCCGCCGCGGTGGCAACCCCCGTCGTTTCGCTGTTCGCACCGGTCGTGCCCGCCCGGCGCTGGGCGCCCTACGGCGTGCCGACCATCGTGCTCGGCGATCAGACCGCGCCGTGCGGGCGGTACGGCCTCGACGCCATCCCGGACATCGCGATCGTCTCCGCGACCGAGCAGGTGCTGCGCGCCACCGATTGATCTTCGGCTGGCCGGGTATGCGGTCGAATGCCCCCTCTTCGGTGGGTAGGACCAGAAAGGATCCCTATGCTCCCCGGACCGGACGAGACGACCACGGGACACAGCGGCGCCGAACACCACGGCCGCCCCGACGACAACTTCCCGGACTACACCAGGACCTCGCGTGCCCACGTCGGGGAATCCATCGAGGACGCCCGCAATTGGCCCGGCATCATTCTGGTGGCGATCGGCCTGGTCGGCCTTGGGCTGACGCTCACGGCGGCCGGATACGGCTTCGGCGGCTGGGTCATCATCGGCTCCATCGCGACCGTGGTGTGCATCGGCTTGGGCATTCTCCTGGTCGTGCTCGAACATCGTCGCCTGAAGAACCGTGAGGGCTTGAACCTCACCGATCAGGCAGGTCATTGAGATGAGCCGATCGCACCATCGGCCGGTGCTGCGCGCGCTGCTGATCGCCGGTGTGCTCGCGTCGGCACCGCTGGTCGCCGCGTGTTCGGACAATAACTTGGGCCCAGCGACCCCGGCCACCGCGACGAACAGCACCATCGTCTTCTCGATGCCGTCGGCCTCGCCCGAGGTGCCCGACCCCGACGCCCAGATCTCCGCCGCAGCGGCAAAACAGTTGTGCGACATGATGCGCCCGGACATCGACAAGTGGCGCACCGACGGCGCGGCGGTCGGCCGAGTCTCCTTCAACGGCACCGTGCACGACTGGGCGGCCCGCAACGGCGGACTCAACGGCGCTGTGCTGAAGGACCGTGGCGTCGTCGACCAGATCACCACGCAACACTGTCCCGATGTGCGCCAGCAGGCGCTCGGGGCGCTCGACACCGATGACCTTGCCAGTGCCCTTGTCGGATTCGGAGGCTGACCATGATCAAGACCACCAAGTTCTTCGTGTTCGTGCTCATCGCGGCGTTCTTCGTCGGCGGCTGCGGTGACGAGCCGAAGAAGCTCGTCAACAAGGGCGGCAGCACGCCGTGCAGCGAGTTCACCGCGCAGGATGCCGACAAGCAGCGGATCACCGTCACCAAATTCCTGGAGCAGGAACGCAACAATGACTCGTCGGCCCCTGACGGCCAAACTATCGATGCGGCCATCGCATCTATCAAACTGATGTGCGTGGCACAGGCCAACCCGGACACCCCGATCAACAAGGCCGACCTGACCGGCATCCTGGTCCCGAAGTAACCGAACACATTCCGTTCAGAACGAGGCGAACACATGACAGCGCGTCACCACCGAAACGTCGTGGAACTCCTTGCTCTGCAACACAACCGGATGCGTGAATTACTCGACGACCTGCAGTCGACGGCGGGACCGGACCGCAGGGAGTCGTTCGAGGAGTTCGCGCGCTGGCTCGCCGTGCACGAGGCCACCGAGGCGGAATTGATGACGGGCACCGTCAGCTCGTTGTGAGCAACCGCAGCACCTGATCCACCGGCAGCGCCGGTGAGCGATGACCGCCGCGGCCGATCATCGTCTCACCGGCGAACAGCACGTTGACCACGGCTTCCTCGACGACCTGCACGACCGCGTCGTAGAACGGGTTGAGCTGGCCCCACGGGATGAATGTCAGTTGCTCGTACGGGGTTTCGGCGTTCGGGAAGGTGCTGGTGAGTGCGCCCTCGTTGGCGGTCGAGAAGGCGAGGAAGATGTCGCCGGAGAAGTGGGAGCCGCTGGTTCCGGTGCGGGCCAAGCCGAGTGGCACCCGGCGGGTCAGCGCGGTCAGTTGGCCGGGCAGCAGCGGGGCGTCGGTCGCGATGACGACGATGACCGAGCCGGAGCCCGACGGTGCGGTCCACTCCCCCAGCGGATCGTCCTCGGCCAGCAGTGGCCCGACGGGGACGCCGCGGATCGTAAGTTCTTTCCGGGAGCCGAAATTCGCCTGCACGAAGGCGCCGACCGTGTAGGTGTCCTTGCCGTAACCGACTCGGCGCGAAGCGGTTCCGCTGCCGCCCTTGAAGCCGTAACAGTTCATGCCGGTGCCGCCGCCGACGCTGCCCTCGGCGATCGCGCCGCCCGCCGCGGCGTCGATCGCGGCCACCGCGTCGGCGGAGGTGACATGGGTGCCGTTGATGTCGTTGAGATAGCCGTCCCAGGTTTCGGCGACCACCGGAAGTGACCAGTCGTCGGGCAATTCGGGAAACGCGCCGATCAGCCAGTCGATGATGCCGCGATGGCAGGTGCCGACCGCGTGCGTGTTGGTGATCAGGATCGGCAGTGCCAGCGAACCCGTCTCGGTGAGCCAGGTGGTTCCGGTCATCTCGCCGTTGCCGTTGAGCGAATACCAGCCTGCCGCACAGGGAGTGAACACCCGTTCGCGGCCGCGCGGCAGGATCGCCGTGACGCCGGTGCGCACGTCCTCGCCCCGGATGAGGGTGGTGTAGCCGACCTCGACACCAGGAACGTCGGTAATCGCGTTCAAATCTCCGGTGGCTCCAGGGAATTGCAGCCCATACTCCCTTGCGCGCACATTCATGGGATGATCTTAGGCAAGGAAACGTTCTTCCGCTCGGAAACTTCTGCGGTTCAGATACCGATTTTCCTGCGGCAACCGGTGGGTTTGCCGATCGGCACACCGGCTATGCCGTGGTTATGACGCCACTATGGTTGAACGACGCAGAGGTTCCGGCACGGCTGCGATTGACGCCAGGATCGCGCTTCGACACTGTCGTGATCGGCGGCGGTCTCACCGGATTGGTGACCGCGCTGTTGCTGGCCGAGAGTGGCGTCGAGGTGGCGGTGGTCGAAGGGCGACGGGTCGGTGCGGGTACCACCGGTGCCACCACCGGAAAGATCAGTCTGCTCCAAGGAACTCGGGCCCAGCAGATTCGCCGGCGGCATACCGCGGGCACACTGCGCGACTATGTCGCGGCGAATCGTGCAGGGCAGCAATGGTTGTTGCGGTTCTGCGAGGAGCACGGAGTGGGGGTGCAGCAGGTCGCCGCGCTCACCTACGCGCAGTCGGAGGCCGAAATCGGCAAGGTGCGAGCGGAATTCGAGGCGACGCGGGAGGCGGGACTGGCCACCGAGATGGTGGCGAAATTGGCGGTGCCGTTCCCGTCGTACGGTGCAGTGCGGCTGGATGATCAGGCTCAGGTCGATCCGATGGCGGTGCTGGCCGCGCTCGCCGCCGAGGTCGAATCGCATGGGGCGCCGGTCTATGAGTCGACCATGGTGCGCGGAGTGCGCGGTGGGTTGAACGGGGATCTCACCGTGGAGACCGAGCATGGGGATCTCGGTGCGGGAACAGTTGTGCTGGCCACCGGTACACCGATTCTCGATCGTGGTGGGTTCTTCGCCCGGCTCACGGCTCAGCGCTCTTATCTCGCGGCCTTCCACGTGGACGAGCCGATTCCGCACGAAATGTACCTCAGTGCAGGACAACCCACTCGCTCACTGCGTTACGCGCCGACACCCGACGGCGACGTGCTGCTGGTCGGCGGGAACGGTCACGTCGTCGGGCGCACCAGGTCGGAGCGCCGGCAGGTCGACGAGTTGCTGCGCTGGACGCAAACCTGGTTCCCCACAGCGGAACCCATGCAGGAGTGGTCGGCTCAGGACTACACTCCGGTCGGCGAACTGCCCTATGTCGGCCCGTTGCTGCCAGGGCAGGACAACATTCTGGTCGGCACCGGATACGCGAAATGGGGCCTCACCAACGGTGTTGCCGCGGCACTGGCGCTCGCCGGACGCATCACCGGTAAGCCACCGAGCTGGAGTGGGGCGTTGGCCAGTTGGCGGCCGGACGAACTCAAGGCGCTGCCGTCCGCCACCCTCTCGAACAGTGCTGTGGCCCAGCAACTCACGGCCGGGTGGCTACGCATGGCGACCCACACCTCCGACCAGGTACCTGCGGAGGGCTGCGGCACTGTCGAACGGCGCGGAGTACGGCCCACCGCCACCTGCACGGTCGACGGCACCACCACCGAACTGTCCGCCGTCTGCCCGCATCTCTACGGCATCGTCCGCTGGAACGATGCCGAACGCTCCTGGGACTGTCCGCTGCACGGTTCCCGCTTCGCGCCCGACGGGACGCTCCTGGAAGGTCCCGCCACCAAGCCGCTCACCCCGCTGAGCGCGCCGCAGGACATGCCATAGCGGCCCTATGTCACCGGCTGCGCGCGGGCCAATATCTCGTCGACGGTCTGCTGAACCGTGAGATACGAAGTGTCCAGCCACAATCCGACCCGCGGCGTGCTCTGCCACAGCGCCGCATCCAACTCCGCGACACTGAACGCCCCGTAGGCGGACTTCCCCCGCCCCGCCTCCCGCGCGGCAACAACTTCCGGCCGCGGCGCCAGCACCACCACGAACAGTGGCCGCGTCTCGATCTGATCAATGGTGTACTGCATCAACTCCCCCAGCACCGTGTCCTGCACGATCGCCGTAAACCCCTCCGCCGCATAAGCATCAGCAGCCTTGGCGGCCAGCCGATGCCGCAGACACAGCTGCCGCAGCGCCTCCTGCGACGGCTCCTGACGCATCTCCTCGCGCCCGCCGACCACGAACCGCCGAAACGTATCGCCCCGCACATGCGCCGACCGCGGCAACCGCTCGGCCAGCGCCTGCGCCACCGTCGACTTTCCGGCCGCCTGAATGCCGGAGATGAGGTAGACCGAAGGTGTCATGGCGATCATGATTGCACTCGAGGCAACCGAGTGCCCGTTGACGGCCGAATCGGTCATCGCGCCACCGAAACCTGCTGGCCTTACCTGATCTGGCAACGAGGTCGACCAATTAGCGGATAGGTTGTCCCTACACTGGTGCGGTATGGGGGTACGCGCGGTCCTGTTCGACATCGGCGGGGTTCTCGAAATCACCTCGGAGATGACGTTTCTCGGCGATTGGCTGGGGCGACTCGGGCTATCGGCCGACGAGATCGATCCGGCCCTGATCGATATCTGGAAAGCGGGCGAACTCGGCACGGTCACCGAATCGGAGATACACGAGGCGATCCGGGTAGGTCTGGCCATCGATCAGTCGGTCGCCGACGCCGTGATCGCCGACATGTGGGAACAGTATCTCGGCGTCGCGAACACCGAACTGATCGAATACCTCCGCGCATTGCGCCCGCGATACCGCACCGGACTGTTGAGCAACAGTTTCGTCGGCGCCCGCGAACGCGAAAGAGCCGCCTACGGTTTCGAGCATTTGGTCGACGACATCGTGTACTCCCACGAGGTCGGCATGGCCAAACCCGATCCCCGGATCTACCTCCTGGCCTGCGCGCGCCTAGACGTCGACCCCTGCGAGACGGTGTTCATAGACGACTCAGAGATAGCAGTCGCAGGAGCCGAGTCCGTGGGAATCACCACGATCCACCACGTGAGCAATGCGGCCACCGTCTCCGCGCTGGACACCTTGTTGTCGAAGCCGTAGACAAACACCGCGAAATCGCCGGTGAGAGATCAGATCATCGAGCGATGGATTCCCTGGGGCTCACCGCCGAGTTGAGTCAGAGCTGACGAATGGAAGATCGAGCCCGGTACGTGGATGGCGTGGGACAGGCCCGCGTGTGCGTCGCGCCAGAAGCGTTGCAGCGGTGTCTTCATTTGCAGCGCACCGCCGCCCGAGCGGGCGAAGATTTCGTCGACGGCGCGGACTACCCGCCATGCGGCGGCGGTTTGGGTGCGGCGACCGATCGCGCGCATCTCGAAGGTGACTTCCTTGCCCTGGTCGACCAGGTCCCAGAACCGGTCCACCGTTTCGAGGATCGCGGCCCGCGACGCCGCGATCTCGGCGGCCGCATCACCGATCGCGTACAGCACATACGGATCTTCTTTGATCGGGATACCGGTGATCGCCACCCGCGATTTCTGTGCCGCGATGTGACACGCCAACGCGCCCTCGGCAATTCCGATCAGTGACGAGGTGATGCCGAGCGGGAAGATGCACGAGAACGGAAAGTTGTAGAGCGTCTCGGTACGCCCCGCCTCCTTCGCTGCAGTGCCATCGAACACCTTCGCCGCGTCTATCGTGCGATACGCCGGAACGAACGCATCCTTGACGATCAAATCCTTGCTCCCGGTCCCTCGCAGACCGACAACATCCCAACTCTCCTGATCGATCTCATAATCGCTGCGCGGCAACAACACATGCATCGTCTGTGGCGGCATCACCCGCTTGCCCCGCTCGTCGCCAAGAGCCGCCCCGATCATCACCCACTGACAATGATCCGTACCGGTCGAGAACGACCACCGCCCACTGAGCAGATACCCACCATCCACCGGCGTCGCCACCCCCATCGGCGCATAAGGCGACGCCATCCAAGTATCCGGATCGCTTCCCCACACCTCGTCCTGCGCCTTGGTATCGAAAAACGCCAACTCCCAAGGATGTACGCCAACAATCCCAGTAACCCACCCCGCAGCCCCATCCATCCCCCCGATCCCCATCGTGGTCTCCGCAAACTCCCGCGGATGCACCTCGAGCCCCCCATACTGCTTCGGCTGCAACATCCGAATAGCTCCCGCCTCCCGCAGCCGCCCAGCCGAAGTATCGGATAACCGCATCAACTTGTCCCCCTCCACCCCCGCCTCCCGAATCTCCTCCGAGTACTCCTCGACCCGATCCAGAACCAGCCCCATGACTCTCCCCGTCCGTACGACCATGCCTCCAAACTAGAACACGTTCCAGCGCGCCCGAAGCAAAATGACCACTCTTCGGGATCAGCGGATGGGCGGCCGGATCGGGCCAGCGCCGGATTCTGCGTGGCCGCACAACTCACAGACGCAGCGATGCTCGTATCTCATCGGCGAGCTCAGGGTTTCCGGCGGCAATGAACTTTTGACGCTTGCTCATGGCGCGCTTGATGTCGGACATCGAGCCCAGACGGCAGTCCAGTGGAATCGAGGTCCCGTGCAGGTCGACCACAGTCCCGCCTGCGGCGTGCAGAACGTAGCGTCCTGGCGACAAGTCCCAGATCGCGAAACCTTTCGCGAATTCGACCATGGCGTCCGAGAATCCGGCTGCTACGTGACAGAGTCCGATCGACCCGAAGTCGACACCGATGCGCCCCCTTGACTTTCCATCGCGGGACGGTGCGCTCAGCGCCCGCATCAGCTCCTGCTGCAGAGCCAGGGGTTGGAACCGCTGCTCTGGCCGCATCAGATAGTTCGTGACCAGCGCTTCCGAAAGCGATGCAGACGAAGGCTTTTCAAGGATGTGTTCGCCCCCGCCCACAGTCAGCATGAATGCTCGATCAGTGCCATCGTCACCGAGGGCGGCCAGGTAGATCTGGACATGATGGAAGATGTCGCCGACCACGGCAAAAACAGGCCGCGCCAGCTCGCGGGAATAGACCAGGACGTGGGTATAACCGTACAACCCTCGCACCGCCATCTCACTCGTATCGAGCGGATCGACGAGCACACAGAGATCCGGATCGACCTCGCCCCCAACGACTTCCGGATCCGCCTCCTCTGAGGCATAGACGAACGACGGGATGTGCTCGACGAGCAACTCTTTGTAGCGTTGATGCATCCACAGATCGAAGTCCGAAAGAAAATTATCGCCATGCCTGGGATTATCGTGTTCCGCGCGCCTGCCTGTCAGCGCCGCCTCGATCAGCCGCGGCCGGATTTCGTCCATCATCCGACGCACCAGATCAGCGATACCTCGAGCACGGAGCGGTATCTGACTCGAGCTACTCATAGGGCAAGCACCTTTGGGTAGGTTCATCGCAACTCCAACGGGGGCTCGATACCAGGCGGACTCATGGTGGCGGCAATGAATATGGCCTCGAAGTCGGCAGCCCGCATGATCTTTGCACCTGTCAGATCATCGAAGCTTTCCACCTTCAAATCACGCCCCTTCGTCATGGCACCGAATACGGCGAAATACAGCTCGGCTTTGGGGTATTTCGCACGCACCCGACGGGCAAGACAGCCGATCACGTCGGCGTGCTTGACCTCGAAGTCGCAGATGACGATGGTGGGCGCGTCTTTGGCGTCGGGAAAGTACGATGCCTCGTCCAGATCGATGCCATCACGGATCTTGTTGCACCGCAGGTAGCCGATCTTGCAGCGGGAGAAACGCGCCGAGGCAAGAAATGTCGCCATCACGAGACCTGCCTCGTTCACCCCGAAGCACACATCCACATCCAGGCGTCTACCCACGTTCTTGATTTGCGACGACAGACGCTCCACGCCGAATCCGAATGTCTCCCAGGTCAAATCGAGCAGCCGACCTGGCTGCGAGCTCGGCAAGGAGAACACGCAGATATCGGAGTTGCCGTACTCGACGGTCGGCACCGCGAGGACGAACTCATCGCCCACTTGGCTTGGCCAACTAGCCGAGTTCGGGACATGCCCACGCTGAACCCGAGACTGTACGCCTCGGTCATTGAGGCGCGCCGCACCGTCCGCTGTGAACTGCTTGAGGGACAACTGATCCTCGATCGGAAGACGTTCGTAGGCTTCGGCGATCAACTCGGTTGGCGACACCCGTTCCTCGGCCACGCCGAGCGGACCGCGACCGTAGGCAACACACAAAATCAGCAAACTCGACAACGACGGCGGTGAGCCCTGACCACGCCCACGCGCCCAGGCTTCCCACGCATTGATCGACGTACCGCCGAGGCTTGTCTGGTTTCCAGTGACCTCGTTATAACGCTCCGCAGCATTGTCTTGCGACAGGCCCGCGGCGTATCTATGCGCCTGCAAACTCGGCACATCCGGATACCTCGCCATCAACTCTGTCGCGGCACGTGTCACCGAACCCAGCTCGGTCCACAGCTTTCTGCCCACGGCGGCCATCTCCCGGCCACGCGCTTGTGGGCTCAAAGGATGGTTCGTCCGTGGATTCCCGTGCGCCGAACTCGATGAGGCTCCCACTGCATACGGCCCTTCGCGCAGTAAAGATACGAGGTCACCGACCTTACCCATCACGATGGGCAATACCAGACTTTCCGTGGAAACGGCAGGTCAGCTCGACCCACGCATCGGGCGATTGTCGACCCGTCACACAGGTGTGCAGTACCGGTGCTGAGTGCGACTGTTGTTGGCGCCAAGTCGAATCCAACTGAGAGGTGACCGTCGATGACCGCGTTCCGGACCACCCGAACCCAAGACGGCCACAAAGTCGCGATATGGCGGTTGACCGAACGTTCTGCGCGTATCGCGCGCGTGGAACTCACTACCGAAACGTTCACCGCGTATCGCCTGCCCTCGAAGACATCACTTCCGTCCGTGCAACCTGGAACGATCGTGTTCGACGCGTCCCCCGATCTAGCTGACGCTCGGGAAACCCTCCCTGAGCACAGCGATCTTTGGGATGCGCTGCGCGATGACTACTGGGCCGCCCTCCTGTGTGCTACCGATCTGCCGAACCTGCGGGGCCGTGACGGGGGGACGTGGTGACTAGCTCGATTCGCTGCACGCGGGGCTTACTGGCCCGGGTCGTTGGGGTGGGGTTGTAAGGGGGTGATGGTGAAGGTCATCCAGGCTCGTAAGGGGAGGGTGTCTAGGACGGTGGTGCGGAGGGCGGCTTCGTCGGTGGCGCGCCAGAGGCCGATGCTGCGGAGTTCGCCTACTGGGCGCCAGAGGCGGCCCAGGTTGCCGGTGGCGGCTAGTTCTTTGGCGCGTACCGCTTCGGCGGCACGGCGGGCATCGACGTCGGCTGGGTCGGTGCCGTCCGGGATCGTGGTGGTGATCTCGACGAGGAATTCCTGCATGGCTAATCGTGCGCCCGCCGCCAACGTGTCCGCAACGTCGCCTCGCCGACGTTGACGGGTGCGCACTATTGGACAGGTGATCATGGGGAACTGGTGCTGTTGGCCTCTCGCTCGATGCCAGCATCATTTCCTCATGATCAGTCGACCAACAAGCCCGATTGGGTTTGCCGGGACGACGTACCGGTCTTTGATGGCTACGATCGAGCCAATAGCAGTCCTGGCCTTCTGCAACGGCCGTTTGTCCGAATCTGATCAGGAGACCAGGTGACGTTCCGCAGTGTGGTCGGTGTGCAGCTGTTGATGAGCCGGGGCGAACGGGTGTTGCTGGCGCGGCGGCGGAACACCAGTTTCGGGGACGGGGAGTGGAATGCGCCCGGGGGCAGGCTGGATGACGGGGAGGATGTGCTCACCGCGGTCATTCGGGAGGCCGAGGAAGAGATCGGGGTGCGGGTCGAGCGGGATGACGTGCGGATGGTCGCGTCGATGCACATACAGTCGCCGCCGGGGCAGGCGCTGATCGTGTTCATCTTTCACACGGATACCTGGTCCGGCGAACCGCGGAACCTCGAGCCGGACCGCTGTTCGGACCTGCGCTGGTTCGACTTCGACGATATCCCGGAGGAGACGATCCTCAGCACCCGCGCCGGCCTCGACATGTTCCGGCGCAAGCAGCATTTCGGGCTGTACGGCTGGCCCGAGCACGCGTCGCTCGGCGCGCAGAACTGGTAGGTCAGAGCAGCGTTCCGCCGCTGGCATCGATATAGGAACCGGTGATCCAGCGAGAGTCGTCTGACGCGACGAAGGCGACGACATCGGCGATGTCGGAAACCTCACCCACGCGGTTGAAAGCGGACCACTCCGACATTTGCGCGACGGTGGCCGGGTCGTCGAAGACCGGATCGCCATTGTTGGTGACGCCCGGCGCGACCGTGTTGATAGTGATCCCCCGGGGCGCGACGTGCAGCGCCAGTTGCAGCGTGATCTGCTCCATCGCGCCCTTGCTCATCGCGTAGCAGATCTGCGAGGGCAGCGACGTTCTGGTCATGCCGGAGGAGATGTTGATGATGCGGCCACCGGCGGGCATCGTTGCCAGCGCGCGCAGGGTCAGGTAGTACGGCGCCTTCGCGTTCACCGCGATGTGCCGGTCGAACATTTCCGGTGTGACGTCCTCGGGCATGGCGCCGGCGAACCCCGCGTGCGCCGCGTTGTTGACCAGGATGTCCAGGTTCGCGGTGCCGGTGCGGGTGAGCAGTTCCGGCTCCAGTTGCGCGAACAGTGCCGAAACCGCCTCTGGCGCACCGAGTTCGGCGCACACCAGGAATGCTTGACCGCCCGCCGCCTCGATCTGCCGGACGGTCTCCTTGCCCGCCTGCTCGTTGCTGGAGTAGTGCACCGCGACCAACGCCCCCTCCTGCGCGAGGCGGCAGGCGATGCCGCGTCCGATGCCTCGACTGGATCCGGTGACCAGGGCGACTTTGCCCCGCAGCTTGCCCATGACTTCCCCTCACGTCTACGACTTCTTGTAGTAGATCATAGTGAGATACCTGAAAAGGACAATCCCGGCGGCCGGTGCCAAACGCCACAGCCGAAAGGGGTTGCCCTGGACCGCCACACAGCATCTCCACACAACCCCCACGGAGCCCCCGCGACCGCGAACTATGGTGAGCCGTCATGATCAAGATCCGCCCGCTCCCCGCAGCGCTGCTCTACATTCTGGGCTCGATCCTGCTCGGCCCCAGCATCTTTCTGGCCGGCTACTTCATCACCCCCGCGAACGGCGACTTCTGCGACATAGGAGCCCACGGCTCCCGTGCACAACGCGACCGCGACTACGCCCTGATCGACACGATCCAAACCACCGGCGCGATCGTCATGCTCGTGCTCGGCACGCTCGCGCTCATCTACTTGTGGCTCAACCTCCGGAGGATCGGCTGGCTCCCCACGGCAGTGCTCAGCGCCGGGATCTTGATCATGGCGTCCGGCTATCTGCTGATTCTGAGCGCCGCGCAATACGGAAACCCGAGCTGCTAGGCACGCCCCGTCCGCAAGGTGAGGTAGCTCGGCTGGTCGGGGTCGAGCACGATGGTCTGACCGGTGATCGCGCGCTGCTTCCACGGCGGGATCAGGTGACGCGGGAAGCTGGTGCGGCTCACTGCGATTCGCAATCGGTGGCCGGTGCGCAGAACAGCTTCGGTGGGGTTGATCTCGATGTCGATGACGAACGGCTCACCGGGGATCACCGGCAGCACGGAGTCGGCGGTGAGAGTGTGCAGCGGAAACAGCAGTTCGCCGCCGACGTACTCGCTGCCCGCCGTATCGATCGCCCGCAGGGTGGCGAGCAACGCGCCGCGGGTGATCGGCACGGAGGCTCCGCCGGGCTCGACATCGCAGATGGTCACCGACCAGAACGCTTCTGTCCCTTCGGCTTCCACGTTCAGGTGCAGGTTCATCGGACCGGACAGGACCGTGTCTTCCGCGAAAGGTTCGGTGGTGAAGGTGACCGCCCCGGCCTCGGCGTGCCGGTCGTCGGTGCCGAATCGGCTCCCGAAGAGCAGGGTCACGCCCATGCTCATCACCCCGGTGTTGTTGGACGCCATGCGGATTCGCCCGGTGGGCAGCGGTAGTCGGGATTCGATCTCGGCCGGCTCGGCGGACAGCCCGGCGTCGGTACCGGCATGCGGTGCGGCGCCGGTGATTTCGGAGTTCAGGTAGAGCCGCTGCAGGGTCGCGGCCGGATCCGGGAACTCGTTGTGCCGCAACCACTGTCCGTCGCCCTGCCTGCGAACGGTGATGGGACCGTATCGATCGATGCCGTTGTCGACACCCTTGACCCACCGATCGAACCAGGCACATTGCAGCTCATCGATCGCCTGCGGACTGTCCGCGGCACCGAGACCCGAGCCGACGGTGAGGTGGTAGGAGTCATCGACCAGGACCTGTTTCGCCCCGCCGGACAACGGGATTCGGTCGAACATGCGAAAGTTGGAGCGGTTGTAGACGTCGTGCCAGCCGCCGTGGATCCAGGTCGGCGCGATGATGTCCTCGAAGCGGGCCAGTTTGCTCGCCCACATCGGGTTGAGGAAGCTGTCGGGATGCTGCTCGGTGAGCCCGATATCGATCGCATGCCGCACCCAGCCCGCCGGGTCGGCGATCCGATCACGCAGGAACTGCCTGGTGATCCCGGCGCGCAGCAGACCGGGCACCGAGGGCAGCCATTTGAAGCCGGTGACGGCCAGGATCCACAGCAGCATCCCTGGTGTCGGCACGCCACCGGTCAGGCCGAGTTCGCGCACCGGATCCTCGCCCGCCTCGATGGCGAACACCGCGCGCAGGCCCTCCGGCCGCAGACCGGCGGTGATCAGCGCGGAGATGGCACCGTAGGACACCCCGGTCACCGCGAAATCGCCATTGCACCAAGGCTGTTCGCGCACCCACGCGACGGCCTCCAGATAGTCCTGCTGCTCCCGCGGCTGGAAGAAATCCCAACTCCCGGTGGAGGTTCCGGTACCGCGCACATCGATCATCAGCCCGACGTACCCGCGGCGCACCGCGGTACGGTTTATCACGAACGGTTCCAGGATCCCGCCGGCGGGCGTGTGCAGCACGTCGCGCGCGGTGAACCGCCGCCGATCCGAGGAGCCGACCCGCCCGGCCAGCGCACGTAATGTGTTGTGCCAGCGCATGCCCTGCCGGTTGATCATCTTGTTGTACGGCGTGAAATTGATGATCGCGGGCAGCGGCTCGCGCGCGGGCCCCGCCCCGTCGCCGGGCCGCAGGATATCGGCCGTGAGGATCACACCATCCGACATCGGGATGGGAACGGTGGTGGCGCCGAACAACTTCGAGTACCGGGCAGGCCCGATATCGAATCGATGGTTCGGCGGCACCGTCGCCGCGGTAGTGGTCAGCGGCTGGGCCATTAGTGAGGTCCTCTCGGCGTCAGCGCACGGTGTTCGTCGTGGCCGGTTGATCGATATAGCGACTCATCGCCCAGTTCAGCCCGCGCATGGCGAGGTTGTACGACGGTGGAAAATACCGTTGCGCCAAGTGCCCGATGCGGATGTCGTTCGAGGTGTAGACGAGATAGCGATTGCGCTCGACCCCGCGCACGATCGAGCGCGCCGCGGCCTCCGGTGTCGCCGCCCGCTTCAGGAACAGCGCCATCGCGCGCTGCACCACCTCGGCGTCGCGATCGATGCCCGCGATGTCCACCCGGTCGGCCATCGGCGTCGCCATCGCCCCGGGACAGACCAGGCTGACCCCGACCCGGTGCTGACGCAGATCGAACCGCAGCACCTCCGACACTCCGCGCAACCCGAATTTGGCCGCGCTGTAAGGCGCGTGCCACGGCAACCCGAACAGTCCGGCGGCCGACGATACATTCACCAGATGCCCACCGCGCCCCGCCGCGATCATCGGCGGCAGGAACTCCTCGATCACGTGGATCGGACCCATCAGATCGATATCGACGGTGCGCCGCCATTGCGTGTGGCTCAGCCGGTCGACGGTGCCCCAGGTCGCGATCCCGGCCACGTTCATGACGATGTCGACGCTGTCCACCTCGTCGTGCGCCCTGGTCGCCAACGCGACCACCTGATCGTGGTCGCTGACGTCCGCGGTCGCCGCGAGGTGCACATTCGCCCCCGCCGCCCGTGCCAGCGTCGCGGTCTGCTGCAGACCCTCCGCATCGATATCGGTCAGGATCAGCGAGGCGCCCTTGGCCGCGACCGCGAGGGCGGTACTGCGGCCGAGACCGCTGGCCGCCCCGGTGATCAAGCAGCTCTTGCCGCCGAACGTGGTCATAACTCACGACGATAGGCGGAAATGAACACTGTTGTCCACGAAACGCCGGATGCTGTCCCAGACGCAAAAGAGCTGGCGCTCAGGCGGGTTCATGCTCGAACACGATGGTCGTCCAGCCGCCGAGATGGATCCGGTCACCGCTGCGCAGCGCGACCGGCACCTTCGCGGGAATGAGCTCGTCACTACCGTTGACGCTGGTGCCGTTGGTCGACCCGAGATCGGTGACGGTGAGTTCGGCACCGTCGAGGTGAATCATCGCATGCGCCCGGGACACCCCCACGTCGGCGGGCGCGATACCGAGATCGATATCCGGCGTCAGCCCCTGCGAGACACTGCGCTTGCCGATCAGAATATCGTTGCCGTGCAGGGTGATTCGCCGTTCAGGATAGAAGGCGGGAAAGCCGACCTGATCGGCATCGGGGCCCTTGCGCGCGATCACCCGATCGTAGAACTCACGATCCGCGGTAATGGTGGCCACCCAGGAAGCCGAGGGGGCGGACACCGCCACCGAGGCCTCCGCGAGCAGCAGATCAGGCCGGACAGCCGGCGTGGGCAACGCCGAATCATGTCCGCACACTTCACAGAAACGCCCACTGCTCGGCGCGCCACAGGACGGACACAGCGCAACCGGTTCCGCCGCGACCGCCTCCCCGATCGGTGCTCCGCACACATCGCAATAGTCGGTCGCACTCGACCGATGCCCCTCCGGACAGGTAACGGCCACTACCCCTCCTTCCGTACCCTGGCGGTCTTGGTCGAGCGAGCGTCCAGGGCCATCTCGTCCGCGGCCGCGACGCTGGACCGCAACCGCACCGTCCCGCTGCGCTCATCGACCTCGACCACCCCGCGCAACAGCTTCGCCGTGCTCTCGTTGCCCGACTCCGCCGCGAGCTCCACCGCCCGCCGCAGCTTGGCCGTCGCGGTATCGGTATCGCCACTCTTGCGCGCCGCCAACCCTTCCTGCACCACCTGCGCCAACTCCGCCTGACCGGTGTAATGCGCCACCCGCCTGCTGATTCGGGCCGACAGCTCGCTGTCGGTGGTCCACACCGCCTTCACCAGCCCCTGCCCGAGCACCTCGTCGCCACTCACCACGCTCACCCGCGCGGCGAGCTTCTCCCGGCCGGGCGCGGCGGGTTCCACCTCGACCTGCACGTGATAGTCGCGGTCCTCGGCACCCCACGCACCGAGCGGGTACTCCCCCACCTGTGCCGCGGTCTCGACCCGCCGCGCGGTGAGGTCCTCGATGGCCGGGGCGACCTGCTTGACGAACCGCACCTTCGCGCCGGCCGGCGTCCACACCCGCAGCGTCAGTTCCGGAATCGCCTTCGCCATCGAGCCCTGCATCATCGCGGCGAAGTCGGCGGCCAGCTTGGCCGGGTCCGCGACGATGTCGACGGTCCCGTGCAGCGCCGAGGCGATGGTGCGCAATTCGTCGACCCGCCAATCGGTTCCGACGCCGCGGCAGTCACAGGTGAACACGCCCTCGGACTGCTTGATCTCCGCGGCGAGCGCCGCGGGCTCCTCGTGCTCGTTCTTGCCGTCGGTGAGCAGGATGGCGTGCACCATCGCGCCGGGATGCTTCTTGGCCAGCTGCCTGGTCAGGCCGAGCCAGGTGCCCATCGCCGTGCCGCCGCCGGGGGTGAGCTTGTCGAGTGCGCGCCGCGCGGCCGCGCGGGAGTCCCGATTCGCCGCCAGGGACGGCACATTCGACGGAAAGGCCAACCGCGCCATCGCCGTGCCCTCGATGATCGCGAACTTGGTGCCGTCGGCCATCACGTCGAGCGCGGCCAGCGCGGCCTGGCGCGCACCTGGGAACTTGCGACCGGTGGCCATCGAGCCGGAGCAGTCCAGGATGAGGATCTCCAGCCGTTCCTGCGGCGCGGCCGCCACCACCAGATCGGCCGCGGTCTCGACGGTCACCACGGCGTCGACCGTGCCGACGCCGTCGGCCAGATACTCGTTCTGATCGATGGCTACCGAAATGCCATTGCCTGCAACGGAACTCACTTGACTTCTCCTGGCTGTGGAACGGGGACGAGCGCGACGGTGATGTTGTCGCTGCCGCCGCAGCGCAGCGCGAACTCGACGAGCTCGCGCGCGGCGACGGCGGGGGCGGTCGCGGTGGCCACCTCGGCGAGCGCGGTCGCGTCGGACAGGTAGTTCCAGAGGCCATCGCTGCACAGCAGCAGCACGCCGGGGCCCGTGGTGCGCAGCGTCCGAATGCAGCTGTCGGACCACGGTTTTGCCGGGCCGTCCGCGCCGAGCCAGCGGATCAGGGTGTGCGCCCTCGGGTCGTTCATCGCGGCCTGCTCGTCCATCGCGCCCGCGTCGACCAGGGCCTGCGCCCAGGAGTCGTCGGAGGTCAGCCGTTGCGACGGCGGGTTGCCCGGCTCGTCGGGCGCGTCGGCGTGCAACCAATACGCCCTGCTGTCACCGACATTCGCGACGGTGATCTCGGTGCCGTCCGCGTCGGCGCGCACCACGGCCGACACGTAGGTGCACGACGGCGCGTGGCCGTCGGCCACCGCGATATCGCGGACCGCCTGCGCCGCCGCGGCGAGGCCGGCCATCGCCGCCTCGGCCGCGGGCAGTCCGTCGAGCAGCGCGGTGCGGCAGGCATCGACACCTGTCCTGGCCGCGGTACCCGAGGCCACCTGCGGATCTTCCGAGGAGGACACCCCGTCGGCGACCACGAGCACGACCGTCCCCGGCGCCGCGCCGGTGCCGTCCAGCACGGCCGCGGCGACCGCATCCTCGTTGCGCGCGTGCGAGATTCCGCGATCGGTCACCACCGCGACAGCGCCGAGGTCCGCGTCGAATCGGTCCGGTGCCCCACGCAACTGCCCACAGTCGACGCAGTAACCGTCGCCGTCGTACTGCAGCCCACCGCACCCGTCACAGGCGCTGGGCGGCCCGGGTTCGTTGTTCGGCAACGCGATTCGCTTGCCGCCCAGCTCCTGCCCGCAGTTCTCGCAGAAACGATCCTGCTGACGCACCTCGGCCGCGCAACCCGGACAATGCAAACCAACCCCCTCGCTCATAACCTGGTCCTCGGCCGGACCGTGTTCGCCTGTTCTACCAATGCGAATCGCTCCCACATGTCGTCGGTTTCCCGGGCCAGGTCCCGATAGCAACGCTCCAATCCGGTACGGACACCGTCGTGATCCAGCTTCGCGCCGAGCAGCGGATCGAGGGCGTTCGAGACGCCGCCCGCCCGTAGCCAAGCCAAGGCGGCGGTCAGTACGCGCAAACGCACCTGTGCGCCACGGCGTTTGGAATCCAGCCGCAACCGGGCCACCCGCTCGCCCGCGTCGCGCACGATCAACTCGGTGAGCTCTGCCGGTGACCGCCCGTTCAACGTCGTCTCTACCGCCGCGATTCTCGCGTCGGTGAACAGCGAAGAACCGGCATCGACCTGATCGAGTACCGCTACCGCGCCATCGCGATCGCCGGCCGACGCCCGCAGCCTGGCCAACCCGAACACCGCACTGAGATACGTCCGATCGGTCCGCCACACCGTCTCGTAATAGTTTGCCGCACTGCGCCTTTCCTGCGCGGCATGGAATCCAACGGAATCGGTGGTCGCGGCACCGGAAAGCTCGGCGACGGCCGCCAGCGCGAGTTTTGGCGCCCCCTCGCCGGGCAACGCCGCGTACACCGCGTCGAACTCGCTCGTCGCCGCCGCGAAATCACCGGCAAGCAAACGACTTTCCCCGCGATACCAGGCGAGCCGCCAATCGCCGGGCAACGTCTCGGCGACCTCCGTCAGCCGCCGGTCCGCCTCAGCGGTGTCGCCCACCTCCAGCGCGGCCCGAATGAGCCGCAACGGGATCTCGGTCGACGCCGCGCGCCCGGTGACGACCGAGCGCAGGCCGGCCTCGAACGCCTGCTCCAGTTCCGCCGGAGTGGTCCCGCTCGTGGTGGCGAGCAACGCGGCCGCGCTGTCGGTCGGATCGACCAGCGGAACCGGCAGGGCGGCAATGATATTCGCCGCATCCACCGCCGCATCGACGCCGAAGACACCGCGCGGCGGCCCGAAGTAGGTCGACATGCCGGGCCGCGGCACCCCGTCGTCGGTGGACAGGACCTCGCGCAGCACCCCGGTCAGCTGATCGGCCATCTCCTCCATCGAGGCGAACCGCACGTCCGGATCGTCGTCGGTGGCGCGCGACAGGAACCGGTAGAGCGAATCGTAAGTAACCAGCAGCGGTTCGGTCTCCGGACCCGGCAACTCGGCGAAATGCCCGCCCCGCTGCGGCACATCCATCAGCAGCACGGCCAGCGTGCGCCCGACCGTGTAGACCTCGGTGGCGATGGTCGGCCCGGTCTCGGCGATCTCCGGCGCCTGATAGCCGATGGTGCCGTAGATGGGGCTGTCCTGATCGTCCATGGCGATCACCGCGCCCAGGTCGATGAGCTTGAGCTGCTCGTCGGTCTGCATCACGTTGTCCGGCTTGAAATCACAGTAGGCGAGGCCGAGGGAATGCAGATAGCCGAGCGCGGGCAGCATCTCCAGCACGTAGGCGATCGCCTGGGCCGGTGGCAGGAATCCGCCGCCCGCGTCGCGGTGCGCGCGCAGGATCTGCTTGAGCGAGGTGCCGCCGACGTACTCCATCACGATGTAGCCGACCGCGACCCCGTCCGCCCCGGCGTGCTCGACGAAGTTGTGGATCTTGACGATGCTCGGGTGCTCCACCTCGGCGAGGAAGCGCTTCTCCGCCACCGCGGCCAGCATCGCGTCCGCATCACCGGCGTTGAGCAGGCCCTTCAACACCACCCAGCGGTCGCTGACATTGCGGTCGATCGCCAGGTAGATCCAGCCGAGCCCACCGTGGGCGAGGCATCCCGCGACCTCGTACTGTCCGGCGACCAGATCGCCCTTGATCAGCTTGGGCGCGAAAGAGAATCGGGTGCCGCAGTTGGCACAGAAGCCCTCGCTGCGGCCGGGCTTTCCGTCCCGGCCCCGGCCCACCGGCTTCTCGCATTTGCCGCAGAACCGCTTGTTCTCCGGCACCTGCGGGTCGGTCATGATCGCGGTGCTCGGATCGATCCGCGGTACTCGCGGCACCTCGACCATGCCCGCCCCGAGCCGCCCGCGCCTGCTCGACCTGGACGAGGATCGACCGGTGCGCACCGAGCGCGAGCTCGCCCGAGCACTGCGGGTGCTGCCGGACATCGTCGCGACCGTCTCCGGGGCGGGCGCGGTGCCGCATACCTCGCAATAGCCGTCGATAATCGTTCCGCCGCAACCGGGTTCGGTGCAGTGCCGATGCGCGGACTCGACCGTCGTCGACTCGGTCGTCGCGTTGGCCGCCTGCGCCTGAGCCGGCTTCGCCTGCGCCGCCGTCGAATGCACGGTCGTCGCCTCGGCCGGGGCGGTCCCGCACACCGCGCAGTAACCGTCTTCGATGGTGCCCGTGCAGCCGGGTTCGGTACATGCCCTCACGGTCGCCTCCCCGATTTCTCCGCGATGAGTTGCTGATAGTCGGCGACCGCGCGGGTGACCGCCGCCAGATCACACGGCGTGCGCGAGAGCAGCCCGGCGGCGATCTGATGGGAGGCGAGCAGGTCACGGTCTTCGCCGACGCCGAGCCGCGCCGCCTTGGCCTGATAGGCGGCCAGCCTGCCGCGCAGTTCACCGCGCCGGTCGAGCAGGCCCTGGGCCAGATTCTCGGCGGCGGCGGCCGCCGAGCTCGCGATATCGATGCGGCCGCCGAGTTCCAGCAGTGCCGCCGCCGCACCGGGATTGGCCGCGACGGCGTCGAGCTGGGCGCGCAGTTGGCCGACATCGTCTGCGAGCACCGGCAGCGGACCCGACACGATGGCGCGCTCGACCTTCGCCCTGGCCTGCGCGGCCCGCTCCCGGGTTTCCTGCAGTGCGTCCAGCTTCTGGCGCGCGCCCGTGATCGCGCCGGGCCAATTGGCCACCACCGCGGCGAGTTCGGCGAGCACAGCCGCCTCCCGCCGCATGGCAGCGGTGAGTTCGGCGAGGCGGGCATCGATCTCGGCATTGGTCAGCGCGAGCGGGTCGGTGGCCGAGCGGCTCAGCAGATCGGCGATGCCGTCGCCGATCGCACGCAGCTGCGGGGTCACGCCACCGGCTTTGTCCAGGGTGTCCTGCAGCGGCGCAAGCCCGGACATCACGCGGGTGTTCACCTTGTCCACCGCGTCGAGGAATTCGGCGATCATCGGGAAGGTCGCCCGCATGCGATCCAGCGTATCGGCGAGCCCGACGAACAGCACGAATTCGCTCGGACCGGTCAGCGAACGTTCGGCAAGCGGGATCGGCGTGCGCGACACCTCGTGCGGCCGGCCGCGCAGCAGCTCGGTCAGCTGCGCGCGTTGCCCGTCGTCGAGCCTGGTGCGGTTGCCGCGCACCGCCTGCGCGGAATCCAGGATCGCGCGCATCCGGCCGAAGTCCTCCCACATCAGCGCGAGCGCGTCGCGGACCGGCAGCCAGCGCGCCTCGGTGACCCCGGACGGCGGGTAGCTGCGCACCAGGTTCAGTCCAGGATGCTTGTCGAGCTCCAGCAGGGTGGCCACGATCGAATCGGCTTCGCTTGCGCGCCTGGCCAATTCGCGGTCGATCTCGATCAGGGTGAGCGGTTGCATGATGGCCGGGCTCATCCCACATACCGTGGCTCGGGCGGCTCCTGGGCCGGGCCGAGCGCGCCGAGCCGGGCCTCGGAGATCCGCCGCCAGGTGCCGTCGGCGCGCATCCGCTCGAGCACGCCGTTGACGAAGCGGATCATGTCGTCGCCGCCCTTGGGCAGGCCGACCGCATAGGCCCCGGTGCCGACGGGCTGGCCGACCACCTCGAGGTTGTGGTCCTGGGCGACCAGGCCGAACAGGATCGGGTCGTCGCCGCTGATCGCGTCCACCTGCCCCAGTTGCAGCGCGACGAGGCAGTCGGTCCAGTTGGTCACGCCGATGACGGTGGGCCGCTTGGGCAGCGTGAACAGCGGCGCGGGGGCAGTGGTGCCGCGCGCCACGCACACCCGCTTGCCCGCGAGGTCGTTGGCGGAGTTGACACCCGACCCGCGCGTCGCCAGAATCCGTTGCGCCGCACGGTAATAGACGGCCGAGAAGTCGACATCCTTGCGCCGCTCACAGGTCGCCGAGAAGGTCCGCACGACCATGTCGACCTGTTTGTCGCGCAGCGCGGAGATGCGCTCGGCGGCGGTCACCGAGCGCAGTTCGATCTTGTCCGGATCCCCGAACAGCGCCCTGGCGATCTCGCGCGCGATGTCGATATCGAAGCCCTCCAGCCGGCCGGTAGCCGGATCGCGGAAGCCGAACAGGTAGGTGTTCTGGTCGACGCCGACGCGCAGTCGCCCGTTCGCCACGATCGCCGCCATCGGCGAACCGGCGGGCATCGCACCGGCTCTCGGCAGCGGGCCGGGCCGCAGCGACCCTTCCGTGTCACAGTCGCCCTCGCCCTCGGCCTGCGGCGGGGTGGTGATCTCCGTCGCGCCCGCGGGTTGCGGGTCCACCGCGGCGAGCGTGCTCGGTGTCGGCAGATCGCCCGACCCGCAAGCCGTCATCAGAACGCTCGCGCCGACCAGTAGCGCGGCGAGCAGCAGGCGGGTATTCACAGGAACTCCTTCAGCCGCGGCCACAGTCCGGTCACCACGGCGGCCGCGGCGAGCACCAGCAGCACGAGCGTGCCGAACGGGCTGAGGATCAGCACCGTGCCCGCATTCTGCAGCCCACCGCGCAGGTCGCGGCGGGCCTGGGTGAGGTTGTCGTTCAGCGAGCGGTCCAGCGCGGCGAATTGGGTGGCCGACGAGGTGGGCTCGGTGCCGATCGCCTGCGCGAGGGCGGCCGGATAGTTCGCCGCCTGATAGGCCGCGACCTGCGCGCGGTGACCGGCCGTCCACTTGGTGAGCTGTTGTGCGGCAGCGGAGTCCGGGCTGACGACGGTGCTAAGTCGGTCCCGCACATCGGTGGCGTGCCTGTTGTACGACTCCTCACCCGCCGCGATATCGCCGCGGGTGATCAGTTGCAGCGTCTCGTCGGTGCGGGCCTGCTGCGCCGCGATGCGCGCCTTCGCCAGGGTTTCGAAGCGATCGCGCGCGCCGGACGCGCCGGTGTCCAGCACGCTCGCGGCCACGCCGGTCGCGACGACCACCCACAGCAGCGCCAGGATCGCCGCGCCCGCCGCCGCCATGATGCCGACGTTGGCCAGTCGGTTGGTGCGCCGCAACAGGATCCACGACCCCACCGCGCAGGTGAACAGCACCAGCAGGATCAGCACGATGCTCAGCACCGGCGGCGCGCCGATGGCCCGCTGGTCCGCGCGCACCGCGGCGAACCGGTCGGTGGTGAGCCGCTCGGCGTTGGGCAGCAAGGACTTCTGCATCACCGCCGAGGCCGCGCTCAAGTAGGACGACCCCACCGGGAAGCCCTGCCGGTTGTTCGCCCGCGCCGTCTCGATGAGGCCGGTGTAGGCGGGCAGGTCGGCGGCGATTCGAGCCACGATCTGCCTGGTCTGCTCGTCGGAAACGCCCGCGGTGGCCTCCGACAGCGCGGCGGCGGCGTCGGCCAGCGACTGCTGATACTGCTGGCGCAGCGCGGGCGCCTCGATGCCGGTGGACAGGAACGCGGTAGCCGCCGAGGCGTCGGCGGCCGAGAGCGCCACGTACAACCGCTGCGCGGCGAACGCCAGCGGTTCGGTGCGGTCGAGCGCGACGTCGCGGCGCGCGCTCTTGTCGCTCATCTGGTTCGCGCAGGCGAAACCGGCGAGCAGGCACAGCACGACGGAAACGACGACGACAACGGCGATCACCCCCGGCGTCGTTCCGGCGAAGCGTCGCAACCACAGGGTCCCGTTGCGGATGCGAGGTCCCACACCGTCCTCCTAACATCTCCCCGGCCGGTGCATTCGATCGCGATAGTACGGGAGGAGGATTACGGCTGCCGACCGATTGCCGAGGTAGTGGACAATCGGGGTTTCAGACGCCGGTGCGAACCAGCTTGGGCGCGGTGCTGATTCGAGCCACGACCAGAGCGGCGGCGCACAGGCCGGTGATGGTGAGCCAGCCGAGATTGGCCGGCGGCCGGAAGGCCTCGGCCGAGGTCAGCGCGTCGGGATGGCTGGCGATCAGCGATCCGATGACCGCGACGCCGAGCGACTGGCCGATCTGGCGTGACGTGGTCGCCAGGCTCGCCGCGACCCCGGACTGCGCGGGCGGCAGACCCGCCACCGCCGTGGCCGTGATCGGCGTGTAGATCAGGCCGATGCCCGCGCCGAACATCGCGTAACCGATGAGCAGCAACAGGTTTCCGCCGCCGTCGAAGGTCGCCGTCAGCACCGCCGCCGCGGCGGTCGCCAGCACCGCGCCCGCGCTCAGCGCGCTGCGGGCGCCGCGGCGCGCGACGATCCGGCCCGACATCGGCCCGAACACGAACATGGCGACGGCCATCGGCACCAGCGCGAGCCCGGCGGTCAGCGGCGAGTCGTGCCGAATCTCCTGGAGGTAGAAGGTATTCAGGAACAGGAACCCGCCCAGCGCGGCGAAGGCGAGGATCGCGATCACGAACGCGCCGGTGAACGGGGCCGACCGGAACACCCGCAGGTCGATCAGCGGGTGCGGGTGCCGCGGCGCGTACCGCAGCAGCGCGGCGAGGCAGGCCACCGACCCGGCGAAGCAGCCGATCGTCAGCGGCGCGAGCCAACCCCGGTGCGGCCCTTCGATAATCGCGAACACCAGCAGCCCGAGCAGACCGATCACCAGCAGCTGCCCCAGCGGGTCGAGCGCGTGCGGACTGTCGGACTTCGACTGCGGAACGACCAGGAAGGTGAATGCCAGCGCGACAACCGCGATCGGCACGTTGATCCAGAACACCGCCTCCCACCCGATCGCGTCGACCAGGAAGCCGCCGACCACCGGACCGGCCGCCATGCCGATCCCGACCGATCCGCTCCAGATCCCGATCGCCCTGACCCGCTGGCCGGGTTCGGTGAACACCGCCGAAATGATCGCCATCGCAACGGGAGTGAGCATCGATCCGCCGACCGCCTGCAGCACCCGGAACGCGATGAGCCAGCCAATCGAGGGCGCGAGACTACAGGCCAGCGAACTCACGGCGAATATGGCGAGGCCGAGCTGGAAGATGGTCCGGCGACCGATCCGGTCGGCCAGCGAGCCGGACAGCGTCAGCAGGCAGGCCAAGGTCAACGTGTAGGCGGCGACCACCCACT
The DNA here is from genome assembly GCF_042727395.1 of Nocardia sp. NPDC060255. Classification (NCBI taxonomy): domain Bacteria; kingdom Bacillati; phylum Actinomycetota; class Actinomycetes; order Mycobacteriales; family Nocardiaceae; genus Nocardia; species Nocardia sp. NPDC060255. The sequence continues at coordinate 108,814 of NZ_JBHXAU010000021.1, read as the reverse complement.
GCGCCCCGGCCAGCGAACCGCCCAGCCCGTGCCCGATGGCCGGTAGCGCGACGTTGACCGCGGTGGTGTCCACATTCGCCATCACCACCGCGGTGCAGCAGACCGCCAGCACCGTGGCCTGCCGGATCGTCTTCGGGACACTCGGCGCGACAGGGGCGCTGATCGACATGCCAGCATACTTGCAGCATCCCGCCGGTCTGCCGCTCCCAACACACCGTGCGGTTCGACTCGTTCCAGTTGGGAGCTCCTGATGAACTCCCTAGTGGGTGCCTGCGGGGACCGGAGCCCTGGTCGGTATGGCCGACCGGCCGCCGTGCAGCCGGAACTCCTGCGGCGGGCAGCCTTTCCATCGGCGAAAGGCGCGGATGAAGGAGGCGGCCTCGGCGTAACCGAGGCGGGCGGCGACCTGCTCGGTGGTCAGATCGGTATAGGCGAGCAGCTGCTCCGACATCAGCTGCCTGACCTCGTCGAGCAGGCCGCGGAAGGAGGCGTCCTCGTCGTTGAGTCGCCGCGACAGGGTGCGCGGGCTCATGAACAACTCGTTGGCGACCGCGATCTGATCGGGGATATCGCCGGGGGTGCGGACGAGTAGATCGCGGACCGCGCCCGCGACACCGGAGCGGCTGCGATGCCGGTCGAGCAGCTCGCGGCAGAGCTGCGCACAGGCACTGCGCGCCTGTTCGTTTGTTTGCGGCACCGGAACGTCGAGCGAGCGGCCGTCGAACGAGACCGCGTCGGCGTCCGCGCCGAAAATGGGCAGCACGCCGTATATCTCGTGATACCGGCTGGTGTCCGCAGGCGCCGGGTGCCGGAATTCGACTCGACTGGACGGAATTCCGGTATCGAACAGCTCGCTACCGATTGTCTTGATACCGGCCAGGATTCGCTCGGCGAGAAAGACGCGCAGGTCCGGCGGGCATTCCGCATCGTCGAATCGCACGCTGGTGACCCCCGCGGTTTCCTCGACCAGGAGCCGCCCGGAAACGGAGGCGCGGTCGAGGTAGCGCACCAGCACATCGACCGCGTCGCGCATTGTGCGGCTGCTGAGCAGTGCGAGACCCCAGGGTCCGGACACGGGGATATCGGCCCGGCTGCCCGCTTCCGCACCGAGGCCGGGCGCGGCACCGACGCGTTCGAGCACATTACGCACGACCCGTAATTCCTGAGTGGCCGTGCACTCGATATCGGCCGGCGACAGCATGGTGCCGGATAGGCATTCCACATCGGACATTCCGCGCTCTGCGGCGAGCTCGATCAGCACGCGAACGCTGGAAGTGCTGCGGCGAAAATCCCGGTCGAACATGTACTCGCATTCCTCATCGAATTCGCCGCCCCGGACGGCTTGGCGAAATCTATCAATGCGCGGCCGTTCGGTGGGGCAAAACGACGAACTGGTCAGGGCACGCGCAGAAACATTTCGTTCAGCATGGCGATGATTCGGTCGCTGTCGAATCGGACGGGGTCGTCGAGGACCAGTTGGGTCGCGGTGTGGATGATGGTCTCGAAGACGCGGACCAGGACATCGATATCGACGTCCTCGGCGCCGTGTTTGCCGGAAAGCCACTCGCCGAGGGCGTGATTCAGTGGCGCGCTCAGGTCGTCGCGGGACTTCTCGATGCGGTCGCGCAGGATCGGCGGGACCCCGTCGATCGGGAAGTAGATCAGCCGCCAGCTGTCGGGCACGGCGCGCACCTCGGCGAGCAGCCTGGCCAGTGCCGCCGACAATGCGTCGGCGGGATCCCCTTGTGGCGCTGCGGATTCGCTGCCGAACATCGATCGGTCCACCGCTGCGCGCAGGCGCGCGCTCTCGCGTTCGATGAGCTCGTGCAGCAGGTCGTCGCGGCCGGCGAACGAGTCGTAGACCACCGGCCGGGTGACGCCGCCGCGCTCGGCGACCGCGGCGATGCTGACGTCGCCGAATCCGCTCTCGATGATGATTTCCAGTGCGGCGTCGAGCAATTGGGCCCGGCGGTCGGCAGGCGCGAGCCGCTTGGCGTAGCGGCGTCGCTGCGGCTTGGCTTCCGGCTCCGGCTTCGGCACCGGCTATCCCGCCTCTGCGGCGAGCGTCGCCTCGGTCATCCTGCGCAGCATCCAGCGCAGGGTACGCGACACCGCGTCTCGCTGTGCGCCGCCGTCGGCCAGGGCCAATCGAACGCCGGTCTCGCCGACACTTGTTATCGCGTGGCTCAGCAGCTCCGCGTCGATCACCCGGTCGTGCAGCGCGGCCACCGCCGCGATCGCCGCTTCGGTCTGCTGCCGAATCTCGTTCCTGCCGTGTTCGATTCGGTCGTGCGCGGCGGCGGGCAGGCCGTCGCCGGACATCACGACCAGCTGCCAGGTCTCGGGTGCGGACTGCACCATGTCCAGGAAGACGTCGACCGCGTCCACCGCGAGGCCGACGATGATATCCGCCGGGTCGGCGTCCGGCGGAATGGCCGGCTGCGCGGCGGCGGCCATCGCCACCACCCGCGCCTTCTCCCGGTCCAGCAGTGCCGCGAAAACCTCGTCGCGGTCCCCGAATTCGGCGTAGAGCGCGGGGCGGGTGACCCCGGCCGCGCGCGCGATGGCATGCATGCTGACCCCGACGTATCCCTCCCGGACGATGACCCCCCGCGCCGCATCCAAGATGCGCTCGCGTCGCGCCGACACGATCTCCTCCAGTGGTGCTCGAGCGGTGATCATCAGGTCGGTCGACCGGTGATCCGGTGGCGTCAGTGTACGCATCGGCTATAACTGCCGTGGCGGCATCGGGAGTCGAGTACTGCTGATGAACGATCGGATAGTACGTGCTCAGCTCGGCCTCGGTAGCGAAATTGACACCGTTGTTCTCGAGCCGAACCGGTGTTACCGTGTGCCGAGCGTTGGTGGGGCGGATCACAGTTGGGCAATCAACCACACCAACGACGCGCGAGCACACGACCTCACCGACGCGGTTGTCGAGAACTGTCAACATCCTGGCCAGCCGAGCCACGAGTAACTCCCCCGGTGTGACCTACCGTGCGGAGAGCCTCTGCACGGATCACCGATCGATCCGCGGACGAGGCAGTAGGAGGATCAATGAAGGGCGCTCCCCCGCTCACGGAGCAGGCAGGCTCCACCTCGGCCGGGCAGATCGTCCGCGAGAACCTCACCGGCACCGCGCTTTCCAGCCTGCGCACCTTCGGGCGCGCGGTGGACCTCGGCCTCGAGTCGGTGCGCGGCACGGTGACCGACGTGCTCGGCCTGCGCTTCCAATGGTCGGAAATGCTGCGCCAGGCTTGGTATCTGATCACCGTGACGGCGATACCCGCGGTGCTCATGGCCATTCCGTTCGGGGTGGTCGTCTCGCTGCAGGTGGGCAATCTGATTCACCAGCTCGGTGCCGACTCGATGATCGGCGCCGCGGGCGGGCTCGGGGTGATCCAGCAGGGCGCGCCGATCGCCACCGGGCTGCTGCTCGGCGGCGCGGGCGCGTCCGCGATCGCCGCCGATCTCGGCGCGCGTACCGTGCGCGAGGAGATCGACGCGTTGCGCACGATGGGAATCAGCCCGGTGCATCGGCTGGTCATTCCGCGGGTGACGGCCATGCTGCTGGTCGCGCCGCTGCTGAACATTCTGATCATCTTCGTCGGCATCGTCGCCGGTTACGCGGTCGCGATCGGCGCGCAGAACGTGACACCGGGCAGCTACTGGGCCACCTTCGGTTCGTTCGCCGTGCTGACCGACGTGTGGATCTCGCTGGCCAAGGCGACGCTGTTCGGCTTCATCGTGGTGATCGTCGCCTGTCAGCGCGGGCTGGAGGCCAAAGGTGGGCCGCGCGGGGTGGCCGACGGAGTCAATGCGGCCGTGGTGGTCTCGGTGGCCGGGATCATCGTGGTGAACCTGGTGATCACCCAGGTGGTGGCGATGTTCTTACCGCTGCGGGTGGCCTGATGACCGCGACACCGTATGCGCCGAAGGGCCTCGGCTGGGCCTATCGCGTTGTCCGGCAACGCGGTCGGGTGTTCGCGCCGATCGAGACCGTCGGGTTCATGCTCGGCTTCGTCTTCCAGGCGCTGTGGGCGATCCCGCTCACCCTGCGCCGCTATCGGGCGCAAACCATGCGCACCATCACCGATATGACCTGGGGCCGTGGGTCGGTCCTGGTCGGCGGCGGCACGGTGCCGATGCTGGTGGTGCTCGGCATCGCGATGGGCGCGGGCGTCGGCATCCAATCCTTCGCGGCCCTCGACCTGCTCGGCCTCGGTCCGGTGACCGGTGTGGTGTCCGCGTTCGCGAACACCCGTGAACTGGCGCCGATCGCGGCCGCGGTCGGGTTCGCCGCGCAGGCGGGCTGCCGGATGACCGCGGAGATCGGCTCGATGCGGATCTCCGAGGAGATCGACGCGCTGGAATCGCTGGGGCTGCGGTCGATTCCGTTCGTGGTCACCACCCGGGTGATCGCGGGTGCGGTGGCGATCGTGCCGACATTCCTGATCGCCCTGGTGCTCAGCTATGTCGCCTGTTCGACCGTGGTGGTGCTGCTGCACGGCCAGGCGGGCGGCGTGTACGACCACTACTTCTTCCAGTTCACCAGCGGCTACGACGTGCTGGCCGCGGTGATCAAGATTCTGGTCTTCGGTGTCGCGGTGATCCTGATCCATTGCTACTACGGCTTTTTCGCCTCCGGCGGACCCGAGGGCGTCGGCATCGCGTCGGGGCGGGCGGTGCGGGCGAGCTTCGTCGCCATCGTCGCCTTGGACATGGTGCTGTCGATTCTGCTGTGGGGCGTCAACTCGGCCATCGAATTCCCGGGGTGAGCTGATGCCGAACTACAGCATGCCCGGCGTCTCGATGACCCGCCGCGGCGCACTGGTCGTCGGTGCGTTGGCCCTCATCACGACCACCGTGGTAACCCTGTGCTGGCGCGGCGTTTTCGACAACGCGGACGCCGACCGGGTGCGCATTCAGTTGCACACCGAGCAGATCGGCGAAGGCGTCATCCCGGGCACCAAGGTGCGGATGGACGGCGTGACGGTCGGCGAGATCGCCACCATCACCAGCGCCGAGCAGGGCCGCCAGCTGATCACCCTGGACCTGGACCGCGCCGAAACCGCCTCCCTCACCGACGCTTTCACCGTCGACTACGCGCCGGACAACCTGTTCGGGATCAGCGCGCTCACCCTGCGCCGGGCCACCGGCGGCGCGGCGTTGCACGCGGGCACGGTCATCGATCTGGCGGGCCGCAACGCCGGCAAGGTGACCGACGTGACGATGGGCAGCCTGCTGCGCTCGCTCACCGACACCTCCACCGAGGTACTCACCCCGAAGCTCACCGAGCTGATCACCCGGTTCAACGGCGACTTACCCGCCTTCACGCCGCTGTTGCAGTCCATGGTCACGCTCAGCCGCGCGGTCGCCGACACCCAGCGCTACCCGACGCCGTACCTGCTCGATCAGTACGCCGCGCTGTTCGGCGGGATCGGCACGTTCACCTCGGCCACCTTCCGGCTGCTCGACGCCGTCATGAACATCGAGGTGTTCGTCAACGACCGTGCGAAGTACGACGCGTTCATCGGCATGGTCGTCAACGACGTGTTCCCGGCGATCGGCCAGGTCGGCGACGCGGCGCGCGGCCAATTCCTCGGCTACGCCCAGATGCTCACGCCGCTGCTGGAAGCCATCGCCGCGACGGTGCCCGACCCGCAACGGACCAGGGCCGAGGGCACCGAACTGATCGACCGGCTGAACCGGATGTTCGCCGATACCCCGGACGGGCCCGCGCTGAACGTGGACGTGGTGCTGCGCGGCATGCCGGGCCTCGCGACACCGCTGTTCGGCAGACAGAGCCCCGGGGGTGTTCGATGAAACAATTGTCTATTCGCTCGATCATGGTGCGGCTCAGCGTGTTCACGGTCGCGATGGTGGTATTGCTGGTGGTGGTCGCGCAGGCGATCACCCGGCCGATCGGCGGCGACACCGACGGTTTTCGCGCGCGATTCACCGATGCGAGCGGCCTGAAGACCGGTGACGACGTGCGCATGTTCGGAGTGCAGGTCGGCAAGGTCAGCGCGATCGACCTCGACGGCGCGACGGCGGTGGTGCGGTTCTCCGTGCAGCGGGATCGGCCGGTCTACGACGCCAGCGTGCTCGCCATCCGCTACCAATCGCTCACCGGGCAACGCTATGTCGACATCAAGCAGCCGGACCGGCCCGGCACCCGGTTGCGGGCGGAATCGACCATCGCCGAGGCGAATACGATTCCGTCGTTCGATGTCACCCAGCTGTTCAACGGGTTACAGCCGGTGATCGCCCAGTTCTCCCCCGGCGCGCTCAACCAGTTCACCGAGAACGTGCTGGCCGTGATCGACGGCAACGGCTCCGGCATCGGGCCCGCGCTGGAATCCCTGGACAAGCTCAGCCGATTCGCCACCGACCGGCAGGCGGTGATCAGCACCATCGTGGCCAATCTGAGCAGCATCTCCAGCCAGATCGGCGGCCGCTCACCGCATCTGGTCACGCTGCTGCGCGGGCTCGCCGATGTCTTCACCGCGTTTCGCGCGAAGCTCGATGGGCTGCTCGATTTCGCCGCCGTGGCACCGTCCGCGCTCGCCCCGCTCAACAGCCTGATGGACACCCTCGGCTTCACCGAGAACACCAACCCGGATCTGATGACCGACCTGCGGCTGCTGTTTCCCGACCCGCAGGCGGCACTGGACCTGCTCGGCAGGCTGCCCGGACTGCTGCAGGCGCTCAGTGCCGTGCTGCCGCCCGCCGGTGCCGCGGCGAGCGAGGTGAACCTGACGTGTTCGAAGGGTTCGGCCGAGCTCCCGGAGGTCATGAAGATTCTGGTGGCCGGGCAGAGGATCGCCATATGCAACGGGTGACACCAACAGGCTTGCTGCACAAGCTGATTCCGGACCACGCGCACGTCGACCGGCACGAGGCCGCCAAGAATCGGCACGAGCTGCGGCTCGGTCTGCTCGGTGCCGCGTTCGTCGCGGTGCTGCTGTTGATCACCGCGGCGATCTATGTGGTGCCGATCGGCAAGTCAACCTACACGGCCGAACTCGCCGAGGCGCAGTCGGTAAAGGCGGGCGATCAGGTGCGCGTCGCGGGGATCACCGTCGGCGCCGTCACCGGGCTGGAACTGAAGCCGGATCGGGTGCGCATGACCTTCACCGTCAAGCGCGGCGTGTTCCTCGGCGACGCGACCTCTTTGGAGCTGCGCATGCTCACCGCGGTCGGCGGCCACTACGTGGCGGTGTTCCCCGCGGGCTCGAAGCCGCTCGGCGACAAGGTAATTCCGATCGATCACACGCGTCTGCCCTACAGCCTCATCCGCACCTTGCAGGACGCGGCGCAGCCCACCCGCGACGTCGACGGGGATACGCTCCGGAAAAACCTGGCGGCCCTGCAGGATTCGCTGGATCAGAGTCCGGACGCGTTGCGCCGGATCGGCGGGTCGGTGCAGTCGTTCGTGGACATATTGAATCGCCAGAACGCCGAAGTGTCTCGCGCGCTGACGGTGATGAACGAATTCCTCGCAACCATCGATCAGAACAAGGGCCTGGTAGGTGTATTCGTGCGCCAAATCGGGATGCTGCTCGTCGAGGGACTCGACAAGAAGGCCGAGATCGAGGTGGCGTTGCGGATCACCGCGCAACTGCTGTCCAGGATCGCCGCGCTGGAACCGGCGTCGCGGGAGGTGCTGGAACCGCTGGCCGGGAAACTGCGCGAGACGCTGCCGCAACTGGCCGAACTCGGTGCGCAACTGGATGTCGCGATTCCGGCGTGGCGGGAGTTCCGTGATCGCCTGGTCGCCGCGACCGCGGGACCGGACGGGATCGTGATCGACCAGGCCGCGCTCACGCCGCAGGTGTGTGTGCCGGTGCCGGGGCGGGGGTGCTGATGAAACGTCTGCTTGCCGCGCCGGGTTTCGTCACCGTGGTCGGTGCGCTGCTGCTGGCCGTCGTCGCGGTCACGGGATACGTCATCGCGTTCGATCCGGCCAAGAAGATGCTGAGCTACTGCGCGCTGATGCCGGACGCGGTCGGCCTGTACACCGGCAATCAGGTGACCACCCTTGGCATTCCGGTCGGCACGGTCACCGCGATCCGGCCGGAAGGCACCGCCGTCCGGGTCGACTTCGAGGTGGCGGCCGATCATCCGCTGCGCGGGCAGCCCACCGCGACCACCCTGTCGGACAGTCTGGTCGCCGACCGCACGCTCGCCGTCTTCGGCGAGCCCGCCGCGCCGGCCGAATGGGACCGGAGCCGTTGCCTCACCAAGACTTTCACACCGAAGAGCATCAGTCAGACGCTGGAAGGCTTCTCCCAGCTCGCCGCTCAGCTCGGTGGAGGCGACAATCCCGCCGATCAGACCCGAATCCGAGACGGTGTCAACGCGCTGCAGGCGGCCACCGCCGACACCGGCCCGCGACTCAACACCCTGATCAAGGAGCTGGCCGGGGCGTTGCGCCAACCGGATGCCGCGATCGGCAATATCGGGCACCTCATCGACGCGTTCGCCTCGATCGCCGGGAGCATCGCGACGAACTGGGATGACATCGCCACGGTCCTGGTGCGCGCGAATACCGGCATCGCGTTCGTCAACGACATCTGGTCGCGGGTCGTACAGATCGTCGATTCGCTGCTGGTGCTGTTGCCGTGGCTCAACCGTCTCGCCCGGGATTACGGCAGGCCGCTGCTCGGCGCGCTCGACGGCGCGGTGCCGGGACTGCGGCTGCTGGCCGCGAATGTCGGTTCGCTGCAACAGGTCGTGCACATGATCCCGGCGATCGTGCAGGCCTTCCAGCAGACGATCGATCCGGCGACCGGCTGGCCACGGATCACTTATGCGGCACCGAAAGTTGCGCTGCCGCAGGAACAGGCGGATCAGGTGTGTGCCGCGATCAATGCGGTGCGCCCCGGTCGGTGCGGCTCCTCGGCGGACGGCCTCGCCGCGGTGGATGTGGTGCCGATGATCCTCGGATCGGTGGGGGCGCGATGACTGGTTCTGGGACAAGACGATTCAGGCTAGAGGTCGTCGCGGCCGCGGCGGCGATGCTACTGACCGCGTCGGGTTGCGCGTTCGACCCGTCCACGGTGCCGGTGCCCGGCGCGTCGGTGTCCGGTCCGACCTATCAGGTGCGCATCGAACTCGCCAACGCGCTCAACCTGCCCACCCAGGCGAAGGTGGTGGCCAATGGCGCGCAGATCGGCAGCCTGCGCGCGGTGCACGTGGTGGATCCCACCGCGGCGAGCAGCGGCCGCGTCGATGCCATCGTCGAGATCTCGAGTTCGGTGAAGTTGCCGGCGAGTACCACCGCCCAGCTGCGCCAGAACACCTTTCTGGGCGACATCTACATCGGACTCACCACTCCGGCAACGGGTTTCGCCGACATCATCTCGGACGGCGGCACCATCCCGCTACGCCAGACCAAGGCCGCGTTGCAGGTCGAGGACCTGCTGGCGGGTATGTCGACCTTCGTCGGCGGCGGCGCGCTGCAACAAGCCCAGGACATCGTCAACCGGGTGAACGCGGTACTGCCGGAGCAGCCCACGGAAACGGCGCGGATCTTCGAGGTGCTCGGTCGCGACGCCACGGACGTCGCGGCCGAGACGGGCTCGGTGGACCGGATGCTGGACGCGATCGAGAAGGATCTCAATGCGGTACTGGACAATCCGACCCAGCTCGACGCGTTGCTGAGCGATCGGGGCGCGGTGGAGATCCCCGCGGACGCGCAGTCGCTGGTGATGACGCTGGGTGTAGTCGGCGGGCTCGGTGTCGTCGGGCACGCGGTGCAGTGGCTCGGGCCCGCGCTGGAAGCCGGTGACGCGACGGCGAAGGCGCTGGTGCCGTTGCTGTTCACGAATCGTCCCCTCGATCTGAACGCGCCGTCCAACCTCAACCGGGTGGTTGCGCTGCTGCGGGACAAGGTCATCCCGTTCGCCGAGCGGGGACCGAAGATCAATGTCACGCATGTCGGCATCGAGGGTGCGGCGGACACCGACGAGCACGTCGCGCGAATGATCGACGCGTTGCGGATGATCGGAGTCGTCCGATGAGGCACCTTGGCTCGATCGCGTCGCTCGGTTCGATCGGCGCGATCCTGGTCCTCGTGGGTTCCTATCTGACCTTCGGCGTGGTCCGGGTCGACTGGTTCACCGACACCACCAGCGCGACCATGCTGCTCGCGGACTCCGGCGGGCTGCTGCCCCGATCCAAGGTGTTGCTGTCCGGCATCGAGATCGGTCAGGTGACGTCCGTGGCGCATCAGGGGCCGTCGGTCGAGGTGGCGTTTCGGTTCGATGCCGAGTATCGGATACCGACCGCGAGTTCGGCTCGGATAGAGGCGCTTTCGGGCCTCGGCGAGCCCTACCTCGAGTTCCGGCCGACCGCGGCGGGCGGGCCGTACCTGCGGGACGGTCAGCGGGTCGACGCGACCACCGTCGCCAAGCCGGTCTCGATCCCCGAAGTCGCGCGCGCCGCAACGCGATTGCTCGAGCAGCTCGATCCGAAGGCGATCGCGGGCATCGTCGAAACGTTCGACCAGGGTTTGGCGGGAACCGAATCCGTCATTCCGCAGCTGTCCCGGTCCACCGATCTGCTGGCGGCGACGCTGCTGAGCCGCACCGACGTGATCCGCAAGATGCTGGTGGACTTGCAGGCGCGCGCCACCGAGCTGTCCTGGGCCGGACCGGAATTGGATAAGGCGGCCGGGCCGTGGGCCGAATTCGGGCCACGGGTCGCCGACGTCGCCGCCGCCGTCGCGCGGATCGCACGGACCGGCAACGGTCCGCCCGACTATCTCATCGACACCGACCAGACCATCGGCTTGATCCCGCTGCTGAAGGAGGTCGCCGCGAAGATCACGCTGCTCGGGCCGGACCTGCAGGCCCTGCTTCCGGTGTTCCAGCCGGTGGTCGCCGCGACCACCGGGGTGGCGCACCAAATCGACCTCGGCGCCCTCATCTCGCAGGCCCTCAACGCCACCAGCCCGGATGGTGCGCTGAACCTGCAGATCACTGTCAAATAGACCAGACGGAGTTACCGACTATGCCAGAGCTGACAAAGACGATCGAATCCCCCACCGCGCCAACGGAACCTGCGCGGCCTCCGGCGACGAGCAGCCGGTCGGTGAGTATCGAGATTCCCACGCTCATTCGTGGCGCAGTCATCGCACTGCTCGTAGTGGCCGTTGTCGCGCTGTCGATCTTCCTCGTCCTCGCGCGCAGCGAGCTGGCCGACGGTCGGGACGCGGCCGCCGATGACCGGCACGCCGAGCAGATCGCCACCGACTACGCCGTTGGCGCGTCGACCATCAACTACACCGATCTCAATACGTGGATCGGCAAGTTGAAGGCCAACACCGCTCCCGCGCTGGCGAGCAAGTTCGATGCCGTCGGGCCGAAGATGGGCGAACTGCTCACGCCGTTGAAATGGACCTCGACCGCCACCCCGGTGACCGCCAAGGTGACCGCGCAGGACAACGGCGTGTACACGGTGAACGTGTTCGTGGATCTCACCATCTCGAATGTGCAGAACCCGCAGGCCGGTCAGGTGACCGCCACCTACACGGTGACGGTCGACGAGCATTCCGAGTGGAAGATCACCGAGGTCGGCGGGATGAATCAGGCGCTGCCGCTCAAGTAGTCCGGACCGGCTTCGCGCGCAACACGGTGATGCTCACCGCGAGCAACCAGAGGATGGTCAGTCCGCCCGTTGTCGCCGTCGTGCCCCAGCCGTTGGCCGCGTAGAAGTTCGCGGGTTCGTTCCCGAAGAACATCGACGGCACGAAGGCCAGGTGGATCGCGGCCAAACCGAACGCCGACCACATCGTCCAGCGCGGCAGCAGGGCGGTGCCCGCGATCGCGCAGCCGAAGGCGGTCAGGAACAAGGCGATCAGCAGCTTCGACAGCGAGCCGTAGAGCAGATATGTGCCGGTGACGGCGATGGTGGGATCGATCGGGTCGGGGGCGGCGATGGTCGCGCCGACCTCGAGGCAGGTGGAGACGGCACCGACCGTCAGCCACAGCACTCCGGCGACCGCGGCGATCGAGCCGAGCCACGCGTACTCCGGACCGCGCACTCGCAGGAGGTACGGGAGCCCGATCATGAACACCACGAGCAGTGTGTTGCCGATGAGCCCGAACATGCTGCGGGTGATGATGTTCCAGTCCGGTGGTGGGCCGTCGTAGATGAAGTAGAGCGGTAATTCGACCAGCATCAGGATCGTGGCGACCAGACCCGCCGTGCCGGTGGTGCGTCTGATGACGGTGCTGTCCATGAACTCCCACTTTCGCCGGCCTGCCGCCCGCATCGCGGCGACCAGGCCCTTTCCTCTTTAGTATATCTCTTATACTATATGACGCATGCTAACGTTCCGGCCGTTCGAGCACAACCGCTGAGGAGGCGAAGGGCACGATGGTCGACGACACCCCGCCGAACGCGTTGGTCCGCCTGTGGCGGCTGCCCATCGGTCCGCGGCTGGGCCGCCCGGCCGGGTTGGATGTCGAGCTGGTCGTCCGCACCGCCGTGGAACTGGCGGACCGGGACGGATTGCCGGGCGCGACCTTGCCGAAGATCGCCGAAACCCTCGGCGTCACACCGATGTCGCTCTACCGCCACATCGGCTCCAAGGAAGAGCTGCTCGTCCTCATGGGCGACGCAGGCACCGGCCCGCCGCCGACTTTCCCAGCGCCAGAAGATGATTGGCGCCCAGCGCTGCGCGAGTGGGCTGTCACCCTCTGGCGGGTGCACCGGCAGCGCCCCTGGCTGACCCAGCTGCCGATCGCCGGGCCACCCAGCGGCCCCCGCGCCATCGGCTGGATGGACGCGGGCCTGCGTGCCCTGCGCGGCACCGGCCTCGACGCCGGCGCGAAGGTCGGCGTGGTGACGGTGGTCAGCGGCTACGTCCGCCAGGCCGACCTACTCGCCCAGCAACTCGAACAGGGCAGGCGCACAACCGGTCTCGACGAATCCGAGACGAACCGCGACTACGGCCGCCACATGGCCCGCCTGATCGACCCGGAACGTTTCCCCGACGCAGCCGAACTCTTCCACTCCGACCTGTTCGAATCGGCTCCGCCGCCGCCGACCCCCGACCCCGCCCAGGACGACTTCGAGTTCGGCCTGACGCTGGTGCTCGACGGCGTCGCCGCGACGATCGCCCGCGCCGGTTCAGCCGGGTAACTCCATCAGCTGTTCCGGACCACGATGCCGAGGTGGCGGGCGAAAGCTGGTGCTAGTTCCATCAATTGGCCGTTGTCGATGGTTGCGCCGCGGAGACAATCCAGGCCGTCGGTGATGTCGAGAGCGCGCGCGCCGCGCAGGTCGACCTTGGTCAGTTTCACTCGGTTCATGACCATGCTTTCCAGCGTCGAGCCGGGGAAAGTGACGTTGGTGAGGGTGGCGTCGCCGAAATCGCAGTCACGCAAGACACATTCGACGAAGGTGACGTCGCGGAGTTGCGCGGTGCGGAAGTTGACGGAGTCGAACTTGCAGCCCTCGAAGCGCATTCGGCGCAGCCGGGAGCCCGCCAGATCGACGCCGGACATGGCGCCGGCGATGACCTCGCCGTCGATCCAGCCGGTGTCGGCGAGTTCGGTGCCGATCCAGCGGACGTTGCGCAGCCAGACGTCGGCGAATCTGGTGTGCCGCATGCTGCCTCTGTTGACGGCCATCGAGGTGAAGGCCGACTCGCTGAAGCGGGCGTTCTGCACGTCGACGTCGTCGAGCTCGCCGCCGTCCAGATGCACGCAGTCATAATCGCCTTCCGGCTCGAGGTCGCCTTCCAGTGGCGCGAGATGGCGCGCGTAGGGCAGGTCTTCGAGCTCGCTGGGCATGCGGGATCCTCCTGATGACGGTTCATGGTGCGACAGCGGTCGAGTATTCCGGTCGGCACCGACAGGTTCATCCCGAGGTCGGTCCCGGATCGAGACGGGCCGCGCGGGCGTTCAGGTACCGCTGTTGCGGCAGGCTCATAGCCCGTTGCGCCGCAACAAGATAGGCGGCGCGGGCGGCTGCGGTGTCGCCGGTGGACTCCAGGAGGTGGGCGCGCACGGCGTGCAGGCGGTGGTCGTCGGCGATACGACCGTCGGCCTCGAGGTCATCGACCAGTTTCAGGCCTGCGTGCGGACCGCGGGCCATGGACACCGCGACGGCGTGGTTGAGCGCGATCATCGGATTGTCGGCGAGGGCCAGCAGGCGTTCGTAGAGCAGCATTATCTGCGGCCAGTCGGTCGCCGCGTAGCTCGGCGCCTCGTCGTGCAGCGCGGCGATCGCGGCCTGGAATTGGTACGGGCCGGGCACGCCGCGCGGCAGGGCCGCGGTGATGAGGGCGATGCCCTCGGCGATGAATTCGGCGTGCCAGCAGGTGCGGTCCTGATCTTCCATCGGGACGAGTTCGCCGCCGGGTCCGGTGCGCGCCGCGCGGCGGGCGTCGGTGAGCAGCAGCAGCGCGAGCAGGCCCGCCACCTCGGCGTCGTCGGGCAGCAGCCGGTGCACCAGGCGGGTGAGCCGGATTGCCTCCGTGGACAATTCGACGCGGTGCAGGCTGGGGCCGGAGGTGGCGGCGTAGCCCTCGGTGAAGATCAGGTAGAGCACGTGCAGCACGGCGGCGAGGCGCGCGTCGCGATCGCCGAGCGCTGGCGGCGCGAACGGGACGCCGCTGTCCTTGATCGTTTTCTTGGCTCGGCCGATGCGTTTCGTCATGGTCGGCTCGGGGACCAGGAAGGCACGGGCGATCTCGGCGGTGGTCAGGCCGCCGACCGCGCGCAGGGTGAGTGCGACCTGCGACGGCGGCGAGAGCGCCGGGTGACAGCACAGGAACAGCAGGATGAGGGTGTCGTCGGAATCCGTCGGCTGCCGATCCGCGGGCGGGGTCAGCCAATCCTCCGGCAGCGCCCACCGGGCGACCGTCTCCTCGCGCTGTTTTCGGGCCTGGTCGCTACGCAACAGATCGGTCAGCCGGCGGGACGCGACCGTGATCAGCCAGGCGCGCGGATTGTCGGGAACGCCTTGGCCAGGCCATTGCGTCGCCGCGGCGAGCAGCGCCTCTTGCACCGCATCCTCGGCGGAATCGAAATGACCGTAGCGACGCACCAGGGCGGCGAGGACCTGCGGCGCGCAGACGCGCAGCAGGTCCGCCACTCCATCATTCGGCATATCAGCCGAACTCGGGCGGCGCCTCGGCCATCGGCCGCACATCCGCATACGCCGTGTCGGCGATATGCGCGGGCCCCGGGCACTTGCCGAGCCCGGCCGCGATTTCGGTAGCGCGGTCGAAGCTTTCGCACTCGACGATCCAGTAGCCCGCGAGGACCTCCTGCGTTTCGGCATACGGTCCGTCGGTGACGAACGGTGCACCGTTCTTGCTGCCGACCCGCCGGGTGTGCACCGGATCGACCAGCGCACGAGTCTCCACCAGTTCGCCGGACGCCTCCAGCCCGTTGTTGAAGTCGGTCATGAACTCGACCATCGCCGCCACCTCCGCGGCCGTCCAGGCGGGCTTGCCGGTGTCCTTGCCCGCCAAGCCGTCGTAGTCCTGCTGCGAGCCGTAGCTCAGGATCATGTATTTCACGGCAACTCCTCTGGGTAGTCGGCACCGCGGTGGCACCGCTCGTCGGGAACGTCGGAGCCGCTGACCATTCTCGGACATCCCGGCCGACAGCATCGCGAAGCAAGATCAAGTGATCTGGATCACAGTTCAGATCCGGCAGACTGGTCGCTCCGAATCACGCAGTTGAAGTTCTCTGAAAGTTTGCGGACGAGCACCTTTCGTCCGGTCCTCGTGCTGAGTCGCAGTACCGACGCCCGCGCTGCGCTGGCGGTGGGCTTGCTGGCACGGGTGCCTCGCAGGCGATGTGACGACAACTCGACGGAACGGAGCGATCTGATGTCAGCAGCAGTGACTGACCCGCCCGCGGAGTCCGACCGACCGGACGCCGAGAACCCGTTCCCGCTATCGCACGCTCAGCTAGGCATCTGGAATGTGCAGCAGGTCGCCCCGGAGTTGCCGCAGACCATTTCACAATATGTCGAGCTGCGTGGCGAACTCGACGTCGAACTGCTCGCCGAAGCCATCTACCGCTGCGGTTTCGATATGCAGAGCCTGCAGGTGCGCATCGTCGAGCTCGGCGACCAGCCGTGTCAGCTGATCGATCCGGCAGTGCCGCTCGGAGTCCTGCACGTGGATCTGCGCGGCGCCGAGAATCCGCGCGCGGCGGCGCTGCAGTGGATCGAACGCGACGTGACGGTGCCGATGGATGTCGCCGGTGCACCGCTCGCGCGCAACGTGGTGCTGCAAACCGGTGTCGCCGAATACTTCTGGTACGGGAAGATGCACCACATCGCCATCGACGGGTACGGCGGCATGCTGCTGTTCCTGCGGATCGCGGAGCGGTACAACGCGCTGCGCAACGGCGTCGAGGCGAGCCGGACCATGGCCGAGTCGCTGTACACGATCTACCGGCTCGAGCGGGACTACCGCGCGTCCGCGGACTTCATCGAGGACCAGCGGTTCTGGCGGGAGCAGGTATCGCACCTGCCCGAGGTGTTCACGCTGAGTGGCCGGGCCGCGCCCGCGAACCGGCAGCGGCTGGTCGAGGAGGGTGTCCTCACCGACGACGCCGCCGGCCTGCTCGACGCGGCCCGGACCGCGCTGCGGGTGTCGCGGCCCGCGTTGTTCGTCGCCGGGCTGGCCGGGTATCTGGCCGCCGCCAGCGGGAATCGCGATGTCGTGCAGAGCCTTCCGGTGACGGCGCGGACCACGGCCGGGCTGCGCTGCTCCGCGGGTTTCGTCTCGAATGTGGTGCCGCTGTACATCCCGGTTGCCGAGGGCGTACGGATCGACGAGCTCGCCGAGCAGACCCATCGGCAGATCACGGCAGTGCTTGCGCATCAGCGTTATCGACACGAGGACATCCGGCGCGACCATGACGCAGGCCGTCGCTCGCGCGGCCTGTTCGGGCCGAGCATCAATATCATGTTGTTCCACAACGAGATTCGACTCGGCTCGGCCGTGGGATCCACCCATGTGGTGTCCACCGGGCCGGTCGAGGATCTGTCGATCAATATCTACAACGGGCCACGGGATGAGGGTCTGCATGTCGACTTCGTCGCCAATCCGGACCGTTACGCGGTCGATGAGCTCCGCGATCATCATCGGCGTTTTCTCGACTATCTCGCCGAATTCCTTGCCGCGGCACCGGAAACCGCGGTGTCCGAGCTGGCGCTGATGAGCGCGACCGAACGCAGCTTGGTCGAGGCGGAAGATGCCGCGACCGGAGTTGCGGCACCCGAGGTGACCTTGGTGGAGTTGTTCGAAGCCGCCGCGACGGCGAATGCCGGGGCGACGGCGGTGAAGTTTCTCGACGAATCGCTCAGCTATGGCGAGCTCGATGCTCGGGCGAATCAGCTGGGGCGCAGGCTGATCGAGGCCGGGGTCGGCCCGGAAGCGCTGGTGGCCGTTATTGTGCCGAGGTCGCTGGACCTGGTCGTCGCGCTGCTCGCGGTACTCAAGGCAGGCGGTGGGTATCTGCCGATTGATCCGAGCGCTCCGGCGGATCGGATCCAGTACCTGCTCGGTGATGCGCGTCCGGTGTGTGTCGTGGTGTCCGCTCCCCCCAGCCTTGAGCTGCCTGCCGGATTGCCCGCCATCGAGGTCGATCGAGCGGCGTTGTCCCGGTTCGACACCGCGACGATCACCGATACCGATCGACGCGCGCCATTGCTGCCGCGCAATGTCGCGTACGTGATCTATACGTCTGGTTCGACGGGGCGACCGAAAGGCGTGCAGATCCCGCATCGCAATGTGGCACAGCTGTTTACCCGGACCGCGGAGTTCTTCGGATTCGACGAGCACGACGTGTGGACGATGTTCCATTCGGCGGCGTTCGACTTCTCGGTGTGGGAGTTGTGGGGCGCGCTGCTGCACGGCGGTTCGCTGGTGGTGGTCGACTATTACACCTCGCGTTCGCCTGCCCAGTTTCTGGAGCTGTTGCGGCGCGAGCGGGTCACGGTGCTGAATCAGACGCCGTCGGCGTTCTATCAACTGGCCGAGGCGGATCGGGTCGAGGGCGCCGGTCTGCCGCCGCTGGCGTTGCGGTACCTGGTGTTCGGCGGCGAGGCACTCGAAGTGCGTCGGCTGGCGGATTGGTATGCGCGGCATGAGGATTCGCGGCCGCGGTTGGTGAATATGTACGGCATCACCGAGACCACGGTGCATGTGACATTCGGCGGGTTGGACCGTGCCGCCGTGGCCGCACCGAACGCCGGTGGCGTCGGCCGGGCGATCCCCGGTCTCCGGATTCTGTTGCTGGACAGCAGATTGCGGCCGGTCCCGCCGGGTGTCGCGGGTGAGATCTACGTGGCGGGCGATCAACTGGCCCGCGGCTACCTCGGTCGGCCCGCGTTGACGGCGAGCCGGTTCGTCGCGAATCGGTTCGGCGGGCCGGGGGCGCGGTTGTATCGGTCCGGTGATCTCGGGCGGTGGCGTCCCGACCGGGGGCTCGAATATCTCGGCCGGGCCGACCATCAGGTGAAGATCCGCGGCTTCCGGATCGAACTCGGCGAGATCGAGGCGGCGCTGCTCGAGCACGAGGCGGTGCGGCAGACGGCCGTGATCGTGCGCGAGGACGAACCGGGTGACCGGCGGATAGTGGCCTATGTGGTCGGGCATCCCGATATCGCGGCGCTGCGGGACCACGCCGGATCGCTGCTGCCCGGGTACATGATTCCCGCGGCCTTCGTGCCGGTCGAGGCAATTCCGTTGACCGCCAACGGCAAACTGGATCGCCGCGCGCTGCCCGCGCCCGTACCGGAGGTGACGGCGTACCGCGCGCCGCGGACGCCGATCGAGCAGGGCGTGGCGCGCGTCTTCGCCGAAGTGCTCGGCGTGGACCGAATCGGCGTGGACGACAGCTTCTTCGCGCTCGGCGGGAATTCACTGGCGGCGACCCGGGTCGCGTCCCGGCTCGGTGCCGCGCTGAACACCAAGGTGCCGGTTCGGTTGCTGCTCGAGCAGGCGACCGTCGCAACGCTCGCCGCGCGGCTGGCCGAGCAGACGGGGGCCGGTGCCCGGATCGCGTTGCGCGTTCGGCCCAGACCGGCCCGGATTCCGCTGTCACCGCAGCAGCAACGGCTGTGGTTCATCAACCGATTCGATCCCGAATCAGGGACGTACAACATTCCGTTCGCCTTGCGGATGCGAGGCGACCTCGATATCGAAGCGCTGCGCGCGGCATTGGCGGATGTCATCGATCGGCACGAAGCCCTGCGGACCAGCTTTCCCGACGGTCCGGACGGCCCGAGTCAGGTGATCAGGCCGGCAAGTGCTGCGCCCGCGATGCCGCTCACCGACCTGTCCCCCGCCGAGGTCGAGGACCACCTGCGGGCGTTGGCTCGGCGCGGCTTCGACTTGACGAGCGACACCGCGTTACGGGTCGAGCTGCTGCGCACGGGCGACCACGATTATGTCCTTGCGATCGTCATTCACCACATCGCGGCCGACGGCTGGTCACTGACGCCTTTGTGTGCCGATCTGATGGCGGCCTATCGTGCACGTCAGGGTGGACAGCCTCCGCAATGGGTGCCTCTGCCTGTGCAGTACGCGGATTACACTCTCTGGCAGCGGGATACGATCGGCGACGAGTCGATGCCCGGCAGTGCCGCGGCGAGCCAATTGACCTACTGGCGGTCCCAGCTGGCCGAGCTGCCCGACGAGCTCTCCCTCCCTTACGATCGGCCACGGCCCGCGGTGCAGTCCTTTCGTGGCGGTCGGGTCGGCTTCGCCATCGATGCCGAAACCCATCGCGCGCTTGCCGAATTGGCGCGTTCACACAACGCCACCTTGTTCATGGCGGTGCATGCCGCCCTGATCGTGCTGCTGGCCAGGATTTCGGGGGTAGCGGAGGTAGCGGTCGGTACGCCGATCGCCGGTCGCGGTGAGGCCGAGTTGGACGAGGTGATCGGGATGTTCGTGAACACGGTGGTGTTGCGGACGCGGATCGATCCGAGCGAGTCGTTCACGGATCTGCTTGCGCGGCAGCGCGATATCGATGTCGATGCGTTCGCCCATGCGGAGGTGCCGTTCGAGCGGCTGGTCGAGGTGCTCAACCCGGTTCGCTCGACGGCACGGCATCCGCTGTTCCAGATCATGGTGTCGGTGGACAGTTCGGCGCCGGTGCGGGTGGAGCTGCCGGGGGTCGAGGTGGTCGCGGCCGAGATCGATGCCGGTATCGCCAAGTGGGACTTGCAGTTCGCGCTGACCGAGTCCTTTACCGCCGATCGTCGCGCGAGTGGACTCGACGTGTGCCTGACCTATGCGACGGACCTGTTCGACGGCACGACGGCCGAACTGATCGGTCGCCGGTTCGCCAGGGTGCTGTCGGCGGTGGCCGCTAACCCGGCGGTCATCGTCGGGGATATCGAGATTCTCAGCGCGGCGGAGCGGACGGCGTTGGCGGCTGTGCGCGGACGGCCCGCGACCGCAGCGGTCACTTTGGCCGACTATTTCGCCGCGGTTGTCCCACAGTCGCCGGATCACGTTGCGGTGCAGGCGGGTTCGGTGCAACTGACCTATCGTGCACTCGACGCGCGGGCGAACCGGCTCGCCCGGATGTTGATCGGCCGTGGGATCGGCGCGAATGATGTTGTCGCGCTGGGATATGCGCGGTCGGTGGACAACGTGATCGGCTGGCTCGGCGTCGCCAAGGCGGGCGCGGCGTTCCTGCCGATCGATCGCGGTCATCCTGCCGAGCGGATTCGGTCGGTGCTGTCGGACTCCGGGGCTCGGGTCGGTCTCACCACGACGGACGGCGCGACGAGCCTGCCCGATACCGTGCCGTGGCTGGTGGCCTCGGATCTGGACGCGTTCGATGCGGCACCGGTCACCGATGCGGATCGGGTGCGGACGGTGCGTGTCGACGACCTCGCCTATGTCATCTACACCTCCGGCTCCACCGGGACGCCCAAGGGTGTCGCGGTAACCCACCGCGGCCTGGCCAGTTTCGCGGCCGAGCAACGCGATCGGTATCGGGTGCAGCAGGATTCGCGGACGCTGCACATCGGGTCGCCGAGCTTCGACATCTCGGTGCTGGAGCTGCTGATGGCGTTGTGCGCGGGTGCGACGATGGTGATCGCGCCGACCGACATCTTCGGCGGCGACGCGCTGGCCGAGTTCCTGGCTCGGGAGCGCATCACGCACGCCGCCCTCACCCCCGCGGCGCTGGCGAGCATCGACGCGGTGCGCTGGCCGTTGCCGCGGTTGCGGCTGCTGGTGGTCGGCGGCGACGCGTGCGGTACGGAACTGGTCGAGCGCTGGGCACCCGATCGGGACCTGCTCAACGCTTACGGCCCGACCGAAGCGACTGTCGCGGTGACCATTTCCGAGCCGATGCGGCCGGGCGGGCCGGTGGTGCTCGGCCGGCCGATCCGTGGCGCCGGGGTCGCCGTGCTCGACCCGCGGTTGCATCCGGTGCCGCCCGGCGTGGCGGGTGAGCTCTATCTGGCCGGGGTCGGGCTGGCGCGCGGCTATCACCGGCGGCCGGGGCTGACCGCCGGTAGATTCGTCGCGACTCCGCATGGCGGGGTGGGTGAACGGATGTATCGCACCGGCGATCTGGCGCGGTGGACGGCCGCCGGTGAGCTCGTCCTGCTCGGCCGGGCCGACCATCAGGTGAAGATCCGCGGTTTCCGGATCGAGCTCGGTGAGATCGACTCCGCGCTGGTGAGTCATCCCGAGGTCGCGTATGCCACCACCGCCGGGTACGAGATGCCGAACGGGACAACGATTTTGGCGTCCTATGTGCAGCTGACACCCGCTGCCGAATGCGGAGCGAGCGACCTGGCGGGCTACCTGTCGAACCGGGTGCCGAATTACATGGTGCCGCAGTCGATCACCGTGTTGGACACGTTGCCGCGCACGCCCGCCGGGAAATTGGATCGGGCGGCGCTGCCGAAACCGGTGCTGCGGGCGCGGGCGGGTTATCGAGCGCCGCGTTCGGCGGCGGAGTCGGCGCTGTGTGACGCCTTCGCGGAGGTGCTCGGTCTGGATTCGGTGGGCGCGGACGACAGTTTCTTCGAGCTCGGCGGAAGTTCGCTGCTGGCAACGCGAGTGGTCTCGGTGGTGCGCGCGCGGCACGGGTTCGACGTGCCGGTGCAGGCACTGTTCCTCGATCCCACACCGGCCGGTGTCGCCGCCCGGCTCGAGCCCGGCGCTCATGACGTCGCGGGCACGATCGATGCGGCCTTCCAGACGATGCTGCCGATTCGGGCGCAGGGCTCGGCGCCACCACTGTTCTGTGTGCATTCGGTGAGCGGCGAATCCTGGAGTTACGCAGGACTACTCGCGCATCTCGGGCCCGAGCGGCCGGTCTACGGGTTGCAGATCACCGATCTGGTCGAGGCCGGTGCCGAGGTCGACACGGTCGAGCTGCTCGCCGAACACTATGTCGCGGAGATCAAGAAGGTACAGCCGGACGGGCCCTACCACCTGCTCGGCTGGTCGCTGGGCGGCGTGATCGCCTACGAGATCGCCGGGTGCCTCGACGAGGCCGGAGATCGAGTGGCGCTGCTGTCCATGCTGGATACTCGGCTCATCGAGGGCGACCTGGAGGTCGCCGATCCCACCGCCGGTGAGCTGCTCAGCGCACTGCTCGGTGACGCGGCCCGGGTGCGGGACGAGGTCACCGCCGAACAGGCCGCCGCGCTGCTGCGTGCGCATCAGGGCCGGTTCGCGTCGCTGACCGCCGCACACGTCGAGCGGCTGTATGCCAGCTATCTCGTGTGCTCGCGCATGGGTTTCCGGTTCAAGCCGCGCGGTTACACCGGCGACCTGCTGTACTTCACGGCCGACACGGATTCCGCGCCCGTCGACGAGCACGGCCGGATCGTTTCGGCCAGGGGTGCGGCGGCCTGGTATCCGTTTGTCGACGGTGCGGTGCACGAGCATTTCGTCGCCTGCGCGCACGGCGAGATGACCTCCCCCGAGGCGCTCGCGGAGATCGGGCCGGTGCTGAGCCGCTACCTCGAAGAGGCCGCGTTCCGGGCCGAAGGGCAGGCGGCGTGCTGTTGCGAGCACTCTCCGCACTGTGCGAAATGCGCGAGTTGATCGCGTGACATGCTGGGTCGCATGAGCATTGACGGAACGGTGGCGCCCGGGTTCGAGGCGGTCCGGGCGGCGTTCGCCGCGAATTTCGCTGATCAGGGTGATATCGGGGCGGCCGTGTGCGTGTATCGGGACGGGCAGCCGGTGGTGGATCTATGGGGCGGGCTGGCCGATCCCGACAGTGGGCGGCCGTGGGAGCGCGACACGCTGCAACTGGTCTACTCGGCGACCAAAGGTGTGGTGGCGGCGGCGACCCATCTGCTGGTCCAGCGCGGTCAGCTCGACCTCGACGCGCCGGTCGCGCAGTACTGGCCGGAATTCGCGGCGGTGGGGAAAGCCGAGATTCCGGTGCGCTGGTTACTGACTCACCAGGCCGGTCTCGCGGCGATCGACAAGCCGGTACCGCTGGCCGAGGCGCTGGCCTGGACGCCGATGGTCGACGCGCTGGCCGCGCAAACGCCGAACTGGACGCCGGGCACCGATCACGGCTACCACGGACGGACCTACGGCTACCTGGTCGGTGAGGTGATCCGCCGCATCACCGGACGCACCGTCGGCCGGTTCCTGGCCGAGGAGATCGCCGGGCCGTACGGCATCGACTTCTTCATCGGTTTGCCTGCCGCCGAACAGCATCGGGTCAGCCGATTGGTGTTCGCGCCGAAGCCGGACCTCGATTCCGTGCCGGACGAAATGATCCCCGAGGAGATCCGTCCGATGGTCGCCGCGATGCGCGACCCGCAATCCTTGACGAACCGAGCTTTCCAGATCACCGACCCGCCGGACATCGACTTCAACTCCCCCGCCGTGCAGGCCGCCGAAATACCCGCCAGCAACGGCATCGGCACCGCCCGCGGCCTGGCCCGGCTGTACGCGTCGCTGGTCGGCGAGGTCGACGGCAAACGGCTCCTCACCCCGGACACCCTCGCCGCCGCCATCCGCGAACAGACCAGCGGCATCGACCGCGTCATCATGCTGCCGGACCGCTACGCCACCGGCTTCATGCTCCCCATCGCCGACCTGACCCTCGGCGGCCCGAACTCCTTCGGCCACCCCGGCCGCGGCGGCTCCCTCGGCTACGCCGACCCCACCCGAAACATCGCCTTCACCTACATCACCAACCACATCGTCGAAGGCGCCCTCGACCTACGCGCCCGCAACCTCGTCGACGCCCTGGAAACCGCCCTCGGATAACACCGCCGCGCAAACTTCACGGCGCGCACAATGTCGCCCGCCGCGCACGAATTAGCCTCCCGCGCACCAATTTGCCAGCAATATCGCGCGCGTGCCGACGGAACGCGCGCGGCACGGCGCTGCGGACGGGGCGTGCGCGGTGGGTCAGCGGAGGGTGCGGATCCAGCGGCGGGTGTTGGCGGGGTTGATTACGTCGTCTAGTTCTAGCAGGGTGGCGGCGGTCAGGGCCTTGCCGGTGGTGTAGGCGAGGGTTACCAGGTTGTCGAAGGCTTCCTGGCGTTTGGCGGGGTCCTCGATGGCGGCGAGTTCTTTGGCGAAGCCGAGGCGGACAGCGCCTTCCAGGCCCATGCCGCCGATTTCGCCGGTGGGCCAGGCGATGACGAAGCGGGGGGCGACGAAGGAGCCTGCGGCCATGGCTTGGGCGCCGAGGCCGTAGCCCTTGCGCAGGATGATGGTGCCCCAGGGGACGGACAGGGCGGCCGCGTCGATGAAGAGGCGGCTGAATTTGGTGACGGTGGCGTCTTTTTCGGCGTCCGGGCCGACCATGAAACCTGGTGTGTCGCAGAGGGAGACGATCGGGAGATCGTGTGCTCCGCACAGGCGCAGGAAGGCGCTGAGTTTGTCGGCGGCGGGGGCGTCGATGGCGCCGCCGAGGTGGTGGCAGTTGTTGGCGATGAGGCCGTAGGGGTGTCCCTCGACGCGGATCAGGGCGGTGACGATGCCGACGGCCCAGTCGGCGCGTAACTCCAGGACGGAGTCGAGGTCGGCGATGGCTTCGATCGCGGCGCGGATATCGAAGGCGTGCAGCCGGTTCTCCGGGATCACATGGCGGGCCAGGCGCGGGTCCGGTGCGGTCCAATCATCAACCGGCCCTTGGAAATAGGCGAGGTAGTGCTTGGCGATGCGGACGGCCTCGGCTTCGCCGGCGGCGACGATGTGCACGACACCGTTGCGGCGCTGGACCTCGACGGGCCCGATGTCCTCGGGGGCGTAGACGCCGAGACCGCCGCCTTCGATCATGGCGGGACCGCCCATACCGATGTTCGCGTCGGGGGTGGCGATCACGACGTCGCACATGCCGAGCAGGGCGGCGTTGCCCGCGAAGCAGCGGCCGGAGACGATGCCGATCAACGGGACTCGGCCCGACAACGCGCCCATGGCACGGAAGGTGGTGAAGTCGAGGCCGGAGATGCCGCCGGTGTCGGTGTCGCCGGGGCGACCGCCGCCGCCCTCGGTGAAGAGAACCACCGGAAGGCGTTGGGTGCTGGCCATTTCCAGCATGCGGTCGGACTTGGCGTGACCACGGTAGCCCTGGGTGCCCGCCAAAACGGTGTAGTCGTAGGACATCACGACCACCCGGGTCCGGTCGGCGCCGAAACGGTCGGCGTTGATGGTGGCGACTCCGCCGATCAAGCCGTCGGCGGGGGTGTTCGCGATCAGGTCTTCAGGGCTGCGGCGCAGTCGTTGGGCGGCAACGGCGAGTCCGCCGTATTCGACGAAGCTGTCCTCGTCGACGAGGTCGGCGATGTTCTCGCGGGCGGTGCGCCTGCCGAGTCGGTGGCGTTTGGCGACGGCGGCGGGGCGGGCCTCGTCGAGGCCGACGCGGTGCCGCTCGAGTACTTCGGCGAGATCCGGGCGGATCGCGTCGAGGTCGAGCGCCGCGATATCGGCGACGGTCCCGTCGTGCTCGGACTCGGTCCAAATAAGCAGGGGTGCATGCGGATCCACCGTCGCGCCGGGTGCCGCTACGTGCCGTCGGACGCGCAATGGTTGCTCGGCGCGCAGCACGTGCTGCATCTTCATGGCTTCCAGGACGGCGACCTCGGCACCGGCCGCGACGACGGTGCCGGGTTCGACCAGGCTTACCACCGTGCCGCCCATGGGTGAGCGCAGTGTCTGTTCATCGTCCTGCAGGTCGACCGATTCCTGAATGACGGTGACGGTCGGCTCGAGGTGCGGTGCGGGCACGTAATCGACTGCCCGAGCTACGAGTTCGGGCAGGTTCCGCTCGAACCACTCGGTCGAGACGGTAGCGCCATCGGACAGCTGATCCAGCACCGCCCGCAACAGTGCCGCGTTCGTATCGACGCCGACCACCAAGGTCTCGGCCACTGCGTCCGAACAACGGCGCAGCGCAGCGGAATACGACGGACCGCGGGCAATTACCTTGGCCAGCAACGAATCGAACTGCGCGCCTTGCCGCATACCGGCATAGGCCGCCGTATCGACCCGCACACCGACGCCGGTCGGCGCGGCGAACTGCGCCACCGTGCCGGTGCTGGGCAGCACATCACCACCCGCAGTGACGATTTCGGCGTTAACCCGCGCCTGCACGGCATAGCCGCGCGGCGCGCCAGCGGGCAATTCGAGGTCCACGAGGGTGCGCCCCTGCGCCAGATCCAGTTGGATCCCGACAAGATCCACCCCCATCACCTCCTCGGTGACGGTGTGCTCGACCTGTAGTCGCGGATTCACCTCAAGGAACCACGCCTCATCACCACGCACGAGGAACTCGACGGTGATCACTCCTCGACAGCCCACCGACTCGGCGAGCCGCACCGCATCGCCATGCAGCTGTTCCCGAAGCGCCACAGCGAGATTCGGTGCGGGCGCGACTTCGATCAGCTTCTGCTGCCGCCGCTGCACACTGCAGTCCCGGTCACCGACGGCAACGGCAAGCACGCCGTCCGCCACCACCTGAACCTCGATATGCCGCGCATCGGCCACCAGTACTTCCGCGTATACCGCGTCATCCCCGAACCCCGCCAGCGCCTCCGCCCGGCACCGCTCATACGCCTCCCCCAGCGACTCCAACTCCCGCACCACCCGCATCCCGCGCCCGCCGCCCCCGGCCGCGGCCTTCACCATCACGCCGTCCGGATGTCCGGCGAGCAGCGCGGCCATCTCACCGACGCCCGCGGTCGCCGACGTCGCGGCCAGCACCGGCACCCCGGCCCGCTCCGCCGCCGCCCGCGCGGCGACCTTGTCACCGAACGTGCGCAACACCTCCGGCCCCGGACCCACGAAAACCAGCTCGGCCGCCGCACAGGCGGAGGCGAGATCAGCACTCTCACTGAGGAATCCGTACCCCGGATGCACCAGGGCACCCGGCCCCGCTTTACGGGCCGCCGCAACCACGGCACTCACATCCAGATAGGCAGCGGCGCCCGTCCCCGGCAACTGCACCGCATCATCCGCCAACCGGACATGCAGCGCGTCGCGCTCGGTGGCGGTGTACACCGCCACCGTCGCGTACCCACGCTCCCTGGCGGCCCGCAAAACCCGAACCGCCACTTCACCCCGGTTGACCACCACCACGCGCATGCCGCCAGTCTCCCGCATGCCGAGTGCACGGCGAACGGGACCTGGCGGGACTTCCAGCTCACCGGAAGTATCGCGACCGATCGGCCACTGGCGAGCGATCTGATCTACACATCGACACTCACGCGAGCCGCCCGAAACTGTCAACACTGCAGGCGATGTCAGGTAGCGGGCGGCTACGGGTGAAGGTCAGGCGGCGTTGTGTTCGATCAGGCTGTTGGCGCAGTCGAGGACGGCCCGGTCGGCGGGGCGCGGCTCCCAGCCGAGGAGACGCTTCGCCTTGTCGGTGCTGTGCCGGTTGCGACGACCGAGAGCGGGGATGACCTCGCCGAGCGACGCGTCGCTGAGGCGAGCGGCGAGCTTGACCGCGAAGTCGGGCAGCTGACGAGTAGAGACTTGCTTGCCGCGCGAGCCGAGGCCGTTGTGCAGGGTGCGCGCCATATCGCGCATCCACATGAATTCGCCGGTGGCGAGGAAACGTTCGCCCGCGGCGGCAGGGTCGGTCATGGCCTTGATGTGGATGTCGGCCAGGTCGCGGACGTCCACGATCTCCAGGCCGATCCGCGGAACACCGGGCAGCTTGCCGGACACCATGCGGGCCACGATATCGACCGATCCGGTGGTGCCCGTGGTGAGGATCGGTCCGAAGACCGCGCCGGGCAGGATGGTGGTGAGCTCGGTGGGTCCGTCGTAGTCGGCCATGAAGTCCCAGGCCGCGCGCTCGGCGAGGGTCTTGGACCGGCGGTACGGGATCAGCGTCGGATCGTCCGGGTCGGTCCACAGGGTCTCGTCGGTGATGCCGTCGGTCGCGTACGACGCGGGGCTCGACGCATTCGCCGCCGAAGTCAGCACCACACGTTTCACCCCGCCCTCGGTGGCCGCGCGCAACACCCGTAGCGCGCCGCCGCGCGCCGCGTCGATCAGCGCGTCCACATCTTCGGCGTTGCGGCCGAGCGGCGAGGCGACGTGCAGCACGTAGTCGACGTCCTTGACCGCGGCCGCCCAGCCGTCGTCCGAGGTCAGGTCGGCGACGGCGAAGGTCAGCCGCCCGGCGGGGTCGACCGCCGTGGACACGGCCGAGAGGACCGCGGCTTCCTTGTCTGCGCCGCGCACGGTCGTCCGCACGTCGTAGCCGCGTTCCAGCAGCTCGACGATGCACCATCCCGCTACGTAACCACTGCCCCCGGTAACCAGAACCAACTCACCCATCGTCGTCCTCCAATGTGTTCGGAACGCTTGTGCGAGAATGAAACGGAGACCCCTCCGCCAATGGCTACCACCATAACGGAGTGCCCTCCGTTTAACAAAAGCCTGATGGATAGCACAGTGTGATGGATAGGGAGCGCGACCATTGGTGAACACGCCGAAGCAGGCCAGAGCTGATGCCCGCACCAACCGTGAACGCGTCCTCGTCGCCGCCAGGGACGCGTTCTCCGTTTCCGGCGGCACGTCGCTGACGGCTATCGCCAAGCAGGCCGGCGTCGGCATCGGCACGCTGTACCGGCACTTCCCGAATCGGGAATCGCTCATCGTCGCGCTCTACCGCCACGACATCCAGGAACTCATCGACCTGGCCCCGGCCCTGCGCGCCGCGCATCCGCCGGTGGCCGCGCTGCGACTATGGTTCGACGAGGTCGCCCGCTACGGACAGCTCAAATACGGTGTCGCCGAGGTCATTCACGCGGCGACCAACGGCGGCCTCGACGACGAGCACTACCGGCCGTTCGTCGGCGCGATCGCGCTACTGCTCGAACCCGGCATCGCGGAAGGCTCGCTCAAGCCCGGCCTCGACCCCGAGGACGTACTGCTTCAGCTGAGCGTGCTGTGGCGCATCAATCCCGGCAACGGCGGCGCCGAGCGGGCCGCGCGCATCCTCGACCTCATCGTCGACGGGCTCCAGGCGAACCCCCGGTCCGGGTAGCGGAATCCGCCGAATATCAAGCGGCGGTTGCCCTTGGCCTCGCTATTCACCGTGCCACGAGTGCCATAGGGCGGCGTAGGTGCCTTCGCGTGCGATCAGATCGTCGTGGGTGCCCAGTTCGATGATCCGGCCTGCTGCCAGCACGGCGACTCGATCCGCGTCGTGCGCGGTCTGCAGCCGGTGGGCGATCGCGATGACCGTGCGCCCTTCGAGCACGACAGCCAGTGCTCGCTCGGTGTTTCGCGCCGACGTCGGGTCCATTTGCGCGGTCGCTTCGTCCAGGACAACGGTGTGCGGGTCGGCGAGAACCACGCGTGCCAGCGAAAGCTGTTGTGCCTGTGCGGCATCGAGCCGGTGGCCGGTGCCGTCCAGGTGGGTGTCGAGGCCGTCCGGCAGATCGTCGGCCCAGTCGGCACCGACGGCGGTCAGTGCGCTGCGTAGCTGTGCGTCCGTGGCGTCCGGCCTGGCGATGAGTAGATTTCCGCGGACGGTGTCGTGGAATACGTGCTGATCCTGGGTGACCAGGGCGACGTGGTGACGCAACCGATCCGGGTCGAGTCCCGAGATCGGTACGCCGCCAACATGTATCGTGCCGGTCCGCGGCGTGTCGATCCCCGCGAGGAGCCGGGCGAGGGTGGACTTGCCCGCGCCGGAGGTACCGACGACGGCGAGCCGCTCCCCCGGTTCGATATCGAGCTCGACGTCGTGCAGTACGTCGCGGCCGTGGTCGTAGGCGTAGCTCACCTCGGCGATGCGAATCCGGTTGTCTGTAGGTTCCGCCGAAATGTCCTGGCGCGTAGCGGGTGTGGACGAGAGCCCCGCCAACCTTGCGTAGGACGCGATCGCGCTCTGCACCCCGTCGACCCACAGCATGACCGTGTCCAGCGGCCCGATCAGTTGTCGCAAGTACACGGCCGCAGCGACGACGGTGCCGAGGCTGACGGCGTCGCGGTTGTGCAGCACGCCGCCGATCAGTAGCACGGCGACCAGTGGCAGCACATACGCGACGTCCAAAGCCGGGAACAGTACTGAGCGCAGTCGCAAGGTCGCCAATCGGGCGCGGCGCGCGGTGTCGATCGTGGCAGCGGTTGCCCTAGCATGGATTTCGGCCAGGCCGAGCGCCTCGATCGTCCGCGCTCCGCCCACGCTGGTGGCCAGGAGCTCGGCCAGCCGGGAACCGGCGGCGGCCTCGGTGAGATACGCGGCGCCGGATCGGCGCAGATACCACCGCACGGCGACGGTGGCGACGAGCAGACAGCTCAGACTCGACAGCCCGAGGATCGGGTTGAGCACCACCACCGCGCCGATGATGAAGGCCGCCTGGATGACAGCGACGAAAACGTCCGGCGCGGCGGTCCGCAATGCGAACGCGATGGTGGGTGCGTCGGTGGTGCCCCGGGCGATCAGGTCACCGTCGGAGCTGCGTTCGACCACTGCCGCCGGCAGCGCGAGGACTCGATCGAGGAAACGTTCTCGAATGCGAGCCGCGGTGCGCTCGCCGAAGCGATAGCCGAGGTATCGGGCGTATCGGGTGAGCACGATTTGCGCGACCGTGCAGACCAGGATGATCAGGGCCAGCCGGTCGACGGTGCCGACCGCGTCCCGCGCCGGTGATTCGCCGACCGCATCCACGATCTTGCCGAGGAGCCAGGGACCGACCAGGCCGGCACCTACCGCGAGCGCGTTGAGCACCAGCACGGCAGTGAATGTTTTTCTGTCCGTACGGATCTCGTTCACCGCGGCGTGCCGGATCTGGGCCGCGCCTGCGACCGGGAGCAGGGTCGTCATCGAGGCTCGTCCTCCTCGCCACGGGTTACCAGAGCTCGGTAGCCGGGCTCGGTCGCCAGTAGGTCGTGGTGCGTGCCCGTTGCCGCAGCGATGCCGTCGACCAGGTAGACGACGATCTCCGCGTGGGCCAACAGGAGTGGAGAGGTCGTGGTCACCGCGGTTGTCCGCCCGCGTCGCGCGGCAAGCAATCGGTTCGCGATCGTGGCCTCGGTGTGCGCGTCCACGGCCGAGGTCGGTTCGACGGCCAGCAACACTTCGGGATCGGCGTAGACGGCACGCGCGAGCCGGAGCCGTTGGCGTTGCCCGCCGGACAGGTTGCCGCCGCGGGGATCGATGGTCGAGGCCAGACCTTCGGGCAGGGCGTCAACGATGTCCGAGGCCACCGCGATGTGCAGTGCTCGATGCAGTCGATCGTCGTCGGCCTCGTGGCGGCCACGGACAACATCGCGGACGCTGCCGGTGAAGAGATAGGCGTCGTTGTCCGCCACCAGGATTCGCCGCCTGAGCTGGTCGGTGGCGATGACGTCCAAGTCGATGCCTGCCCAGGTGACGTCGGACTTGGTGAACCCGCCGAGCCGATCGATGATCGCCGCGCTCTCCGCCGGGCGGTCGCTGACGAGCGCGGTCGACCGACCGGGCCGCAATTCGACGCCGGAGGCAGGATCTCGCAGCATCGACGCCCCCTCCGGAGCGTCGAGCTGGTCACCTTCGACGGGCAGATCGGGTGGCAGCGCCAGCAACCGGGTCACGCGCCCGGCCGCGACCCGGGCGCGGGTCAGATCACCCGCACCCTCGATGAAGAACTCCACCGGAACGACCAGCATCGCGGTGTACCCGTACACCGCGACCAGACCGCCGACACTGATCGACCCCTCGGCCACCATCCGGGCGCCCAGCCACGTGACGACCGCGAGAAAGGCCGCGGGCAGCCCCTTGGACAGCGCGTCGACCCAACTCGCGGGCACTCCTACGCGGTAGCCCTGTGCCACCAGATCATGCGAATCACGTTGATAGCAAGCGGCATACACCGATTTACCACCGAGGGCGTTCAGTACCCGGAGCCCGTGCAACACATCCACCAGCCGTGTGGTCAACACGCCCTGTCGCTCGCGATAACCGGCACTGGTCCGCTCGATCCGATGCAGTAGCGGCCCAACGGTCAGCACCAGCAACGGCACCCCCGCCAGCACCACCACCGCGAGCAGCGGTGAGATCGAAAACAGCACCACGGCGACAACGAGGTACGCGACCACGGCACCGACCCCGGGGCCGGTGACGGTCAGCGACTGCGCGATCACCTGGACATCGCCGCTGCCGATCGCCACCACCTCCCCCGCGGTCGTCCGACGAGAAAGACCGGCGCCCAGGCGAACACAATGCCCGACGGTCGCCGACACCGTCCGAAAAGCCGCCTCCATCCGTATTTTCGACATAGTGCGATGACGTGCGATGCCCAGCCCCGCATTGACCACCCCGATACCGAACAACGCCACCACCCACCCGGTAAGGGACGCGAAGTTCTTGGTGGCCAACCCATCATCGATCGCGCGAGACAATAAATATGGCGGTACCGCCAGGGTCACCATCCACGCAGTCCCCAACGTCGCCCCGAGCGCGACCCGTCGTCGTTCACTGACCACCAGCCACAAGAGAAATCGACCAGGACTCGACCGCTCACCTGGACCAGGGCCATCGGGGAAGAGGGTCACACCGCCCACGATAGTGAAACCCGCTATGCCATCAAGCTATCGATGTGGCGTCGCTGATGTGCAGGATCGTGTCGGCGGTGTCGAGGGTTGCGTGATCGAGGGGGAAGTAACCCTTCTCAGGGGTGGTCCCGGTACGCGCACGACCGGTAGCGATCATGGTCGCCGGTGCCAGACCCCAGGTGCTTATCCGGCTCTGCAACATGCCCTCGTACGTATCCGGCTCCGGCGCAGGCAGTCCGAGACCCGCACTGCGCCCCAGGCTGCCTGCGATGAAGGTGTATTGCTCACCCCAGAGCGCCCCGACGATGGCGCCGACGCCGACCCAATCGAGGATCATGCCCGCCACGCGCATGGTGCCCGGATGCCTGCGCAGGTGAAAGTTGTGCGCGTGGGCCAAAGTCCCGCCGCGACCGGCCTCGATGCCGCGGATATCGAGCAGGTTCTGCGCCATGAGCGCGTCCCGGGTCGACGACAGGAGGGATATCCGCGCCTCCAGTTCGAAGGGCCGCGCCGCCTCCCGGTGGTAGCGGAGCAGACCGATACCGGCGGTGAGATAGGTTCTGGCCCTTCGCCACTCAGCGAGCGACGTGGTCGCGGTCAGTTCTGGTGCGCGTGCCTCCAGCGCGACGAGCATGTCGCCGGCAATAGATCGCAGCCGCTCGGCCTCGGGTGTGGCGCCGATCGACTTGGTCGCGTCCAGGATTGCCTCCTCGCGATCCCATAGTTCGTCGGCGCCTAGGAGATTCGCGAGGTCGATGTCGAATTTCAGGTAGTCGCGGGCGTATTCGAGATAGCGGCGCGGGCTGGGTGCGGTGGTGTTCTCGGTTTGCGTGTCGAAGCCGTGGAAGGTGATTCGTTCTTCCGGTGGCCGGTGCTGGTTGTAATCGTGCATCCAGCAGACCAATTGCCTGTTGCCGTCGAGCTTTCCGAAGTTGTGGGTGAAGCCCTCGCTCATCGCGGTGTCGAGGCTGCCGATGCCGTCTTGGACGTAGTCGTTCACGGTGAGCGCGGCGATGCGGTCGGTTTCGAGGGCGATCGAACGGAAGCCGAGGGTTACCAGTTGTGCGAACAGTTCGTTGCGGACCAGTTGGAAGGCCGGTTCCTGGTGGGTCGGCTCGCCGAGTGCTACCAGGTCACATGGTGCGGGAAGGAAGTCTCCAATGTTCTGACTCATGTATCTGAATCGTATCGTTGAAAGATCGGTTGAGACTTTCTCATACTTGACCGCCCAGCCCTACGGTAAAGTCTCAAAACGGTGATCACCTTGCGACCAGCCGACCTAGCCCGCGAGCACGGCCTCTCGACCCAAGCCGTCCGCAACTACGAGCAGGACGGGTGCATCCCACCTGCCGACCGCACGGCTAGCGGCTACCGGATCTACACCGAGGTGCATGCGGCGGCGCTGCGCACTTACCTCGCGTTGATCCCGGCATACGGGCACGCGGCCAGCGGCCAGATCATGAACGCACTCCACAATGCTGGACTCGACGGCGTCCTGGTGACCATCGATCGCGGCCACAGCCAATTGCTCCAGGACAGGGCGACGCTCGATTCAGTGCGGAAAGCGGTAGCGCACCTGACGGCGGAGTCCGACGCAACCGCAGACCTATCTGGGGAAACCCGAACCATCGGCGAACTCGCACACCAACTCCGGGTAACCCCTGCGACCCTGCGCAATTGGGAAAGCGCGGGCATCCTCGCCCCACCCCGCGACCCGGCCACCGGCTACCGCCACTACGCCGCAACCGACATCCGCGACGCCCACCTCACCGACCTACTCCGCCGCGGCGGCTACCCACTGGACCACATCCGCACCGTGATCCAGCAGATCCGAACCGCAGGCGGCACAGACGCATTGACCGCCGCTTTGGCCGACTGGCAGCGAAAGCTCACCGCCCAAGGCCGCGCCATGCTCAACGCCGCCACCCAACTCGACCACTACCTGCGCGTGCTCGAACAGCAGCGGTGATCAGGCGGTGCGGGTGGCCGCCAGCGGGCGAGCCTCGGTGCCGGCCGCGGCGCGGGTGAAGGTGAGGACGCCGTCTTCGATCGGCTCCTTGCGGAGCATCTTGCGGTCACGGAAGTAGTTGTTGATGACCTGCCACGGTCCACGGGTGCCCTGCCGGGGCATCACCGCGTCGCCGCGCTGGATATAGCCGGAGCTCAGCGCGCCGCCCATGACCGAGTCGGCGGAACGGTCGCCTTCTTCGGCCACCGCAACCATTCTCGTGTAGCCGTGCGACTTCATGTGATTGAGGACGCGGCAGAAGTACTCGGCGGCCAGGTCGGCCTTGAGGGTCCACGAGGCGTTGGTGTAGCCGAGCACCATCACGGCGTTGGGAACGCTGTCGAGCATCGCGCCCTTGTAGACGACGCGGTCGCGGGTGACAACCGGCTCACCGTCCAGTTCGAGGGTCGCGCCGCCGAGCATCTGCACGCGCAGGCCGGTCGCGCTGATCACGATGTCGGCGGCCAGTTCCTCGCCCGAGGCGAGCCGGATGCCGGACTCGGTGAAGGTCTCGATGCGGTCGGTGACGATGGACGCCTTGCCGCTGCGCAGCACCTTGAACAGGTCGCCGTTCGGCACGACGCACAGCCGCTGATCCCACGGGTCGTAGGACGGGGTGAAGTGCCGCATATCGATGTTCGGGCCGAGCCACATCCGCACCGCGCTGAGCAGCACCTTGCGTGAGGCGCCGGGATTGGTGCGGGACAGTTGAAAGCTGGCGCGCTGCAACGCGATATTGCGGGCGCGGCCCACTCGGTAGGCCACCTTCGCCGGTACCCGGGCCGCCTTCATGCCGACGGCGACGGGGTCGTCGGCGGGCAGTGCGGTGATGTAGGTGGGCGAGCGCTGCAGCATGGTGACGTGCGCGGCGTCTTTACTCATCGCCGGGATCAAGGTGATGGCGGTGGCGCCGCTGCCGATCACCACGACCCGCTTGCCGCGGTAGTCGAGATCCTCGGGCCAGTGCTGCGGGTGCACGATCTGCCCGCCGAAGTCCGCCTCGCCGGGGAATTCCGGCCGGTAGCCGTTGTCGTAGTCGTAGTAGCCGGTGCAGCCGGCGAGGAAGTTGCTGGTGAAGGTCTCGGTCTCGCCGGTCTGCTCGTCGAGTGCCTCGACGGTCCAGATACCCGCCGCGCTGGACCAGCGGGCGGTGGTGACCTTGCGGCCGAAGTGGATGTGCTCCTTGACCCCGTACTCGACGGCCGTGTCCTCGACGTACTGGCGGATGTGCGGCCCGTCGGCCAGCACCTTGGTGCCGGTCCACGGACGGAAGCCGTAGCCGAAGGTGAACATGTCCGAGTCGGAGCGGATGCCGGGGTACCGGAACAGGTCCCAGGTGCCGCCGATCGCCGACCGGCGTTCCAGGATCGCGTAGCTGCGCCCGGTTTGCTCGCGGGTGAGGTGGCAGGCCATACCGATGCCGGAGAGGCCGGCGCCGATGATCAGTACGTCGACATGCCGCGTCATTGAGGAACTCGTTTCGTCTGGTCACACCTCGATCACCAGCGAACGAGGGTTTCCGCCGAGGGTACGTGTTATTTGAGGTTACGTCTAGTGACGATAGCTGAAAACATGCCGGTGACCGCGCGTCAATTAAAACCTCGCTGGTTTCAACCGGTGACTCCGCCGCGCCGCGCGCACACGATGGATAGCCCGGGCGCACTCAGCGGCGCTCCGGCGATCTTGTCCCCTACCCGAGGTGTCGCGTGTCATCAATTGTCTTGGAGCCGACACCGATTCGGGTTCGGTCGGCGGCTCGGTGGCGGCCGCGCAAGACCTGGTTGCGGGTGGTCAGCCCGCTGGTCATCGTGCTGGCGTGGCAGCTGGCCAGCGCCACCGAGGTGCTGCCGGAACGCCTATTGGCCTCGCCCATAACGATTGTGCGGACCACCGGAGATCTACTGCGCGCCGGGACGTTGCAGGAGGCGATCACCGTATCGCTCGGCCGGGCGGCGACCGGATTCGTGATCGGCGCGGTCCTCGGGATCGGCCTGGCGATTGTCGCCGGCTTGAGCACGGTCGGCGAGTACGTGGTCGATCCGCCGATGCAGATGCTGCGGACGGTGCCGTTCTACGGGCTGATTCCGTTGCTGATCCTGTGGTTCGGGATCGGCGAGCTGCCGAAGGTGGTGCTCGTCGCGTTCGGCGCGGCGATCCCGTTGTACCTCAACACGTTCGCCGGGATCCGTGGTGTCGACGGCAAACTGGCCGAGCTCGCGCAGGTGCAGCAGCTCGGCCGGCTCGCCGTCATCGGGCACATCGTGCTGCCGGGCGCGCTGCCGCAGATATTGGTCGGGCTGCGCCAATCGCTCGGTATCGCCTGGCTGGCGTTGATCGTCGCCGAGCAGGTCAATGCCGATGCGGGACTTGGTTTTCTGATCAATGACGCCCGCGAGTTCTTGCGCACCGACATCATCGTCGTCGGGCTGCTCGTCTACTGCGTGCTCGGTCTGCTGACCGACGCGTTCGTCCGATTGATCGAAAGGAAGGCGCTGGCATGGCGACGCGGATTCCTGGGACAGTGATCACCGAAGAGTTGACCGAAACGGTAAGTGCCGAAACGATATCGGCTCGCTCCGGAGCAACTGCGAACGGCAGGGACGCCGTCGTAACAACGCCGGTCGAGAATGCGACCGAAGCCGATTCGGCCGCAACGATTTCTGAGACACCGGTTGCCCGGGTACGCGGCCTGATCCGTGATTTCGACGGTCGCCGCGTCCTCGACGGGCTCGATCTCGACATCGCCCCAGGCGAATTCGTCGCATTGCTCGGCCGCAGCGGGTCGGGCAAGTCCACCTTGCTGCGTGCGCTCGCGGGCCTCGATCGCGGTGTCGAAGGCGAGCTCACCACGCACGGCACCATCGCCGTCGCCTTCCAAGAACCACGCCTCGTGCCGTGGAAACGCGTGCTGGCCAACGTATTCCTCGGCCTGCGGCACAGCGATCCCAAGGCCGCCGCTCGTGCCGCGCTCGCCGAGGTCGGCCTCAGCGAGCGCGCGAACGCCTGGCCGCTCACCCTCTCCGGCGGCGAAGCACAACGCGCCAGCCTGGCCCGCGCCCTGGTCCGCGAGCCCGAACTGCTGCTGCTCGACGAACCCTTCAGCGCCCTCGACGCATTGACCCGCATCACCATCCACCGCCTGGTCATCGACCTGTGGCAGCGCCGCAAGCCCGGCGTCCTGCTGGTCACCCACGACGTCGACGAGGCGCTGCGACTGGCCGATCGGGTGCTGGTGCTCGGCGACGGCCGGATCGCCCACGAATCCCGCATCGACCTGCCGCGCCCGCGCCGCAACGACCACCCGCAACTGCTCTCCCTGCGCAACACACTGCTCGCCGAACTGGGCGTAGCACCGGAAGGAACCGCATGAAAGCCAGAAGGCTGCTGCTCGCAACGACTCTCGCCCTGGTCATGGCGGTCGGCACGGCCTGCGGGTCCGACAAGGCCGACGACACGGCGGTGCGCGCGGACGGTTCCATCGACCTGTCCCAGGTGACGTTGCACGCGGGCGACCAGAAGGGCACCGGCCTGCAGGCGCTGCTCACGGCCGCGGGTGAGCTGAACAACACGCCCTACAAGATCACCTGGTCGCAGTATCAGTCCGGTCCGCCGATGCTGGAGGCGATCAACTCCGGCGCGGTCGATATCGGCGGCGTCGGCAACGCCCCGCCGGTGTTCGCGGCCGCGGCCAAGTCGGCGATCAAGATCGTCAACGGCTACCAGGGCGGCACCGAAGGCCAGGCCATCGTGGTGCCCAAGGAGTCACCACTGCGCACCCCAGAAGACTTGCGGGGCAAGAAGATCGCCGTCGCCAAGGGCAGTTCGGCGCACCACCACCTGCTCGCGGTGCTGAACAAGGCGGGCATCAAGTGGGATCAGGTCGAGCCGCAGTACCTGCAGCCGCCGGACGCGCTCGCCGCGCTGACCACCGGCCGGGTCGACGCCTGGGCCATCTGGGACCCGTACACCGCACAAGCCGAACAGCAGTCGAACGCGCGAATCCTGGTGAGTGGCACCGGATATGTCGCGGGCGATGCCTTCTTCGTCGCCGGTACCAAGGCACTGGAAAGCAAGGCGACCTCCGCCGCACTGCGCGACCTGATCGCCAGGATCGGCCGAGCGCACAACTGGGTGAACGATCATCCCGAGGAGTGGGCGAAGACCTACGCCGAACTCACCGGCCTGCCCTATGACGTGATCCTCACCGTCGTGAAACGTGGCCGCTACCAGAACCATCCGCTCGATCCCGCCGCCATCGCCGCCGAGCAGAATGTCGCCGACGCGTTCGCGGGCGCTGGACTCATCCCCGGCAAGGTGAACATCACCGACTTCACCGACACCCGTTTCAATGACCTGTTCCCCGCTTCCTGAGGAGTTGGCGCACCATGACGTTGTCCTTCCATTGGTTCCTGCCCACCTACGGTGATTCGCGCGGCCTGGTCGCGGGCGGGCACGGCACCTTCATGTCCGGTGACCGTCCCGCGACGCTGCGCTACCTGAATCAGATCGGCGCCGCCGCCGAGGACAACGGCTTCGAGGCGGTGCTCACCCCCACCGGAACCTGGTGCGAGGACGCCTGGCTCACCACGGCGATGATGGTGGACACCACCGAGACGCTGAAGTTCCTGGTCGCGCTGCGCCCCGGCCTGATCAGCCCGACGCTGGCCGCGCAGATGGCGGGCACCTTCCAGCGGCATTCGCGGGGCAGGCTGCTGCTGAACGTGGTGACCGGCGGCGAACCGCACGAACAGCAGGCCTACGGCGACTTCCTGGACAAGGAACAGCGCTACGCCCGCACCGGCGAATTCCTGCACGTGGTGCGGGAGCTGTGGAACTCGCCCGAGCCGATCACCTTCGAGGGCGAGCACATTCACGTCCGGGACGGGCTGCTGAGCAACCGCCCCGACCCGATCCCGCCGGTGTTCTTCGGTGGTTCCTCCGCGCCGGCCGGTCCGGTCGCGGCCCGCTACGCCGACACCTACCTCACCTGGGGCGAGCCGCTGCTCGCGGTGAGCAGGAAGCTGGAGTGGATCCGGCGCCTGGCCGTCGAGCAGGGCCGCGTCCTCGACTACGGCCTGCGCATCCACGTGATCAGCCGCGACACCTCCGAGGAGGCGTGGGCCGAGGCCGATCGGCTGCTGCAGGGCATCGATCCCGCGGACATCGAGCGGGTGCAGGCGAGCCTGGCGAAAAGCGAGTCGGAGGGGCAGCGGCGGATGTCCGAGTTGCACGGTGGCAGCACCGATCGGCTGGAGATCGCGCCCAACCTGTGGGCCGGGGTCGGCCTGGTCCGCGGTGGCGCGGGTACCGCGCTGGTCGGCTCGCACGCCGAGGTCGCCGAGCGGCTGGTCGAATACTCGAAGCTGGGCATCAGCCACTTCATCCTGTCCGGGTACCCGCATCTGGAGGAGGCGTACTGGTTCGGCGAGGGCGTGCTGCCGATCCTGGAGCGCAAGGGACTGTGGAGCCACCCGTCGCGCCCGGCCGCCGTGCCGGCCGCGACTCCCTTCGCGGCGTCGTCCAGCAGCTGACCCCGCTGTGCCGTCGCGCCACTGTTCGAGTTCCCGCACACGTCCCGAACTGCTGTTTCGGGTGCGGGAACTCGGGCAGAGCGCGATACCCAGTCGCACCCAGTTAACGGTGACTGACTCACTTCAACGAGAATGATCTATCGGTCCGGCTCCCAGGCTGGACCTGTAGACGAGCTCATAAGGGAGTCATGACCACCTCCGCTGCCCAGCGCTGGCGTCGCCGCCTGCCCGATACCGCGACCACCGACGGGGCGCCCACGCTGGCGCGCAGACTCGGCCGCATCGACCTCACGGCCATGGGCGTCGGCACCATCGTCGGCGCGGGCATCTTCGTGATCACCGGGGTGGCCGCGGCGGAGAAGGCCGGGCCGTCGATCGTGCTGTCGTTCCTGCTGGCCGGGACGGTGTGCGTGCTGGTCGCGCTCTGCTACAGCGAGCTGGCGGCGATGGTGCCGGTGTCCGGCAGTGCCTACACCTATACCTACGCGACGCTCGGTGAAGGGCCCGCGTTCCTGGTGGGGTGGAATCTGTTGCTGGAGTTCGTGATCGCGGGGGCCGCGGTCGCGATCGGCTGGTCGGGCACCACGGTGTCGGCGCTGGATTCGATCTTCGGGATCACGGTGCCGAAGGCCATCGCGGCGGGGCCGGGCGAGGGCGGGATCGTGAATCTGCCCGCCGTGCTGATCATCGGGGTGATCGTCGCGGTACTGGTCGGCGAGGTGTCGCTGACCGCGCGGATCACCAAGGCGCTGGTCGGGGTGACGATCGGCGTGCTGGTGCTGGTGGTCGCGGTCGGTGCGCCGCATATCGACGTGAACAACTGGACTCCGTTCGCACCCTTCGGTTTCAGCGGCATCGTCGGGGGCGCGGCGATCGCGTTCTTCGCGTTCCTCGGCTTCGATGTGGTGGCGGCCTCGGCGGAGGAGGCACGCAATCCGCGCCGGGACGTGCCGTTCGCCATCATCGGCACGGTGCTGATCGCGACCGTGCTGTATGCCCTGGTCAGTGCCGTGCTCACCGGTATCGCGCCGTTCGCGTCGCTGAACAACGGGGCACCGATCGCGACGGCGTTCGAGGCGTTGAAGATCGGCTGGATCGGCAATGTCATCGTGATCGCCTCGATCATCGCGTTGACCAAAGGGTTGTTGATGATCGTCTACGCGCAGGTGCGGCTGGCGTTCGCGATGTGCCGGGATCGATTGCTGCCCTACGGTCTTGCGCAGACCGGCAAGAGCTCCACGCCGGTCCGGCTGACGCTGCTGCTCGGCGTGTTCTGCGCGACGATCGCCGGGTTGCTGCCGATCGACATCGTGGTGGAGCTGGTGAATATCGGTGCGTTGTCGGCGTTCGCGGTGGTGTGCGTCGGCGTGCTGGTGTTGCGGCGGGCCGAGCCGGAGCGGGAGCGGCCGTTCCGCACGCCGTTCGTGCCGGTGGTTCCGGTGCTCGCGCTCGTCGGGTGCGTGTTGCTCGCGACGACGCTGGACGGATTGACCTGGGTGCGGTTCGCGGTGTGGGTGGTTGTCGGCCTCGCCGTCTATCTCGGATACGGCCGCAAGCGCTCGACTCTCGCCCCTGCCGCAGTGGAATAGCAGGAGAACCGGCCTTTCGCGGTCGGGATATCTCACATATGGCATGGATTCCATTGCGTCCCATGCGTGTTTTCGGCAGGCTCACTAGATGCCGAACGTACTGGTGAGGCGCCGCAGGAAGGGACGATGAACGATGTCGGACGACGAGAAGACGATCCGGGTGCTGATCGAGCGGTGGGCCGCCGCCGTACACGCTGGTGACCTGGCCGCCGTCCTCGCCGACCACGCGCCCGACATCGTCATGTTCGACGTCCCGCCGCCGAACGAGGGCCTGCGCGGCATCGACGCCTACCAGGCGGCCTGGCCGGGCTTCTTCGAGTGGCAGGCGCAGGGCGCGACATTCGAGATCGTCTCGCTGGACGTCACCGCCGGGACGGACGTCGCGTTCGCACACGCGCTGCTGCTGTGCGGGACCGCCGAGGACTTCGCCAAGGACCCGGGACGCCGCCTGCGCCTCACCCTCGGCCTGCGCAAGGAAAACGGCCGCTGGATCGTCTCGCACGAACACCACTCCTTCCCGGACGACAGCCTGCCCGCCATCTGATCCAATCAGGGGCCAAGGCTCGCAGCAGCCCGAGGTGAATTTCGTCCGTGAAGTAGTACCTGGGCGCTAGAGGCGCAAGCGCTGACGAGTTCGTGCGGCAGGCTCGGTTCTGGTGACGGTGCGGCCGCGGCTCGGGAACGCGACATCGCGCGCCTGACCGATAGCTAAAGCCGGGTATCCCACCTGACGCGCCCCGCACTACTCGGTCATTTCCCTTGGACGGGTATACCTATCCGGGCAAGTGCACCTAGGGATTTCCCAAGGTGACCCTGTTCATGAAAGCTGAAGACCTATCCAGGTTTTCCCTGAAGTAGTGTGGGCGCGTCGTGTGCCGTACCCGACTTTAGGGGCGTGTCGGGTGCGCGATGTCGCGTTGCTGAGGTGGTCATCTGGCTGTGGTGGCGTTGAGAGAGTTTTCACGATCGAACAGAGTCGAATGGTTGTTGGTGAAGATCGTTTAGCGTCCATATGACTCTGCTCGATGCTTGTGTTGTGTGGGTAGGGGCACCGAAGGGGTCGATGGCGTTGCGGTCGGTGTGTTCGGTGTGGGGGCGCTGTGTACCAGTTCTTTTCGGGTAGATATCTGGACGTATTCCGAGGGTGCCGGTTCCGCTCTGCGGCCCACGACACTTCGCCGCCGGGGGCGGTCGGCGGCTGAGTTCGCCGCCGGGTCAGTACTCCGGTACTAGACGCGAATAGTGCTGTGAGGTTCCCCCCGAATTGTGGACAGGGGGTTAAGCGGCTTCGACTGCCGCGGTGAGTGACTTCTCGTAGTCGTCGGGACTGAGCATCCCGATGCTGGAGTGTCGCCGGGTAGTGTTGTAGAAGTTGATCCAGTTGTCAACTGCGGCAACGAGTTCAGCTTTTGTGGCGAATACGTGCCGGTAGTAGTACTCGTGTTTGAAGCTCGACCACAGCGATTCGGCTCCGGCGTTGTCCCAGCAGATCCCGGTCGCACCCATCGACCGCAGTAGACCGTGTAGACCACAGGCCTGGGCCATAGCATCAGCGGTGTATTGGCTGCCGCGGTCCGAATGCAGGATCGTGCCCTGACAGCAGCCGCGACGCGTTTTCACAGCCATGTCGACTGCAGCCGTGGCCAACTCGACACGCATGTGATCGGCCACAGCCCAGCCCAGGACCTTCTTGGAATGCTCGTCGCGGACCGCGCACAAATACATGTCGATCCCGCCGCAGCTCAAATAGGTGATGTCGGTGGACCACACGGCATCGACACGGCCTCGGTCGAAGTCCCGCCCGACAAGATCGGGTGGGAACGACGCAGCCGGATCCACGATCGTGGTGCGGGTTGTGAAGGTGCGTGGGCTGATCCCGGTCACACCGATCTCGGCCATCACCTTCGCGACCGTTTTCTGCGACACCCGTTCACCGGCAGCGCGGAGTTCCGCGGTGATCCTCGGCGACCCATAAACGCCACCGGAGCCACGGTGCGCGGCAACAATCTTCACCTCCAGATCGGCGCGTCGCTGCTCGCGGTCGGTCAAAAACGTTGCTGCCGTGCGTTTCACGTACTGGTAGTAGCCCGCCCTCGACACCTGAAGCAGCCGCGCCATACGCACCACATCAGCAGCGCCACACCGCCGGTGCGCCCGGCGGTGGTGATGACCTCGGAGCCGGCGCACTCCACGGCCATCAGCTCGAACCGGTCCTGTTCTGCTGCATCGCCGCAAAGTACGCCGAGGCTTTTTTCAGAAAGACAATGTCTTTCTCCTGCTCGGCCACCTGTTTACGCAACCGCAGCAACTCCGCCCGCTCCGCCACGCTCAACGGCGCCTGTCCGTGCACGGCGGCAGCCTCGACTCGGCGCCGCTCATCAGCGACCCATTTACACAAAAGCGGTTCACCCAAGCCCAGCTCACGGGCTACCTCGGCGATCGAACGGCCGGAATCGATCACCCGATGCGCGGCCTCGACCTTGTACTCGGTCGTGAACGACCGACGCTTCCGAGACATACAGACATCCTCTCAGCAGGACAAACCATCCCGCTAACTA
This sequence comes from Nocardia sp. NPDC060255, assembly GCF_042727395.1. NCBI lineage: Bacteria > Bacillati > Actinomycetota > Actinomycetes > Mycobacteriales > Nocardiaceae > Nocardia > Nocardia sp. NPDC060255. The sequence continues at coordinate 64,127 of NZ_JBHXAU010000021.1, read as the reverse complement.
GGTGTCCACCGATCGGGGGGAGCCTCACTGCGGCGGGACGTGTTCCGGGGGTGCCGATTTCTACCTTCGATGCATGCCAACAACACATTCCGCTGTCTCGCTCGATAGTCGGTCGTCGGCGCGGCATCGTCGCCGTGGTGCGCTGGTCGACGCCGCTGCCCGGCTGCATCGGCCGCTGACGTTGATGACGCTCACGATGATCGCGCTGGTCGTGTTCTCGCTGGTGGCAATGTTGTTCGACGACCGCATGCTGCTCGGCGAGTCGGTCTGGTTGAAGCCGATGAAGTTCGGTTTCGCGTTCGCCATGTACGGGCTCACGCTGGCGTGGCTGTTGTCGTTGCCGCACAAGGGAAGTCGCGCGACCTGGTGGTTGGGCACGCTGTTCGCGGTGGCCGGGTTCATCGATGTCGGTTTCATCGCACTACAGGCCGCGCGCGGCACGTTCAGCCATTTCAACACCGAGACCGACGCGGTGAACCATATCGGCCAGCTGGTGTTCCAGTCGGGCGTGCCGGGGCTGTTCCTGGCGAACCTGATCATCGCGCTGATCCTGTGCTGGCAGCGGCTGGTGGATCGGCCGACCGCACGGGCGATCCACGCCGGGCTGTTCCTGGCCGTCGTCGCGATGATGATCGGCTACCTGATGGGTTTCACCGGCAAACAACTGGTCCGCGACGCCGACGGCAACATCGTGAAGCTCGTCGCCGGCCACACCGTCCTCGACCCCGCGACCCGCGACCTGTCCCCCCGCGACGCCGTACTGGGCATGCCGCTCACCCACTGGAGCACTATCGGCGGCGACCTCCGCATCCCCCACTTCCTCGGCCTGCACGCCATCCAAGTCCTGCTACTCGCCGTCGTCGTCCTGTCCTGGCTCGCCCCGCGCTACCCCTGGCTGCGCCCCGAACGCACCCGAGCCGCAGTAATCGGCGTCCTCGCCCTCGGCTACACCGGCCTACTGGCCATCGTCTTCACCCAGGCAATGCGCGCCCAATCCCTCATCCACCCGGACACCACCACCCTGACCGCCCTCGCCGGCCTCACCGCAGGCGTAGCCGCACTACTCGCCCTCATCTACTGGCGAGCCCACACCACCCCAGCTCCCGAACATCCAACCCCAAACGCCCAGCTCGTCCCGCTCCACCCAGCGACCACCACCCCACCCCTCCACGCCAAGGTCTAGCGCCCCACTTGACGTAGGAAACGTGCTCCTGACTGATGCTGCAGCATGCGTCAGGAGCACGTTTCCTACGTCAAGTCAGCTACCTGCCACCGGGCCTCGGCTCTGAGCAACTCGCCCCACCTTCAGCATCCGCACTTGTTGTCTGCCAAAGCTGTTCGGCAAGGGGTCAGCGTAGGCGTTCTGCGTCTCGGGTGAGTTCGAGGAGGGTTTTGCCTAGGGTGGCCAGTTCGTCGGGGCTGGCGCCCTCTTCGATGGCTGTGGTGATGTCTTCGGCGGCGCAGCGGGCGGCGAACCAGCGGTCGGCCAGGTCGGCGGCCTCTTGGGCGCTGAGGACGACGGAGTCGTCGGGGATGCCGGTCCCCTTGAGGCTGTTGCGGTTTTCGTAGGCGCGTTGGCGACAGGACTGGCGGCAGTACCGGCGGCGACGGCCGGCCTCGGACTCCACGATTTCCCGCCCACACCACAGGCAGGACAGCTGGCGCGAGTGACGACGATCAGAGATGGAACACACCCCCTAGCGGGACAGCGAGCGGCGCGACATGACGCAGAACCTTAATCGCTCGACGCCGCGAACCCGCTCAGCGACCCCCGAGAACCGCCGGACGGCGGGCGCGGCGAGGCAGGCGCGCCGTTGGCACTACAATGGAACGGTTCCGCGGCCCGTCGGGAACTATCGGCGCAGGCCCGTTCGTTGCACATAAGGTCCAGCGAGCACCACACGCTCGTACGGTCGCAGCAACAAGACTCGAGCACACAGGGAGAGGCACACCATGGCAGATCGCGTACTCCGGGGCAGTCGGCTCGGAGCGGTGAGCTACGAGACCGATCGCGACCACGACCTGGCTCCGCGTCGGATCGCCCGGTACCGCACCGACAACGGTGAAGAATTCGACGTCCCGTTCGCCGACGACGCCGAGATTCCCCCGACGTGGCTGTGCCGCAACGGTCAGGAAGGCATGCTGATCGAGGGCACCACCGTCGAGACCAAGAAGGTCAAGCCGCCGCGCACCCACTGGGACATGCTGCTGGAACGCCGCAGCAAGGAAGAGCTCGAGGAACTCCTCAAGGAGCGCCTCGACCTCCTCAAGACCCGCCGCCGCGTCTAGGTCGCAATTAGCCGAAAAGGCCGCCCGCATCGAAAGATGCCGGCGGCCTTTCGCGCGTCCAGACGTCCGTCAGCAAAACCCCGCACCCTAACTCGGGACATGCACTGCCTTTAGGGCCCTATTCCAAGTGCATGTCCCGAGTGCGAGTGCGGATTTCCCGCACTGTGCCGGGTGTGCCCGCTGTGCCGGGTGGGCAGGCGCGGTGGTGGTTGGCCTGGTGGGGTTAGTGGCTGGCTACCTTGCGGTACTGGGCGAGGGCTAAGGGGACGGCTATGGCGAGGATCGCGAGGGAGCAGGCTATGGCGTATTCGATGCAGTGGTCGGCGGGCCAGCCGGTGGCGTGGGCGAAGGTGGGTGGGGCGTCGTTTTCGAAGAGTTTGCGGCCTGCTCCGGCTACTGCGGTGATGGGGTTCCATTCGGCGATGGTGCGGAGGGGGCCGGGGAGGGTGGAGCCGGGGATGAAGGCCGAGGAGATGAAGGACAGGGGGAACAGCCAGATGAGGCCTGCGCTCTGGGCTACTTCGACGTTGGGTGACATCAGGCCGGTGAGTGCGCCGACCCAGGACATGGCGAAGGCGAACAGCAGGATCACCCCGAATGCCAGTGCGGCGTCGGCGATTCCGCCGTTGATTCGCCAGCCGACGACGTAACCGCAGCCGACCATGACGGCGACGCTGAGGATATTGACCACCAAGTCGGACAGCGTGCGCCCCATCAGCACGGCGAGCCGCGACATCGGCAGCGTGCGCATCCGGTCGATGATGCCCTTCTGCAGGTCGCTGGCCAGGCCGACGGTGGTGAAGGCCGCGTTGAAAGCGACTGTCTGCGTGAAGATTCCGGCCAGCAGGAATTCGCGGTATTGGCTGCCGCCGAGCGACCCGCCGAAGATGTAGGCGAACAGGAACACGAACATCAGCGGCTGGATCGTCGCGGTCACCAGTAAGGTCGGCACCCGCAGAATGGTCAGCAGATTGCGGTGCGCGACGATCGCGCTGTCCCGGAAGATCCGCCACCGCGGACCCGAATCGAATTGGACGACTTGCATTTTCGGGACCTCGACGACAGCAGTCACGACTGCACCTCGCTGCGGTTCGGCTCCGTCGCGCCCGCAAGGGCGGCTGTGTCGGTACGCGCTCTCACGACAGGATCTCCTCTTGTACGTCATCGGTTTCTGGCTGGCGCTCGGCCGAATCACGGGCCGCAGTGCCGGTGAGCGAAAGGAATACGTCGTCGAGGCTGGGGCGGTGGACCTCGGCGTCCACCACGCACACGCCTGCGTCATCGAGCCGGCGCAACGCCTCGACCATGGTGCGTGAGCCGTCGCCGACCACGATCGACACCTCGTCGGTGCCGTCCTCGTGGCCCGGCTCGCCGACGCCGACCTGGGCGAGCACCCGCAGTGCGGGCGTGACGTCCTGACCGGCGGCGAGGGTGACGGTGAGCCGATCACCGCCGATGGACATCTTCAACTCGTCCGCGGAACCACGCGCGATCACCCGGCCGCGATCGATGACGGTGATCCGGTCCGCGAGTTGGTCGGCTTCTTCCAGATACTGGGTGGTGAGCAGCACGGTGGTGCCGTCGTCGACGAGATCGCCGATGACGCGCCACATGTCGAGCCGCCCACGCGGGTCGAGCCCGGTGGTCGGCTCGTCCAGCACCACCACCGCGGGCCGGGCCACGAGCGCCCCGGCCAGGTCGAGCCGCCGCGCCATGCCACCGGAGTAGGTGCCCGCCCTGCGGTCGGCCGCCTGTTCCAACCCGAACGCGCTCAACAGTTCCGCGGCCCGTGCGGTGGACTGCCGCTGCGACATCCCGTACAGCCGAGCCACCATCCGCAGGTTCTCGTACCCGGACAGATTCGCGTCGACCGCGGCGTACTGACCGGACAGACCGATCCGCCGCCGCGCCGCACCCGGATTACGCAGCACATCCACCCCGGCCACCCGAACCGACCCGGCGTCCGGACGCAGCAGCGTGGTGACGATGCGAACCGTCGTCGTCTTACCCGCCCCGTTCGGCCCGAGCAGCCCCATCACCGTGCCGGTAGGGATCTGCAGGTCGATGTTGTCCAGCACCCGGATCTTGCCGTAACTCTTCACCAGGCCGAGGACTTCTACTGCCAAGCTCACTGGTTCACCTCCACGAGCGACTCCCCCGCCTTCGCGGTCGGCCTGTCGGTGGACCCCTGCACGTCTCGCCCACTCACCTTTGCTTCTCCTTCTTTCTGATCCCGATGGCAGGCTTCTCGGATCGCGAGCCGTTCTTGGCCCGTTTCGGGTCTCCATTGACCGGGTGCGACCCGTTGGTCGACTGTCGTGCCGGCGTACCGTCCAGCTGCCTGCGCAGCACCGGGCCGATCGCGGCGAGCGATTCGGGTGCGGTCATCGCCGAGTGCCTGCACGGCAGTTCATGATCATGGATGGCGCCGGTGACGAACGGTTGCCACGCGGCCGCGCGGCGTTCCGGATCGGCCCGGTTGATCTCGTCCGCGGCGGCGGTGAAGAACAGCAGGTCGCCGTCGAAGACGCGGGGCCGGAAACTGTGCGCGAGCAGCGTGCCGTTCGTGTAGCCCGCGTAGAGCCGTTCGAGGTGCTCGACGGTGAGCGCCGCGAACGGCCCCGGCCGCGCGCGCAGCAGCTCCGCCGCGTCGCGCAGGTTCATGGCCGGATCGATCGGGGTGTCGAGCTGGTCGCTGCCGAATTCCTCGATGATCTCGGCCACGCTCGGGATCGCATGCTCGAGCCAGGCGTCGGAGAGCCGGTAGCTGTCCATCATCGACAGCAGCGCGACCTCGTCGCCCGCCTCCTGCAACCGCACCGCCACCTCGTGCGCGATCAGGCCGCCGAGCGACCAGCCGAGCAGGTGGTAGGGCCCGGTCGGCTGGATCGACTTGATATGCGCCACATACTGTCCCGCGGCCTCGGTGATCGAGGCGAAGCCGTCCTCGCCCGCGACGTGCGGCGCCTGCAGCCCGTACACCGGACGGTCCGGTGCGAGATGCGCGAGCAGACCGGAGTAGCACCAGGCCAGCCCGATCGCGGGATGGATGCAGAACAGCGGTGCCCCGGTGCCGTTCGGACGGATCGGCAGCACCGGACCCAATGCCGCCGCGATGCCCGCACCCGAGCCGTCGAGGCGAGCCGCGATGGCCGCCGGGGTCGCCTCGCCGAACATCAACTGCACCGGCAGGTCGAGACCGTTAGCCCGCACCTGCGCAACAACTTTCGTGGCCAGCAGCGAGTTGCCGCCGAGTTCGAAGAACCCGTCGTCGGCGCCCACCGATTCCATGCCGAGCACCGTGGCGAAGGCCGCGCACAGCGCCACCTCCGTCGGAGTGGACGGCGCACGATAACCCTCGGCGGACGCGAACACCGGTTCCGGCAACGCTTTTCGATCCAGCTTGCCGACCGGACTGAGCGGCACCCGGTCGAGCATCATGATCGATTGCGGCACCATGTAATTCGGCACCAGCTCGGCCACGTGCTCGGTGAGCTCGGCCGCGGACACCCCGTTGCGCGCCTTCACATACGACACCAGCGCGGTAGTCCCCGCGGGCGTGCGATGCCCGATGGTGGTGGAGAACTCCACCGCACCGTGCCGCGCGAGCGCCGCGTCGATCTCACCGAGTTCGATACGGAAGCCACGGATCTTGACCTGATGATCGGTCCGCCCGACGTATTCGATCTCACGTCCCGCGCCCGTACTGCGCCCCGCCGACAACGAACCCTGCCCGGACCACCAGCGCACCAGGTCGCCGGTCCGATACATCCGCTCCCCCGGCTTGCCATACGGATTCGCGACGAACCGCTGCGCCGTGAGACCCGGCCGATTCAGGTAACCGCGAGCCAACGCGGCACCGGACAGGTGCAATTCGCCCGTGACACCGACCGGTGCCGGGTGCAGGCGCATGTCCAGGATGGTCGCGCTGACGCCGCGGATCGGCCCGCCGATGGTGATCGGACCACCCGGCGTCAACGGCTGCCCGATCACCGTGACGATGGTCGTCTCGGTGGGCCCGTACACGTTGTACAGGTTGCGGTTCGGCGCCCATCGGGTGACCAGGTCCGGCGGCAGCGCCTCGCCGCCGACCAGCACGTGCCGCAACTCGGTGACCCCGGTCGGGTCGACCGTGCCGAGCGCCGAGGTGGTGATGAACGCGTGCGTGATCGCCTCGTCGATGAACACCCGCGCGAGGTCTTCGCCGCCGACCACACCGGGTGGCGTGATCACCAGGGTGGCCGCGCCGCCGAGTGCCAGCAGCAGGTCCAGCATCGCCGCGTCGAAGCTCGGGGTCGCGAAATGCAGGACGCGGCAACCGGGCCGGACGTCGAACCGCTGCGCCGTCTCGGCCGCGAAGTTGGACAGACCGCCGTGCGTGACCACCACGCCCTTCGGCGTGCCGGTCGAACCGGACGTGTAGATCACATACGCCGGGTTGTCCATCCGCAGCGGCGCGGTGCGTTCCGCGGCGGTGATCGGCGCGTCCGACGCGTCGAGCACGAGGCCGCGGAAGTGCGCGTCGTCCAGCACGATCCACTGCACGCCGGCGGGCAACTCGGCTCGATAGTCGCCGAGCGTGATGCCCAGCGCCGCACCGGAATCCGACAGCATGTGCTCGATCCGGTGCGCCGGATACAGCGGGTCGACGGGCACGAACGCGGCACCGGCCTTGGCCACCGCGAGCACCGTCGCCACCGATTCGACCGATCGCGGAATACCCAGCGCCACCAGTGTTTCCGGACCGACGCCCTGCCGGATCAGCACCCGCGCCAGCCGGTTCGTCCACCGGTCGAGCGCGTCGTAGCTGACCTGTGTGTCCTCGGTGCGCAACGCGACCGCCTTGCGATCGACGTTCGCCGCCGCCGCGAACACCTCGGGGAAGGTGACCGGCCGGTCCGCCTCCGCGCCGCGCACCGGGGCGAGCCCGGACCATTCGGCGGGATCGAGCAGCTCCAGATCACCCACGGCGGTAGTCGGATTCGCGGCAACGGCCGCGAGCAGCCGGACCAGTCGCTTGCCGAGCCGCAGCGCGGTCTGCTCGTCGAACAGGTCGCTTGCGTAGTTCACCGACAGCGTGATGCCCGCCGGATCCCGTTCCGGTGTCTGCGATTCGGTGAGCGTGAACTGCAGATCGAACTTGGCGATGCCGGTGTCGATATCGGCCGCCTCGATCCGCAGCTCGGGCAGGTCCAGCCCGCGCACCGGTTGGTTCTGCACCGAGAGCATCACCTGGAACATCGGGTGATGGGCTTGGGATCGTGCCGGATTCAGCACCTCGACGAGCCGCTCGAACGGCACGTCGGCGTGCGCGAACGCGTCGAGATCGGTGTCGCGGACGGTGTGCAGCAGATCGGTGAACCTGGCATCCGGATCGATCCGAGTGCGCAGCACCAGGGTGTTGACGAACATGCCGATCAACCGGTCCAGCGCGGGATGGCCGCGTCCGGCGATGGGCGTGCCGACGGTGATGTCGTCGGTCGCGCTCATCCGGTGCAGCAGTACCGCGAGCGCGGCGTGCAGCACCATGAACATGCTGACGTTGTTGCTGGTCGCGACCGTGCGCAGTTCCCGGTGGGTGAACGCGTCGACCGAGCATTCGACCAGCCCGCCCCGATACGACGGCATCGGTGGCCGCCGCCGGTCAGCGGGCACGGTGAGCAGCTCAGGACTGCCGTCGAGGGTGCGCCGCCAGTAGGCGAGCTGACGGCTCAGCACCGAGTCGGCGTCGTGCTCGGCGCCGAGCGTGTCCTGTTGCCACAGTGTGTAATCCGCGTACTGCACGGTGAGATCGGTCCACTGCGGCGTCTGTCCCGCGCAGGCCGCCCGGTAGGCGGTGGCCACGTCGAGCGCCATCGGCTCGAGCGACCAGCCGTCCATGGCGATGTGGTGCACCACCAAGACGAGGACGTGCTCGTCGGACACCTCGGCCGGATTCTGCACGCCGGTATCGCCGTAGGGCGAGACGGAGATCAGCGCGGCCCGGATCGGCACCATGCCCGCGAGGTCGAATCCCGGTGCGGCGAAGCGCCGTACGGCGTCGTCGACCTCGTCCGGGGTGACCGTCGCGACGAACAGCGTCAGCGCGGCGGCGGCCAGATCCAGGATCTGCTGGGCCGGTTCACCATTGGTCTCGGGGAACACGGTGCGCAGCGTCTCGTGCCTGGCCTGTACCGCGTGCAGCGCCATCACCAGCGCGTCGACGTCGAGCTTGCCGTTCATCCGGAGCACGACCGGCACGTTGTAGGCGCCCGCGGTCTGGTCTTCGCCGGATCCGTTGAACCGGTTGAGGAACCACAGCCGACGCTGCGCCGCCGACAGCGGAATCCGCTCCGGCCGGTGCCGCCGCGCCAACGCCGGGCGTGCGTCCGAGCCCGCGGGTCCCGAATCGAGCAGCGCGGCAAGCGCGGCCACCTTCGGCGCGGCGAACACGGTGCGGACTTCCAGCCGGATGTTCGTCGCCGCCGCCAGCCGGGCCACGAGTTGCGTTGCCAGCAGCGAGTTTCCGCCGATATCGAAGAAGCTGTCGTCGGCCCGCACCTCGTCGACGCCGACCAGGTCCGCCATCACCCTGGCGACCAGCAGCTCCGACTCGGTCTCCGGCGCCCGCGCCGCGACATCGGCGACGAGCTGCGGTTCGGGCAGCGCGGCGGTATCCAACTTGCCCACCGGCGTCAGCGGAATATGTTCCAGCACAGTGATACTCGTGGGAACCATGTGCGTCGGCAACTGCGCGCCCAGATGGGCGCGCACCGCCTCCACATCCACACCCGCGTGCTCGTCGGAAGCCTGCACAAAGGACACGATCCGATCCGCGCCCGCGATCTGCCGAACCTCGGTGTGCGCGAACCGCACTCCGGGATGCTCGCCGAGCGCGGCGGTGATCTCGCCGAGCTCGATGCGGAAGCCACGCACCTTCACCTGGTGATCGCTGCGGCCGAGGTAGCACAGCTCGCCCGCGCCGTTCCAGCGCACCACGTCGCCGGTGCGGTAGAGCCGGGCACCGGCCGGACCGTGCGGATCGGCCACGAAACGCAGTGCGGTGAGCCCGAATCGGTCGAAGTACCCGCGCGCCACGCCGTGCCCGCCGAGGTACAGATCGCCGGGCACGCCGACCGGCACCGGCCGCAGCCGCTCGTCCAGCACCAGCGCCCGCGCGCCGCGAACCAGCGTGCCGATGGTGACCGGCCGGTCGGCGGTCAGCGTCGCGATGGTCGCGACGACGGTCGTCTCGGTCGGCCCGTACCCGTTGAACATGGCCCGCCCGGGCGCCCAGCGCGCCACCAGATCGGGCCCGCAGGCCTCGCCGCCGACCATCAGCGCCCGCAGGTGCGGCAGCGGCCAGCGCTCGTGATCGATGGTCGACAGCGCGGCCGGCGTCAGGAAGGTGTGCGTGATCCGCTCCCGCTCCAGCAGCGCCGCCAGCTCGTCGCCGCCGTAGACCTCCGGCGGGCAGATCACCATGGCCGCACCGGAACCCACCGCGAGCAGCAGGTCCAGCATCGCCGCGTCGAAGCTCGGCGAGGAGAAGTGCAGCGTGCGCGACTCGCGGTCGACCCGCATGCGGTCGCGCAGCTCGTCGGCGAAGTTGGACAGTCCGGCGTGGGTGACCGCGACGCCCTTGGGTTTTCCGGTGGAGCCGGAGGTGTAGATCAGGTACGCGAGGTCGGACGCCTCGATGGTGCACAGCCGGTCGAGGTCGTCGACCAGTGCGTCGTCGTAGGTCGCCAGTTCGGTGCCGAAGTCGGGATCGTCCAGCAGCAGCCATTCGGTCGCCGGGCCGTCGACCGCGTGCAGCCGGTCGGCGTGCGCGGCGACGGTGACGCCGACCCAGCAGCCCGCGTCGGCGAGCATGTGCTGGATCCGGTCGGCCGGGTAGTTCGGGTCGACCGGCACGAACGCGGCGCCGGACTTGACCACGGCGAGCTGGGTGACGATGGATTCGACCGATCGGGTGAGCCCGAGCGCGACCCGGTCCCCGATCCCGATGTCGCGCGCGAGCAGCGCCCGCGCCAACCGGTTCGAGCGGCGATCCACCTCCGCGTAGGTCAGCGTGGTGCTGCCCGACTGCAGGGCGGTGCGCTGCGGATGCATGTGCGCGGTGGCGGTGAAGTACGCGGACAACGTGCACTGCGGCATCGTCGCCCCGCCGGTCGCCGGCGCGAACAGGCGTCGCTCGCGTTCGGTGCGAGCGTCGATGTCGCGCACCAGGACTCGTGGATCGGCGGTGACCGCCGCGAGCACCCGCAGGAACCGGTCGGCCAGCGTGTGGATCGTCGACTCGTCGAAAAGCTCGGCGGCATAGACGAATTCGAAGGCTTGACCGGGTTCGCCCGGTCCGGCGTCGCAGCCGATGTGGGCGACCCGCAGTTCCAGGTCGAACTTGGCCAGCGCGATGTCGAGTTCCTCGGCGCGCAAGGCGAGACCCGGCAACTCCAGCATCGGAACCGGACCGTCCTGCACGCTGAGCGCCACCTGGAACAGCGGATGGCGACCGGAACTCCTTGCGTCCCGGCCCAATTCCTCGACGATGCGCTCGAACGGTACGTCCGCGTGCGCCATCGCGGCCAGCTCGGTGTCCCGATCGGCGCGCAGCAGTCCCGCGAAGGTGCGGTCCGGATCGACATCGGAACGCAGCACCAGCGTGTTGACGAACATGCCGACCAGCTCGTCGAGCTTGGTGTCGGTGCGCCCCGCGACCGGGGTACCGATCACAATGTCGCGGCCGCCGGTGACCGAGCGCAGCAGCACCGCCAGCGCGGAGCGCAGCACCATGAACATGCTGACGCCCTGTTCCTTGCCGAGGTCGGCGAGGGCATGCTGCACCGGCTCGGGCACCGTGAATTTCACCGTGCCCGCCCGCTGCGTCGGTTCCGCGGGTCGCGGCCGGTCGTACGGCAGCGGGAGTTCGTCGGGCAGGTCGGCCAGCGCGGTCCGCCAGTACGCCAGCTGGTTGCCCGCGAGGCTGTCCTTGTCGTTCTCGTCGCCGAGGCAGGCGCGCTGCCACAGCCCGAAGTCCGCGTACTGCACCGGAAGTGGCGCCCACGCGGGTGCGGCGCCCTCGTGCCTCGCCACGTACGCGGCGGCCAGGTCCCTGGTCAGCGGGCCGAGCGACCAGCCGTCGGCGGCGATGTGGTGCACCACGATGCCGAGCAGGTAACGCTCGGAGCTGGTGCGCAGCAACGTAGTTCGCAGCGGCGTGGCCCGCACCAGGTCGAAGCCGGTGTGCGCGAGGGTGCGCAGGGCCGCCGCCGCGCCCGCGTCGTCGGTGTCGATCGGATCGATCGCCGGCAGCGCGCGGGCGGTCGGCAGCACCGATTGCTGGGCCCCGGCGCTGTCCTCCGGGAAAATCGTCCGCAACACCTCGTGCCGCTCGATGACGTCGGTGAGTGCCGCGCGCAGCGCCGCCACATCCAGATCACCGGAGATTCGGATAACGAAAGCGATGTTATATGCGCTCGATTCGGGAGAATATCGATTGAGGAACCACAGTCGCTGCTGCGGCAGCGACAATGGAATGCGTCCCGGACGCGTGGTCTGCACAGCCAGCGCCAACCGCTGCGTCCGGGGCGCTTCCGTCAGCCGCTCGGCGACACCCGCGACGGTGGGCGCCTCGAAGATCACCCGCACCGGCAGGTCGACTCCGAATTCCGCGTGCAGTGCCGCGGCGAGCCTGGTGGCCAGCAGCGAGTTGCCGCCGACGTCGAAGAAGCTGTCCTCCGCTCCGGCGACGGGACGGCCGAGAATGTCGCCGAACACGCCCGCGACCCGCAATTCCAGCTCGGTGCTCGGCGCGCGGGACGAACCGATGGCGGCGAAAACCGGTTCCGGGAACGCCTTTCGATCCAGCTTGCCCGCCGGAGTGACCGGCAGCTCGTCCAGCACGATGACCGACGCGGGCACCATGTACCCGGGCAGCCGCTGCCGCGCGGCCTCGACGATCGCCGCGGCCGCCACCGGCCTGTCCACCGTGACATACGACGCGAGCCTTGGTTGCCCCTGCTCGTCGGTGTGCACCACGGTGAGCGCGAAACTCACCCCGGGGTAGCCCCGCAGCACGTGGTCTACCTCGCGCAACTCGATCCGGAAGCCGCGGATCTTGATCTGATCGTCGGCCCGGCCGAGGAAGCGCAGCTGCCCTGCGTTCACCAACCCCGCCGGCTGCCGTCCCCCGCCCGATTCGACAACCACCAGATCGCCGGTGCGGTACATCCGCTCGCCGCGCCTGCCGTGCGGATTCGCCGGAAACCGTTGCGCGGTAAGGCCGAACCTGCCGTGATAGCCGCGCGCCAGCCCGGGTCCGGACAAATACAGCTCGCCCGGCGTCCCCGGCGGCACCGGGTGCAGCCGTCCGTCCAGCACGAACAACCGCATGCCGCGGATCGGCCTGCCCAGCGGCACCGGGCGGCCCGGCACCATCGGACCGGTCGCGGTGGCCGCGACGGTCGCCTCGGACGGCCCGTACATGTTGTGCATGCGGTGCTCGACCGACCAGGTCTCGACGAGCTCCTCCGAGCACGCCTCACCGCCGACGATGACCGCCTCGAGCTCGTCGAGCCCCTCGCTCGGCACGGTGGCCAGCGCGGCGGGGGTGACGAAGGCATGGGTGACCCGTTCGTCGCGTAAGAACGCGGCGAGCTCGGCGCCGCCGTACAGACCCGCGGGCGCGACGACGATGGTGGCGCCCGCCGCGAAGCCGAGCAGCAGCTCGAGCACCGACGCGTCGAAGCTCGGCGACGAGAAGTGCAGTGTCCGTGCCGAATCCGAGACGCCGAACAGATGCATCTGCTCGTGCGCGAGGGACGCGAGCCCGGCGTGGGTGATGACCACGGCCTTCGGCGTTCCGGTCGAGCCGGAGGTGTAGATGAGGTACGCCGGATGCACCGTGCACAGCGGCAGATGCCGGTCCACATCGGTGACGGGACCTGTTGAGTGGTCCACCAATTCGGCGGCGAGCTCGTCGGACCCGAGCACCAGCCAGTCGAGGTAGGTCTTGCGGTGCTTGCCGCGTGGCGCGGGCCATTCCGGCATGGCCGCAAGGCATTCCGCGTCGGTCAGGCCGAGCAGCGCGCCGGAGTCGTTGATCATGTGCGTGATCCGCTCGCCCGGGTAACCCGGATCGATCGGCACATAGGCGGCACCGGTTTTCGCGACGGCCCACACGGCGGTGATGGCGTCCAGTCCGCGCGGCAGCGCGATCGCGACCACTACCTCGGGGCCCGCGCCGTGCTCGATCAGCGCGCGGGCCAGCTTGTTCGACGTCTCGTCGAGCTCGCGGTAGGTGGTGTCGATGCCGAGGTAGCGCACCGCCACCGCGTCCGGCAGCCGCTCGGCGGTATCGGTGAGCAGCCGTGCCAAGGTGCTGAACGGCTCGGCGGGCGAGCCCGCGATCGGCACCAGGTTGGCCAGTTCGCGGCGGTCCAGGATGGTCAGGTCGCCGATCGGCAGGCTCGGTGCGGCGACCACCGCGTTGAGCACCGCGACGAATCGGCGGGCGAACGACTCGACCGTCGAGGCGTCGAAAATATCGGTGGCGTAGCCGAATTCGGCGGTCAGCGGCCCGTCGGAGATGTCGTCGTGCACCACCAGTTGCAGATCGAACTTGGCGATGTCGGAGACGATCGGCAGCACCTCGGCCCGCACGCCGGACAGTTCGACGCGCAGGTCCGGCGCGCGGTCGTAGGACAGCATCACCTGGAACAGCGGGTGCCTGGCGGCGGAGCGTTCCGGATTGACCACCTCGACCAGCCGCTCGAACGGCACGTCGGCGTTGGCGAACGCGTTGAGGTCGGTCTCGCGCACCACGTCGAGCATCCGGTCGAAGCCCGCGGCGGGGTCGACCTCGGTGCGCAGCACCAGGGTGTTGACGAACATGCCGACCAGCTCGTCCAGCGCCGGGTCGGAGCGGCCCGCGATGGGTGTGCCGATGGCGATGTCGGTGCTCGCGCACAGCCGCGACAGCAGGGTGGCCAGCGCGGCGTGCAGCACCATGAACATGCTCACGCCCCGGGTGGCCGCCAGTTCGCCTGCGGCACGGCGGATTTCGGGAGCGATGGCGAATTCGACCCGGGCGCCGGTGGTGGACCGGCGCAGCGGGCGCGGGCGGTCGAGCGGCAGGTCGAGCTGGTCGGGCAGCCCGGTCAGCGCCGAACGCCAGTGGGTCAGTTGGCCACTGAGCGCGCTGGCCGGATCGGATTCGTTGCCGAGCAGTTCGCGCTGCCACAGCGCGAAATCGGCGTACTGCACGGGCAGCGGTGTCCACTGCGGCGCGGCGCCGTCGGTTCGGGCCGATACCGCGGTCATCAGGTCCCTCGCCAGCGGTGCGATCGACCAGCCGTCACCGCAGATGTGGTGCAGCACAAGGAGAAACACCCAGCTGTCGGGTCCGGTGGTGTAGAGCGCGACCCGGATCGGGGCCTGGATGCGCAGATCGAAGCCGTATCCGGCGAATTCGGTGGCCAGCGCCGCGACGTCGGCACCGGTGGCATCGATCGGGTCGAGCGTCAGCGGGATCTCGGCGGCCGGGTGGATCAGCTGGCACGGCCCGTCGGCCGACTCCGGGAACGTGGTGCGCAGGCTCTCGTGCCGTTCGATCACGTCGACCAGTCCGGCGCGCAAGGCCTCGACGTCGAGCGGGCCGTCGATCCGAACCGCGAGGGGCATGTTGTAGGCGGCGGCATGTTCGGCGAATCGGTTGAGAATCCACAACCGCTGCTGGGCGAGCGACAGCGGAATCCGCTCCGGCCGTTCGCCCGCAACAAGTTTCGGCGAGGCGACATCGGTGGTGTGCGTGGCGAAGCACTGGGTGAGCGCGGCGATGGTGGACGCCTCGAACAGGTCGCGAATGGTCAGACCGGTGCCGAGGGCGGCATTGATCCTGGCCACCGCGCGGGCGGCGATCAGCGAATTGCCGCCGAGGTCGAAGAAGCTGTCCTCGACGCCGATGTCGTCGGTGCCCAGCACCTCGGCGAAGATGCCCGCGAGTACTCGCTCCACCTCGGTGCGCGGCTCGGCGGTCGATCTGTTGGCCGAGCGGGCACCCACCGCGGGCGCGGGCAGCGCCTTGCGGTCGATCTTGCCGTTGGCGCTGAGCGGCAGCTCGTCGAGCTCCATCAGCGCGGAGGGCACCATGTACGCGGGCAGGGTGCGCCGCAGTGCGGTCAGCAGTGCGGCCGTGTCGATCCGGGACGCCGGGTGCGGCGGGCCTGCGCTGGGCACGGCGGGCCGATACTCCTCGGCGTCGAGGGCGGCGACGACGTAGGCGACCAGTTCGTCACCGTTGCGGCCGGTGTGCGCCACACAGACCGCCCTGGCCACCCGCTCGTCGGACAGCAAGGCCGCCTCGATCTCGCCGAGCTCGATGCGCAGGCCGCGGATCTTGACCTGGAAGTCGCTGCGGCCCATGTATTCCAGCACGCCGGGGCGGCCGGTCGAGAGCTGCCAGCGGGCCAGGTCGCCGGTGCGGTACATCCGGACGCCGGGGCTGAACGGGTTGGCCACGAAGCGATCCGCGGTGAGCCGGGGCTGGCCGAGATAACCGCGGGCCAGCTGCACACCGGCCAGATACAGCTCACCCACCACACCGGGCGGCACCGGTCGCAGGCGCGAATCCAGCACGTAGGTCTGGGTATTCCAGACCGGCGAGCCGATCGGCACGCTCGCCGGATCGGCCGGGCACGGCCAGTAGGTGACGTCGACCGCGGCTTCGGTCGGGCCGTACAGGTTGTGCAGGGCAGGGTGATGCAACGCGGCGTGAAAGTCGCGAACCGTCGCGGCGGGCAGTGCTTCACCACTGCAGAACACCTGACGCAGCGCCGTGCAGCCGCGCACATCGGTGTCGGTGACGAAGACCGACAGCATCGATGGCACGAAATGCGCTGTGGTGATTTTCTTTTCGGTGATCAGCCGGGCGAGGTAGCCGGGATCCCGGTGTCCGTCGTGCTCGGCGACGACGAGCCGCGCGCCGATCTGCAAGGGCCAGAAGAACTCCCACACCGACACATCGAAGGTGGCCGGTGTCTTCTGCAGGACCGCGTCGGTCTGGTCGAGCGGATATTCGTGCTGCATCCAGCGCAGCCGGTTGACGATCGCGGCGTGGGTGACGCCGACACCCTTCGGCTTTCCGGTCGAACCGGAGGTGAAGATGACGTAGGCGAGGTGACCCGGGCGCAGCGCGGCCGTGCGGTCGGCGTCGGTGATCGGGCTGCTGTCGAAGCCGGACAGGTCGACGGTGTCGAGGTCGAGCCGGTCCACCGGCAGGGTGAGCTCGTCGCGCTCGGCTGTCAGCACGCAGACCGGTGCCGCCTGAGCCACGATCTGTTCGATGCGCTCGGCCGGATGCTCGGGATCCAACGGCAGGTAGGCCGCGCCCGTCTTGACGATCGCGTAGATGCCGACGACGAGTTCGAGGCTGCGGCGCAGGCACAGCGCGACGACCCGCTCGGGACCCGCGCCCTGCGCTATGAGCAATCGGGCGAGCCGGTTGGCGCGGTCGTCGAGCTCGGCATACGTAAGTGCCTCGTCGCCGAATTCGAGCGCGACGGTCTCGGGGCAGCTCGCGGCACGCTCGGCGAACAGACTCGCGAGGGTGCCGGTGTGCGGCGGGGTCTCGGTGGCGTTCCAGTCGTGCAGGACCCGGTCGCGTTCGGTCGCCGTGATCGCGGTGAGCGACTCGGCGAGGGTGTCCGGTGCGGCGGTGAGGAAGCGGGTGAGGAAATCGAGGTAGCGGTCGTGGTGGGTGCTCACCTCGGTCTCGCTGTAGAGCCGCGGGTTGGCCTCGAAGTCGACGTGGATCCGATTGCCGACGCCGTTGTACAGGTTGACCGACAGGTCCTCGACGGGTCCGGTGGCCAGCACGTTCAGCGAGCCGACCAGATTGCCGAACTTCAGCTCGTCGTGGAACAGCATGATGTTGACCATCGGGCCGAAGAAGCCGCGCGCGTCACGGGAGTAGCCGCAGTCGCGGCGGATGTCGTCGTGCCGGTAGCGCTGATGGCGCAGCGCGCCGGTGATCTGCAACTCGGTGGCCTTCACCACCTCGGCGACGGTGGTGTCGGCGGTGAACCGCAGCCGGATCGGCACCACGTTGGACACCACGCCGGCCGAGCGGCGCAGCGAGACCGTGGTGCGCGCGGACACCGGCAGGCTCAGCACCACATCCGAATTGCCGGTCACCGACCGCACATACGCGCCGAGCGCCGCGACGAACAGCGCGGAGTTGGCGGTGCCGAAGGCGGTGACCGCCGCGTCCATCGCGGACTGGGCGCGGTCGTCGAGCACGGCGGTGGCGGTGCGCCGGCCGCCGTCGTGGCTGGCCGCGGTGACGGTGGCACCGCTCAGGCTCATCGGCTCGCCCGCGCCGGCCAGTTGCTCGAGCCAGTAGTCGCGGTCCGCGCGGAACCGGCTGGTGTCGCGATAGCGCACCTCGTCGGCGTAGATCTCGGCCAGCGGGGTCGCTCTGGACACCACCGGCTCGGTCTGGTTGTCCAGCGCGGTGTAGATCTCCGCGGTGCGGGTGAGCGCGTTCATCGCGCCGTAGCCGTCGATCACGATGTGGTGCGCACGGGCGTACCAGATGTAGTCCGAATCACCGGTCCGCAGTACGACATTCGTACTGAGCGGATCGCGTTCGAGATCGATCGGCGAGCCGGCGTGCTCGTTCATCCAGCGCAGCGCCGCGGCGTGCGGGTCGGGCTCGGCGCGCAGATCGACCCGCGCCCAACCCGGCCGGCGCGTGGAATCGACCACCTGATGCGGGATTCCGTCGATTTCCCGCAGCCGCACCTGACCGACCTGGGCTTCGGCGCCGAAGCGCTCGATCGCGTAGAGCAGCCGGCCGACATCGAGGTCGCCCCGGATCTCCACATACTGGGCGATCGTCAATGGCACGTCCGGACGAATCCGCTGCGCGTACCAGAGAGCCGTTTGGGCCGGCGACAAGACGAATGGTTGTGCCGAGGATTCGCCCGATGAACATTGGTCGACGCTGTCCGTGGCCAATGAACTCATCAATCACTCCGTTCTGCCGCTGTATGACGCAACTCTCTGAGCTACGTCCCACAGCAGGCACGCAAGGCCGACCGTGGAACGTGATCCACGCCCTATGATTCGGAGCGTCTGATCGGCCGGATTGCCAACGTGGCGGATTTGTTTCACATCGCACGCTAGCTACGGCGGTGCCGATTGGCTAGCAAACATTTAGCTAACTACCCAAACCGCCCAGATGGCACAGCGGAAGTGCCAGGATATTTATGCGCTGACAAGCACTTACGGCCGCCCGATCGCACTCTTGCGAACGATTCGTTACATGACGAGTCACTCACAGCAACCACAGAAAAAACCGGGAGTCAGGTTATCTCCCCGAGACCTTCAGCCGAGGATTTCGGCTTTAAGTACCTTCCGGTCGGTCTCGTTTGCGGCTCGTGACGACCTTCTCCGGAGCACCGCGGCGATCATGGCAAGGACGGTCAGTGCGACAAAAACCCGTTCTGGCGCGGGCCCCACATGGGTTGCTACAGTGTTGCTAGTGCGTAGCGGGAGGTCGGCTACCAACGCGGCGGGCACGAACTGCGGACTTTCTTGCCGCACACTGCCATCCGCGCCGATGATCGCGCTGACCCCGGAGGTCGCCGCGACGACAAGGGCGCGACCGTGCTCGACCGCCCTGATCCGCGACATGGCCAGCTGCTGGTAGGTCATCTCGCTATCCCCGAAGGTCGCGTTGTTGGTCGGCACGGTGAGCAGCTGGGCGCCCGCGCGCATCGCGTCCTCGAAGGCGCGGTCGAAGGCGACCTCGTAGCAGGTCGCGACGCCGATCGGGATGCCGTCGGCGTGCACCACGCCGTCGCCGTGGCCGGGCACGAAATATCCGGCGCGGTCCGCGTATTCGGAGAACAGCCGGAAGAACGAGCGCATCGGCAGGTACTCGCCGAACGGCTGGATGATCTTCTTGTCGTGCCGCTCCCCCGGGCCCGCCGCGCCGTTCCACACGATCACCGAGTTGGTGGTGGTGCGATCGCTGTTCACCAGCACCGCGCCGACCAGGATCGGCGCGCCGATCTGCTCGGACGCCTCGGTGATCAGCGTGGCGGCGTCGGCATTGCGCAACGGGTCGATGTCGGACGAATTCTCCGGCCAGATCACCACATCCGGCTTCTTGACCTGACCCGCCTCGATCGCGCGGGCCAGTTCCTTGGTGCGGCGGACGTGATTGTCCAGTACAGCGCGGCGTTGGGCGTTGAAGTCGAGACCGAGGCGCGGCACGCTGCCCTGAATGGCGGCGACGGTGATGGTCCGGTCACCTTGAGCCGGATCGGGCAGGGTGGCGCCGAGGATCAGGCCGGCGATCGGCATGATGACCAAAGTTGCTGCGGCGGTGACCAATGCGATCCGCGGGGCGCGATGCTGATCGGCCGGACCGCGATGCTGGTCTGCCGGAGCGCGGTGCTGATCCGCAGGCGCGGGGTGCTGATCCGCAGGCGCGCGATCCGCTTCCTCCGTCGTGTAGTTCACGACATGGTCCTCGACGGATGCCTCTTCAAAAGCGGCTTCCCGATTCGATTCCTCGCGAACACCGTCCGAGTCGGACTGACCCGCCCGCATCGATCGCACGACCAGAACCAGTGCCGCAGCACCAGTTCCGGTGAGCGCCACCGCAAAGCTGACCAACGGTGCGCCGCCGATCGAAGCCAACGAGAGGAACCAGCCGTCAGCCTGCCCGAACGCCAAACGGCCCCACGGAAACCCGCCGAAAGGAAAACTGGACCGCACCCACTCGGCGGTCGCCCACGCCAAAGCCACCCACAGCGGCCAGCCCGGCAGCCTGCCCACCAGCCGCGCCATCAGCCCGAACAGCCCGATGTACACCGCGCACACCGTCGAAAGCGCCAGCCACGGCACCGGTCCGACGTAGATCCCCGTCCACGGCAACAACGGAACGAAGAACGCGAGCCCAGCCAGGAACCCATACCCGAACCCCCCACGCAGCCGCCCGCTCCCCCGCACGACCAACGTGAGGACCGTAATCCCCAGCGGCGCAAGAAACCACCACGGCCGCGGCGGAAAGCTACCGAACAACAACAGCCCAGCCACCATCGCCGCCACCGATCGCCACAACACCGGATACCGACTCAACGCCGCCGACAGTCCTTCACGCACCACGAGTGGTCGCCTTTCCTTGCGATAAGGCGGCGACGAGCGCCACGATTCCCCGATGTTGCGATGTCATGCCGAGCCACCGACGCGCCCACCGATTTCGACGGCCGCGCAGCGCGACTCGACGTTCCGACGCACCGACAAAGAGGTGCTCACCAGCGCTCGCGATGGTCCGCCCGCTACTCGTCGTAGCACCACCGATGGCAGCGGTTGTGGCGCTGCGGGATTCACTCGACTCGACAACGCTGCCCAGTGATCTGCGCTGCGGGAGATGAGCAGCGCGTTCACGCTTCATAGATAGTTGTTCCGCGGTGCACGGTGCGCAGGCAGGTGGGTAGCGGCGAATCCGGTGCCAGCGGGGGTAATCCGGGGACGCGGGATCTCGGGTCGGTGGACCAGCGTTGGACGGTGTCGGCGGCTGCGGCGACGATGAGTTCGTCGGCGGCCCATATCGCGTAGGAGGCGGGGGCGCCCGGGACCAGGGTGCCTGCGATGCCGTCGCGGACGCCGCCTGCGCGCCAGGCGCCTCGGGTGGCGGCGGCGAAAGCGGCTCGCGGGGAAAGGGAATGGCCGGGGGTGTGGTGGTTGGCGGCGGCGCGGACGGCGGACCAGGGGTCGAGTGGGGTGACGGGGGCGTCGGAGCCGATGGCCAAGGAGATACCCGCGGCCGCCATGGCGGCGAAGGGATTCAGGGTGGCGGCGCGGTCGGTGCCGAGGCGGGCGGCGTACATGCCGTCGGTGCCGCCCCAGGCCGCATCGAATCCTGGTTGCACGCTGGCGATTACGCCCCACGAGGCGAGCTTGGCGATCTGGTCGGCGTCGAGGAGTTCAGCGTGCTCCACGCGGTGGCCGAGGGCGGCGACGGCCGGGCCGCCGAATTCGGTGACGACGCGGTCGAATCCGGTGATGATGGCGTCCATGGCGGCGTCGCCGATCACGTGGAAGCCGGCCTGGATCCCGGCTTCGGTGCAGGCGCGGACGTGGGCGGTGATGGTGTCGGCGTCGAGGTAGGCGCGGCCGGTGCCCGGGTCGTCGGTGTAGCGGTCGCGCAGCCAGGCGGTGTGTGAGCCGATGGAACCGTCGACGAACAGGTCGCCGCCGAGGGCGTGTACGCCGAGTTCGTCGACCAGTGCGCGGGCTTCGTCCGCGCTGCTGACCGCTTCGCCCCAGTACGCACGCACCTCGACGCCGTGCCGGAAGTCGAGCAGTTCGCGAATGTCGGTGCGGCCGGAGATTTCCGGGCCCGCGCATTCGTGCACCGCGACGACGCCGTGCGCGGCCGCGTGATCCAGAGCGGCTGTTCTGGCTCGATCTCGTTGTGCCCGATCCAGTTCCGCGAGCACGGCGGTCCGCACCAGATGATGCGCGGTGGCTCGCACCGGCTCGCCGCGGGTGAAGCCGTCGGCGGCGGTCACCTGGGGCAGCGCGTCGAGCAGCGCCGACGACACCGCGGCCGAGTGCGCGTCCACCCTGGACAGATACACGTGCCGGGCACCCGCGGCCTTGTCGATCTCCTCGACCGTGGGCGGGCGGCCCTCCGGCCAGGTGGTCTCGTCCCAGCCATCGCCGAGGATCGCCCCCTCGGGATGTGCCGCGGCGAAATCACCGAGCAGCGTCAGGCACTGTTCGAGTGATCGAGCCACCGACAGATCGAGGCCGGTGAGCTTGAGTCCCAGCGCAGTGACGTGCACGTGCGGGTCGACGAAGGCGGGCGCCACGAACGCGCCGTCCAGATCGATGACCTCCGCATCCGGATGCAACGCTCGCCCCGGCTGTTCGGCGCCCAGCCACACCACGGTCCCGTCGGTCACCGCCATCGCTGTCGCGTCGGGGGAACTGGAACTGTAGAAGCGACCGCCGATCAGCAACTGGGTTCTCACGAGGCACCAGTCTGCCGTATGCCTGATTCAGGTGTTCAGGTCAGCCGTTCAGTACGGCGTGCGGCATCGTGTCCTCCGGGCACGCCAGCACCGTCATCACCTCCGCGAACGGCGAGGGTCCTAGGTGCGACCCGGAACGACACCCTGCTTCGACGGCGATCAGCTCGAGCCGCAGCGCCGCCGCGGTGAACCCAGAAATCGACTGTCCGGCAGCTGCCGCGGCTTTCTTGACCGCTGCGGCTAGCTCCTCGCTCACCGTGATGGTGAGTTGCTCGGTGGCCATCGCGCCACCATAGTCCCGATTCGCGCGGATCCCTAGCGCGCCCGCGCGCCTTTACTACTCGTTGGTAATAGCGAAACTATGGCTTGGTAATCGCGCGGTGTGCGTTGCCTTGTCCGTCGTCGTACCACTGCTGCACCACAACGCCGTCGACCACTTGGTCGCCGTCGATCACGACGCCGCGATACGGCACCGCGGCGGCCAGCTTGCCGAACCGGCGCGCGGCGAACGCGGTGACCACCGGACGCACCAGCATCCGAGTGGGCGGCAACAGCAGCAGCAGGCCGAACAGCGAGGTGACCAGACCGGGCACGAACATCAGAAACCCGCCCGCGGCGACGAGCGCGCCGTCGGCGACCGCGGTGCCCGGCGCGATCTCGCCGCGCCCGGCGCGCCGGAACTGCTCGAACACGCGCCGACCCTGCGAACCGATCAGCAGCATGCCCGCGGCGGATCCGGCGATCAGCAGCAGGATGGCGGGAATCACACCGAGCCACTGGCCGACGGCGACCAGTGCGATGATCTCGGTGATCACGTAGAGGACGAATACTAGGGCGGGCATGGCGATCCTTTCGGACGATCTACTCGTTGCAACGTCCGGCGGCGCCGATTTTCTCCCGAATCCGCCTGAGAGCCCGCTGAGATCCGGTTAGGCGACCGGTTCGCGGAAGGACATCATCTGTGCGATCAGCTTCTCCAGGCTGTCCGGGCCGAACATCAGCGCCTGATTTTCGGCGGAACCGGCGGCGAGTTCGGCACTGCGCGGGAACAGAGCTTGTTCGTAGACGTGCAGGGCCTGCTCGATATCGGCGTGGGCGAGGAGGGCTCCGGCGAGTTCGGCGCCGTCGAGCATGGCGAGGTTGGCTCCTTCGCCCGCGAAGGGTGACATCAGGTGCGCGGCGTCGCCGAGCAGCGTGACACCGGGGACCCGGTCCCACCGGTGGCCGATCGGCAGCGCGTTGATCCGGCGCGGGACGAGCGGGGCGGCGGCGTCGGCGATGAGAGCGCGGAGTCGGTCGTCCCAGTCCTGGAAGTGTTGCAAGGCCGCGGTTTTCGCCGCGACGGCGTCGGTGAAATCGATGGTGTCCAGCCAATCGGCGGCCGCGGCGAAGGCGGCGTAGGTATGCACGGAGCCGTCGGTTTCCCGGTGGGTCAGCAGGCCTTTGTGGTCGGCGAGGGCGAACATCATTCCGCCGCCGACCAATTCGGCGGTGGCGGGGTGCCGGGTGGCGTCGGGCAGATCGCATTCGATGAACGAGACGCCGGTGTAGTTCGGGGTGGCCGCGGACAGCAACGGGCGGATCTTGGACCAGGCGCCGTCCGCGCCGATGAGCAGATCGGTAGTGAAGGTGGTGCCGTCGGCGAGGGTCACCTCGTGCCTGCCGTCGCCGAGTGCGCGCGCGGCGGTCACCTTGGTTCCCCAGCGAATCATGGTGTCGGGCAGTGAATTCAGCAGCAGGCGACGCAGGTCGTTGCGGTCGATTTCGGGTCGATCGCCGTCCTCGCCCGACTCCGCCATGCGGACGGTGCCGTGCTTGTCGATGATGCGCATTTCCTCGCCGCCCTGATGCACGAGGGCGGTGAACTCCTCGAACAGTCCGGCCGCGCGCAGTGCGGCTTGGCCGGATTCCGCGTGCAGGTCGAGCATGCCGCCCTGGTTGCGGGCGGTCGGCGAGGCGTCGAGTTCGTATATGACCGTTGATATTTCGTGCATGTGCAGGACGCGGGCGAGCACGAGGCCGCTGAGTCCCGCGCCGATTACGGCGATCGGATGATGTTCGGACATGACATTCCCCTAACGGTTCTTTTCGGTGGGGCGCGCAGTATGCAAGGCGCCGTTGATCAATAGCCGGAAGCCCCAGTCGAGACGGTCGGAGCCGGGGCCGGACAGCAGGTCGTCACCCAAAGTGGCGATCCTGGGGTGGGTTTCGGCCGAGGCGTGCCGAATGGCCGCGACGAGCGCGTCCATTTCCTGCTCGGCCTCGGTGTTGTGGTCGCGGGTGACCTGCTCGGCGGCGGTCGCGGTGGCGAACTGCAGCAGCACGTCGCACAGCCAGGCCGCGCGTCCGTCGGGGACGGCGCCCGCGTGCAGTAGTGCGAGCACCGCTTCGAGCAGGTTCAGGTAGCCGGGGCCGGAGGGGCGGGCGACCAGCGCGGATTGCGCGAGGCCGGGGTTGTCGAACAGCAGCTTCGTGTACGAGGTGAGTACCTGCACGAGCCGGTCCTGCCAGTCGCCCGCTGCGGTGACCGGAGTGAGATCGACCGCGCCGAGCATGTCGTCGAGAACCGCCGCGTGCAGTTCGGCGGTGTTGCGGACGTAGACGTAGAGCGAGGCGGGTCCGGTATCCAACTCTGCCGCGAGACGTCGCATGGTGACCCGCTCCAGACCTTCGGCGCGCACCAACTCGACGGCTGTCGCGATAATGCCCGGCCGGGTCAGTGCGGGTTTCGCAGGCCGCTCACGGCGGCTTCGCGGTCCATGTCGCTCCGTTGGCATGAGCTCATCGTAACGAACATGTTCGTTACGAACAAGTTCGTTGAGACAATCGATACGAAAACACCTGGTCAGGACACATCACGGAGGCACTGACAAGGAAGGAGGCCGCACCCGATTGGGTGCGGCCTCCTTGATACTTCAGCGCAGGGATATCTACTTCAGCGCAGGCCTGGCCGATCAGCCGCCAGGACGAACCAACCCGGTCTCGTAGGCCAACACCACAGCCTGAACCCGGTCGCGCAGACCAAGTTTCGTAAGCACACGACCCACATGGGTCTTCACCGTCGCCTCGGAAAGGAACAGCTGTTCGGCGATTTCGGCATTCGACCGACCCGCCGCGATCTGCTCCAGCACCTCGCGTTCGCGGGCGGTGAGCACGTCGAGGACACCCGGGTCACGCATGCGCGCCGGATCCTCGGCGATGAGCCGGTCCAGCAGCCGCTTGGTCACCTTCGGCGACACCACCGCGTCACCCGCGGCAACGCTACGAATGGCGGAGATCAGGTCTTCCGGCGGCGTGTCCTTCAACAGGAACCCGCTCGCACCCGCACGCAACGCACCGAGCGCATGCTCATCGAGATCGAAGGTCGTCATCACGAGCACCCGGCAACCGTGCCCGGCCTCGACGATCCGCGCGGTCGCGGTAACCCCGTCCACCACCGGCATCCGCACATCCATCAACACCACATCGGGCCGCAACTCCGCCGCCCGGCTGACCGCGGCCGCCCCATTCGCCGCCTCCCCGATCACCTCGATATCCGGGTGCGCACCGAGCACCATCTTCAACCCCATACGCATGAGTTCCTGGTCATCCACAACGAGAACGGTGATCGGCACGCCCCCAATCTAACGTGCCCACCGCGCGGGGCGACTACTCCGGGAAGCCGGGTTCGAGGGGGATGGTGGCTTGGACGCGCCAGGCGCCGTCGGGGGCGCGGCCGGTTTCCAGGGTGCCGCCGAGGACGGCGATGCGTTCGCGCATGCCGACCAGGCCCATGCCGCCGCCCTTGATGCGGACGGCGGGTTCGTCGAGGGGGACGCCGCCGGTGTCGGTGATGTCGATGGTGACGTCGGTGTCGCGGCGGCGAACCTGGACCCAGGCCTTCGGGTGCGGGCCGGCGTGGCGCAGGGTGTTGGTGAGGGATTCCTGCACGATGCGGTGCACGCCGAGGCTGACCTCGGGGGCGATGTCGTCGAGTTCGCCGGTCAGTTCGAGTTCGACGGCGAGGCCGGTGCCGCGCATCATCTCGACCACCTTCGCCAGGCCTGCGGTCCCGTGTTGTGGCAGTTGGTCGGGGGCGTGTTCGGTGCGCAGTAGTGCGACGGTCCTGCGGAGTTCGCGCAGTGCCTCGCGGCCGGTGCCCGCGATGGTGCCGAGGGCCTGTTCGGCGGCGTCGGGGTCGCGACGCAGCGCGTATCTCGCGCCGTCGGCCTGCACGATGATCACGCTGACCGCGTGTGCGACCACGTCGTGCAACTCGCGGGCGATGCGGGTCCGCTCGGACGAGACCGCGTCGTGCGCGCGGCGTTCCTTGTCGTAGTCGGCGACCGCGAGCCGCGCCGCGACCTCGGTGTCGTAGGCATGCCGCGCGCCGATGAATTCGGCAAGCGTCCAGCACAAGGCGAAGAACATCGCGGTGAAGATGAGATCACTGGGCGCGACGATGCCCGCCGACGCGGACAGTCCGCTGTCGGCGATCAATCCGACCCCGAACCACAGCCCGTCCCGCCGCCCGACATACGCCACCAACGTGTACAGCATGATGCCGAGGCTGAACAGCGTGATGTGCTCGACCTTCTCGTCGCCGACCACATACTGCACCGCGGTCGCCGTGAACGACAGCAGCAACGAGACCGCCGCCATCGCCCGCGGATACACCCGCCGGAACACCACGGGCAGCGGCAGGAACAACCCGATCGCGATCGCCGCGGGCTTGTTCTCCGCATTAGTGGCCCCGAGCACCTCGAGCACCAACAGGACAAACGCCAGCATCGAATCCGCAACGATGGGCTTCCCGCGAAGCCACAAGCTGAACCGACGCATCGCTTCAGCCTAAGGCGACCAGCCCCGACCGGCGGCGCACGGCTCTTGATTTCCGGCACCGGGAATCGCATGCGATTTCCGGTGCCGGAAATCAGAAGGCGTGCGCCGATACTGGACCGCTGACTGGTATTGGACACGTGGTCTGGTTGGCTGACGAGGTGCAGATCGGTGATTGGGCGGTGTTGTTGACCGCGGCGACGGCCGCGGGCTGGGTGGACGCGGTGGTCGGCGGCGGCGGATTGATCATCCTGCCGACCCTGTTCCTCGTCGCACCGACCATCGCACCGCAGACCGCGCTCGGCACCAACAAACTGGCCGCGGTCGCGGGCACCACCGCGTCGGTGGTGACCTTCGCCAAGAGGGTTCCGCTGCGCTGGCGGGTGCTGCTGCCCGCGGCGGCGATCGCGGCGGTCGCGGCCGGAATCGGTGCTGCCGCCGTGTCTTTGATCGATCGCGAACTGTTCATCCCGATCGTGATGGTGGTGCTGGTCGCGGTCGCCGTGTTCGTCACGCTGCGTCCCTCGATCGGCGTCACCCTCGCCACGCACGCGCCGACGCGGCGCAAGTTCATCCTCACGATCGCGCTGGCCGCAGGCCTCATCGGCCTCTACGACGGCCTGCTCGGACCCGGCACCGGCACGTTCCTCATCATCACCTTCGCCACCCTGCTCGGCACCGAGTTCGTCCGCGCGGCGGCCATGGCGAAGGTGATCAACTGCGGCTCGAATGTCGGCGCGCTGATCTTCTTCGGCGCGACCGGCCACATCATCTGGGCGCTCGGCGCGGCCATGGCGGTCGGCAATGTGGCGGGCGCGATCGTCGGCTCGCACATGGCGTTGCGCAATGGCGCGAAGTTCGTCCGCGTCGTGCTGCTGGTGGTGGTGATCGGGATGGTGCTCCGGTTGGGCTGGCAGCAGTTCGGCTGATCAGCCGCGCGTTTCCACCTGCGACGCGAGCCACGGCTTCAGCACCCGCGAGGTGGTCTCGTGGATCCGCCGGTGTAGCCGCTCCCCGTCCTCCGCGCCGTTGAGCGGCTGCTGGAACAGCACGGTGAGCGCGCCGGACACGGCACCGACGACCGCACCGACCAGCGCCGCGGCACCGACCTCGTCCAGTTCGTTCGGGAACGCGATGTGCAGCTGACGCGCGATCTCCCGCTGCGCGACGAGTTGCGCATGCGCGGCCCGCCCACTCACCGACGGCACGGTGCGCGACACCTGCGCGCGCAGCGCGGCGATCCGCGCGTTCAGATCGTCGACGAGATGCTCGCCGGGATTGTCCCCGGCCGCGCGCAATGCCCGTAGCAGCACCTCGACTGGCCGCTCCCCCGGCCGCCTGCTGCCGATCGCAGCGACCGCGGCCCGCACCCGCTCGTCCGTCTCCGGAAAGAGCAGTTCTTCCTTGCTGGCGAAGTAGTTGAAGAAGGTGCGGGTCCCGACGTCGGCGACCGCGGCGATGTCGGCCACCGTCGTTTCTTCATAGCCTCTCGTTTCGAAAAGCTCTACGGCTGCCTGGAGCAGGGCTCGGCGGGTACGTTCGCGTTTGCGGTCACGAAGGGCGGATGGCGGCACGGCGGGCACAGTACGGCATTTCGCGAGGCAGACGCGGTAGGCGGCGGTTTCGCGCGTGCCGTTTTCCCCGCTCATGCCCTGTCTTTCACGGTGTGCCACTGTGCATTTCGTGCTTGTTTGCATGCGCTGCAAACTCGCACGGCGTGTAATCGGGACGGGCGCAAGTGCTCTCGGATGGAACCGACTAGGTTGGACCGGGTGAGCATCGCGACTTCCAAAGACGTGGACGCCGAGTTCCTCGACCTCCCCCTGGCCGCGCTCGCCGAGGCCGCCTTGACCGCGGCGAAGGCGGCGGGCGCCGAACACGCCGACCTGCGGGTGCATCGGCTGGTCACCCAGTCGATCCGGCTGCGCGACGGGCGGGTCGAGTCGATCACCGACAACGCCGAGCTCGGCCTCGCGGTCCGGGTGATCGTCGACGGCACCTGGGGCTTCGCCTCGCACGCCGCGCTGACACCGGAGACGGCGGTGGACGTGGCCCGCCGAGCGGTGACGGTGGCGACGACGCTGCGCGCGCTCAACCGCGAACGCGTGGTGCTCGCAGACGAACCGATCTACGACAACGTGCACTGGGTCTCGGCCTACGACCTGGACCCGTTCACGGTGTCGACCACCGACAAGGTCGCACTGCTGCAGGATTATTCGGGCCGGCTGTCCGGCTCCGACGGCGTCGACCACGTCACCGCGTCGGTGCTGCAGGTCAAGGAGCAGACCTACTACGCCGACACCGCGGGTTCGTCCATCACCCAGCAGCGGGTCCGGCTGCACCCGGTATTCGAGGCGACCACCGTCGACTCCTCGGCGGGCGTGTTCGAAACCATGCGCACGCTGGCGCCGCCGGTGGGTCGCGGCTGGGAGTACGTCACCGGCGCCGACGGAACCTGGGACTGGCAGGGCGAACTCGCGCGCATCCCCGAGTGGCTCGCCGAAAAGGTGAAGGCGCCGACCGTCACCCCGGGCCCGACCGATCTCGTGATCGATCCGACCAACCTCTGGCTCACCATCCACGAATCCATCGGCCACGCCACCGAATACGACCGGGCCATCGGCTACGAATCCGCCTACGCGGGCACCTCGTTCGCCACGCCCGACAAGCTCGGCTCGCTGAAGTACGGGACGCCGGTCATGCACGTCACCGGCGACCGCACCCAGGAGCACGGGCTGGCCAGCGTCGGCTACGACGACGAGGGTGTCGCCGGGCAGCGGTGGGACCTGGTGCGCGACGGGATTCTCGTCGGCTACCAGCTCGACCGCGTCTTCGCGCCGCGCCTCGGCCTGGACCGCTCCAACGGCTGCTCCTACGCCGACTCCCCGCACCACGTGCCGATCCAGCGGATGGCGAACGTGTCACTGCAACCCGACCCCGAGCGCGACACCAGCACCGAGGAGCTCATCTCGCGGGTCGACAACGGGATCTACATCGTCGGCGACAAGTCCTGGTCGATCGACATGCAGCGCTACAACTTCCAGTTCACCGGGCAGCGGTTCTTCCGCATCCGGGACGGGAAGCTGGACGGGCAGCTGCGCGATGTCGCCTACCAGGCGACCACCACCGACTTCTGGGGTGCGATGGAGGCGGTCGGCGGGCCGTCCACCTGGCAGCTCGGCGGCGCGTTCAACTGCGGCAAAGCGCAACCCGGTCAGGTGGCGGCGGTCAGTCACGGTTGTCCGTCGGTTCTGGTGCGCGGCATCAACATTCTCAACACCCGGACGGAGGCGGGCCAATGACCGCGCAGACTGTGATCGCCGCGGGCGAGGTCGTCGAGCGGGCGCTCGCGTTGTCCCGTGCCGACGAGGCGATCGTGATCGTTACCGACGCGCACGACGCCTCGCTGCGGTGGGCCGGGAATTCGATGACGACCAATGGGTCGTCGGTGTCGCGTGATTGGGTCGTCGTGTCGATCTTCCGCGACGGACCGCAGGCGGCGCGCGTCGGCACCATCGGCTCCACCAGCGTCGACCCCGCCGAGATCGAAGCGGTGGTCCGCAAGAGCGAGGAGGCGGCCCGCACCGCCGAACCCGCCAGGGACGCGATGCCGCTGCTGGCACCGGACGCGGCCGCCGACGACTGGGCGGCCGCGCCGGGCAGCACCGGGATCGAGGTGTTCACCTCGCTCGCCCGCGACCTGTCCACCGGCTTCGACGGCAGCGACCGGCTGTACGGTTTCGCCCACCACACGGTGCACACCACCTGGCTCGGCACCTCGACCGGACTGCGGCGGCGCTTCGTGCAGCCGACCGGTTCGGTGGAGATCAACGGAAAGCGCGGTGAGGGAACCGATCTCGCGAGCGCGTGGGTGGGTGTCGGCACCGCCGACTTCACCGACGTCGACGTGCCGGGCCTGCTCACCGAGCTGTCCCGGCGGCTGGACTGGGCCAAGCGCAAGGTCGAACTGCCCGCGGGCCGCTACGAAACCCTGATGCCGCCGTCCACCGTCGCCGATCTCATGATCTACTTGAACTGGGAGATGGA
This sequence comes from Nocardia sp. NPDC060255, assembly GCF_042727395.1. NCBI lineage: Bacteria > Bacillati > Actinomycetota > Actinomycetes > Mycobacteriales > Nocardiaceae > Nocardia > Nocardia sp. NPDC060255. The sequence goes on along the minus strand of NZ_JBHXAU010000021.1, from coordinate 32,940 downwards.
GGGGCGCGGCGCGCACGAGGGGCACACCGCGTTCTCCCGCGCGGGCGGCACCCGAATCGGCGAGCGGCTCACCGACATTCCGCTGACGCTCTACTCCGACCCGGCCGCGCCCGGGCTCGAATATCGTCCGTTCGTCGCGACATCCTCATCGTCACAAGCGATGTCGGTCTTCGACAACGGACTCTCCGCCGAGCGCGTCGACTGGATACGCGACGGCGTCATCGAATCACTGGTCTACCCGCGCGCCACCGCCGCCGAATTCGACACCGCCGCTACGGTTCCCGGCGGCAACCTGCTCCTCACCGGCGGCTCCGACGCCACCCTCGACAAGATGATCGCCCGCACCGAACACGGCCTGCTCCTCACCACCCTCTGGTACATCCGCGAGGTAGACCCCGCCAGCCTGCTCCTCACCGGCCTCACCCGAGACGGCGTCTACCTCATCGAGCACGGCCAGGTCACCGCCGCAGTCAACAACTTCCGCTTCAACGAAAGCCCCCTCGACCTACTCCGCCGAGTCACCGAAGCAGGCGCCACCGAGATCACCCTCCCCCGCGAATGGAAAGACTGGTTCACCCGAACCGCCATGCCCCCCTTACGAATCCCCGACTTCCACATGTCCTCCGTCAGCCAGGCCACCTGATACATCGAGTCGAGTCGATCCACAGCCGCCATTCCCGACCATCGGAGCAGCGATGCACGCTGAGATCCGCTACCTCCTGACTCCGGACATCGATCCAGACACCTTCGTCCCGGACGACCCCGAACGATTCATGTTTCTCGTCCAGATGATCGCCGGACCGGTAGGTGAACCAGGAGGCGAGTCTTTTCAGTTCGAGGTCTGCACGCCAGGCTGGCTGCACGATCGAGTTCAGGACGAAGGCCCCATGACGGGACGTCATCGCGTGATCGTGGGCCATTTCGACTGGAAAGTCCTGCAAAGCTATTTCCACAGGCTGGTAACCAGGTGCCCGGGAAGTGATTGGCATGAGGTCGCGGAAAAACTCAGCCGGTACGGACTCTGGGAATTCGAGGACTACACGCAAACACGTCGTCAGCCTTGACCGGAGGCGTCGATCAGCGCCAGCGGTTGCCGGGTCCGGACTGTGGTGCCCGAGATCTGCACTCTCTCTCGGGATCGGCACTCGGAATAGGGCCCTAGAGTCGGTGCGGGTCCCGAGAGAGTGCGCGGATTCTGCCGTCAGCCAGGCGATTTAACGGGGGTGCGGGTGGATCGTTAAGGGGTGAGGGTGATTTCGATGGCGATGGTGCCTTTTTTGCCGCGGCGGAGGTTGCTGCCGAGGATGGTGATGGGGCCCATGAGCCAGTATTTGCGCATGAGGAGTTTGCGGACGCGGGCGGTGCCGTCCTGGTCGAGGATGCGGGCGGTGCCGGTGACTGCCTCGCCGCGGGTTTTGCCTGCGACGTTGCACGGCTGGACGGTGACGTCGGTGTTGCGGCGTAGCCGCTTGACCTTCCAGCTGTCGGTGACGGTCCAGACGTAGAGTTTGTCGCCGTCGGCGACTGCCCAGACCGCCGTGCCGACGGGTGTGCCGTCCTTGCGGAACGTGGTCAGCAGAACGTAATCGGCCTTGCCGACGGCCCCCAGCGTGTTCGTCATGAGGGCAGCGTATCGGGGTGTCGGCTATTCGGACATTCGGTACTCGCCGGCCTCCAACCGTGCCAGCACGGCGTCGGTCCAGCCGGTGAGGTTGCCGAAGACGCTGCTCCACAGTTCCAGGAGGTCGGTCGTGTGCGGCGGCTCGTGGCGGCCGCCGGGGAAGGTCGGGATCATGTCGAGCAGGCCGGCGCGGGCTTCGTCGCTGCGCCTGCGCTGTTCACGCAGCTTCTCGATGACGTGCGCGCGAGGCAGCGCGTCCATGAACGCGATGCCCGCGCCGAGTTCCTCCATGTCGATGCTGACCAGCGCCTCGTCCATCAGCTTGCGGAATTCGGCCTCGCCCGCCTCGGTGAGATTGAACAGCGTGCGGCCAGGGCCCTCGCTGCTGTCCTCGGTGCCGAAGGCGCTCAACTTTCCTTCTTGCGTCAGCTGTTTCAGTGCGTGGTAGATCGAGCCGGGCTTGACGTTCGTCCACGTTTCGGCACGCCAGGACAGTAATTCGCGACGCACGGCGTAGCCGTAGGTGGGCTGACGCAAGCGCATCACCCCCAGCACCAACAGGCGCACAGCCGACATGGACGAGCCTCCTTCAGATAGGAAATCTCCATGGTAGTCAAACTTGACTTCCAGGCAGCGACCGCCCTACCCTTCGGTAGTCAAAATTGATTACCGCAGCACGGGGAGGTCTTATGGGCGACGTGTCGGTGCCGATGATGTGGAGCGGCGATCTGACCGAAACACTCGACTTCTACAGGACGCTCGGCTACGAGGTGACCGCCGAGCAGACTCGGCCCTACAACTACGGCGCGGTAGCCCGCAACGGTTACTCCTTGCATTTCGGCCCAACCCCGAAGGACAAGGGCACCGCCGAGGAGTGCTACGTGTCGTGCGTGGTCTTCGTCGACGAGGTAGCCGATCTGCACAAGCAGTTCAGTGCCGCGTTGCGTCAACGCTTCGGGCGCGTGCCCGCCAGCGGCCTGCCGCGCATCACCAGATTCCGGCCGGGCCAGACCAGGTTCACCGTATTCGATCCGGTCGGCAATACCGTCGTCTACGTCGTGCGCGACGAACCCGACCCGGACTATGGCGGATCGCGCGAACTCCAAGGGCTGCAACGAACTTTGGACAATGCCCGCATCCTGCGTTACTCCAAACTCGACGACAAGGCGGCCCGCAGGACACTGGAGTCCGGGCTGCGCCGCTTCGGCGCCACGGCGGCTCCGCTCGACAAAGCGCACGCGATGGCCGAACTCATCGAGTTGGCGGTGGCGGCCGATGAACGGCAGCGCGTCACCGAATTACGCGCCGAGATCGCCGCACTCGACCTCTCCGACGAGGACCGCGCGAAGATCGACGAGCACCTCCAGATCGCAACCGACTTGGAGCAGTGGTTGACCGAAACCGACTGACCCGCAGCACTTTCCGCGAAGCTGTGCCCATCGGGCAAGAGCTGCTTAGACTCCAGAGGTGGCCAGTCCAGTGAGCTGAAGATCTGCACTCTCACTCGGGATCGGCACTCGGAACAGGGCCCTAAAGCCAGTGCAGGTCCCGAGTTTCAGTGCAGGTCCCGAGTTAGGGTGCGGATTCTGTCACCGGTCGGTGGGACCGGCGAGCAGCCATGGGCGCGACGGCCACACCAGCGGCGACCATCGGCTTGTGCCCGCATCGCAGGAACCCCAATCGAGCTGCACTCCACCGCGAGCCCCGGCGACTTGACGTATGGAGCGTGCTCTTAACGTAGGTTGCAGCATGCGCCAAGTGCATGCAACGTACGTCAAGTGGGTTGCTGCGAGGGCGGCGTTTCTTACGGACGGTGTTGTCCGCCTTGGGCTTTCACTGGGGCCAGGGTTAGGACGTCGGGGCCGGTTTCGGTGATGGCGATGGTGTGTTCGGAGTGGGCGGTGCGGGAGCCGTCGGCGGAGCGGATGGTCCAGCCGTCGGGGTCGGTGACGATGCGGTCGGTGGTGCGGGCGAACCAGGGCTCGATGGCGATGGTGAGGCCGGGGCGGAGGCGGAAGCCGCGGCCCGGTCGGCCGACGTTGGCGACGTGTGGGTCCTCGTGCATGGTGCGGCCCAGTCCGTGGCCACCGAATTCGGTGTTCACCGGGTAGCCGTAGTCGCGGGCGACCGTCGAGATCGCGGCGGAGATGTCGCCGATGTGGTTGCCGGGCAATGCGACTGCGATCGCGGCGGCGAGCGCTTCCTCGGTCGCCCGGACCAGGCGCAGATCCTCTGCCGCGGCGGTGCCGACCACGAACGTGGTCGCCGCATCCGCCACCCAACCGTCGATACTGACGGCAAGGTCGGTAGTCAGCACATCACCGTCGCGGAGCGCGTAATCGAACGGAAGTCCGTGCAGGACAGCGTCGTTGACCGAGAGGCAGACGGTGTTCCGGAACGGCCCGCGCCCGAAGGACGGCGAGTAGTCCCAGTAGCACGATTCCGCGCCGCGCTGCCTGATCCGTTCGCGCACATGAGCTTCCAGCTCCAGCAGGTTCACCCCGACGTGCGCGAGCTCCCGCAACTCCCCCAGCACCTCGGCCACGAACTGACCGGTCACCCGCATTCGCTCGATCTCGTCCGGCGACTTCAGCTCCACCATGAGCATCCCTTTCCTTGGTATTTTTATACCAACGTAGCCCATTCGGTATTTTAATACCAACCCGCCTGGTCCTCAGCGGTATGTGCAGGTTCCAGACGGTCACGGCGCAACCTCGGATGTACACGATTCAACGTTTGATGCGCATATCTACGTAAGAGCATGGTTTAGCTGGGAACGTTCCACCGAGCCTGATTGCCATGCCAGCTGAGCCGCCGATCACGACCGCGCCCGATGCCAACACCGGTCTACGCGGTCATACGCACATCCGACGGCCCCTCTAGCGCATACTTGCGGTATTTAAATACCACCAATACCCTGTGCCTATGGTCCGTCTCCCGTTGACCCCGGCTCAAATCGACGCAGGCCGCCGCCTCGGCTCCGCCCTGCGCGCCGCCCGCGCCGACCGCGACCTCATCGAAGTCGCCCGCTCAGCAGGCATTTCCCCGGAAACCCTGCGCAAGATCGAGACCGGCCGCCTCCCCTCCCCCGCCTTCGGCACGGTCGTCGCCCTCAGCCTCACCCTCGACCTCCCCCTCCAGGACCTCGCCGACACCTGGCGCGCCGCCGGCTTAGCCGAATCCGCCTGACTCAACCAAGATCATCAGGAACTGGTGCTGGCATTCGTCGAGGCAACCCGCACCGGATCCCCCTGATCATGAAAGCTGGGCGCTACTCGTCGACGACCAGCCCCTGAGTGATGGCGAGGCCGACGGAGCCATCCGCGCCGCGAAACAGCTTGTGCAGCTTGATGGCCAGCGCGCCGACAATGCCGTACTTGCGCGAAACCAGATCGCGCACTCGCTGAGTGCCGTCGGCATCGAGGACCGTGGCGGTTCCCGCGAGCACCTCGTCGACTTTCGGGCGGCCGCGGGCATCGGAGGCCTGCAACGTCACATCCGAGTTGCGACGGATGCGCTTGATCTTCCACGTCGTCGGATTGGTCCATACGACGATCCGATCCCCTTCCGGCGCAACCCATACCGGCGTCCCGACCGGGGTGCCGTCCTTCTTGTACGTCGTCAGCAGCACGAACTTGCTCGCGCCCAGCTCATTCCATGTCATAGCGAAAACGGTAGGCCGCGGTATGCGCAGGCACATCCGTCCACGGGCACAAATCCGCACTACGCGTCGTGACGTATCCGCGGCGCAGGTAACGGGGTGCACCCGATCGGCGCACCCCGTTACGGCTCAACCCCGATGGCCGCGGAAGAACGTCCGCACGTCCTCGAGGAACAGCTGCGGCTGCTCCAATGCCGCGAAGTGTCCGCCCTCGGCGTACTCGGTGAAGTGTTCGATGTACCCACCCGGGTTCATGACTCGGCGCATCAGTGGGCTCGTATCGAACACCGCCCAACCCTGGGGGACGCCGGAGGGCATCACCCAATCCATGCCGGAATGAGCTGTCTCCCACAAGAACTGAGCGGCCGAGGCACCGCTACGGGTGAACCAGTAGATACTGATGTTGGTCAGCAGCAGATCGCGGTCCACCGCTTCACCGGCCGAACGCGCCTGGTCGGTCCAGACCTGAAACTTCTCCGCGATCCACGCCAACTGTGCGATCGGCGAATCGGTCAGCGCGGCGGCGATCGCGTTGGGTTGCGTCGTCTGCAGCACCAGATACCCCTTCTGCCCCGACCACCGCACCTGCGCCTCCTTGATCGCCGCCAGCTCCTCGTCGGTCAGCCCATCCGGCACCGGCAACTGCTCACCAACCAACCCGAGCGAGCCTCGATCACTGTTGACGTGCGTCGCGATCACCCGCTCCGGATAGATCGCGGCCAGCCGCCCGGTCACCCCCGCACCGACGTCCCCGCCCTGCGCCACGAACTTCTCGTACCCCAGCCGAGTCATCAGCTCCGCGAACGCCTCTGTCGTCCGCGCCAACTCCCACCCGGTCGACGCCAACGGCGTGGAGAACCCGAACCCCGGCAGTGACGGAATCACCACATGGAACGCGTCCGCCGAATCACCGCCGTGCGCAACAGGATCCGTCAACGGCCCGATCAGGTCGAGGAACTCGACCACCGACCCCGGATACCCGTGCGTGATCAACAGCGGCAGCGCCCCCGCCTCCGCCGACCGCACGTGAATGAAATGGATTGTCTGCCCATCGATCTCGGTCGTGAACTGGTCGAACGCATTCAGCTTCGCCTCCTGCGCCCGCCAGTCGAACCCGTCCCGCCAATACTCCGCCAGCTCCGCGAGGTAATCGGGCGCAATGCCACGGCCCCAATCATTTTCGGTCCCACGCACCGCATACGGGACTCGGGTCCGCGTCAGCCGGTGACGCAGCTCGTCGAGCTCGGTCTGTGGAATGTCGATACGGAAGGGGTGGATCGCTGTGTTCGTCATGAGAAGCACTCTCGCGGGCATTGCGGAAGACTTGCTTCCGCAATCCAACCCTTCTTTCAGATTCGTCGAGCTCCGCGAGGGCCCACCCGCCGCTCGCCGTCCTGCAGGGCGCGAGCCTAGTCCGGAATCGACCCGCTGCTCCCATCCGCAACTCGACGTGACTTCACGGGTAAGTCGCTACCACTGCGGGCGCCGCTATTTCGGGCAATCCTCTTTCGTCTTGACCACGCCGAGCAAAACAGTGGTTTTCTGAGTTAGTGGTGCACCCTCTGCCGGTGACTGCGTACAGACCTTCCAGTTGCCTGGCCAATCGACAGGTCGATCTTGTCCGCTCATGTCCCTGATATCGGTCTTCTCGTGGCCGCCCAAGGTCTTGACGGCTCCCGCGAGTCCTGTGCCCGCCAACTTCGGCATCTCCGCCGGCGCGGCGTCGGCGGGCGCCGCCCCGCAAAGAACAACACACGCCGCTACGACTGCCGTGCCGCCTGCTCGCCTCAACTGCATACAAAGCCCCGTTTCGTCGAGGTGGTCCGGACGGTCCGATTCACCATACTTCCCAATATTCGGACCTGCGAGCAGCCCGGATGGGTCGGAGTGTCAGCGGCAAGAATCGTTCGGCTGCCGGGCCTGCGGCCCTACCGCGCGGGGTTCCATGCCTTGTGCACAAACTCCAGGCGGTTGCCATCGAAGTCGGCAACATTGGCAGCGTAATAGCCTGGGGCGAAATAGGTCCGGTCCGCCGGCCCGCCTTCATCGATGCCACCGGCATTGATCGCGGCGAGGTAAGCGGCGTCAACAGCCTCGTTGGTATCGCAAACGATGCCGATATACAGACCTGTCTCGCCACGCTGACGCCGCCGCAGCCAAATACTCGACCCGACTCCCGTACCGGACATATATGCGTCGTCGCCGAGACCGAAGAGATCCGGAACGTTATCAGGCCCAGCCGCGGCGTCATAGTTCCCGAATTCGCGCCAGCCAATGGGCTTCAGCGCCTCGACATAGAAGGCCAACGACTTCTCGATGTCAGTGACCGAGATATAGACATGATCGATCATTACGAGGCACCCTTCCCCATTGCAGTGTTCGTGCAGGCGACGGAACGCGCGCCACGGTACGCCGGTGACCTACGCGACCGCGCAATCAGGGCGGTCCTGCGCACACGCACCATTTTGCCGCGTCGCCCTCCGACCCCGGAGTTCGCGCTGGCGACCGCAACCGGCTCCATTTCAGTTTGTTCGAGGTGTTGCCGAGATCTGTGACGCGGCTGACCGTTCGGCTACTACACCGGGTGCCGCAGCAGATCCCGTACCGCGTGGACCCCGGTACCGGCGGCGTCGGCAGGCTTGACACTGTCGAGAATCTGCAGGGCGCGGCGTGGGATCTGACCGACTCGATACTCCGGCGGTGTACGTTCCCACACCTCGGCGATTATCCGGCAGCCCCAATCCACTTCTCCTTCCTCGACTTTCGAGGCAGCCTCATCCAAATGCAGCGCCGCCGTACCGACCTCGTCCTGTCGGCTGAACGGCAGCTCGAGCGCTCGCGTCCGGAGCGCATCGGCGTCGGTTCGCGCGCCGATCGCGGTCAACGCGACGGATTGATGCCAGCGCATAAAGTACTCGGTGATGTGGCATCCGTCGGCTACGGTCTCAGCCTCGGGAAGTGCGGTGAACATCCGATCGGCAGCGCGGATTGCGGCCAAAGCCTCTCCGCGACAAGCCATTCTAGCTTGGACGCCCGCTTCGGCGAGGTAGCCGAATACCGCCGCAGCGTTCGGACGACTATCCCCGGCCGACTGGGCCATGCGCGCGGCGGCGAGGCCGGATTCGAGGAACCGGCCGTACCACGCGCACGATGTGCAGACATGTCCGGCGATCCACGCCTGTATACCGACATCACCGGCCGAGCGGCCGGCCCGGTGCGCGACACCGAGCCACTCGAGGGCATCGTCCAGGCTCGCGACGTCGATGATCCGGATGCCGATGAATCCGGCGTTGATGGCGGACACGCGGTATAACCGCCGCCGGATACTCGGTGACCGCACCGTCATCAAGCACGCCTTGATGCGCGCCAGATCCGCCATACGCGCCGGGATGAAGTCGGTCGGCGCAGCGGTGTACAGCATGTATCCGGCCGCCGCGGTTAGTTCTTCGAGGAAGTCGAGGTACGCAATGGCCGCCCTGCCACGGTCGGGAACGTCGGTATGACCGCACGGCAACTCGGTCATCGACAACAGAGCAGGTTCTACGCCGATCGTCACAGGGTCCGCAAGCACCCGCCGATCTACGATCCCGTCAGAACAAGACGGGGTAGTCCCGGAGTAGTCGTTTCCGAATCCGAGCCGGTCCGGCCTGGTGCGGTACAAAGCGCACAATGCATCGAGATATCGAGGTCTCGGCACGTCCAGTCCGTTTTCCCAGCGCGAGAGTTGCTGGTGCGCAAGCCCTTCGGACAGCGCTCCACGGGAGCGCAGAGACTTCTTCAGCAGTTCGACCGCTTCCACCAGCGTGTGCCCGCAGGCGATACGGTGCGCGCGCAGCAACGACACCCCGCAGTGCCGGTGCACGGCAAACGCCGCGTCGTCCGCAAAACCACCCGCCGCCAAGATATTTCGCGCCAGACGGCGTCCACATGAACTGTTGTGCCGACTGTCCCCCATTATGCTGACCTTCCCAACAGGCTCGCGGGCCGACCAAGACTGCGGTGCTCGCGCCTACTCGACGCTACCGCCAGGCCAGATGGACGGCGATCAGACCGCAACGCTTTTCAAGCAGCACTTGCAACGTGATCGCCAACCAGGTGCCCGCACAGTCCGGGATGCCCTGAAACCCTGTCGGCCACATGGCAACTGGGCGGACAGGGCTTCGGCTTCGGGGGCGGTCAGGCTGTTTTGATCGCGCCGCCGTCGATGATGTGGTCCGCGCCGGTGATGCTGGCGGCCAGCGGGGAGGCGAGGTAGGCGACGAGGGCTGCGACTTCGGTGGGCTCTACGAATCGGCCGCTGGCGATGCCCAGTGCCGCTGGCAGTTGTGCCAGGAGTTGGGCGTGCGGTACGCCCATCGAACGCGCGAGTTCCGCGCCGTAGCCCTGGGGGGACTCCCACATGGAGGTGCGGACCGGGCCGGGCGAGATGGTGTTCACCCGCACGCCCTGCGGGCCGACTTCCTCGGTGAGTGCCTTGCCGAACGCGGTCAAGGCCGCCTTCGCGGTGCTGTACGGCATCGGCCCGGCGTGCGGCATTCGCGCTGCGTTGGACGAAATGTTCACGATGACGCCCTTTCGTCGCAGCAGGCTGGGCAGTGCGGCACGAGTGGTCCGGACCGCGCTGAAGAAGTTCAGCTCGAACATCCGCTGCCACTGTTCGTCGTCGAAGGTGGCGAAGCCGCCGGTCTGGCGGCCGTCGCTGTCACCGCCACCGACATTGTTGACCAGCAGGTCGACCTCCCCCAGCTCGGTGCGCGCCCGTTCGACGAGCTGGATAGAGCCCTCGGCGGTGGCGAGGTCGACCGGCACCGCGATCGCCCCGGACGCGGCCAGTTCCGGCGGGATGGTGCGTGAGCCGGCGACTACGTGCACGCCCTCGGCGATCAGCGCGGTGACGATGGCCAAGCCGATCCCGCGGCTGGCGCCAGTCACCAAGGCGGTCTTGCCAGCTAGTTGAACGTCCATAACCTCGAGCCTCCTAACAGCATCAACGAAGACCTCGTTGACTTCCTAGTTGCAACACTAATGTTGCAACTAAGAAGTTACAAGTGCCACTTTTGTAGCGCTTCTGCTTGACGCAGGAGGCAGTAGACCGCCCGCGCGGCACACCTTCGCGCATCGCCTCCACAATCCTCGGCCAGGGGTTGACGCCCGAGGCTAACGTGATTAGCTTTACGGCTAACGCAGTTAGCTTTTCTTGAAGGGTAAGACCATGACGCAGTATGTGGACATCGACGGCGGCCGGATCGCGTACGACGAGATCGGCACCGGCCCACTGGTGGTGCTGTCGCACGGGATGGGTGTGGACCGGCGCGCCTATCAGAATCTGATCCCACTCCTGGCCGACGCCGGATACCGGGTGGTCAACACCGATATGCGCGGCCACGGCGAGTCGAGCATGAACTGGACCTCGGAAACCGGCAAGGCGGCCATCAGCCGGACCGACGTGGCCGGGGATCTGCTCGCGGTCATCGAGAAGCTGGGCGGCGGGCCCGCGGTCATCGTCGGGCACTCGCTCTCGGGCGGCTCGGCCACCATCGCTGCCGCGCGGCGGCCGGACCTGGTGCGGGCGATCGTGGAGATCAACCCGTTCACGCTGACCCAGAAGATGGATATCGGAGCGCTGCTCACCAACGCGCACCACCGGCGCGGCATGGTGCCACTGCTGAGCACGATGATCTTCAAGAGCCTGCGCCTGTGGCTGAAGTACCTGAGCGTGGCCATTCCGGTCAAGAACGCCGACTACGCCGAGTTCCTGGCCGGGGTCGCGGCGCGGCTGCGCGAGCCGGGCCGGATGGCCGAGTTCATGAAGACCGGTCAATCGACGCCCGCGGACGCGGAAGCTCAGGCGCCCAACGTAACTCAGCCCGCGCTGATCATCATGGGTGCCATCGATCCCGACTTCCCGAGCCCGCGGGCCGAGGGCGAACGCATCGTCGCCGCACTGCCTGCCGGGCTGGGCAGCCTCGCCGTGATCGACGGCAGCGGGCACTACCCGCATTTCGACTCCGCCGAGCGGACCGCCGAGGTGATCGTGCCATTCCTGAAAGAGCACCATGCCTAGGGTGGGCCTGAGCAACGCCGACGTCGTCGCCGCGGGGGCGACCCTCGCAGACGACGTCGGCTTCACCAATCTCTCACTCGGCACGCTGGCCCAGCGGCTGGGTGTGCGCACCCCGTCGCTGTACAAGCACATCGACAGCCTGGCCGACCTGCGGCACAGCATCGCCGCCCTGGCCATCACCGAACTCGACCAGCGGGTCCGCGACGCCATGCACGGCCGCTCGGGAACCGAGGCGCTGGCCGCGTTCGCCACCGCCTTCCGCGACTACCTCGTCGCGCATCCCGGCCGCTACGCCGCGACCATCGGCGAGCCCGACACCGGATCGGAAGATCCCCTGCGGCACAGCGGTTCCCGGCTCCTGCAGTCCCTGGAGGCGGTCCTGCACGGCTACGGCATCGACGAGTCCGACATGGTGCACGCGATGCGCTCGGTACGCGGCGCCTTGCACGGATTCGCCACCCTGCAAACGTCCCATGGCTTCCAGTGGAGCGAAGACACCGACGACAGTTTCGACTGGATGATCCGATTCATCGACCATGGGCTCACCCAAATCGGCTCGCGCCGAACCGATCTGCACGGACCGATCGCCGACTGATCCGGCCCGCACCCGCGCCGCCACCTGCAACAGCGCAGGCACCTGGTGCCGAAGCTGCCGCCCGAGCATCGGAGTGGAAGGCGCAGATCATGGACGCCGTCGCGCCGCACCAGGGCGACCTGGTCCTGGTCAAGACCCGGCACAGCTTCTTCGCCTACACCGAGTTGGAGCCGCAGCTGCGCAACCTGGGCGTGCACCGCCTGGTGGTCGCGGGCGTGACCCCGAATATTGGACCGGCCCGGCATTCGGGCCCCGAGGCACTGCGGGGGCCTCAGCTGATAGCTGAGGCCCCGCGGGTCGTGCCGACCGGTGTCCGAGTGATTTCCTCTGGGCCCCTGCCTCGATACATGAGGCTTTCATACTTCCGCGCATTCGGCTCACCGAGCGACGCGGCAACCGGTGAGCTCGCGTGCTCTTGCATCTGTACTAGCACCGCGGCAACGATCTTCCTCTCAGATCGCCGTCCGAAAGCTGTTCGCAGATAACGAATTAGCAACGCCACCGCCGAACCGTGCTCAAACTGTTCCGCTCGTCGTCACCTGCCGCGCACCAAGAATTCGCCTGCGGTCCGCCGCCCGGCAACGGTCCGCCCGCTACTGCCGATGTGCCCCTCGGATAACCTGTCCCGATGTTCTTGGCCCAGATCGTCGCCGCTCGCGTGCCGAGCCGGATGCTGTCCGTGTTCGTGCGGAACGCGGAGTTGCTGAAATTCCTGACCGTCGGAGCGATCGCCTTCGTCACCACCATGGTGCTCTTCTTCGGCCTGAAATGGACTGTGCTGGAAGGCAAGCCGGTGACCGCGAACGTGGTCGCCGTGCTGATCGCCACCGTGGTTTCCTACGTGCTGAACCGCGAGTGGGCGTTCACCGCGCGCGGCGGACGTGAGCGCCGTCACGAAGCGGCCCTGTTCTTCCTGGTCGCGAGCGTCGGCATGGTGATCAACCAGCTGCCGCTCGCCGTGTCGAGCTACCTTTTCCAGCTGCGCACCCCGCACGTCTCGGTGCTCACGGAAAACATCGCCGACTTCATCAGCGCGACTGTGATCGGCACCCTGCTCGCCACGGTTTTCCGCTGGTGGGCGATGCGTAAATTCGTGTTCCCCGATCCGGTGCGGCCCGCCATGGAACACGACGAGCCGGTTTCCGGGACGCGAGCCTGACCGTGCTGGTCGCTATCCCCGCGGGAACGGTGACGCTGTCGGATCGGCGGACCCAGCGCAGTTGGCCGGTGGCCGTCGCACCGTTCCAGCTGGCGGCGACCCCGGTCACCCAGGAACAGTACGCGCAGGTCACCGGGCAGCGGCCGAGCAGCGGCCGAGGCGACCGACTGCCGGTCGACAGCGTCTCCTGGTGGGAGACGCTGCGATTCTGCAATGCCCTGTCGGCCCGGGAGGGGCTGACACCGGCGTATCGACTCGACGACGAGAACGCCCTGTGGGACAACGCCGCCGACGGCTATCGACTACCCACCGAGGCCGAATGGGAGCATGCCTGCCGGGCGGGCAGCACCGGCCCGCGCTACGGTGAGCTCGACGAAATCGCCTGGTACCGGGGTAATTCGGCCGAGCACATGCACGAGGTGGGCGGCAAGCGGCCCAATGCGTGGGGCCTGTACGACATGCTCGGCAACACCTGGGACTGGTGCTGGGACATCTACGACGCCGAAATCTACGGCTCCTACCGGGTATTGCGCGGTGGCGGCTGGTTCGACGAACACTGGAGCTGCCGCGCGTCGGTGCGCCGCCGCAGCCATCCGACGCTGCGGCTGGACGATGTGGGATTCCGCGTCGCGCGTTCATTGGGCATCTGAACCAACATTTCTGTTGCCGCCGTTCGGCTTTCGCATCATGTGCGGTCCGGTAGGGTGTCGATCGGGCCGGTGCCGCGTCGGCCCTGGTCGCCGAGTAGCCGGCTTGCGCCCGAACCGGATTCGCCGCGCCGGCACGGAGTGACGCTGTCTCGATAGTGGATTCGCCCCTGCTGCAGGACGGTGGTGCACGATGAGGAATACCAGCGACATCGTCGTAATGACCGACCACAGTTCCACCGAGGGGAGTTCCGCTCAGCTCGCCCGCGCGGTCGAATTGGTCACCGGCGCTACACCATTGATCGTCGACGCGAGACATTTCTACGACGGCGGCGACGGTGAGTTGCGACTCGGCGCTCAGCCGATACTCCTGGTGCCGTCCGAGAACCTCGAGGTGCGACCCGCCGCCCTCGTCATTTATGAAATACCGCCGGGTGATCGGCACCGGTTCACCCGTTTTCAAGCGGATGTCGCGCGCAGCGGCATTCCCTGTCTCGGTGCCGGTGCGCGAGGTTGGCGAAACGCGACCGACAAACGGTGCACGATTGACCGATTCCGGGCCGAAGGCATTTCACAGGCCGAATCGCTCGTCCTGGACAACCCCACCTGGCCCGCCGCGCTGGCCGCCTTCGAACGGCTCGGCCGCGACGTGTGGACCCGGCCGATCATCGGCTTCGGCGGGCGCGACGTCTGGCACGTGACCACCGAGGCGCAACTGCACGCGGCGCGCGAGCGCTACCAAAAGACCGGTGGCAGTTGGCTGCTCACGCGCGATGCGCACAACTTCGATGAGCACGGCCGCCGCCATCAGTACCGCGTCGTCGTGCTCGGCGAACGGGTGTTGCGGGTGTGTGAGCACGTCCAGGGCAATCCGGACGCCCCGTGCAACGAGGCGCAGGGCGCGGTCTCTACCGTGCTCGCGCCCGACGCCCTCCCCCAGCACCTCCGCGAGCTCGCCATCCGAGCCACAGCATCGGTCGGGCTACCGTTCGGCGGCGTCGATTTGGTGCCCGAGCGAGGAGGCGCGGTGTTCGAGGTGAATGTGCATCCGGTGCTCGATGTTCCGCAGGGATTGGAAACGGTGGCGGTTCCCTTCCTGCTCGCACACCTCGCCGATGCCGCTGCCGCAGTCCCGACGCGGCACGAAACCTTGCGCCCGCACCGCTGATCGGACATTCCCGACAGGTTCTTCCGTACGCTCCACGAAATCGTCGGCGCCGCACATACTGTCCGGTACAAGCATGGCTATCACCCAGACAACGCGCCAGTGGCACTCCTAGCCGGAGCCACATCGACCCCGAAGCGAGCGTATTCATGGTCATCTTCGCTGTGCACGACGCCCTCCTCGCACAGATCGGCAATCCGACGCCGGAGGCGCCGCCGGTCTCGGACAAGATCTTGCAGATGGTCCGCTACCTCACCTGGCTGGTGCTGCTCTCCGGAGTCTGCGGAATCACTTACGCCGGTGGACGATTCGCGTGGGAGAAGTGGCAAGGTGGTCCGATCGACTCGCCGAAGATGATCGCGGGGGCGATGATCGGCGGGGTGGTCGCCACCAGCGCGGGCACGATCATGAACGCCGTCGTCGGCTGAGCCGTCATCCCGGCGAGCGCTGGAGCCGGAGGAGAACGGAACCAATCGCGGAAGGTGCTCTTCCGCGATTGCTGCGATGATCGAGTGATGTTGGAGACCTCCGCGCGACTGCTCCGGCTGCTGTCGCTGCTGCAGCTGCATCGCGATTGGACCGGCCCGGTACTGGCCGAGCGACTCGGGGTATCCACTCGCACAGTGCGCACCGACATCGAGCGCCTACGCACCCTCGGTTACCCGGTGCACGCCACGCCCGGTGTCGCGGGCGGCTATCGGCTGGGCGCGGGCTCCGCGCTGCCGCCGCTGCTGCTCGATGACGACGAGGCGGTTGCGGTCGCGGTCGGCCTGGCCACCGCGGCCAACGGCGCGGTCACCGGCATCGAGGAGACCTCGGTGCGGGCGCTAGTGAAGCTGCAGCAGGTGTTGCCGTCGCGGCTGCGTAATCGGGTGGCGGCGTTGACGTCGGCCACCGTGCACGTGCCCGGTGCCGGTAGGCCGACCGTCGACGCGGCGGTACTCACCGCCGTCGCCGGGGCGATCCGCGCGAGCGAGCGATTGCGCTTCGACTACGAAACACATTCCGGCACACCGTCACACCGCGATGTCGAGCCGCATCGGCTGGTGCACTGGCGCGGTCACTGGTACCTGGTCGCCTGGGATCCGGGGCGCGGCGACTGGCGCACCTTCCGGGTGGACCGGCTCGCGCCGAAGACGCCGAACGGCCCGCGGTTCACCCCGCGGGTGCTGTCGGAGGCCGAGACCGCCGAGCGCGTGCAGCATGGCGTCGGCACGGCAACCTGGCGTTATCGCGCGACGGTGCGAATGGCCGCGTCCGCCAGTGCGATTCGGGCGAAGATGCCGGCGGCGCTGACCATCGAGCCGGACGGGCCGGATCACTGTGTGGTTCACGTGGGTTCGGATTCGCCGCAGCTGCTCACGTGTTATCTCGGTTTGGCCGACGTCGATTTCGAGGTGCTGGACGCCCCCGAACTCGCCGAGCAACTGCTGGCGACCGCCGAGCGATTTCGCAGGGCCGCCGGTCGTCCATGAAATCTCAGCGCGCTGGAATTCGGCGATAAAGCGAAACCCGGCCGGAGCGGGCGGAATTCGCCGAGCACGGCCGGGTCGCTACTATCCGGAATTACCTGCTAGGGCTGGTTGGCACCCGCGATACCGCCGATGATGCCACCGATGATGCAGCCGGGGATGGCTCCGACAATGGCGAAGATCAGCCCGATCAAGAACCCGATCGCGCAGCCGATCAACACTCCGGCCACGGTGGTGCCCGCGTCACCGATGAACTGCGGTGCCCCCATTTCCGGGGTCGCCGCCCCGACCGGCGTCAGCGTCACAGTAGTTGCGCCGGCGTTGACTTCCGGCGCCACCCGCACCTGCTGGCCGGACACCGACTGCATCGTGGTCGGCACGGTGGCGACCAGCGATCCGTCCGGCGCCACCACGGAGATGCCCTGATCGGGCGTCAGCACGAACTTGCCGGAGGCGAGGGTGAGCGTGGCGCTCGAGTGGTCGGGCGCGACCGCCGCCGTGTACGCGACGCCCTGATCGACACCGCTGAACGCGGCATCGGCCACCTGCCCCTCACCGTGCGCGGTGGCGGCGGCGACACCTGTTGCGGCGATGGTGAGAACTGCTGTTGCTACGAACTTCCTGATATTCATAAAGCTTTCCAATCATCTAGCCGAATCGATTGGCGTTTCCCCGAGAACACCCATGGGCACACCATCGATCATGCGCTCTCGGCAACAGCGTTGTCGAGAGTTGTGCGAAGATTGAATTGCCTTGCAAGATCGCGCAATTCACCAATCCCCCAACAATTGGGGGGTTGATTTTCCCGCTATTCCAATTCCCCTTCGGTCTCCAAGTAGACCTGCCGCAATCGATCCAGTGTCGCCTGCTCCGGGTGCTCCCACAAGTCCCGCTCGGCGGCCTCCAGCAGCCGCTCGGCAATGCCGTGCAGCGCCCACGGGTTGGACTGCTCCATGAACTTGCGGTTCACGTCGTCGAAAACGTAGCTCTCCGCGAGCTTCTCGTACATCCAGTCGGCGACGACATTGGTGGTCGCGTCGTAGCCGAACAGGTAGTCGACCGTCGCGGCCATCTCGAACGCGCCCTTGTAGCCGTGCCTGCGCATCGCCTCCAACCAGCGCGGATTCACCACGCGGGCCCGGAAGACCCGGGAGGTCTCCTCGGAGAGCGTGCGGGTGCGCACCGCGTCGGGGCGGGTGCTGTCGCCGATGTAGGCCTCGGGGTTCTTGCCGGTGAGCGCGCGCACGGTGGCCACCATGCCGCCGTGGAACTGGAAGTAGTCGTCGGAGTCGGCGATGTCGTGCTCGCGAGTGTCGGTGTTCTTGGCCGCCACCGCGATTCGGCGGTACGCGGTACGCATGTCGTCGGCGGCCGGTGCGCCGTCGAGGTCGCGACCGTAGGCGTAGCCGCCCCAGGTGGTGTAGACCTGCGCGAGGTCGTCGTCGGTGCGCCAGCTCTTGGAATCGATGAGCTGCAGCAGGCCCGCGCCGTAGGTGCCCGGCTTGGAACCGAAGATGCGGGTGGTGGCGCGGCGGGCGTCGCCGTGCTCGGCCAGGTCGGCCTCGGCATGTGCGCGAACGTAATTCGACTCGGCGGGCTCGTCGAGTTCGGCGACCATGCGCACCGCATCGTCGAGCAGGGCGAGCACGTGCGGGAACGCGTCGCGGAAGAAACCGCTGATGCGCACCGTGACATCGATACGGGGACGGGACAATTCGTCGAGCGAAAGCACTTCCAGGGTGGTGACGCGGCGGCTCGCCTCGTCCCACACCGGCCGGACACCGAGCAGGGCAAGAACTTCGGCGATATCGTCGCCGGAGGTGCGCATCGCCGAGGTGCCCCACACCGAAAGGCCCACCGAACGCGGGTATTCGCCGTGATCGGCGAGATAACGCGCCAGCAGCGAATCCGCCATGGCCTGACCGGTTTCCCAGGCCAGGCGCGACGGCACGGCCTTCGGGTCGACGGAGTAGAAATTGCGACCGGTCGGCAGGACGTTGATCAGGCCGCGCAGCGGTGAACCGCTGGGGCCCGCCGGGATGAAGCCGCCGTTGAGGGCGTGCAGGACGCGGTCGATCTCGATGCCGGTTTGGCGGAGACGGGGAACGACTTCGGTTGCGGCGAAACGGAGTACGTCACGAACCGCGGCGAGCCGGGGATCGGTCGTCAGGATGGCACCCGCGTCGACGAGGTCGGCGTGCGCTGCCGCCGCTGGGCGGTCAGCGCTGGATTCGGCCGTCGCACTGGGACTCTCGGCCGCTGATCGCGCGCCGGTCCGGGCATCGGCTGCGGCCACGGGCGAACCGGGCAGGCGATCAGCCGATTGCTGAGGACTAGCGTCGGGGCTCTCGGCCAGCGCCGACGATTTCGCCGTGGACCGGGAGCCATCCGCTGTCGCGAGGAGCGAGTCGGCGAACTCGTCGACGAGCCGGTCGACCGCCGCCGCCGACCAGTCGGCCGATTGCAGTGCGGCAACCAGTCCGCGAGCTTGGCTCTCCACGACATCGACTCGGCCACGGACCTCGGTGCCGGATTCGTCCAGCCCCAACGCTTCTCGCAGGCCGGGCACATTTCGCTCGCCGCCCCACAGCTGGCGGGCGCGCAGCATGGCGAGCACGAGGTCGACCTCGCTCTCCCCCGCGGGCGCCTGGCCGAGGATGTGCAGGCCGTCGCGGATCTGCACGTCCTTGATCTCGCACAGCCAGCCGTCGACGTGCAGCAGCATATCGTCGAAGACTTCCTCGTCCGGGCGTTCGGCGAGGCCGAGGTCGTGGTCCATCTTGGCCGCGCGCATCAGCGTCCAGATCTGCTGGCGGATGGCGGGCAGTTTGGCCGGGTCGAGGGTGGAGATGTTGGCGTGCTCGTCGAGCAGCTGCTCCAAACGCGAGATATCGCCGTAGCTTTCGGCGCGGGCCATCGGCGGGATCAGGTGGTCCACCAGGGTCGCGTGCGCGCGGCGCTTGGCCTGGGTGCCCTCGCCCGGATCGTTCACCAGGAACGGGTAGATCAGCGGCAGGTCGCCGAGGGCGGCGTCGGTGCCGCAGGAGGCGGACATGCCGAGGGTCTTGCCGGGCAGCCATTCCAGGTTGCCGTGCTTGCCGAGGTGCACCATCGCGTCGGCGGCGAAACCGTCAGCGGACCTGACCCATTGGTAGGCCGCGAGGTAGTGATGACTCGGCGGCAGGTCGGGGTCGTGGTAGATGGCGACGGGGTTCTCACCGAAACCACGGGGCGGCTGCACCATCAGTACCACATTGCCGAAACGCAATGCGGCGATGACGATCTCGCCGTTCGGGTCGGCGGAACGGTCGACGTAGAGCTCGCCGGGCGGCGGCCCCCACGCCTCGACGATCGCCTCGCGCAAGTCCTCGGGCAACGTGCCGAACCAGGCGGTGTAGGCGGCCGCGCCGATCCGAATCGGGTTGCCCTCCAGCTGTTCCGCGGTCAGCCAGTCCGGATCCTGGCCGCCCGCCGCGATGAGCGCGTGGATGAGGGCGTCGCCGTCCTGCTCGTCGAGGCCGGGAATCTCCCCCGGTTCGCCGAGGTGATAACCGGCGGTGCGCATTTCGGTGAGCAAGCGGATGGCGCTCGCGGGAGTGTCGAGGCCGACGGCGTTACCGATACGGGCGTGCTTGGTCGGGTAGGCGGACAGCATCAGGACGACGCGCTTGCGATCGGCCGGGATGTGCCGCAACCGCGCGTAGCGCACCGCGATGCCCGCGACCCTGGCCGCGCGCTCGGCGTCGGGGACGTAGGTGGACAGGCCGTCGGCGTCGAACTCCTTGAAAGAGAACGGGACCGTGATGATCCGGCCGTCGAACTCGGGGACGGCGACCTGGGTGGCGACGTCGAGCGGCGACATGCCGTCGTCGTTGGCGGCCCACTGGTCGCGGCCGCTGGTCAGGCACAAGCCTTGCAGGATGGGCACATCCAGGTCGGCGAGCGCGCCGACATCCCAGGCCTCGTCCTCGCCGCCCGCCGAGGCGGTCGCGGGCTTGGTGCCGCCCGCGGCGAGCACCGTCACCACGAGGGTGTCGGCCTGGCGCAGTGTCGCAAGCAGTTCCGGCTCGGCGGTGCGGAGCGAGGCGCAGTACAGCGGCAGTGCGCGCGCACCGGCGTCTTCGATCGCACGGCAGAGGGCATCGATGTAGCCCGTGTTCCCGGCGAGATGCTGTGCGCGGTAATAGATCACCGCGACGGTGGGCTGATCGGCGCTCGGCTCGCCCGAAACCCGTTCCAGCACACCCCAGCTCGGCAGCTGCACCGGCGGCTCGAAGCCGTGCCCGGTCAGCAGGACCGTGTCGGACAGGAAGTTGTGCAGCTGCAGCAGGTTGTCCGACCCGCCCGCGGCCAAATAGTTGTGTGCGTCGGCGGCGACACCGCCGGGCACGGTCGAGCACTCCATCAGCTCCGCGTCCGGCGCGATCTCGCCGCCGAGCGCCACCATCGGCACGCCGCTGGCGCGGATCGCGTCGAGACCGTCCTCCCAGGCGCGCTTGCCGCCGAGGATGCGCACGATCACCAGATCGGCGCCGTCGAGCAGCGCGGGCAGGTCGTCCACCAGCAGCCGTGCGGGGTTGCCCCACCGGTACGCGGCGCCGCTCGCGCGGGCGCTCAGCAGATCGGTGTCGGACGTGGACAGCAGCAGAATCACAGGTGACGGCCTTCCTCGGGTTACGCGCCCATCGGGGGTTGCTGCTCGCCGGAGAGGGTCTGGCTTTTCACAGTGGCGCGACCGCACCGGATTTCCACCGGTTTCCTCGTCGCCCGTCGAGCATGCAGATGCTACCTGCCGTGCGGTTGGGTTCCGTTCAGGCGGTCACCGCGGATGTTGGTGCGAGGGTGACGCCGTTGCTTCCGAGTTGGCGTCACCCCATCGCGGATCAGGTCAGATCGGCGTTTCCGTCGATGACTTTGAGGAGGTAGTGGAACTTGTTGACGCGCCAGCCGTTCGGAGTCCGCT
Source organism: Nocardia sp. NPDC060255 (assembly GCF_042727395.1). Taxonomy (NCBI): domain Bacteria; kingdom Bacillati; phylum Actinomycetota; class Actinomycetes; order Mycobacteriales; family Nocardiaceae; genus Nocardia; species Nocardia sp. NPDC060255. The sequence continues at coordinate 11,593 of NZ_JBHXAU010000021.1, read as the reverse complement.
CGGCGCCGATGGCGTAGCTGCCGACGAACGTGCGGGTCTTGCCGTTGGTAGCGGAGTTCTTCACGTGTACCGCGATCGCGTCCGCGTGCACGTCGGCCGTGTCGCCCGCCAGCTCGATCAGATGATTCCCGGACTGGTGATGGAGCTCGTCCAGATCAGCGAGCCCGACCCGCCAGTCCTCGACGATGTCGGCCGCGTCCCGCTCGCCGACCGGGCCGCCGAACCCGCCGTCGAAATCGACCTTCGGCGTGAAAACGGCGTCGACCAGGTCGTTCCAACGACGCTGATCGGTGTAGACGAACATCCGGGTAACCACGTCGATAATCGCGAGTCGATCTGCCAGGGTAGAGATTTCAGACATATGTCTCACATTAGCGATCCCCACCGTTCACCGCTCGCCATTAATCACCACCATCGCCCCTTGTCGACTTGACGTACGGAGGGTGCTCTTGACGCACGCTGCAACATGCGTCAAGAGCCCCCTTCGTACGTCAAGTCGCCGTCGGTGGTCGGTGGTCAGTGGGGGTACGTACGCTGGGTGGACTATGAGTCGAGGTGGTCCGGATTCCTGTCCCGGTGTGCTGCGGTTGCATGCGGCGGCCGATGGGCCGTTGGCGCGGGTAAGGGTGCCGGGGGGACGGGTGTCGCCGGGGCAGTTGCTGGTGTTGGCGGAGGCGGCGCGGGAGCTCGGAGACGGGAATATCGAGCTGACGTCGCGGGGGAATGTGCAGTTGCGGCAGGTGCGGGATGCGGAGGCGCTGACCGGTCGGCTAGAGGCGGCCGGGTTGTTGCCGAGTCACCGCCATGAGCGGGTGCGCAATATCGTCGCCTCACCATTGTCCGGTCGGATCGGTGGTTCGGCGGATGTGCACGCGCTGGTTCCGGTCCTCGATGCCGGTCTGCTGGCCGCGCCGCGCCTGGCCGAATTGCCCGGGCGGGTGCTGTTCACGCTCGATGACGGGCGTGGCGACGTCAGTGGACTCAGCGCCGATATCGGCGTACACGCCACGGGCGCAGAGGAATTCGCGCTGCTGCTCGCGGGGCGGGACACCGGCATTCGAATCTCGGCCGCTGACGCGGTGGATGTGATGCTCGCCGCCGCGCACGGATTCCTCGACCTGCGTGGCGATGACGCGGGCCAGTGGCGTCTGCACGATATCGAGAACGGTGCCGAACGGGTGGCCGAGACGCTCGCCCTCACTCGCGGTGCTGACCGAGTGGAAGTCGGTGCGGCCCAGGATATTCCGATCGGCTGGCTGGATCAGGACAACGGATTGGTCAGCCTCGGTGCCGGAGTTCGTCTCGGCTCCCTGCCCGTGCGCACAGCCGAATTCATCGCCGCCATCGAGCGTCCCATATTCATCACCCCTTGGCGCAGCCTCGTCATCACCGATATGGACGAATGGACCGCCGAGCAAGTGGTCCGCGTGCTCGCCCCGATGGACCTGATCTTCGACGCCAACTCCCCCTGGCTGCAGGTCAGCGCCTGCGCGGGTCGCCCTGGTTGCGCGAAGTCACTCACCGATGTCCGCGCCGACGTGACAGCAGCCGTCGAATCGGGACGCGTGCTTCCAGCGGAGCCGAATCCGCCCACGCACCAGGACATCCCGATCCTCGACGCAAACGAGGTGACAGTCGCCGGTCGCCAACACTGGTCCGGCTGCGACCGCCGCTGTGGTCGCCCCCGCGGCCCCGTCACCGACGTCATCGCCACCAACACCGGCTACCGCCAGTCCTCGACCTGACCACCACCGCACTCGACCCACCAATAACCAAAATCCGCACTTTCTCTCGGGATTTGCACTCGCAATAGGGCCGAATTCTGAGTGCAGATCCCGAGTGAGAGTGCGGATTTTGCGTTGGTTATTCGTGGACTTCCAGGGTGCAGCACTTGACGCTGCCGCCGGCCTTGAGGAGCTCCGACATGTCGATGCCGATCGGGTTGTAGCCGCGGGCGCGCAGGGCTTCGGTCAGCGCCGTGGCCTTGTTGCTGAGGAAGACGTTCAATCCGTCGGAGACACCGTTCAAACCGAGTACCTCGGCATCCGCGTCGGTGGCGACGATGGCGTTCGGGAACAGCTCGGTGAGCACCGCCTGGCTCGCCGCGCTGAAGGCGGGCGGGAAGTAGGCGATGGTGGTGTCGTCGAGGGGCAGCAGGACGGTGTCGAGGTGGTAGAAGCGCGGGTCGACCAGCTCCAGCGACACCACCTCGCGCGAAAAGTGCTGTGACACTTCCTGATGCGCGGCGAGCGAGCTGCGGAAGCCCATACCGGCCAGCATCCGCTCGCCGACCAGGAGGAAGTCGCCCTCACCCTCGTTGATCTCGGCGGCCTCGACCAGTCCGGCGAGGCCGTGCTGGGCGAACCAGTTGTGGTAAGCCGGGCCCTCGGCGGCCCGCTGCACATGGGTGAACCTGGCCGACATCGCGCGGTCGCCGACGATGAGGCCACCGTTGGCGGCGAACACCATGTCGGGCAGGCCGGGCACGCCGGGCACCACGTCGACCTTGTGCCCGTACTCCTCGTAGGTGGCGCGCAGCGTTTCCCACTGCAGCAGGGCGAGGGCGCGGTCGACCGGCGCATCGGGATCCATCCACGGATTGATGCAGTAGGTGACCTCGAAGTAGTCCGGACGGCACATGACGAACCGTCGCGGCGACGACTTACGAGCGGTGGACTCGGCGCGGAGGGTGGCTACAGACGTCAACGTGTCTCCCGTAGGTCGGCGCGATCTTGCGGCTCACACGACGGTAATTCGCCTACTATTGCGCCAGGAACAACGAATCGTTGCGCATTTTGGCCCTGAAACATCGAATCGTTGTGTGACGAGGAAGCGAGTGTGACGTGGACGACATCGACCGGCGGATTCTGGAGCACCTCCTCAGACAGGCACGGGCCTCGTTCCAGGAAATCGGCAGCGCGGTCGGCCTCACCGCGCCCGCGGTGAAACGGCGCGTCGACAAGATGGTCGCGAGCAAACAGATCACCGGTTTCACCGCGATGGTGAATCCGGCGGCGATGGGCTGGAAGACCGAGGCATACGTCGAGGTGTACTACCGCGACAACATCTCCCCCGCCGAACTGCGCCGCACCCTGGAACCGATTCCGCAGGTCGTCGGCGTGTGGACGATCGCGGGCGAGGCCGACGCGCTGATCCATGTGATGGCCACCGACATGGCCGAAATCGAGGTGACCGTCGAGCGAATCCGCGAGAACGCCCGCGTCGGGCGCACCCGCAGTTCGATCGTGATGTCCCGGATCCTCGAGCGCCCCCGCACCTGACCCCGCCGACTCGACTGCCGCGCCGAACCGGTTGCACCAGCTACCCGCGCCGACCTGGCCGGGAGCCGACCTCTTAGGGTGGACCGCATGTCCGACGTGCGTGCCAGCTACCTCACCGACGGGGCCGAGATCTACCGGCGCTCGTTCGCGATGATCCGCGCCGAGGCGGAGCTCGACAGGTTCCCGCCGGACGTGGCGCAGGTGGTGGTGCGGATGATCCACGGCTGCGGTCAGGTGGATTTGGCCGGGGATGTGGCGTTTTCGCCGGGTGTGGTGGCTTCGGCGCGGGCGGCGTTGCGGGCGGGGGCGCCGATTCTGTGTGACGCGAACATGGTTGCCTCCGGTGTCACCCGTAAGCGACTGCCCGCCGACAATCCGGTGATCTGCACGCTCGCCGATCCGCGCGTCTCGGAACTCGCTGCGAGCATGGGCAATACGCGCTCCGCGGCCGCGCTCGAGCTCTGGCGCGAGCACCTCGACGGTGCGGTCGTGGCCATCGGGAACGCGCCGACCGCGCTGTTCCACCTGCTCGACCTGCTCGACGCGGGTGCGCCACGACCGGCCGCCATTCTCGGCATCCCCGTCGGCTTCATCGGTGCCGCGGAATCCAAGGACGCGCTGATCGATTTCGGCGGCGTCGAGTTCCTGACCGTCCGCGGCCGGCGGGGTGGCAGCGCCATCACCGCGTCGGCGCTGAATGCGATTGCGAGCGAACAGGAATGACGGACGGGACGAACAGCGACCAGTCGGCGAGGACCGACGTGGGCAGCGCAGAAAACTTGGCAGGCAGGCGGTTCGGCGGCGAAGGCTCGGCAAGCACGAAGCATGACGCACAGGCCACGGATTCCCGCACGGACGCGCCCTTCTCGGCAGCGACCCTCGAATCCGGCAGCGCGACATCGGATAGCACGCAGCGCGACGGCACCGCCCACGACTCCGGCCGACAATCCACCGGCACAATGCGGGTCGAACGCGCGATAGGCACTGCGGCGTCGATGGAGGCCGAATCACGTACGACGCCAGGCAAATTGTGGGGCGTTGGGCTCGGTCCCGGCGATCCCGAGCTCGTCACGGTGAAGGCGGCGCGAATCATCGCCGAGGCCGATGTGATCGCGTTCCACAGTGCGCGGCATGGACGGAGTATCTCCAAAGGCATTGCCGCGCCGTATATGCGGCCGGGACAGCTGGAGGAACATCTCGTCTATCCGGTGACCACCGAGACCACCGATCATCCCGGCGGTTACCAGGGTGCGATCGATGAGTTCTACGAGCAGGCCGCGCAGCGACTGGCGGGGCATCTGGCGGCGGGGCGGTCGGTCGCGCTGCTCGCTGCGGGTGACCCATTGTTCTACAGCTCCTACATGCACATGCACCGACGGTTGGCCGATCGCTTCGAGGCCGAGATCATTCCGGGCATCACCTCGGTGAGCGCGGCCTCGGCGGCGCTCGGCACTCCGCTGGTCGAGGGCGAGCAGGTGCTGACCATCCTGCCCGGCACCATGCCGGTCGACGAGCTCACCCGTCGGCTCCGCGACACCGAGGCCGCCGCCATCATGAAGCTCGGTCGCACCTATCCAGGTGTGCGCCAGGCACTTTCGGATTCCGGCCGCCTCGCCGACGCCTACTACATCGAACGCGCCAGCAGCACCCGCCAACGCGTGCTGCGCGCCGCCGACGTCGATGACGCGGACGTCCCCTACTTCGCCATCACCCTCGTCCCCGGCCCGACCCCGACCACACCGCTCCCCCGCGTGGACACCGAACCTGCGGTCAAGCAGCATGAGTCGACGGGCGACCACGCCGAGCATGCGAATCCTCGAGCAGCGGAACCCCACCCGGAGCCGCGCAACTCAGTGACGATCAGCTCTCGCGAATCAGGTGGTCAGCCGAGGGCCGCCGCACACGTCGACGGCTCCACGACAGACCAGCGCGGTGCCGCGAAGAATTCCGCGCCGCTCGCTAGTTCCGCCGCTCCAGCCTACGAATCCAGCTCGCCCGCCCATCATTCCGCCGACAATGCTGCCTCGAAGGGCACTACCACCAACACGGCCGAACCCCGCCCCACCTCCGCACTGCGCGCCACTTTCACCGCAGCCACCGACGAACCCAGCTCGCCTGCCTATCATTTCACTGGCAACGCTGCCTCGAAGGGCACTGCCACCAGCACGGCCGAACCCCGCGCCACCTCCGCACTGTGCGCTACCTTCACCGCAGCTACCGACGAATCCGGCTCGGCTGCCTATCATTCCGCCGACAATGCCACTCCAGAACGCAGCGCCGATCAGCCTGGTCAAGTTGTCGTCGTCGGCCTCGGTCCCGGTGCGGCCGAGTGGACGACCACCGAGGTGCACGAAGCACTCGCCGACGCAACGGATCTCGTCGGTTACACCACCTATCTGAACCGGGTGCCGTTGCGCCCCGGCCAGCGCAGGCATGCGAGCGACAATCGCGTCGAGTCGGAGCGCGCCGCTATGGCGTTGGATCTGGCCACGCGGGGCGCGCGGGTCGTGGTGGTGTCGTCGGGCGATCCGGGGGTGTTCGCGATGGCGGCGGCAGTGCTGGAGGAAGCAGCCGATCCCCAGTGGCGCGGTGTGCCGGTGCGGGTACTGCCGGGTCTCACCGCGGCCAATGCGGTGGCCAGCCGCGTCGGTGCGCCGCTCGGTCACGATTACGCGATGATCTCCCTCTCGGATCGCCTCAAGCCGTGGGAGGTTGTCGCCCAACGTCTTTCCGCAGTGGCCGCCGCGGATATGGCGATCGCCGTCTACAACCCCGCCTCGTCCCAGCGCACCTGGCAGGTCGGTGCCATGCGCGACCTGCTGCTGGAGCATCGCAAGCCCGACACGCCCGTGGTGCTCGGCCGCGATGTGGGTGGGCCGGCCGAGTCGGTGCGCGTGGTACCGCTCGGCGACCTCGACCCGGCCGACGTCGACATGCGCACCCTGCTGATCATCGGCGCGTCCACCACCGCGACGCTGGAAACCGACCAGGGGGTCCGGGTTTACACCTCGCGGCGCTACACACGCACACGCGACGCGACCTCGCCCGACGCGTAAGATCTCCTGACGCACTGACGATTGGAGGGATCTTGGCCGCGACACTGTCGGAGCTGACGCTGCGCGCCCGAGCCCTGGAGGCCCGAGCCACCGCCGGCGAACAAGCACTCGACGAGCAGGGTGACGTTCTCAGCGAACTCGCGGCTCTCACCAGAAAGGCGCTCGACGGCATCGACCGGATCGAGGAGCGCGCCGAGAAAATCGAGGAAGACCTCGTCGAGCTGCGCCTCGGGCAAGCGCGGTTGGAAGAGGGCATGGCGCTGGTGCTCGCCCGTCTCGATCAGCTGGCCGGCAAGTAGGCCAGGCGGGGAGGTCCGGCGCACGTTCGTATAACATTCCATTATGGAAGGTTGAGAGCGAAGGGAGCAGTCGGTTGACGAACACCGCGACCAGCCGCAAGCCGTTGAACTCCACGGCCGCGTCGCTGCTCGGATTTCTGCACGAAGGGCCCATGTCGGGCTGGGATCTGGTGGCCCAGGCCCAGCAACGCATCGGCGACTTCTGGACGATCACGCAAAGCCAGGTCTACCGGGAACTCGGTGCGATGGACGCGGCGGGCTTGGTGGAGAAGGGCGCGCCGGGCGCACGTGAGCGCACCCCCTACCTGATCACCGACGCGGGGCGGGAAGCCTTCCTGGAGTGGATAGCCCGCGAACCCGGCGGCGAAAACATCCGCTTCCCATTACTGCTGACCCTTGCCTTCGGCGACCACCTCGATCGACCGCATCTCGATCGAATGATCGCCGCCAACAAGGAGATTCACCAGGAGCGACTCACTCGATACCTCACCGAGGATCCCAGCTGCATGCCCGCCTTCGCCCGCGCGACGCTGGATTTCGGCATCGGATACGAACGCGCGGTACTCGACTGGTTCGACCGGCTGCCCGAACTACTCGGCGGCTGAGCGAAGCCAATCCCAGACCTGGGCAACACTTTCCATGACCACGGCGCCCTCGGGCAACGGTGGCCGGTCGATCATGACCACCGGCAGGCCCGCCGAGCGGGCGGCGGTCAGCTTGGCCTCGGTCTGGTCGCCACCGCTGTCCTTGGTGACGAGCAGGTCGATGCGCCGATCTGTCAGCAGCCGGGTTTCCTCATCGACGGTGAAAGGTCCACGGGCGAGCAGTAATTCGTGTCTCGGTGGTAACGCACCCTCGGGTGGATCGATGGCGCGGATCAGAAACCAGGGGCGCGTCAGCTCGGCGAAAGCGCCGACGCCCTGGCGGCCGATGGTCAAGAAGACGCGATCGCCCTGCTCCTCAACGATTTTCGCGGCGGCGGTGCGGTCGGGTACCCGAATCCACTGGTCGCCTGACTGTTCGGACCAGCCGGGCCGTCGAAGATGGACGAGCGGCAGATCCGCTGCCGCCACGGCGGCATTCGCGCTGATGATGCCCGCGAACGGATGGGTGGCATCGACCACGGCCTCGATCTCGTTGGCCACCAACCATTCCCGCAGGCCCTCGACCCCGCCGAAGCCGCCGACGCGCACCGCGCCGACCGGCAACAGGGGGTCACGAACGCGGCCGGCGAGCGAGGAGACGATGTCGAATCCTTGCTCGCCGGAAGCGATGGCGGCGAGTTCCCTGGCTTCCCGGGTGCCGCCCAGAATCAGGGTTTTCAGGGCTGGCCGCTGAAGTAGGCGATGCCCGCGTTCAGCAGCGACGGCCCGCCCGCGACGGCGAGGCCGATGATCGCGCCGAGCACGGCACCGGGCAGGATCCCGACACCGAAGAACAGGATTCCGACTGCGGCGCCGATCAATCCGCCGACCAGCGCGCCCAGCGAACTACGCTGCAGCTCGGCGAAGAACCAGTCCTGCGCGCCGATGAACTCGGCGGCGACCGGGGCGTTCGCAGTCGGTGCGACCTGCGGGGTCAGCGTCAGCTGCTTGGCGTCGTCGGCGATGGCGGCGGCGATCGCCACCTGCTCGCCCTTGGCCGTTTGGGTCAGCGGGATCGTGGTGACTGTCTCACCAGCGGCATTCGTCAAGGTGACCGACTGCTTGTCGGCGGCCAGGCTGAACGCCCCGCCGGTGACGTTGGTGACGACCGACTTGCCCGCGTCGGCCAGCTGCAGGTCGTAGCTGATGCCCTGGTCCTGGCCCTTGACGGTCGGTGCGGCGGCTTGATCCTGCACGGCGGGCGGCGCGGGAACGGGCGCGGCATACGCGGTGCCCGCGCTGACGCCGGTCGCGGCGATGGCCAAAAGTGCGGTAGCGGCGAACTTCTTGTATTTCATCTATCTCCCCATCAGGAACCGGATTTCCGATCATGACCGGATCTCGGCCCCGACCCTACCCGCTGGGGTGCAATCCTCTCGGCCGTGGACCTCATTTTGCGATCATGCACTGTGCAGTTTCACAACTGACCATTGCGTGACCGGCAGTTGCGGGCGCCACGTCGTGAAAGATCCCAGCGGCTCGGCACGGTAGACCTGAAACTTCCGCAAGGTGCCGCCGTGGCCGGCCGCCCAGCTGAGCAGCAGCGATTCGGATTCCGCGGTCACCGCGTTGGCGACCAGCCTGCCGCCCTGGCGCAGCTGCGACCAGCATGTCTCGAACAGGCCAGGCTGGGTGAGGCCACCGCCGAGGAAAATGGCGTCCGGCGAAGGGAATTCGGCGGTGCCGTGCAATTCCGCGAGTACCTCGCCGTGGACGGTGATGTGCGCGACGCCCAAAGCAGCGGCGTTGTCCGCGATCTGGCGCCGCCGACGTTCGAGTTGTTCGAAAGTCAGTGCGCGGCAACTGGGATGCGTGCGGCACCATTCGATGGCGATGCTGCCGGAGCCACCGCCGATGTCCCACAGCAGTTCCCCGGGTGCGGGGGCCAATGCGGCCAGGGTCAGCGCGCGCACCTCGCTCTTGGTGAGTTGACCATCGCCGCCGAACAATTCATCGGGCAGGCCGGGCAATCGCGTCGCCCGAACATGTTCCGGGTCGGCGACGCATTCGATCGCCACGATGTTCAGCGGATCTCCCGCGGGTCGCTGCCACTGCTTCGCGATCCCCGCCTCGACCCGCTCCGCCGGACCACCCAACTGCTCCAACACCGTCACCGAGGAATCCCCGAACCCATTGCACCCCAACAACTCCGCTAGCAATCCCGGCGTGTGTTCATCGGCACTGAGCACCAGCACCCGCCGCCCGTCACCCAACTCCGGCAGCACCGTCTCCAGCGCCCGCCCCACCACACTGACCACCGGCGTCTCCGCCAACCCCCACCCCAACCGCGCACACGCCAACGACGCCGACGACGGCTGCGGCAAAACCCGCAGCGCATCGGCCCCCAGCAACCGCGCCAACGTCACCCCGATCCCGTAAAACATCGGATCCCCGCTGGCCAGCACACACACCCGCGCCCCGGCATACCGCTCGAACAACCCGGCCAACGCAGGCACCAGCGGCGACGGCCACACCACCCGCTCCCCCACCGAATCCCGTTCCGCCACAAGACCAAGCTGCCGCACCGACCCGAAAATCACCTCGGCGGACGCAATAGCCTCCCGCGCCGCCCGCCCCAGCCCATCCCACCCATCGGCCCCGATCCCGGCGACCACCACCGGCGGCCCCGACCACGCATCGGTCATTGCCGTACCGCTCACCGCGGCATCCGGCGCCAGATCGCTTGGGGCAGTAGGCGCATGCCAAAGAAGACAGGGCGCAGGATGCCGGGCGTCCAGACCACTCCCGCACGCTTGTGCAGGCCCTTGACGACGGCGGCGGCGACCTGGTCCGGGGTGCTCGAGAACGGGGCCGGGTCCATGCCCTGGGTCATCCGGCCGATGACGAAGCCGGTGCGCACCAGCAGGAGGTGAACGCCGGTGCCGTACAACGCATCCGCGAGTCCGCTGGCGAAACCGTCGAGGCCTGCCTTCGCCGAGCCGTACACGTAGTTGGCCCGGCGGACCCGCACGCCCGCCACCGAGCTGAACACGACAAGCTGTCCTTCGCCTTGCGCGCGAAGCAGATTCGCGAGCGTGGTGAGCACGCTGACCTGGGCGACGTAGTCGGTGTGCACGACGGCGAGCGCGTGCGCCGGATCCTGTTCGGCCCGCGCCTGATCGCCGAGCACGCCGAAGGCGAGCACCGCCACCCCGATCTGCCCGTACTCGGCCGCGATCTTCTCGAGGAACGCCGGATGGTTCGCCGTGTCGTCGGCATCGAACTCCACGCAGTGCACGGCCGCCGCTCCACCATCTGTCAGCGCCGCGGTCTGCGCCGCCAGGTCGCCGCTGCGACGGGCCGCGAGAATCACCACCTGCCCCGGTGCCAGCCGCCGCGCCACCTCGAGCCCGATCTCGCTGCGCCCACCGAGCAGCAGCACCGTCCCCTCGGCAATCCCTCGCAATCCCATGCCGCTAAGTCTGTCATTCCACCCCTGCCCACCCGCGTCACCCCACGACCAACGGGACCGGACTGAGCCATCTCGCCAGCAATGTCCGGTCCATCACGCCGCGATTCATCGAGGACACGCCATCGCGGATTGCCTCGCCGTTTTACCGCCACCGCGCACCCGCAGAGCACGCCCGGGCATCTGCTCGACCAGACGGGGCAGGCTTGCGGGTTGAGCGAGATCGTGCGGTCGCCGCGCCCCTGCGGAGGAGGCCCCGAGGCGGCGGCTACCGTCGGAGGATGCCGACGCAGACCGTAGAGCTTTCGCCCGCCGCGCTCGAGTTCGTCATCGAGCGGCACCTCGCCACGTTGACCACGTTGCGCGCCAACGGGACACCGCACGTCGTCGCGGTGGGATTCACCTGGGATCCGGCGGCCGGGATCGCCAGGGTGATCACCGACGGCGGGTCGGCGAAGGTACGCAACGTGCGCCGGGGCGGTTACGCGGCCGTGAGCCAGGTCGAGGGGCGACGCTGGCTCACCCTGGAGGGCCCGGCCACCGTGCTCGACGACCCGGACGCCGTCGCCGAGGCAGAAACCCGCTACGCAGGCCGCTACCGAGTCCCCCGCGAAAACCCGACCCGAGTAGTCATCGCGATCGCAGTCCAACGCGTCCTGTCCAGCTCCACCCTGACCACCCCAGCCGCCCCTGACGCGCAGTAGCACCGTCGGATCCGGCAGCGGATCTCGATGCCACAAGAGGCAACGATCGCACCTGACGCCGTGCTGGACGGGTGATCACTGGGAAGTGATGCAGGCATCGGTCGAGGCAGGTTCAAGGGGTCGATGCAACAGGGTTGTCGGGGTTCGACAGTAGCTGGTCGAGGACTTGGGCGGGGGTGCGGTAGCCGTGGCGTTTGCGG
>NZ_JBHXAU010000020.1:143123-179087 GCF_042727395.1 Nocardia sp. NPDC060255 | reverse complement strand
GCGGTGTACCACGATGTGCGCGCGGTGTGCACATGGCGGCGAGTGGCTCGTCGAGTGCGGCGGCTGGCCGTCGCGTGGTGGTGGGGCGGCTGCGTGCGGTTTTTGATGGCGCGCATGAAATCGTCGGCGATTTCGTGCGCGGTGTACCACGATGTGCGCGCGGTGTGCACATGGCGGCGAGTGGCTCGTCGAGTGCGGTCGCGCGGTGGTGGGCGAGTGCTGCGCACGAATCGTGTTGGCGCGCACGGTATTGCTGGCAGTTATGTGCGCGCGGGGCGAGTTCGTGCGCTGCACTGGGTTACGGCGTGGCTCCCATCGGGCGGGCGGCCCGATGGGAGCCAGCGATCCGTGAGTGTCAGGCGGAGCCCAGGGCTGCGGCGCTGAGGGGAGCGAGTATCGCGGCGAGCGGGCCGAGCACCGAGCTGCCGGTTCCGGCGATCGAGCTACCGCCGTCGAGGGTTGCGCTGCCGGAGCTGAGAGCGGCGCTGCCCGGGCCGAGGGCCGCGCTGCCCGGGCCGAGAGCGGCGCTGCCGGGGCCGAGGACCGAACTGCCGGACTCCAGGCCGTCTGCCAACGCTGCTCCTACTTTGAGGGCGGAGCTGATGGTGGTCAGCAGTGAGGTGAGATCTGCTGTCGGAACGGCCATTTGGACACTGTTGGCCGGTGCGCTCGCAGGGGCTGTGGTGTCGGCAGCCGTGCTGCTCGGCGCGGCCGGCGTGCTCGCACTGGTGTTGAGGGCCGCGCTGCCCGACTGCAGGCCTTCGGCGAATGCCGCTCCCGCGTTGAGGGCGGCGCTGATGTTGGTCAGGAGTGCGGTCAAATCAATTGGTGGCAGCGCGGTTTGGGCACCGGGCCGCGCGGTTTCCCGCGCGTCGCTCGGCCGGTGGTGTTTGGGTGCGTTCGTCCGGCCGGGCACCTCCGTCTTCGGATCGAACGGCGTGAGCGGCAGCCCGAGTCCGGCCGGTCCCACCTTTTCGCTGGACGGCTGATCCTGCCGATCATGTGGCGTGCCCGGATCGGTGGCGGGTCGCACCACATGTATCGGCCGGTCGGGCTGGTCGGCCGCGATCGGGTGCTGCGTGTCGTTTGTCGTGACAGCAGGCTCGGTGGCCGGTGTCAGGGGCGGTAGCTCGGTCATGGTGGCGGTCAGGATCGCCGCTTGATTCTCGGGCGACGGCCCGTGCTGCGTGGCGATTCCGGTCGCGATCAGTGCGGTCATCGAGAGCATGGCCAACCGCATCGAACCGAGAGGGTTCCGCCGTACGTTGTGTTTGCCCATCAGTTGTCGTCCTTAGTAACGAATCGATCGATTCAGTTGTGCCCGCAGATCGGTGTCGCCGGATGCGACGGACCTGGCGCGGCTACTCGCGCCGGTCCGCCCTTGGCCGAGCATGGGTTGGGGCGAAGATCGAACATGTCCGGTGTCCTGAGATGCGGCCATTTCGGATGCCACGGATCGTATCGGACGGTTCGCCGTCCCGCTACGTTATGAAGTCGAATATCGCGCGCCGTAGCGACCCGATTGCCGACAGGCCGCTAGCGCTTGCTGAAGTGGTGCTCGGACCTTGCCTGCGCGCTGGCCGAGATGTTAATGTTATTTAAACGTAATACGAACCGTGGAGTCTGAATTATGCGTCTTTCTCCCGCTCTGACCCGTTCCTCACTTACTTGTCTCGTCATATCCGCGTGTTCCGCCTGGCTGATCGCCTGGGGCCCGCCTGCCCTCGCGGCACCGCAGGCGCAGCCCGTCGCGGCCATGGTGGTCAGCCTCACCAACGCCGAACGCGCAAAGGCCGGATGTCCCGCCCTGACCGAAGAAAGCCACCTTGACCAGGCCGCGCAGGCACACACGGCGGACATGGCCGCCCGTGGCGTCTTGGATCACAACTCATCGAAAGGCAGTCCGGGTGATCGGATCAAGGCGGCGGGTTACCGTGCCAACGCCTGGGCCGAGAATATAGCGTCCGGGCAATCGAGTCCGGCCGAAGTAGTCGGCGCATGGATGCGCAGCGCTGGCCACCGTGCCAACATTCTCAATTGCCGACTTCGTGATATCGGCGTCGGATTTGCCAAGGATCGAAATGGTACTGCTTATTGGACGCAAGACTTCGGTACGTCCAGTGGGCAGAGTTCACATCAATCCACCGGACGCACGCGTCGGTAAAGGTTCTCGGTAACCGAATCGGACATATAGGAAATTAGGGCGGGGAAGCCGAATTTCCAGACCGATAAGTATTCTGACAACCGGCATGCCGCGCGCGGAATGGTGACTCGCTGGTAGCGATAGGTCGACCGGTTGCCGACTCATCGCTACCAGCGGTGTCGCGTGCTCCGACCGCGCCGCACGATCGGCCGGCACCCGGACGAACTCGAGTAGTCGTACGGTGTCGCCACCGAGCCGGGACGCAGATGCTGAGTCGATGCAGAAGTATTGGGGATTGTTCTGGGCTGCCACGGTTCTGGTGATCGTGGTTGCCGCACTGGCGATGTGGGCCGATCTGACGGCATCGACGGTGATCGGAGCCGGACTGGGGTTTGTCGCCTTCTTCTGGTTCGTCGCGGTATTGACCGTGCCGTGGAATCTGTATTTCGGCGCCCGGCAAGTGGCGCACGGGCTCGAAACCGCACGCGCGCGCGAGATCGCGGTACCGGCGCAGCGGGAGCAAGAAGTCGGGACCTTGGCCAAGCGGCTGCTCCTGGTGGCGATCGGGTCGCACGTGGTCTCGGCGGTCATCGCCGCGATCGTCGCGCTGTGCACCGGCTACCAGATCGGCTATTACGTTGCCGGCTTCTTTCTCGTGACCGTGCTGATCCGCCCTGCCGCAGCGTATTTCGCCTACCTGCGGGCGCGGATCGCGGCCATCTCGCACGAGACGGCCTACCCGCCGGACGACGTGCGCACCCTGCGCGAAGCGGTGCGGTTCCTGACCGAGCGGCTCCAGGCCACCGAGTCGAATGCCAGTGCCCGGGCCGACTCCGACGCTCGTCACATAGATGAGCTGCGCGACGAGGTACGCCGCCTGGATCAACGGGCCCGCGAGGAGCAGCACGACCTGCGCGACGTCGTTGCCCGCGACCACGCTGAGTTGGTAGCGCGAGTCGGCGCGGTCGACCAGCGCGTCACCACAATGGCCGCCCGCTTCGACGCCGCCCTCGACGGCATCACCGACCAACAGGAGATCCTCGCCGGCTTGCGTGCTTTTGCCCGCCTGATGCGCGAAGACTCCCGGTGAGGGCCCCTTTTTGGGGTCAGGTCTAGGAAACGTGCGCTTTCTAAGTTAGCGTGACACTGTGTACTGGTAACCCTGATTTTCGGATGCATTTTTGGATGTCTGTGCCGGGTGCGACGATGCGCCCCGCGCAGGAAGGAAGCTCATGAAGCGTGGAACATTCCGGGGTGGCGTGACGGGAGCATGGCGGCGAGCCGTCGTTCTCGTCGGAGTCGTGGCGATGCTGCTGGTCAGTGTCGTAGTGGGGGCCGCGACGAATGCGGCGCCCGCGCCTGCCAACGGTGTCCCGATCCAGCCGCTGCCGGTACTGGTGTTGCCGCCCGAGCTCGATCCGTTCTACAAAGCGCCCGCGGACGTGATCGCCGCGACCGAGCCGGGCGGCATCATCAAAGCTCGCCAGATCACACCGGCACTGCTGTCGGTGGCGCCGTTCAACATCGACGCTTGGCAGGTGTTGTTCCGCACCAACGACAGTCACGGTAACGCGGTGGCCACGGTGACCACCTTGATCAAGCCGCGCGGCCCCGCGCCGGAGGGCGGGCTCAAGCTGCTGTCCTATCAGGTGGCCGAGGATTCCACGGCCCAATATTGCGCGATGTCGTATGTGGCGCAACAGGGTTCGATTCCGGCCGACTACGTCAACTCCGCTGAGACCTCGCTGGGTATCGCCTTGGGCGTCTCGCAGGGCTGGGCGGTGGCGATCACCGACTATCAAGGGCCGAACTCCGCGTGGGGCGCGGCGATCCTCGGTGGTCAGGCGACCCTGGACGGCATCCGCGCGGCGGAGAACTTCGCGCCGATGCAATTGACCGCGGGCGCA
The DNA here is from genome assembly GCF_042727395.1 of Nocardia sp. NPDC060255. Lineage (NCBI taxonomy): Bacteria > Bacillati > Actinomycetota > Actinomycetes > Mycobacteriales > Nocardiaceae > Nocardia > Nocardia sp. NPDC060255. The sequence continues at coordinate 175,037 of NZ_JBHXAU010000020.1, read as the reverse complement.
CAAACTCCGGTTGGGTTGATGGGCTACTCCGGTGGCACCATCCCGACCGGATGGGTCGCCGAGAACCATGACACGTATGCCCCTGAGATCAATATCGTCGGCGTGACGATGGGCGGCATCGCCACCGCGGACCTGAAGAGTGTGTTGCGGTTCAACAACTTCAACTATGGCGCCGGGCTCATCGGGCCCGCGATGCACGGATTCGCCACCGAATACCCCGAAGTGCAAGCGGTGCTGGACACTCAGTACGACTGGTTCGGGCGATTCATGATGACGTTCAAGAGCTTTCTCTGCCATCCGCAGGGATCGGCGTTGTTCCCGTATTGGAACTACCTGGGCTCGTTCACCGGATCCGGCGACCCACTTGACCTTCCACAGGTGAGCGCCGCCATCAACGCCGCGGAACTCGGCAAGCGCACCCCGCACGTCCCGATGTATCTGTACCACGCGCAGAGCGACGAACTGATCCCCAACGCGGGTGTAGACCGCGTGGTAAATCAATACTGCGCGGATCCGGCCGCCAGCATCACCTACACCCGAGAGTTCTTGGCGGAACACATCTCCGGCATCATCGGCTGGTTGCCGAAGGGCTATCAGTTCATCATCGACCGCATGAACGGCGTTCCGGCACATACCGGTTGCACGATCGACAGCCCATACAACACGCTCACCGACGGCGACTTCGTCAACTTGATCGGCAAGGAGTGGCCGCAGATCGCCGCACTGGTCACCGGATTCCCGGTCGGCGCCCGGTAATCCGTAGATCGATCGAACCGGTCAGGCGGGAGCTTGCGTGCGGCGCCGCAACGTCATCGGCGTCTAGCCGAGACTTGCTGCGCCGCCGGTGAATTTGCGGATGGTGATCGGCTCGGCGAAGATCCCCAGCGCCGCTATGCGCTCGGAACGCGGCAACGCGATATGTCGCTCGAAGGCGGTGTCATCGACCCACTCCTCGACCACGACTACCCGACCAGGGTCGTCGGGATGGATATACGGCTGATAGCTGAGGCAGCCCCGCTCGGCCCGCGTCGGCTCGACCACCGCGTCCAGTTCGGTGCGCAGACGATGCTCTTGGCCGGGCTCGGCGGTGAAACTGACGATGACGACGAGGGTGTTCGACACGAACTGCTCCGTTCGGTTCATTACTCCGCGAAAGGCGCTGTCGTCACGCCCATGTCGAAGCCGAGTCCGCGCATCACTGCCGTGCGACCTTCGGGGACGTTCTCGGATTCGATGCGGACCGCTTCGATGACCCGGCGCTTGAAATCCAGGCGAGGGTGCTGCGCGACCACCGTATCGACCCACGGCCGGTTCATCTCTTCGATTCGAGTTCCGGCGAGGTCTGTTTCGCATCCTGCCGAGACGATGCCGGCCAGATCCGTGAGGTCCTTTTCGACACCGAAGGTGATGTGGCCGGATATGCCGTTGCGCACCAGGACAACCTTGTCCCTCGACACGTTGAGACCGGTGAGGAAATTTTCGGCATCCTGGGCGCCACGAACGGCGAAACATCTTCCGGGAACGGGATGTTCGAACTCGATGTCATGCAGGATCGCCGTGACGAAGTGCAACTCCTCGTCGATCGGCACCCGATCGATCTTCGCGAGGACCTTGCCGAAGTAGTAGACCCGGTAGGAGTGCTCGAGCACCCACGGGCTCAGCTTGTTCCGCGCCTCCCACTCGGCCTCTTTGGCGAGTGTGGTGTCCGGAATCCGCATCTCGACGTCGTCGAGCGCGCCGGGCCCCTGCTTGCCGAGAAATGTCAGTGCATGACTACTGAACGCGCCGGGTATCAGCGTGGCCGCGGCGACGAGCAGTTTTCCCACCTGTCGCCGATCGAGCTTGCCACCGGTGCTGTTCGCCCAATTCCAATCGAAATCGTCCTGTGCGCCCATCAGTCGAACCTCAATTCATCACTCGTGTCGGGATACCGCCGCGTCCAAGACCGTCATCGCCAAGTCGGCAGTAATGAGCAAAGCCTCGTGCGAGGCGCCATCGCGAGCTTGGATGGCCATACCGAAGACGACGGTGCCGAAGTAGGCCGCGAGCGCCTCGATATTCACGGTTTCGGGAATCTCGTTCTCGCGCACCGCATGCTGGAGGCGCAGCAGGATGCCTGCCGCCAATGAGCCACGCAGCTCGACGAGAAACTCGCGCAGCGGGTCATCCTGTTCTGGCCCGTCGGTCGCCGAGAGCACGACCAGGCAACCCTGCGGCGTGCCGGGCTTGCTGAATGCTGCGGCATAGACGTGCAAGGTCTCGGCGATCGCGGCCCGCGTGCTCGGCCCACCGCGCAACGCACTCTCGACGGGGACGCGGAGCGCATCGGAATACAAGGCGACTGCCTCGCGAAACAACGCTTCCTTGTTCCCGAACGCGGCATACATGCTGGGCCGGTTGATGCCCAAGGCGGTGGTGATGTCGGTCAGTGACGTGCCTCGATAGCCGTGTTCCCAGAACAACACCATTGCTTGTTCGAGCGCGATGTTGCGATCGAAATTGCGCGGGCGTCCCCGGATTGCCACGTCAAAGCTCCTTTCTGTACTTATCGGTAAAGATACCTCTGGGTGGCCATGGTAGCAACATTTAATACATGCCGGTACAGAATTGAGACCAGTGTTGACCTGGCTTGATGGGGTGCGACAAGCCGCGGCGCGCGAGAGCTGGGCCGCTATGGTCGCCGTGTCGGCGGATCCTGCAGAGGGTTCTCGGTTCAGAGCGTGCGGAGCTCGTCGCAAAGGCGGCGATAGGTGGCGAGGACGGAGGGTGCGCCGGAAACGCCTGAGGGAGAGCCTGATTCGATCCACTCGGTGAAGGCGGCGAACAGGACCGTGCTGGCGACGGCCAGCAGGAATCGCACCCGCGCGCGGGCCGTGTCGGGAATGTTGGCGAGCAAGCCGTCGGTCCGCTCGTTGGTCATGGCGGTTGCCGCCGCCATCAGTTGTGGCGATGCCGTGATGGTCTGGTACATGCGTACCGTTGCGTCGACCTCGGGGTCCTCGTCGACTGTTGCCAGCACGCTGCCGAAAGCCTGCTCGATATCGCGCATGCGCACCTCATGCGGATCTATCCGCGCGAACACCTCGTTGACGGCCTCGCTGAACCCCCACCGATCGTGGACGAGCGCGCTGTCCCTGGTGGCGAAGTAGCGGAAGAACGTGCGCGCCGACACCCCGGCGCGCGCGGCGATCTCATCGACGGTGACCTGGTCCGCACCGCGCTCGACTGCCAAAGTCACTGCGGCCGTGTGTATTTCCAGCTCGGTCTGGCGTCGTCGGCGCGCCCGCAGATCCGGACTCCTGCGCTCCTCGGCGGCGTCTGTGTGCTGCATCACTCCACCCTAGCAAAGTGACAGAAATTACCTAGTTGGCAGACCTTGTCGATATGGCAGAGTCTGCCATTCGAGCTTAGCCTGTGGGTAGCCGACCTCCCCTACCAGTGCCGCTAAGGGCCGGGTTTCGAGCTTCTCTATCCCCAGGTGAAGTCGAAGGAGCCACGTCATGACGTCGTCACAACTGCTGGTTCGCCCGCTCGCGCCGAGCGAGGTGTTGCACTTCCGGTTCGGGCTCTACGTGGGGTATGCGACGCGGGTTCGCGGCAAGCTCGACTCGGCCGCGCTGGCGCAGGCGTTCGCGATCCTGCGCCAGGCGTACCCGATCCTGTCCGCCCGGCTGGTGCTCGACCACGCGAGCCAGCCGTCTATCGAAGCCGCTCCGGAACTATCCGCCGCGATCGATGAGGTGACAGGCCCCATCGACAACCCACTGTTCGGACTACCCGACCTGAACGACCGCGCCGCGGCGATCCACACGGTGCGCGGGAGCGACGACACGGCCACGGTCACGCTGCTGACCCATCACTCCATCGCCGACGGTCACCACTCACTGCACCTGCTCGCCGAACTGTGGCACCTCTACACCGGGTGCGTCGCCGCGACGCCGAAAGCCCCACGGCGACACGACTATCCGCATTCCCTCGAGCACCTACTCGATCAGCGTGGCATCGACATCGGGCCTGCCGCAATGCCGGACGAGAGCGTATTCGCGGCCTTGGCCGCCGCCGATATCCCGTCGACCCCGTACGAGCGCGTCCGCACTCGGCTATCTGCCGCCGACACCGCAGCTCTGCTCGCAGTCGGGCGCAGCGCGGGGACCACTATCAATGGGCTGGTCTCCGCCGCATTGCTGGCCGCCACCGCGCAAAGCCGCGGCGTCGGCATCGAAACTCTGCACTACACCTACCCGGTCGATCTGCGCGCCCGGCTCACCCCGCAGGTCGGGTACCCGGAGGGCACCAATGTGCTCGGCCTAGCCTACTTCTCGGCAGACCCGCATGCCGACGACGACCTCCTAGCGCTGGCCCGAGCAGTCACCAGCACACTTCGCGAAGGAATCAGCACCGGCGCGGTCTTCGCCGGGAGCACTCAGTTCAAGTCCGCCGCCACCGCGCAAGGGGATTTCGGCACCGCCGAAGGGTTTCTGTCGACGATGCTGGTGTCGACGAACTGGGGCATCATCCCGCCCTTGCCGACCCCGGCCGACCTCGTCATCGAAGACTTCTACCCCGTCATGCCGAGCAATCCGATGACATCCGTTGCCCCGTACGTCATTACGACCTACGACGGCCAGCTCACCATCGACACGTCGGCACAGTCCTCGGACACGAGTCGACGCCTCGCCGAGCACCTGCACAGTTTGGCCCGGCGACCTCGTTAGGAGTCGGCGTCGACGAGTCCCCGCGTCCAGCTGGCCTGTTGGCCGCGTCGAGCAATCCGCCAGCCCTGCGGTGTGCGGACGTACTCGTCGAGGTACCACATGCCGAGCTGCGCGATCCGCGGGTCGCCGCCCTCGACCGGCATCGCGATGGAGTTCAGGCACATCACCCGCCCCGTCGCCCGGTCGCCGTCGATCCGGATATCCGAGTTGGCCACCAGATGCTGGAACGCGGGAAACTGCGCCAGACTCTGCGCGAGCCACTCCTGCATTTCGCCGAGCTTCCCCGCGATGCCACCGAACGCGGTCAAGTCGAGATAGGCGTCCTCGACGAATATCTCGCCCAGCGCCTCGAAATCCCGGCTGTCGATCGCGGTCGCATACGCCACCACCAAATCCTGAATCTCCAACCGGTCCGAAATCTCCTGAATGTCGAGCACCTAGCCTCCTAGAACATCGAGCGGGAACCAGCGACCGGCTCACCTCTGTCGAAAATTACCGACGGCGATGAATCGAGCACAGCCCCCAAGCGGCTGATCTCGCCATCTGATCGGCTGAGCTTCGGTACTGACGAGGGGTGTCAGCAAAGGCGCGCCCATCCGCAATGCCGACGGGAACGAATGTCGTACGGCTTGTCGCGTCCTGACATCCGCATCGGCCGTGGTCAGATACCTCTGATACGGACAAAACGAACACCGAACCTGGAGGGTCCATGCTCGTCAGTTCACGCGTTCTCGCACGTGCCGCGCTCGTCGCCGGCGTCGGTCTGTTGATTCCCGCTCCTGCTACCGCGCTCGCTGATATACCGACCGCGCCGACGCTGTGCACACCGGAGCAAGAGCGCAATGCCGAAGGCGGGCAGGGCGGCGACAGCATGGACTCGACGGATGCCGGCATACGGGCGGAGTGCGCGCGCAGGCGTACCGAGAGCGCGTCGATAAGGATGCAGAGCGTTCCTCTCGGAGGCGATGATCCGGAGAAAATAACGCCCTACACGCTTAAAACAGATATCGGTGTTTCACCGAAAGAACGAAAGGCTATGTTCGGAGGGGCGAAGTCCAGTAAAGATCCGAACGAGGCCGGCACGTACGAAGACGCAGCGATCTTCGCGGCCTATTACACCGTGTACTACGCAGCCCATAAAGGAGGCGCTGTGTACTTCGACCGCGAGACGCTTGTGGCGGAGATGGACGGCGTCAAGGATAAAGAAGCGCGTGTCGACCTCATGGTGAGAAAGGGCGGCGGTGGTGATGGCGCCCCGCATGACGACGCGAACCTCACACCGGAGTTGCTGAAGGTCAAGGAGACTGCCGTGGCCGCCTCGGCGCGGGCCAGGATTCTCGCGGGCGACAGCAGCGAAGGTCTGTCGAAGGCGACACCGGACGTTGTCGCGATGGCGGACATCGAAGCCAGGGACAGCACCACGCCGGGTTTGTCCCTGGAGAATCGCGTTGCGGCAAACGAAGCCGAGGCGGCAGCGGTTGATGCCGCGGTAAAGGCCGGCTGGCTCAAAAAGTAAGGCGGACTTCGTCGTAACCCCGATACCGGCAGGCAGCACCGCGGCGACGAGCGGTGCCGCCGTTGCCTGCCGGTGCGGTTGCGGGTGGCGGGAGCCGCGGTTATCTGGTCAGCGGCAATGACTTTCCCGACCGATATGCGCGAGGGTGGTAGTGCAGCGGAAGTCGCTGACGGCGATGTCGCATCGCCGCGGATACGTGAGCCGAGGAGGCCGCCATGGATATCGCAGTGTTGGGCATGGGTCGGATGGGGCAGGCGATCGCGGGTCGTCTGCTCGACGGTGGGCACCGCGTGCGGGTGTGGAATCGGACGCCGGGCAAGGCTGAGCGGCTCGTTTCCGCGGGTGCGGAGGAGGCGGGCAGTGTCGCCGACGCGGTGGACGGCGTCGATGTGGCGGTCACCATGTTGGCCAACGATGCAGCCGTCAGCGCGGTGGCACTGGGGGAGTTGCGCACCTCGCTGGCTGCGGTTTCGAGCTATGTCGACTGTTCGACGGTGTCTCCCGCGCTCAGCGGTGAACTGGCCGAGGCCTTTCCCCGATTCGTCGCCATGCCGATGCTCGGTGCCCCCGCCGTGGTGAGTGCCGGGCACGCGGTGCTGCTCGTCGGTGGTCCCGCGGACCGCGTAGACCCGCTCGGTCCGATGATCTCGTCACTGTCGGACACGGTCCGGCGCTACGACACCGCACCACAAGCCCTCACCGCCAAGCTGACCAACAACCTCTTGTTGCTTTCTGGAGTCGTCGCATTGGCCGAGGCCTTCGCGGTAGGCCGCTCGGGCGGCCTCACGAACGATCAACTGAGCGAACTACTCGGCGCGAGCCCGGTCGTGGCTCCTGGCTTGCACAACCGGTTCGACAACGTGCTGACCGGTTCGCCTGATGGCTGGTGGACCGCCGAACTGGGCGCGAAGGACGCTGGCTTGGCGCTGCAAGTCGCCCGCGCGGCCGGGGTGGACCTGCCCGAGGCCGAGGTAGTGCGCCACCTTTATGAGACGGCGGCGTCTCGTCACCCGGACGCCGACATCTCCGTCGTCACCGACCTCTACCGCAGCGGCGCACCAACAACGTAGCGACAGTACGGGTTTCAAGTCGTCAGGCGGTCGTATCGATCGGGATGCGTACCAATAGAGTTGTTCCGCATCCTGTATGCCTGGTCATATGCGCCGTTGCCCACAGCAGGCCCTGCCACCCTCACCCCACCCACCACCCTCCACAGCACTCCCCGCACCTGACAGCCCGTGGGCCCAATCGAGCAGAGTCATATGGTCACCAAAAGATCTTGGACAACGACCATTTGACTCTGCCCGTCTCCCGAAGATGCGGCTCACGTGCACCGGCCCGGACGGCCAGCTCATGAGCTCCGTGCAGCATTCAGAGCGGTTGGCTGTCGGCGGGGTCGGGCGGTATCTGTGGCAAGCCCTCGCTGGCGCGCAGCTTTTCGGCCATCGCCGTGAGCAGGTTCTGTGACTCTTCGGACAGGTCGAAGGCGCGGCTGGACAGGCGGCGCAGTTTGTAGCCCTGCACCTGGGCCAGCAGGGCCAGGTCGTGGTCGATCTTGGCGGCGTAGACGTCATCGGTGAAGTAGTCGGGTTTCACCTTGAAGAACTTCGCCAGCGCGGCGGCAGTCTCGGCGGACGGCTTGCTGCGGCGCCCCGAGCGCAACTGGGAGAGATAGGGTTTGGACAAGGGGTGGCCTGCCGTCGTCAGCGCCTCGGCGACCTCGGCGTTGGTGTGCGGGGGTCGTCCTTGGGGGTGCACGGTGGCAAACAGTTTGTTCAATCGTTCTGCGAAATCGGCCATTGATTCCCCCAGTCCTTCCGCCACAGCCGAACTTGCTGGTTCAACGATCCGCGATGCCAGATTAAACGACAACGATCGTTCGCGTTAGCTTTTCGTGATCCGACAACTACGGACCGGTCACCTCGGCCAGCCGCGCGAGGGCCGCGGCGTCGGCGCTGCCCGGCTCGGCGAGGCCGACCAGCAACGACTGGCCAGGCGCGTCCTGGATGTCGAAGGCTTGATAGGTGAGCTCGATCCGGCCGACGACGGGATGGTGGAAGACCTTCGTCTTGTGCCCGAGATCGGCGACGGTGTGCTCGCGCCACAGGGTCGCGAATTCCGTACTGCTGTGCAGAAGTTCGGTGACCAGGGCGGCGAGTTGCGGATCGCGTGGATCGTGCCCGGTCGCCAGCCGCAGAGTACGCACGGTGTCCCGGGCGACCGTCGGCCACTCGGCGAACAGTTCGCGCGCCGCCGGGTCGACGAACAGGGCGCGAACCATACTGCTGCGGTCGGCCAGGGGGGCGAGCAGTGCGTCGGCGAGGGGGTTCGATGCGAGGATTTCCAGGCGCCGGTTGACGATGTAGGCGACGGCGGTGGCGAAGGTATCCATCATGTTCAGCAGCGTCGGCGACACCGTGTCGTGGTCTTGCGGCTGCCGCGGGAGGACACCGGCGAGCCGGAACAGGTGACTGCGACCGGCGGAGTCGAGGCGTAAGGCATCGGCGATGGCGTCGACGACCTGGCCGGACGGGTTCCGCTCGCGGCCCTGTTCGAGGCGGGTGTAATAGTCGACGCTGACGTCAGCCAGAACGGCGACTTCTTCCCTGCGTAGTCCGCTGACCCGGCGAGCTCCGGTGCTGCTCAGGCCCATCGTCGCGGGGCTCAGCGTGGCACGTCGACTGCGCAGGAACTCGCCGAATTCGGTGCGGTTCATCTTTCGGATCCTACGTCCGGCTGCCTGGGTGCCCGACACCCAGGAAGCCGAGTCCTGCCTGATGGCGGCGTTTCGGCGCAGGATCGTCGGGTGCGGCGGATGGCCCGACCGCGACCACCGTAGGAGGCGACGTGACCGAGGATCAGGTGCAGGCGTGGGTCGACGGATACGTGCATGCGTGGAAGACCAACGCGATCAAGGACATCGGTACCCTGTTCACCCCGGACGCGGAGTATCACGAGTGGCCGTATCGCACCGACTGGATCGGCCGGGACGCGATCATCGAGGGCTGGCGCGGGCGGCTGGAGTGGCAGCAGGGCGGCTGGGAGTTCGAATGGTCGATCCTGATGATCACCGGCGATACGGTCGCGATCAGCGGCACCGGGGTCTACGCCGAACTCGGCAGCTTCGCCAACCTGTGGACCGTCACCTTCGACAAACGGGGGAAGTGCTCGATGTTTCGGATGTGGAACAACCAGCTCTGAACGCGGAACGCCCTGGTGTGCACGGGATCCTGTGTGTCTGGTCGATGGAATGCGGGCCTAGTCAAACGAGAACGATCGTTTGCGTTTAATCGTCGAGGTCGTTAGGCTGCATAACGAGAACGATCGTCCCACCAGTCACGAGGAGGGCGTCATGGCGTCGACCATTCCGGTGTTGCCGACCCGGACCGACGTGCTGATCGTCGGTGCGGGTCCCGCAGGCTTGACGTTGGCGGCGAGCCTGCGCCAGTTCGGTGTGGACCACGTCGTGATCGATCGCAACACCGCGATCCAGCCAGGCAGTAAGGCCGCGGCGGTGCAGCCGCGGACGCTGGAATATCTCGAACGGATCGGTGTCAGTGAACGCCTGGTCCGGGCGGGTTTGCGCGGCCGGGGATTTCGCCTGCACGACCGCGAAAACACCTTGCTGAGAGCATGTTACGACGATCTGGACACGCCATATCCCTACGTGCTGCTGATTTCCCAGCAGGACACCGAGCGGCAGGTGGCCGCGCGCCTGGTCGAGCTCGGTGGTGTGGTGCATCGCGGCCACCAATTCCTCGGTGTGACAGCAGATTTCCCCGGCGTGACGGCGACGGTGGCCGGACCGGACGGCGTGCTGCGCGCGATCTCGGCGCGCTATCTGATCGGCTGCGACGGCGTGCACAGCGCGGTCCGAACGGCGGCGGGCCTCGACTTTCCCGGTACCGCGCCCGAGCAACTGTTCGCTATCGCCGACGTGTATCTGGACGGGACCCCCGTGACCGACGAAGACACCACCTTCTTCCTGTCACCCGCGGGCATGCTGCTCGTTTCCCCGCTGGCCGGCGGACAGCACCGCATCGTGGCCCCGGTGCCGGGCCCCGCGACGCCGACCGCCGCCGACATCGAGCGGCTGCTCCTCGACCGTGGACCACGTGGCAGTGCTGTCCGAGTCGCCGAGGTGGTGACCGCCTCGACCTATCGCATTCAAGAACGTGTCGCCGAACGCTTCCGCGCGGGGCCGATCTTCCTGGTCGGCGACGCGGCCCACACGCACAGCCCGGCAGGCGGCCAGGGCATGAACACCGGCATCCAGGACGCGGGCAACCTGGCCTGGAAACTGCACGCCGTGCTCACCGGCCTCGCCCCGGCCGATCTGCTGGACAGCTACCACCGCGAGCGGCATCCGATCGCGGCCGGACTCGTCGCCTTCACCGGCCAGTTCGCCACATTGGCCACCGTGCGCGACCCGGTGGCCGGTCGACTACGCAACCAGGTCCTCGCCGCAGCCGCGGCGACGCCGGGAGTGACCGAGTGGATCGCGGCCAAGCTCGCCCAACTCGATCTCGGCTACACCCAGGACTCGGATCACGGTGCGTACCGTGTCGGGCAACGGGTTTCGCCGACTACCGTCCCCCCGGCCGGCCTGCATTGGGTGCTGGCCGTGCCGAGCGGAATCGAACCGCAACCACGCACCGGATACGGCGAACCGGTGGTGCGTCAGGTGCCGGGACTGGACACCGCGTTGCTGGTGCGCCCGGACGGCTACCTCGCCGCGCACGGTACACCGGCTCGGCTTTCTCCGGAGGAGTTGATTCGATCATGAACACCCCAGCGGACCCAGCACAGACCGGCATCCATCACCTCAAGCTGCCGGTCACCGACTTGGCGCGCAGCACGGACTGGTACCGCGCGGTGCTGGGCGCGCGCCACCTGACCGAACTCGATCATCGCCGTCCCGACGGCACACTGTTCGCGGTGATCCTCGACGTTCCCGGCCTTTCCGGCTACCTCGAGTTGCGGTTGGCCCCGGCGACGGCGAAAGCCTTGCAGGGCTACGACTTTCTCACCCTCGCCATCGCGGATCGAGCGGGCCTGGACGAGCTGGCCGCCGGACTCGACGCGCTCGGCATCCGCCATTCCCCACCGATCGTGGCGATGGCGGGCTGGCTACTGGTGGTCCCCGATCCGGACGGTCTCTGCCTGCGCTTCTACACCACCGAACCGCACGGTCTCGGCGAGTCGGCCGTCGAGTTCGACTCGCCGTGGGTAGGCGTCGGATCTGTTGGGGGAGCGGATGATTCAGTCATCTGCGCCGTCGGGAGGCTCTCGGCACTACCCGGCCACACGGATGAGGTGCTGTCCCTGATGCATATCGTGGCGCAAGCCACCCGGCAGGAGGTCGGCTGCCTCGCATACCGGGTCCACCGCACCGAGGACGCGCCGAACACGATCGTGGTCTACGAGTCGTGGGCGAGCCGGGACGCCATGGCCGCGCACCACAGGTCCGAGCATATGAAACTGTTCGAGGAGGGCGTAACCGGTCTGGTCGACTGGCCGCCGCGCGCAGAGCTGCTGATCCCGGAGCCGTAGCCGAATCGGGCTCAGCGAGTGCTGGTCAATCCGTTGAGACCGGCGATGAGTTGGGCGGCGGAGGTGCCGTCGCCGAGGTGTTCGACCACGATGAGGCCGGGCATCAGGGTGGTCAGCAGCGTGGCGATGGCGCTGGGGTCGGCGGTGGCGGCAATGTGTCCGTCGGCGCGCCACCGCCGCGCTAACTCGGCGAAATTCGCATGGGTGGACCGGTAGTAGTTGCGGACCAGATCGTGCAGGTGCGGCCGGCGCAGGGCTTCGGTCCACGCCTGCATAGCGAGTTGCGACAGGTCGTAGCCCTCGTGGTGGCCCCGTCGATGGAGGGCGGCGACCAGCGCGGTGACGGTCTGGTCGGGCGTCGGCGTCGGCTCCGCCGCCAGCAACTCCTCGAACAAGCCGCTGATCAGCGACAGCGCCTCGTCGGCGGTCGCGTCGATCAGGTCGTCCTTACTGGCGAAGTACCGGTACACGGCACTGGTGGACAACCCGGTGGCCGCGACGATCTGATCCATCGATGTCGCATGAAAACCGTTGCGCGCGAAACAACTCCACGCGCTGGTCAGCACATGTCGGCGCCGCTGCGCCCAAAGCTCCTCGCTGATCCGCGGCATCATCGCAGTTTAAACAAGAACGCTCGTTTCACCTAGCGAGTCGTTCGGTACCGGGTTATGCGGCGTGCACGGGGTCAACGGTCCAGCGAAACCTCACCCGTTGATGACTTGCGGTGCGGCGACGGACTTGAGGCCTTCGACGCCGAACTCGAGACCATAGCCCGACTTCTTGACGCCGCCGAACGGGATCATCGGGTGGACGCCGCCGTGTGAGTTGATCCAGACGGTGCCTGCCTCGAGGCGGGCGGCGATCGTGCGGGCGGTCGCTGTGTCGCCGCTCCACACCGACGCGCCGAGGCCGACGTCGAGGGCGTTGGCCATCGCGATCGCCTCCTCGACGTCGTGGTAACGAACGATGGGGAGGACCGGGCCGAACTGTTCTTCCGAGACCAGCGGGTTGTCGTTGTCGATGTCGGCGACCAAGGTCAGCGGATAGAAGTTGCCCGGCGCGGTGAGATCAGGATTGCCGCCGGTGAGGAGCGTGGCCCCGGCGGCACGTGCCGCCTCGACCAGACGGGAGACGATGTCGAACTGAGGTCGGTTCTGCAGTGGCCCAAGGACATTGGACTCGTGCAGGCCACGCCCCATGGGCGTCTTCGTGGCCACCTCGACAAGTGCCGCGCAGACGGCGTCGTAGATGTCGGCGTGCACGTAGAGACGCTTCAGGGCGGCACAGGTCTGACCCGTGTTGATGAACGCGCCCCAGAACAGGTCTTCGGCGATCGCCTGCGGATCGACATCCGGGAGCACGATGCCCGCGTCGTTGCCGCCGAGTTCGAGAGTCAGTCGTTTCACGGTGTCGGCCGAACCCTTGATGACGGCCTGCCCGGTCCGGGTGGATCCGGTGAACATCAGCTTGTCGACGCCGGGGTGACTCACCAGGCGGGCACCCAGCTCGCCCGCACCGACGACCGCCTGCAGAATATCTTGGGGCAGAACGCTATTGAGCACTTCGGCCAGTGCGAGCACGCTCAGCGGCGTGTATTCCGACGGCTTGACCACGGTGGTATTGCCCATCCGCAGCGCGGGAGCGATCTGCCAGACGGTGATCATCATCGGCCAGTTCCACGGGCCGATGGCGCCGACCACGCCGAGCGGCCGGTAGCGCAGTTCCGCGTGGGTGGTGTCGTCGTCGACCACTGTCTCGCCGGGCAACGCAGTCGCGGCGGTGGCACGCAGCCACGAGACGCAGGCGCCCACCTCGAAACGGGCATTCGGGCCGTTGAGCGGCTTACCCTGCTCGCGCGAAAGCAGTTCGGCGAGCGGCTCGGTCGCGGCCTCGACCGCGGCTGCCGCGCGCAGCAACAGGTCGACGCGGTCCTCGTCACCGCGCGCGGCCCAGCCGTCCTGCGCGGCGCGGGCGCGGGCGATCGCCGCGTCGAGCTCCTCGACGGGCTGGAAACGGACCCGTCCGACCACCTCCCCGGTCGCCGGGTCCGGGATCGCTCGGCCGTCGGGGTCGGTGATGGTCGCGAGGAGGCTCTCGTAGCTGACTGTTGACGTCATGGCCAAGTCTTTCTGTGTGGGCGATCAGCGGGCCGGCTCGTCGTGCGGCGAGCCGATGAATCGGCGGGCGAGCGCCTCCGAGCCGCGGGCGAGCAGGGTGGCATCCGCACCGACGAGGAGGAACGTCGCCCCGTGGTGGGCGTACACCGCCGCCTGCTCCGGGTCGAAGGCGTTGACGCCCACCGGTTTTCCGGCCGCGGTGACGTCCGCGAAGGCGCGCCGCACCTGTGCCGTGACGTCGGGATGGGTCTGCTGACCGAGCAATCCCATGGCGGCCGCGAGGTCGCTCGGCCCGACGAAAACCCCGTCGATGCCGGTGGTCTCGGCGATGGCGCGAGCGTTCTCGACACCTTCGATCGTCTCGATCTGCACGAACACCGAGACGTGGTCGGCGCCATTGACGAGGTAGCCGTCGACGCGATTCCAGCGCGCGGATCGTGCCAACGCGCTGCCGACTCCGCGCCGCCCGATCGGCGGATACTGCGCTGCCGCAGCGACATCGCGCGCCTGCGCCGCGGTGGAGATCATCGGCACCAGGATGTTCTGCGCCCCCAGATCAAGGACCTGTTTGATCACCACGATGTCGCCGACGGGCACGCGAACGACCGGCGTCACGTCATAGCCGGACACCGCATAAAGTTGTGCCAGAACGGATTCCAATCCATTCGGCGCGTGTTCCATGTCGATCAGCACCCAGTCGAGCCCAGACCCGGCGATGATCTCGGCCACCACCGGCGACCCGGTGGTGATCCACCCGCCGTACATCGGCCGGTCGATGGCGGCCAGCGCGTCGCGCAGGGTCCGATTCAGGCGAATCGGCATGAGATGGTTCCCATCGGTCCGTAGTCGGCGAGGATGGTGTCACCCTTTTCCACCCACAGCGGACGGGTGAACGACCCGGCGAGCACGATCTCGCCCGCATCGAGCCGATCGCCGTGCGCGCCGAGTTTGTTCGCCAGCCACGCCACCCCGGTCGCGGGATGGTTGAGCACGGCGGCGGCGACACCCGACTCCTCGATCGTCTCGTTGCGGTACAGCAACGCCGAAACCCAGCGCAGGTCGATATCGTTGGGCCGCACTGGATTTCCCCCATAGACCATGCCGCCCATCGCCGCGTTGTCGCTGATGGTGTCGACGATGGTCCGTCCGGCCAGCTCGATCCGCGAGCTCAGGATCTCCAAAGCCGGGACCACGTACTCGGTCGCCCGCAGCACATCGAAGATCGTGGCGCCGGGACCATCGATCGGCGCGCCGAGCACGAAGGCGAGTTCGACCTCGATCCGCACGTTGGCGAATCGGCCGTGCTCGATGACGGACCCGTTCTCGAAGACCATGTCGGCGAAGATCGCCCCGTAGTCCGGCTCGGTGATGCCGGTCGCCGCCTGCATCACCTTGCTGGTGAGGCCGATCTTCCGGCCGACCGGTTTACGCCCGCTCGCGATACCGCGCCGCCGCCATTCGTTCTGCACTGCATACGAATCCGCCACGGTCATCTCGGGATAGCGGGCGGTCAGCAACGGGATGGTGCGGCGGTCACGTTCGGCGGCAGCCAACTCGTCGGCGATCGCCGCGATGCCCTCGGTGGACAGCATCGGTCCTCCTCTCAGAGTTGCGCGCCGAGCTTGTATTCGCCCTGCGCCCCTTCGGATTCGGGCTTGCGGGTGTAGGAGAACCCGTCCGCGCCGATCGTGACGGCCATCTCGGACTCATCGGTCCGCATGGCGATCGGCTGCGGATTGCCGTCCAGATCGAGGACGGGCGAGGCGTCGGTGTACCAGCTCGGCACCACCGGGCTGCCCCACCAGTCGCGCCGCTGATTGTCGTGCACATCCCAGGTGACAACCGGGTTGTCGGGATCCCCGGTGTAGTAGTCCTGGGTGTAGATCTCGATGCGATGCCCGTCGGGGTCGCGCAGGTACAGGTAGAAAGCGTTCGAGACACCGTGCCGGCCGGGTCCGCGTTCGATGAGGTCCGACATCCGCAGCGCGCCGAGCTTGTCGCAGATGGCGATGATGTTGTGCTTCTCGTGAGTTGCGAACGCCACGTGGTGCATTCGCGGCCCGTCACCGCCGGTCATCGCGGTGTCGTGCACGGTGGATTTGCGCCGCAGCCACGCCGCGTACACCGTGCCGCCCGCATCCTGGATGTCCTCGGTGACCCGGAAGCCCAAGTCCTCCATGTACTTCACCGCTCGCGGGACGTCCGGGGTGACCTGGTTGAAGTGGTCGAGCCGAACCAGCGCGCCCGGGCCGTACAGCTCGTAGTGCCACGCGAGCCGCTCGACATGTTCGACGTCGTAGAAGAATTCGTACGGAAAGCCGAGCGGGTCCTCGACCCGCACCGCGTCGCCGACGCCCTTCGTGAAGCCCGTTGCGCGCCGCTCGACGCGGCAGCCGAGCTCGGCGTAGAACTTGATCGCCCGATCGAGCTCCGCGGAGCCGCGCACTCGGTAAGCGAACGCCGCGACGGCGGCGATCGGCCCCTCGCGGAGCACGAGGTTGTGGTGGATGAACTCCTCGAAAGACCTCAAATAGATGGCGTTCTCGTCTTCCTCGGTCACCACCAGGCCGAGGACGTCGACGTAGAAGTGGCGTGACCTCGCCAGGTCTGTGACGACGAGTTCCATGTAGGCGCAACGCAGTACGTCCGGCGGCGTCGCCTTCGGCGTGGGCAGAGGATTGGTCGCGCGGATCGGATCTTTTTCGGTAACAACGGGTTCGGGAGAGACGGTCACGATGGTTCCTGCTTGCCGAAGGTCGGGTTGTGCGCTGCGCCCAAGGTGATGTGTACAGCCTGCTGATCGGTGTAGAAGTCGATGGAGCGATAGCCGCCCTCGTGCCCGAGCCCTGAGGCTTTCACACCGCCGAACGGGGTCCGCAAATCACGAACATTGTTGGAGTTGAGCCACACCATGCCCGCCTCGACCGCCTGCGCGAAGCTGTGCGCGCGCTTCAGATCGTTGGTCCAGACGTAGGCGGCCAGACCGTACCGGACACCATTGGCGAGGGCCAGCGCCTCCTCGTCGGTATCGAACGGCGTGATCGCTACCACCGGCCCGAAGATCTCTTCCTGGAAGATCCGGGCGTCCGGCTTCACATCGGCGAATACCGTTGGTGCCACGAAGTTTCCGGTCTCGAAGCCGTCGGGTCGGCCACCGCCGGCGACCAGGCGCCCTTCGGACTTCCCGATCTCGACGTAGCTCATCACCTTGTCGAAGTGCTCGGGATGCACCAGGGCGCCCACCTCGGTCTTCGGATCGTGCGGGTACCCCACGACGACCCGTTTCGCCTGTGCGGCATAGCGTTCGACGAACTCGTCATAGATCGGCCGCTCGACGAGGATGCGGCTCCCCGCCGTGCACCGCTCCCCGTTGAGCGAGAACACCCCGAAGATGGTCGCGTCGATGGCGGCGTCGAGATCGGCGTCGGCGAAAACAACGGCGGGACTCTTGCCGCCCAGTTCCATCGACAATCCCTTGAGCGCCGCCGCGGCATTCCCGAAGATGAGCTGTCCGGTGCTGCTTTCGCCGGTGAACGAGATCAACGGCACGCCAGGATGTTTCACCAGCGCGTCGCCCGCCTGCTCGCCGAGCCCGTTGACGAGGTTGAACACGCCGTGCGGCAGCCCGGCCTCCTCGAAGATCCCGGCCCACAGCGACGCTGACAGCGGCGTGAACTCGGCGGGCTTGAGCACCACGGTGTTTCCGGTGGCCAGCGCCGGTGCCAGCTTCCATGACTCGAGCATGAACGGGGTGTTCCACGGGGTGATCAACCCGGCGACGCCGATCGGCTTGCGGTTGACGTAGTTGAGCTGCTGCCCCGGCACCTTGTAGGTGTCGTCCACCTGGGCGACGACGAGGTCGGCGAAGAATCGGAAGTTCTCGGCGGCACGCCGCGCCTGCCCGAGCGCCTGGGTGATGGGCAGCCCCGAGTCGAACGATTCGAGTTCGGCCAGCCGAGCATCCCGGGATTCGACGATGTCCGCGATCCGATGCAGAATCCGCGACCGCTCGCGGGGCAGCATGCGCGGCCACGGTCCCTCAATGAAGGCCTTGGTCGCGGCGATCACGGCGAGGTCGATGTCGGCCTGCTTGCCTGCGGCGGCCTGGACGTAGACCTCGTTGCTGACCGGGTCGAGCACGCCGAACGTGGCGCTGTCGACCGATTCGACGAACGCGCCATCGATGTAGTGCTGGATCCGCGCCGGTAGGTCCGCGGGCGTGTGCGGGGTGGCCAGGGTGCGCACCGCGTTCGTCATCAGCGACTCCAGGTTTCAGATGGCCGTCAGGCCGGGCTCGTCAGGGTGTTCGTGCGCCAGGTAGGCGCCCAGCGTGGCCGCGCGATGCCTACGGGCGACCTGCTCGATCTCACCGAGCGGCGCGCCGATCTCGATGAGGCGCACGATGTTCTCGTGCTCGCGCACGGATTCGTGGGCTCGTCCCGGCACGAAGGAGAACGTCGACGAACGCAGATGTCCCAGGCGGGCCCACTCCGCTTCGACGAGGGTGACGAGGCGCGGATTGACACACTTGGTGAACAGGATCGAATGGAACTCGTGGTTGAGTGCGGTGAACGCGCTCGGGTCGAAATCGTCCAGCGACTCGATCATCCGATCGTTGACCGCCCGCGCCCGGCGCAGGTCGTCTTCGGATAATCGCCCGGCGGCGAGGGCCGTCGCCGCGCCTTCGAGGACGCTGAGCGCCTGCATGCTGTGCCGATATTGCGAATCGTCGACCATCGAAACCTGCGCGCCCACATTGCGTTCGAAGGTGACCAGGCCCTCGGCCTCGAGCTGCCGGATGGCTTCGCGCACCGGCACCACGCTCATGTCGAGATCCTTGGCGATGGCGCTGAGCACCAGCCGGTAGCCCGGCGTGTACTCCTGCCGCGCGATCCGCTCCTTGAGCCAGTGATACGCGACCTGCGACTTACTCTGTGTACCACTGGAATTCACCGATTCTGGCGCCACTGCCGGTACCTCGCCTTCCATTCCGCATCGGGGGGAAACAGGCCGTGCACCGGGTGCCCGGCGCCGACCTGTTCGGCGATCCAGCCGTCTTGGACCTCCTGCTCGAGAGCATCGTCGACCACTTCTTCGGCGATGCTCGGGGGTAGTACAAGCACACCATCTCCGTCGCCGACGATGATGTCGCCGGGCTGAACGGTGGCGCCACCGCAGGAGATGGTGAGGTCGCCATCCCATGGCACGTGCCTGCGGCCGAGCACCGCCGGATGCGGACCGGCGGCGAAGACCGGGATACCGATCTCGGCGACGGCATCGTGGTCACGGACGCCACCGTCGGTCACCACGCCGGCTGCCCCACGCACGGTGGCCCGGAGCGCCAGGATGTCGCCCAGCGTGCCCGATCCGGTCTCACCGCGCGCCTCGATGACGATGACCTCGCCCGGTGCCACGGTGTCGAATACCCGCTTCTGCGCGTTGTAGCCGCCACCGTGCGCGGTGAACAGGTCTTCCCGATTCGGCACGAACCGCAGTGTCTTGGCGGTGCCGACGAGCTTGGTTCCGGGCCGAACCGGCCGCACGCCGTCGATGGAGACGTTGTTCAGGCCGCGCTTGCGCAGTTGCTGCGACAACGCTGCGACCGGCACCCGGGAAAGTTTGTCGCGCAGCTCGTCGGAGAGCCTGGCAACCTCGGGAAGTTTTGCGGCGGAACGGGATCCCCATGCTTCGGCGCGTTGTGTGTCGTCGACAGACGGGAGGGAACCGAGGGATGCGTCGAACTCGCGGGTGCCTTGAACGACCATGGTGGCCAGACGCCCGGACGTGGGTGCGCCCGCTGCGTCCGGCGCGTCGACTTCGACCTCGACCACATCGCCGGGGACGACGACCGACGATCCCGCCGGTGTTCCGGTGAGGATCACGTCGCCCGGTTCGAGCGTGAAGTGCTGCGAGAGGTCCGAAACAAGCTGGGGGAGCGGGAAGATCAGGCCCGACGAGCTGTCCTCCTGGGCGAGAACGCCGTTCACCCAGGTGCGCACGCGCAGCGTCGTGGGCTCGATCGTTCGCGCATCAATAAGGTTCGGCCCCAAGGGAGTAAAGCCGTCGCCGCCCTTGGAGCGGACGTTGGATCCCTTGTCGTTGGCTCGCAGGTCGTACAGCCCGAAGTCGTTGCCTGCGGTGATCGCCGCGACGTGCTTCCACGCGTATTCGATCGGCACTCGACGGGCGGGACTTCCGATAATTAGCGCGATCTCCCCCTCGAACGCTAAAAGCTCTGTCCCTGAGGGGCGTTCGATGACACCACCGGTGGCCGCGACCGAACTGCTCGGCTTGAGGAAGTAGGACGGATGCGCGGGCCGACGCCCCCGCTGGTCCGCGCGGGAGGCATAACTGAGATGAACCGCGATGATTTTGCCCGGCCTGGTCGGCAGCGCGGAAAACCGACGATCACCAGCATCGTTGTCGATCTTCATGTACCTCCCTAACCGCTCTTGCATCGTATCTCAAATCGTATATTATCGGTGACGCGCCTCGCAAGTGACGCAGATCGCATCTCGCAGCCCCACCGCCGAATTCGTAACGGACAGGCGCACTGTCGGGCTCGGCACCTGGAGTTCCTATGACCCCTGACAGTCCGGCGACGAACGAGCCGGTCGTCCATGACCACCAATTGTGGCGAGGTTCGCTCGGGGTGTTCGGTGTGACGTTCTTCGTCATCTCCGCGGCCGCGCCGCTGACGGCCATGGCGGGCGGCGCACCGGTGGCGATGCTGCTCGGCAACGGGCCGGGCGTGCCGGGGGCCTACCTGCTGACCGTCGGCACGCTGCTGGTGTTCGCCGTCGGCTATACGGCGATGGCCCGTCATCACACCAGCACCGGCGCGTTCTACTCCTACATCGCGCGCGGCCTGCGCCAGCAATTCGGCGGTGCCGCAGCCTATCTCGCGCTGTTGAGCTACAACGCCATGCAGATCGGACTCTGGGGCCTGTTCGGCGCGGCGACCGGTGGGTTCTTCGCCGACGAGTTCGGTATCGCCGTCGCCTGGTGGGTGTACGTGCTGATCGGCATCGCCCTCGTCGCGGTGCTCGGATACCGGCAGATCGACCTCTCGGTGCGGATGCTGTCGATCCTGGTTGCGGCCGAGTTCCTCGTTGTCCTCGTGCTGGCGGTGGTGATCGCGGTGCGCGGCGGCGACTTCGGGACCACCTCGCTGAGCGCCACTCCGCTGACCCCGGCCGCGCTGACCAGCGGCTCGCTGCCGATCGCGCTGCTGTTCTGCTTCGCGTCGTTCGTCGGCTTCGAGGCCACCGCGATCTACAGCGAGGAAGCCACGGACCCGACGCGGACGGTGCCGCGCGCGACATTCCTCTCCGTGCTCACCATCGGCGTCGTCTACACGGTCGTCACCTTCCTGATGATCAACGGAGCAGGGGTCGACAGCACTCGTGGCTTCATTGAAAAGCTGGTGGACCCAACGACATTCCTGTTCGAGCTGTCGAATTCCTATATCGGCCCCTGGTATTCGACGGTCATGCGGTTTCTGTTCTGCACCAGCGTCTTCGCGGCCGTGCTCGCGTTCCACAACGCGGTGGCCCGCTACACCTACGCACTCGGGCGGGAGGGTCTGCTGCCCGCCCGCGCGGGCCGGACCCACGTCGTGCACCGGAGCCCGCACGTCGGTTCGGTCGCGCAATCGGTGCTGGCCGCACTGGTGGTCGCGGTTTTCGCGGTAACCGGGCAGGATCCCGTGCGGGCGCTGTTCACCTGGCTGACCAACCTCGGCACGCTGGGGGTCATCGCGCTGATGGCCGCCTGCTCGTTCGCCGTCGTCATGTTCTTTCACCGGAATCGTGACCTGGACCAGAATCTCGTCCGAACGCTCCTCGCGCCGATGGTGGCCGGTGCCGCGCTGGTCGCCATCCTCGGCTATGCGATCGGGAACTTCGGTCTGCTGATCAGTGCCGGCGGCGTTCTCGTCTGGCTGCTACCGGGTCTGCTGCTGGTCGCTGCTGCCGCCGGAGTTGTTGCGGCACTGATTCTTCGAGCGCGATCACCGCAGCGGTACGTGGAGATGGGACGCCACTATGTCTGAAACACTGCACGCCAATGCGACGGTGTGGACAGCCGACGAGTCGGCACCCGAGGCTTCGTCGTTCCTGGTCCGGAACGGCAACGTCGTCGCGGTGGATCCCACGCCCGGCGAGCTGACCGGCCGGGAGACCGTGGTGGATCACGATGGCGCGTTCGTCATGCCGGGCCTCGGTGACGTGCACACGCACCATCTCGTGGCAGGCCGCGCCGACCTCTTCGAGCTGGCGTTGGACGCGACCGCATCGCTCGATGCTGTGCTCACGTCGGTCGCGGAGTGGGCAGGTGGCCTCGAGCCCGATGCGTGGATAGTCGGCGGAGGCTGGGGAAGCACTCTGGTGCAAGCTATTTCGAGTCATGCCGTGCTGCGCCGTCTCGACCAGGCCGCCGGTGGCCGCCCGGTGCTGCTTCGCGACGACAGCTGCCACAACCGGTGGGTCAGCTCGCGCGCCATGGAACTGGCGGGCATCAGCACATCCAGCCCGAACCCCGCGGACGGCGAGATCGTGCGGGATCAGCTGACCGGTGAGCCGGTCGGTCTGCTCATCGAATCGGCGCTCATTCCGGTGGAGCGGGCGTACGCGGCGTCGCTGGGCGACAGCACCGCACTCGACGCCGCGGGCTGCCGGAGAGCGATCGAACTGCTGCACGGCTTCGGCATCACGCACTTTCAGGATGCCGCGGCGTCGCTGCCGATGCTGCGCGCGCTCGCCGACCTCGACCGTCGCGGCGACCTGAAGGCGTGGGTCGTGACCTCGGCGCAGATCAACGACCGGATCTTCGGCACCGACCCGATCGGTGCCCCGCTGCTCGACGCCGCCGAACGGTATCGGACCACCCATCATCGGCCCGACTTCGTCAAGATCTTCCTCGACGGCGTGCCCACCTCACGCACCGCGCTGTTCCTCGAGCCATACCTGCCCGACGCGGAGCACGGGGACCAGTGGGTGGGGGAGAGCGCGATGACGCCCGCTGAACTCACCGGCTGGCTGCTCGAGGTGGCTCGGCGTGGGCTCGGCGCCAAGGTGCACTGCACCGGAGACGGTGCTGTCCGAATGCTGCTCGACGCGGTGGCCGAGGTCCGCGCCGCCGATTATGCGGAGACCATCGTGCAGCTCGCGCACGGCGAGTACATCGCCGAGGCGGATCTGCCCCGGGTCGCCGAGTTGAACGTCGTCGCGGATCTTTCACCGCCGCTGTGGTTTCCGGGTGTCATCTTCGAGGCGCACTGCCAGTGCCTCCCGCGTGATCGCGCGATTCGGATGTGCCCCAACAGGACTCTGCTCGACTCGGGCGTGCTGCTGGCCGGCGGATCGGACTGGCCGGTCATGCCGAGCCCGAATCCGTGGATCGGTATCCAAGGCTTGGTAACTCGGGCCGACCCCAGCGGGTCGTTCCCCGGGACCCTGGGGGCCGAGCAAGCGCTGACGGTGTCCGAGGCGCTGCGGGCGTACACCATCGGCGTCGCGCGGGCGAGCGGACTCGGCGCGGTCACCGGGTCGCTCACGCCGGGCAAGTCCGCCGATTTCACTGTGCTGGACCGGGATCCGTTCGCGATCGACCCGGCCGAACTGGTCGACACCAAGTCCGTACAAACCTGGTTCGCCGGACAGCTGGTCCGGATGGCGGAGTAGTGAAGGAAGCAGCATGGATACGCCCTCGATCGACTTTCTCTACCTGTCCGAACCCGACATGATCGCGGCCGGAGTCACCGACATGCCCGCCTGCGTCGACGCCATGCAGGAGACCTTCGTATTGCTGCACCAGGGCGATTACCGCATGGCAGGCCCGAACAGCGACTCGCACGGGGCGATGATCACCTTCCCGGACGACTCGCCGTTCCCGAATATGCCCGCCAATACCGCGGAGCGACGGTTCATGGCGATGCCCGCCTACCTCGGCGGTAGCTTCGGCACCAGCGGCATGAAGTGGTACGGATCGAATATCGCCAACCGCGACAAGGGATTACCGCGTTCGATTCTGATGTTCCTGCTCAGTGATACCGATACCGGTGCGCCGCTCGCGCTCATGTCGGCAAATCTGTTGTCCGCCTATCGAACCGGTGCGGTGCCGGGGGTCGGTGCTCGGCTGTTGGCGCGCCGGGACGCGCGCGTGGTCGGCATCGTCGGGCCCGGTGTCATGGCGCGGACGTCGCTCGCCGCCTTCGTCGCGGCCTGTCCGGAGCTCGATACCGTCAAGATCAAGGGGCGCGGTCAGGAGAGTATCGATGCCTTCGTCAAATGGGTCGCCGAGGAGTTTCCCCGGCTCGAAACGATGACCGTGGGCACTGTCGAGGACGCGGTACGTGACAGCGATATCGTCACTTTTTGCACCACAGGTGTGCCCGGTGATCCCGCGAGTTATCCGACAGTCGTGCGTGATTGGGTGCGGCCGGGCACGTTTCTGAGCATGCCTGCACCGTGCAATATCGATGAATCCATGCAGGCGCCGGATGTCCGAAAGGTCGTCGACAATGTGCGCCTGTACGAGGCGTGGACCGAGGAAACCGGCTATCCGTCGCACAACACGATCCCGATCATCGGGTGCAAGTTCATGGACATGATCCACGACGGGGCGATGCGCAAGGACGACCTGGTCGATCTCGGCGCGATCGCGGCCGGAGCCCAGGTGGGCCGCCGCGACGACGACGAGATCGTGCTCCTCTCGGTCGGCGGCATGCCCGTCGAGGATGTCGCCTGGGGAACGGTGGTGTATCGGAACGCTGTACGGCGGGGGATTGGCACCACCTTGAACCTGTGGCAGTCGCCCGCACTGGCATGACAGCGGAAAGGTCTCGAGCAATGGATGCTGACGTAGTTGTCATCGGATTGGGCAGCGCCGGTTCGATGGCGTTGTGGCAGTTGGCAAAGCGCGGACTCGACGTGATCGGCATCGAGCAGTTCGGTATCGGCCACGCCCGCGGCTCGTACGCCGGGGACTCGCGACTGTTCCGTTCCGCCGTGCATGAGGGGCCGCGATACGTGCCGCGGCTGCGGCGAGCGCGCGAATTGTGGCTGGAGCTGGAGCGGGAGACCGGCAGGCGGTTATACGACGAATGCGGCGCGTTGCAAATCGGCACGGCGGGCTCGGGCGGCATCGCCAAGTCCATCGCCTCGGCCGAACAGTTCGAGTTACCGCACGAGGTGCTCGACGCGGCGGCGTTGCGTGCCCGGTACCCGCAGCACCGCGTCGATGACGACACCGTCGCGGTGTTCGACCACCACGCGGGCAGCCTGTATCCGGAGGCGAGCGTTCTGGCCGCCGTCGAAGCGGCGAAAAGCCATGGTGCGCGGGTGATTACCAACGCCGAGGTCACCGATTTCGACGAACGTGGCGGCCGACTGGAGTTGGTGACGCCCGAAGTCCGGGTCACCTGCGCCAAAGTTGTGGTGGCAACGGGTTCTTGGACCCTTCGACTCCGGCCGGACCTCAAAGGATTCCTGCAGATCCTGCCGCTGTCGCTCACCTGGTTCATGCCACATCATCCGGAATGGTTCACCGCGGACCGCTTTCCAGTATTCATCCGCGACGAGGACGGTGTGCACCTGTACGGAACACCCAGCCACGACTCCTACAGCGTGAAGGTGGCCACGGAGCCGCTGTGGTCCGCAATCCCGTCACCGGACGACATCCCGATCTTCAGTCGCGAAGACCTACGCCGAATCAGCACGTGGGCAACAAATTTCATCCCCGACCTGAACCCCGAACCGGTCCGCTACTCGATGCACCACGACCTCTGCGCACCCGGCGACCTACCCCTCGTCGACCTGGACGAGGACACCGGAATGCTGCTACTCACCGCATTCTCAGGCCGCGGCTTCAAGTTCGCGCCGGTATTCGGCGAGATCGCCGCCGATCTCATCACCGGAACCCCGAATGCCCTCTGGGACCCCAGCTTTGCGCTGTCCACGCACCCGAGGTGAGCTCAAGAGTTCGCTTGATGGTCCCGCAGCGCGGTGCCTTCGGCGATGGCTGGCAGCGTGCCGAGTTTGTCGTCCCCGGCCGCGAATTCGATCAGCGCCGGTCTCGATCAGTTCGATGAGGTGCTCGTGTTCGGTGATCGATCCGTGCGCGCGGCCGGGGACGAACGGAACGAGGTCCGGCGCAACCGGTCCAGCCGGGTCTACTCAGCCCTGGCCAAGGTCCGGATGTGGGACCGGAACACGAAGCGTGCTCTGGGATTTTGGTTTGGGCTGACCGCGCACCCGAGGTGAGCTCGGGAGTTCGCTTGACGTTCCTGTGGCGCGATGCGTTCGGCGAGGTCACCGCCGATCTTGTCACTGGAACACGAAACGCGCTCAGGATCCCGGATTCGCGCTGTCCGCCCGCAGTGAGCTCAGGACTTCGCTCGACGTTCCAGCTGCGTGGTGCGTTCGGCGATGGCGCGCATAATGCCGAGTTTGTGGTCCTGGCGGCGAATTCGATCTCGCGCCGATCTCGATGAGGTGGACGAGGTGCTCGCGTTCGGCGATCGATCCGTGCGCGCGGCCGAGCACGAATGCGAACGAGGTCGGACGTACTCGGTCCAGTCGGCCCACTCGGCACCGGCCAACGTCCGGATGTGGGACCGGAACACGAAACCTGCTTTGGGATACCGGTTTTGCGCTGTCGGCGCACCCGAGGCGAGCTCAAGACTTCGCTCGACGTTCCAGCGGCGCGGTGCGTTCGGCGATGGCGCGCAGGGTGCCGAGTTTGTGGTCTCTGGCGGCGAATTCGATTTCCCGTACGTCGGCGCCGGTCTCGATGAGGTGGACGAGGTGTTCGTGTTCGGTGATCGATCCGTGTGCTCGGCCGGGGATGAACGCGAATGAGGTTCGGCGGACTCGGTCCAGTCGGGCCCACTCTGCTCCGGTCAGCGTCCGGATGTGGGAGTTGGGGCAGCGCTGCAGGATCACGTCGTGGAAGCGATGGTTGAGTTCGGTGAAGGCGGCAGGGTCGAAAGCGGTTAGCGCCTGGGACATCTGCTGGTTGAGGGAGCGGGCGCGGGTGATGTCGGTCTTGCGCATCCGTGGGGCCGCCGCGGCGGTCGCGTACCCTTCCAACACCGCTAAGGTCTGCATGGCCTGCTGATATTCCCCGGTGTCCAGATGTGCCACGCGCGCACCGACATTCCGGATGAATTCGACGTACCCCTCGGCCTCCAACCTGCGCACAGCCTCGCGCACCGGCACCGCGCTGACGCCGAACTCCCTGGCGAGCTGCTCGAGCACGAGGCGATATCCCGGCCCGTATTCGCCTGCGACGATGCGGGACCGGATGAGCTCGTACGCGGCCTCGTGTTTGGATCCGGCATCGCCTTCCATAACGATGATTCTGCGGCCGTTTCGCCGCGCGGCATCGCGCACCCGGTGTCCATCCGTTGACTTCACGCGCACACTGTCACGGACGAGCCTGCGCCGGGGCCGGGCAGGCAGCGACGATCCATCGCGTGACGGATTACGACTTGCACGCCGACTACATCGTCGTCGGCGCGGGCACGGCCGGTTCGGTGCTCGCGCGCAGGCTGCTCGACCGCACCGAGGCCACCGTGCTAGTGCTCGAAGCGGGCCAGGCCGATACCAATCCGGCCATTCACGACCCGCAGCGGATGCACGAACTATGGCATACGGCCGAGGATTACGACTATTTCAGCGTCGCCCAGCCGCACGCCGCCGGCCGTCGCCTGCATATACCGCGCGGGCGGGTGCTCGGGGGTTCGCACGCCCTCAACGCGACCATCTACGTGCGGGGCAACCCGGCCGACTACGACTCCTGGGCCGAGTGCGGTGGCCCCGGGTGGTCGTGGCGGGAGATCGAACCGCTGTTCCGGCGGATCGAGCGTTATGACCGCGACGACTCCGGAGTCAAAGGCACCACCGGGATGCTCGATGTGCTCAGTGACTACGCGGTCGATCCGATCCAGGAGGCTATTCTGGCGGCGGCCGAGGAGGCGGGGGTGCCTGTCAATCCGGATTACAACAGCGGGGTGCAGGACGGTGCGGGGCGGGCGCAGTTCACCCTCCGCGACGGGTTGCGCAGGACCACCGCCGACGCGTATCTCAAACCCGTGCTTGGGAATTCGAGGTTGAGCGTACGCACAGGTGCGCGAGTAGACCGTGTCCTGGTGCGGCAGGGCCGAGCCGTCGGCGTGACCGGCAGCATCGACGGCCGCCCGTTCAGGGCATCAGCGCAGGCCGAGGTGGTCCTGACCGCAGGCGCGATCGATTCGGCCGCATTGCTGCTGCGCTCGGGTATCGGGCCCGCCGATGAGCTGCGGGCCGCCGGTATCGAGCCGATCGCCGACCTGCCCGGCGTCGGCCGGAACCTGCGCGACCACTGGCTGGTGCCGGTGATCTTCAGCGCCGAGCGCGAGATCGTGCACACGCCGGGGCTGCCACACGCGCAAACACAGCTGTTCTGGCGCAGCGAGGCAGGTCTAGCGGTCCCCGACGTGCAACCCCTCCATTTCAGCGTCCCGCTCTACGAGCCGTGGATGTCGGGGCCCGGCAACGGATTCTCACTCATGGCCGGACTGATCCGCCCCGACAGCATCGGACGGCTCACCGTCGCCGGCCCCGAGGGGGCAACCCTGATCGACCCGAAAGTTCTTGCGGCGCCCACGGATCTGTACCGACTGGCAGACGCAGTAACGCTGTGCAGGCAGATCGGCGCCGCACCCGCACTGCACCCCTGGGGCGCGGTCGAGCAGTATCCAGGCCCAGGCGTACGAGCAGGCACAGACCTACGTGACTACATCCGGCAAACAGTGATCAGCTACCACCATGTGAGCGGGACCTGTGCGCTCGGTGTAGGCCCGGAGGCAGTGGTAGATCCCGCCCTACGGGTACGCGCGGTGACAGGGCTGCGGGTCGCCGACGCCTCGGTGATGCCAACCATCACAACTGGTAACACCAACGCGCCAACCATGGTCATTGCCGAACGAGCCGCCGACCTAATAGCGCCTCCGTAGACCTAATAGCAACCCGTAGCGCGAATCCGCTTGCCCGACAAGGCATAGCGGGTTTTCCGATCACGGGCAGCCGCTGATTCCGTGAAGGGTATGGCTCCGTTGGAAGGACTGTCGATCACGTTCCGAGTAGATCGCCCGGGAGACGATTCTCGAAATCCTAGGTGCGCCATACGAAGTCGCTGGTTCAGCACGAAGTCACTGGTTCGGCAGCTTCGGTCGGCGTGCCGGGCGCAGGAAACGCCGGGTCCGTAGCGGTGGCGGGTCGCCGGTCGGTGTGATGCTGGCGCCCCGCGCGAGGCCGGGACCGACGGTGCGGCGTTACCGCAGGAGCTGACAAAACGATAGCCGCTTACGAATGGAAGGCAGCCTTCCCCGGCTACATATACGTGTTGTTATATACTGCGAGGATGATAGCCGATCGGAACGTGCCCGATGGTGTCGAGGTCGCGATGCTGTTGCGGCGGGCACAGCTGCGCAAGCAGTTGGCCTGCGAGGCCGCGCTGGCTCAGGTGGGGGTGACGTTGCCGCAGTGGGGCATGCTGTATGCCGTTGCGGCCGAGCCTGATTCCTCGACCCACGCGCTGGCCCTGTTCATCGGGCAGTCGGATCAGTCGGCGGGCGCGGTGGTCGTCCGCCTCGAGCAGCGCGGGTTGATCGAGCGCAGGCCCGGTGTGGGTAAGGCGATTCTGCACCGGATCACCCCGGAGGGCGACGAACTCCTGCGCCGCTGCAACATCATCGCGGAGGAGGTGATGGGCCGGCTGCTCGCGGGCCTCACCGATGAGTCTGTTCGGACGCTGCAGGCCGCGTTGCAGTCGATCGCGGAGGCCGCCCTCCCGGCGTCGACCAGGTCGGATGCCGGGAGGCGGCCGGGCGAGGTGCTCAGCGGGCTGTCCTGGATCCGCTCCGCCACACCGCCCTGATCGACAGGGTGTCGGCGATCGTGCTGGTGGGGTCGCCGTCGACCAGTAGCAGATCGGCGCGTGCGCCCGGGGTGATCCGCCCGCGGTCGTCGAGGCCGAATATCGCCGCGGGCACGCTGGTGGCGGCGCGTAGCGCCTCGATCGGGGTGAGGCCGGCGCGGACGAGCAGCTGTAGTTCGCCGTGCAGGCTCACACCGTGTGCCATGCCGCGCGCGCCGAAGTGGTGATTGGCGTCGGAGCCGGCGAGGATCGGCACACCGGCGGCATGCAACGCCTTTACCGCGGCCAGGGCGGCATCGAAGTTGCCGGCCGGGAGCGTGTCGAATTGGGCGCCGAGGTTGTCCAACCATGCCTGCGGCAAGCGACCGGCGACCCGGCTGTCGCGCGCCAGGACCGCACCCAGTCGCTGATTGGTGATGGAGGCCAGCAGATTCAGCGTCGGGATCATGAAAGCCCTTGCTGCAGTGAACGCCTCGATCAGATCGGGCGTGCACGGACCATCGATGAACAGGTGGGTGAACCCGTCGGCGCCGGCGGCCAGCGCCTGCCGGGTCGCCTCGATGGTCAGCGCGTGGGCGAGCACCATGCGGTCGCGGTCGTGCGCGGCCACCACCGCCGCCTTGACGATGTCCGCATCGATGACGGGGACCTGTTTGCCGAGCGTCTCGCCGCTCTCGATCATCACCTTGATGTAGTCGGCGCCCTCGGCGATCCGTTCGTCGACGAAACCGGCGGCGTCCTCGGGCCGGGAGACCGTCGGCAACTCTGGATCGTCCACGCCGCCGCGGAGCTGGGTCGGATGCCCGCCGGGTGCGGTCATGCCCACCGAGGATGAACGAACATCCGCGATGTCGGTGCGTTCGGCGGCGGCGCGGCGAACC
Organism: Nocardia sp. NPDC060255; assembly: GCF_042727395.1. Taxonomy (NCBI): domain Bacteria; kingdom Bacillati; phylum Actinomycetota; class Actinomycetes; order Mycobacteriales; family Nocardiaceae; genus Nocardia; species Nocardia sp. NPDC060255. Next base: position 144,334 of record NZ_JBHXAU010000020.1, on the reverse strand, counting down.
GCGTCCATCGTCTGCGGGAACGAGAACAGGTCCAGCTCGGTGGTGATGCCGAATTGCAGGGCGTAGCCGAGCATTTCGACGTCGGTGTGGGTGTGTGCGTCGATCAGGCCGGGCAGCAGGGTGGCGCCGCCGCCGTCGATTCGCTCGACCCCCGCGGGCACGAGCGCGCCGACCGCGACGATCCGCGACCCCTGCACCTGCACGGTCCGCACGCCGAGCGACTGCTCGCCGTCGAATACCCGGGCGCCCTCGATGACATATCCCGCCATGACTACTCCTATATAAATGTTGGTATACACCAAACCATATACACTGCGATCTTGACGTCAAGGCGATATGGCGTCGGTCCGAGCAAAGGAACGTGTGATGCGGCAAATGTCCGACAGTGGCTCCGACCCGGTGAGTGTGCTGACCCTGATCACCCATGAGCGACAGGCCCGTGACCGGGGCTGGTGGTCCCTCCTCGCGCGGTGCTACACACCCGAGGCGACGATCCAGACAAGCTGGTTCGACGGCACCGCGGCCGAGTACATCGAGTTGTCGAAGCGCGTGTTCGACCAGACCCCATCCGGCCACCGGCTCGGACAGCCCGTTATCGACATCAACGGCGCCCGCGCGATCGCCGAGGTACCGATGACCATCGAGATGCGCGGCGCTTTCCGCGGCGTCGAGGTCGACCTGACCGCGTACCTGCGGATGCTGCATCGCGCCGAGAAAGCGGACAGCGCCTGGCGTTTCGCCGCGTCCGTGGCAATCTTCGACCACGACACGATGACCCCCGCTCTCCCCGGCACCCCGCCAACGTTGCACCTGGACGACCTCGCCGGCGCTCGCCCGTCCTATCGCATGCTGAGCCTGTGGATGACCGAGCGCGGATATACCGTCCCGACCGATCGCTACGGCACCGACAGGCCTGCCGAACTCACCGCGCTGTACGACAACGCGTACGCCTGGGCCGGCCTACCGACGCCACAGCAGGTCGATGCGAGACATCACCGATGACCTTGTGCGCTGCCTCTCGAAAGGGATCGGCATCACTGTCGAAGGGACCGGCAGCGCGAATTTGCTTGTCCCACAGGGCACGGTCGGTTGTTCGGTGCTGCGCGGGCAGCAGGTTTCATGGGTGGCGAGTGTGTGTGCCGAGCGGCGTCGGGCGATGACGATCCTGGCTCGTGTTGACGGCGTATCCGTCGGGCAGTGTGTGGCGATGG
>NZ_JBHXAU010000020.1:0-143025 GCF_042727395.1 Nocardia sp. NPDC060255 | reverse complement strand
TGCGGTCTCGACGGGCATCGATGGTGGATCTGGTTGTGCCGTGTGGTGGCGCGAATTTGCTTGTCCCACAGGGCACGATGGGTTGTTCGGTGCTGCGCGGGCAGCAGGTTTCATGAGTGGCGAGTGTGTGTGCCGAGCGGCGTCGGGCGATGACGATCCTGGCTCGTGTTGACGGCGCATCCGTCGGGCAGCGTGTGGCGATGGCGGTCTCGACGGGCATCGATGGTGGATCTGGTTGTGCCGTGTGGTGGCGCGAATTTGCTTGTCCCACAGGGCACGATGGGTTGTTCGGTGCTGCAGGGGCAGCAGGTTTCATGAGTGGCGAGTGTGTGCCCAGCGGCGTCGGGCGATGACGATCCTGGCTCGTGTTGACGGCGCATCCGTCGGGCAGCGTGTGGCGATGGCGGTCTCGACGGGCACCGACGGTCGATCTGGTTGTGCCGTGTGGTGGCGCGAGTTTGCTTGTCTCGCTGGGCGCGGCGGGTGCCGCACGGGCAGCTGATTGCGTGAGTGGTGGGTGTGAGCGCCGGGCGGCGTCGGGCGATGACGGTCCGACTAGTGTTGACGGCGCATCCGCTGGGCAACATGGGGCGATGACGATCCTGACAGGCATCGTTGGTGGATCTGTTTGTGTCGGTGCGGTTGCGCGAATTTGACTGTCCCGCAGGGCGCGGTGGGGTGTGCGGTACTGCGTGGGCAGCTGATTCTGCGCGTGGCGGGTGTATGCACCGGGCAGTGTGTGGCGATGGCCGTCTCGACGGGTATCGATGGTGGATCGGGTTGTGCCGTGTGGTGGCGCGATATTGTTTGTTCCGCTGGGTGCGGCAGGTGGTGCGGTACTGTACAGGCCGCTCATTACGCGGCGGCGGGTGCCGGTGTGGTTGCGCGAATCCGCTTGTCTCGCAGGGCACGGTGGGTTGTCTGGTGCTGCACGGGCCGCCGAATTCGCGAGTGGTGGGTGTAGGGGCCGGGCAGCATGGGGCGATGACGATCCTGAGTCGTATTGACGGCGCATCCGCCGAGGGCCGCTTGCCGTTGGAACTGGTGGTCGATGACCCGGCGAACTTTCGTGGTCGAGTCCGTGGGAATGCGGCGGGGGAGTTGGTGTTTGCGGAGGTGTCCGCGATCGCGCATCGTGCCGTCCGGGATGGCGGCGATGCGTATTACAAAGTGCTGGTGCCGGTTCAGGGGTGCTGCGTGTTGAAGCAAGCCGGATGTCAAGTGCGGCTCGGGGCGAGTGATGTTGCGGTGCTGGACATGTCGCGGCCCTACCAAGTGCAGTTCGACACCGCCTGCCGGTTGCGGATCGCCGTGTTTCCACACCGCGTACTACGGCTGCCGATGGCCGAAGTCAACGCGATCACAGCCACCGCGTTGTCGCGGCGGCACCCCGCGACCGCGCTGCTGCCCGCATTGCTGGCCGGAATGACCACCAGAACAACCGAATTCGGCACTCTCGAATTGCTGAGGCTGGCCGACACCGTCATCGATGTGGTGACGACCGCGCTGGCCGCGCACATAGGCGTGGATCCAGCTGCGACCGCCCACGGCGTGTTACCCCAAGTAAAGAAATTCCTCGAAAACCACCTCGACGACCCAGAACTCTCTCCGGCGATGGCAGCATCCGCCGCACACCTGTCCCTCGGCTACCTGCACAAGCTGTTCCGCGCCGAGGGCGCCACCGTATGCGGATGGATCCGCCAGCGACGACTCGAATGCTGCCGCGCCGACCTGACCGATCCCACCCTGTACGAGCTCACCGTCGCCGCGGTGGCGGCGCGGCGAGGCTTCGTCGACGCAGCCCACTTCAGCCGGTTGTTCAAACTGACCTATGGCGTACCACCTCGCGAATACCGAATCCTCAACGGAATCGGCAACTTTCCGCTGACGGCAGCTACTGACTAGGCCAGATTTCGATGCCGGTTCATCGCCGTCGTCGCAGACAATTCCGGGAGGTCGATCGCGACCCGCTCTTGCTGAAGTTGTCCACGCCTGCCGCTATGAATTTTGAGCACATGTGCGAATACGACTGTGGTATGCGATTTCGCTGGGGGCTGTGGAGGCTGTTGATGAGCGCGTCCGTTGGTTTCGTGATCATCGATGGCGGATGCAGCGAGTGTTGGACTGGTGTCAGGTGACTTTCGTTGTTGGTTACGTACCGGGTGGTGGGGTGCGGTACTGCCGATGCAATAACGGTTCAGAAAGGTCTGCTGGTCCGGGAATGATTGGGTAATGCTGGGCGCGTCGTGTGCCGTCCCCGGCCTTACCCTTACGGTCAGGCGCGCGACGTGATCTTCCAGCCTGGCTGGTTGGCTGTGGTGCTGTTCTCGAGACCTTCGGACCCAAGTTCGGTGCGCAACGGCCCCTCCCAGCGTCGTCGAGTAGCTGCCGGTGAGCAACCAAGAATCGAGTCGAGTCGAAAGGTCGCTACTTGATCTTCAACCACGACCATTCGACTCGACTCGGTGCTATCAACTGCACGGCCTCCGCCGCTTCCCTGCCTAAGGCTCTCGGGAACAGCATCACAGCGTGGCTGGCTGGCTGGCTGTGGTGGCGAATCGAGATCTTCGGAACCCAAGTTCGGTGTGCAATAGCCTGTTCCAGCGTCGTCAGCGGCCGCCGCCACCCGATAACGAACCGAGCCGAGTCAAAAGGTCGCTACTTGATCATCAACAACGACCATTCGACTCGACTCGATCTCCGCGAACGGGACTGCCCCCGGCCATTTGACTCGACCCAACGCGGCCATGACGACTTGACGTACGAAGCATCCTCTTGACGCAGGTTGCAGCATGAGTCAAGAGGATGCTTCGTGCGTCAAGTGGCAATCCGCAGGCTCGCTCGGTACCACCAACTACACCGCACCCGACACGCTTATCTGCCCGAGAATCTCGAGAACAGCACCACAGCCACCCAGCCAGGCTGGAACTGCCACTTCCGTGACCAAACAGCAGGGTAAGGTCGGGAACCCCACCTCACGCGCCCAGCATTACCCAATCATTCCCGGACCAGCAGACCTTCCTGAACGGTTATTGCATCGGCAGCACCGCACCCCCACACCCGGCACGCAACCAACAACCAAAGTCAACGCGGTACCCGAGATCTCCGAGAATGAGTCCGCCACAACGCTTTACGTTCCACAGGCGAAGACAATGTCGTCGGGGTGCGCCACCGGAGTTACGTCGGCCATTGTGTGGCCGGGGCCAAAATCATGCTGAACACGGCGGGCATCTCGTCGTCGAACAGCGGCCGGGCCTCCTCGTGTAGCGGGATTTTGCCGTACAGCTGCCGCAGCCCAGTGTCCTCGACTCGCGCGTGTGGCAGGTACTGGCGGTGATCGGCAGCTTATCTGTCCAGCAGACCCCGAGCATGGAGGTGGGTGAAGATCAGTTGATCGACCGGTGACACGGAATCGCGATCGGACTCGGATAGCCAGGCGACCTCGGCAATTTCACTCGCGGGTGTTGGGTCGCCTTCGAAATCTGCTGTGTAGCAGGTCATTCGCACAGTGACACCGTCGGGATGGCCGTGTGCCTGTGCCTCGAAGGTGCCGAGATGCCGCGCGGTCGTCGGATCGATCCGAACGGTCAACTCCTCCAAGACTTCCCGCACCAGTGTCTCGGTGTCGCTCTCGCCGTGTTCACGCTTCCCGCCCGGCAAGTAGTAGACGTCCTTGCCATGCGATCGGGTGCTCAGCACCTTCCCCTCGACCACATGTATCCATGCCACCTTGTCGATCATCACACAGTCCTCCCGATCGTCTCGTCCCGTTAGGGTCGCATGGCCGCCTGGACTGCGGCGGTGTCGGTGAACTGTTCGAAGCGGACGACCTTCGCGTTGGACAGGCGCCATACGTGCACGAAACGGGCGGTCATCCAGTGGCCGGTCGCTCGGAAGGTGCCGGAGTAGTTGCCGATTCCGATGACGATGCCGGTTCCGGCGCCCGCGATCTCGTCGACCGCGGCGGTGTATCCGTCCCATTCGGCGGCGATGCGGGCGAAGACGTTGTCGCGCACCGCGTCCGGGCCGATGTAGGTGCCTGCGTAGGGGAATCCGGCCATCTCGGTCCACGCCACGTCCGGGGCCAGGGGGGCCAGCATGCCGGGCAGATCGCCGCGGTCGGAGGCGGCGTAGTGGGCCGTGATCACCTCGAGGTCGCGGTGCATGGGGTTGCTCTCCTTCAAATCGGTTGTCCGTCTTGGGGATACTGCACTCGGCCGAGGTCGGTGATGTGGGCGCCGCCGGGCGCGTTGCGTACTGCGCCGCCGTGGCCGATGCCGAAAAACTTTCCGGTGGAACGCATCGCGGCGAGGTCGTAGAGCCAGGTCGCGGCGACGGGGATCAGGAACTCACGGAAGGTGAACACGTAGAAGTCGTCCGCGAGTTTCCATGTGGTGGCGAGGTCCACGTCGCCGTGGCCGCGTTGTTCGCCGACCAGACATTGCCAGCAGTAGCGCTCGGAGCTCAGATAGACATGCTCGTAGAGATGGTTCGGGCTGTACCGGTACAGGGCCCGCCAACCAACGAGATCGCGAGTGGGACCAGGGATTTCGCCACTCGGCACGCGCCCGTCGCCGAGATCGACGACCCCGGCGATGAACCGCTGCGACACCTGCGGGATACCGGGCGTCGGTTGCTCGGCGATGGTCGATTCGATCGTCACCGTGCGCGCCGTCGGCAGGTGCAGCACCGTGACCTCGCTGACGTGCGGCCGGTCGGCGAAGGTCTGGTCGAGGAAGAACACATCGGGGGAGACCTCGATCGCCTGATACCAGTCGGTGCCCGAATCCGCGTCGCGCACCCAGCGCACCTGATCGGCGGAGCGGAACCGCAACTCGGTCACCACATCGTCGGACCGGCGCAGCAGCCAGCCTTGGCCGGTCAGCCGATCGGTCGGCGGTATCCGGTTGCCGTCGATCCCGGCGGCGAAGTCGTCCATCTCCTTCCAGTCAGCGGGGGACCGATCCTGTACTTCGGCCATCGTCATCTCCTCATTCGTTGGACGCGAACGCAATCGTGGGCAGGTCGACCGCGGCCGCGCCGGCATCGGCGACCACGACCGAACCGGTCATCGCGGCAGAATCGGCGGACAGCAGGAACGCGACGATGGTGGCGATCTCGTCGGGTTCCACCGGCCGCCCCAACGGTGTGTCACGGGTGACCAACCGGTAGGCCGCCTCGCGATCGATACCACGTTGGGCCGCAAGCACATCCATCTGCTCGTCGGCCATGTCGGTGCGCACCCAACCCGGGCACAGCGCGTTCACCCGCACACCGTCGCGGCCATAGTCACGAGCCAACGACTTGGTCAGCCCGATCAACGCGTGCTTCGCGGTGACGTAACCGGCCACCGCGGGTCCGGCGAACAGCCCGGCCAGCGACGACACCACCACGACCGAGCCGCCCCGCGCACGCAGATGCGGCAGCGCGCAGCGCACGGTGACGAACGCGGTGGTCACATTGGTCCGCATCGCGAGCTGCCAGTCGTCGTCGCCGGTGTCGCCCACCGTCCCGAGCCCGTGCCCACCCGCGTTGGCCACCACCAGATCCAGGCGTTCGTAGCGATCGATGGCAGCGGCCACCATCTGCTCGACATCGGCGGTGTCAGCGGCATCGCCCGCCGCGACCAGCGCGGCGTCGCCGAGCTCGGCGGCCACCGCCTCGAGCGGTTCGCGCCGCCTGCCACACAGCACCACCGCCGCGCCCTCCGCGACCAGTCGCCGTGCAGCCGCCGCACCGATACCGGTCCCGCCGCCGGTGATCAGCGCGACCTGGCCCGCCAATCGTTTCGTCATGTCCATGCCGGATCTCCGCATCGCTGTTGTCGCGCCGACGGTAACCGGCGCGAACCGGCGAATTCGAGCGCTGCCCGCACCGGGTGTTCTGGCGGACAAGGACTGTGCACGCAGGGACAAGGGATCTCGGGCCCCGGTGCCGGAAGCTGGTTCGCACATCCGACGACAGGAACGCTCGTGACCGCCAACGACACCGAACAGCGTGAACCGGCCGCCGCACCGACCGCTATCGCACCCATGGTGCGGCGAATGCTGCACACCGAATCCAACAGTGTCCTGCTGGCCACCGTGGCCCTGGTGGTCCTCATCGGTGTGCTGCACCCGGACTTCTTCAGTGCGGGCCAGATTCGCGACGTGCTGCAGAGTTCGGTGTACGTCGGGCTGCTCGCCGCCGGGATGGCGTTCCTGCTGGCGATGCGCGAAATCGACCTGTCGGTGGGCGCCGGGTTCGGGTTGTCGCTGATCACCGCGGCGGTGCTGATCCGGTCGGGACTCAACCCGTGGCTGGCCGCGGCCGCCGCGATCGGGTTCGGCGCGTTGCTCGGTCTGGTCAACGCGCTCGTCGTGCAGGTGATCGCGATCCCGGCGATCGTCGCGACCTTGGCGACCATGCAGGTCTATCGCGGACTGGCGGCGGCGTGGAGCAATGGTCAGCAGGTGAACGGATTACCTTTGGACAGTTCGTTTTTCACGATCGTCGGTGGTGATCGGCTCGGACTGCCGGTCAGCGTGTGGGTGTTGCTCGTGGTCACCGCCGTACTCACGGTGATACTGCGCCTGACACCGTTCGGCTATCGGGTCCGGTCCATCGGATCCAACCCGGAAGCGGCCCGGTTTTCCGGCATCTCGACAGCCAGGACCCGGTTGCTGGTGCTGATGGGCGTCGGTGCGCTGTGCGGGCTGGCCGGCGTGCTCGGCCTGGCGTTCTTCACCTCGGGCGACCCGAACGTCGGCACCGGGTTCGAATTGCAGGCCATCGCGGCCGCGGTGATCGGCGGCACGCCGCTGCGCGGTGGCAGCGCGACGGTCGTCGGCGCGGTCGCGGGCGCGGTGCTGCTGAGCGTGGTGTCCAGCGGCCTGGTGTATTTCGACATCCCGGTCAACTGGAGCGCGTTCGCGAGCGGCGTCGTCGTGCTGATCGCGGTCGCCATCGACAGCCTGCTGCGCAGCCGCCGTCGCGCCAAACGGTCCGAATTCGGGCTCTAGCGAACATCTTTCGAAGGAATAGCGATGAATCGATCGAACAAATGGCTGCGCGGCGCGGTGGCGTGCTGCGCGCTGATCCTGGTCGCGTGCGGCAGTAGTACCGGCAGCGGCGGCGGCCCGAAGAGCGGCACGCTGCACATGGCGTTCGTCTACGCCACCACCTCACAGAATCCCTTCCAGGAGATGGCATTAGGGGCCGCGGCGGGGGCCGCCGACGCCGGGGACGTGGATCTGAACGAGACCGCACCGTCGTCGATCAACGGCCCGCAGGAGGTGTCGCAGTTCCAGGCCGCGGTGCGCACCGCGCGCGACGGCGTCGCGATGGAGACGCTGACCCCGGATCTGTTCGTGCGCCCACTCCAGCAGGCCGCCGCCGCGGGCGTCCCACTCGCCACCGTCGATACGGTGCCGCCGGTCGGCGCGAAGGTGGAGCTGTACGTCGGCAACGACAACACCGAGCTCGGTCGTAGCCTCGCCACCGAGATCATCAAGCAGATTCCGGTCGGCACCACCGGCGAGGTGGTCCTCGGCAACGACATCCCGGGCCTGGCGCTGCTGAGTCAGCGGTTGGACGGCATGAAAGCCGTTCTGCAGGAACAACGTCCGATGCTGACCGTGGTCGGCCCGTTCGACACCGGCTCCGAACCCACCGACAACTACAACAAATGGAACAACACGGTGAAGGCGCACCCGAACGCGGTCGCCTACCTCGGTGCGGGCGCCTCCGACGCGGTGTCGCTGTCCTTGATCCAGAAGAACACCGGCCGCCGGATGCTGGTCGGGTCCTGCGATCCCGACGCGCAGGCGCTGACCGGGGTCAAGGACGGCTACGTCGCCGCGCTCGCCTCGCCGGAGCATTGGCTCAAGGGCTACATCGCGATTCGGCTGCTTGCCGACCATGCGCGCACCGGCAAACCGTTGACGCAGGGCTGGTGGAATCCCGGCGGGCTGATCATCAACGCCGCGAATATCGACGACATCATCGCCCGTCAGCAGAGCGACCAGAGCAGACGTCAATGGTTCGCCGCTGCCGCCGCCCGCCAGCTCGCCGACCCCGGCAGCTACCTGCGGCCGTTGGCAGACGCGAAATGACAAGTGCGCCAATGCTCGAGGTGCGCGGCGTCGGCAAGACCTACGGCGGCGTCACCGCGTTGCACGACGCCGAACTGACCGTGCGCGAGGGTTCGGTGCACGCGCTGCTGGGGGAGAACGGTGCCGGAAAGTCCACCCTGATCAAGGTGGTGTCCGGCGCGGTGGCTCCCGATCACGGCAGCCTCCGGCTCGGCGGACAGCCGGTGTCGTTCAACTCGACCGCCCAGGCCGCGAGACACGGGGTGGCGGTGGTGTCGCAGGAACTGAATCTGTTCCCCGACCTCGATGTGCTGGCCAATCTGTATCCGATGCGCGAACCGACCCGTGGGCCGTTCCGGCACCGGGCGGCCATGGTCGCGCGCGCCGAGCCGGTGCTGGCTCAGCTCGGCCTCGACGTCGACGTGCGCCGCGAGCTGGGCACCTTGTCCCTGGCGCAGCGTCAGCTGGTCGAGATCGCCAAGGCGCTGATCACCGAGCCGCGGGTGCTGATCCTGGACGAGCCCACCTCGGCGCTGGACGAGGGGGGCACCCGCCGGCTGCTGAATATCGTTCGGGTACTGCGGGAACGACGCGTCGCGGTGGTATTCGTCTCGCACATCCTGGAGGAAACCATGGCGCTGTGCGACGAGATCACCGTGCTGCGCGACGGGCGCACGGTGCTCTCGGCGATGCCACGCGCCGAACTCGATATGGCCCAGGTAGTGACGGCCATGCTCGGCGAGCGCACCAGCGGCCCAGTCGATGTCGCGGTGGCGCGTCCGTCCGGACGGCTGCCCGGTGCGTTGCACGTGCATGGCGTCGATGTGCCAGGCCGGTTGCATGAGCTCGAATTCAGTGCCGCACCAGGGGAAATCGTCGGTATCGCCGGGCTCGTGGGTTCGGGCCACACCGCCATCCTCGAAGTCGTGGCCGGGTTGCGCGCACCCAGTGCCGGTCGAATCACCCTGCCGGACGGACGATCCGGCCCGTCCGGTCTCCGCGCCGCGATTGCCGCCGGAGTCGCGCTGGTCTCCGGCGATCGGCGGCGGATCGGGTTGATGCTCGACAAGCCGGTGTGGGAGAACATGGCCCAGATCCGGTCGGTGGCCCTGGCCCGCGACGGCATCCTGCTGACGCCGGGCAAGTTGCGGGCTCGTGCCCGAGATCTGGTGTCTCGGTTACGCATTCGCACAACAGATGTCGATGTGGCCGGTGGCCTGCTGTCGGGAGGTAACCAGCAGAAGGTGGTACTCGCCAAATGGCTGGCGGCCGAGCCGACCGTGCTGTTGCTCGACGACCCGACCCGTGGCGTCGATGTCGGCGGCAAGGCCGAGATCCACGCCCTGCTGCGCACTGCGGCGGCCTCGACGGTGGTGCTGCTGTGCTCGACGGACCTCGACGAGCTTGCGACTCTTTGCGATCGGGTGCTGGTGCTGTATCGCGGCCGGTTGTGCGTGACCCTGCAGGGCGACCGCCTCGATCAGCACGCGATCCTGCACGCCATGAACACCGGCGCCGCCTGACCCCGGGCCGAACACGTTGCGGGCGAGGATTTTCCACTACCGCATAGAATCTCAGCTACGAAATCGTATATGATCGCTACCTGTCAGTGCCGCATCATCGAGGAGGGCACATGTCAGTGGCGATGCCGCCGCGGCTCGCGCGGGTTGACCGATTCGACAGCTTCCGCGACGCCGTCTCCAACGCCTTTGCGCCGCTACAGGTAGAGCGCGCCGGAGCCGAACCCTTCGACGGCCGGCTACGCAGCGTCGCGCTGGGCGCGCTGCAGGTGACCGAGATCGGCGCCACCCCGCACGTGGTGCACCGGACGTCGGCCTTGATCTCTCGCTCCGATCCCGAATGCTACAAGCTGGGCGTACAGCTACACGGGCACTGCCTGCTCACCCAGGACGACCGCGAAACCCGTTTGGCCGAGGGCGATTTCGCCATATACGACACCAGTCGCCCCTACTCCATGGCGTTCGACGGCCCCTACCGGCAGTTGGTGCTGATGCTGCCGCGCCAGCTGCTGTGCCTGCCCGAGAACCGGATCGCGGCCGTCACCGCGCGCCGGGTCCCCGGCAACCACGGCGCGGGCGCGCTGCTGTCCATGCTGCTGCGCGAACTGACCTGCCATCTCGACGAGGTATCGGGACCGGCCGAGACACGCCTGGCCGACAACATCATCGATCTGCTCGTCACCGTCCTGGCCGGCCGCCTCGACCTGCTCGCTTCGACCCGAACCGCGATGCGGCGCCCGCTGACCACGCAGGTCATGTCGTACATCGAAGCACACCTCGGCGAGGGCGACCTGTCGCCGCAGCGGATCGCTACCGCGCACTACATCTCAACTCGTTACCTGCACAAGCTCTTTCACGAGCAGACGACGACCGTCGCGGGCTGGATCCGGGAGCGCCGTCTGGAACGCTGCCGTCGCGACCTGCGTGACCCGCTACGCCGCGACCGGTCGATCGCCGCCATCGCCGCGCGCTGGGGCTTCCCGGACCCCGCGCATTTCAGCCGGACCTTCCGCGCCGCCTACGGCATCAGCCCGCACGAGTACCGGTGCGCGCAACGCGCGCAACCGGTCTCGAATGCCGTTGTGCCTCAAGACTCCTGAATGGGATCCGGCAGTTTCCAGCGGTCCGGACGCGGACGCAGGTAGACCAGGTAGTACGCACAGCCGAGCAACATCGCGACGACGGCGACCGCCATCTGCTGCCAGGAGGCGTCGATAACGCTGTACGCCGAATAGCCCATCGCGGCAACGACGATGATCGGCGGCAGCGGCCAGAGCGGCATCCGATAGCCGCCGGAGGACGGACGGCTACGCACCCGAAAAGCGGCCAGCGCCACTATCAAATACACCATGACCAGCCCCGCGCCGGTCGCGGTGATCAGCCAGGACAGCGGTAGTACGGTCGCCGCGACGGCGGCCAGCGCGCCGACCACGACGGTGGCGACCACCGGTGTATGCCACCGCGAATGCACGCTGCCGAGCGCCCGATCGATCGGGTCGGGCCAACTCCGGTCGCGCGCCGAGGCGAACAGCAACCGCGAGATCTGCAGGATGATGGCGATCACCGCGTTGACGATCGCGATCGCGATGCCGACGCTCACCAGCGTGTTCACCGTGGTTCCGCCACGCGCGGTGAGGAAGTAGTTCAGCGGCGCCGCGCTGGTCAGCAGGTCGGTCATCGACGGAGCGCCGAGGACGACGGCGGCCAGCGGCAGGATTTCGATGGCGACGGTGGCGGCCAGGCAGACCAAGATCACCCGGCCGATGGTGCGCGTCGCGTTCTTCGTCTCCTCCGCGTAGTAGACCGCGGCGCCGTAGCCGTTGTAACCGAACAGTGCCACCGGGATGAGGGCGGCCAGCGCGCCCGCGCCCACCGGCGTCAGGCCGCCGTCGGTCATGGTGACCGCATGTACCCATTCCGACGGTCCGCGTTGCACATTGGTGAAGCCGAGGAACACCAGCACCGCGATCGCCACGATCTCGATACACAGGAAGACCCCGGTGACCCAGGCGTTCGCTTTGATGTTGAGCACCGCGATCCCGGTGGTCACCACGATGACGCCGATGCCGACCCATTTGCCGCCGAGCTGGGGTATCGCCACGCCGAGGTAGTCGCCGGTGCCGAGGGCGATGACCGAGATGATCAGCACCCCGTTCACCAGCGTCAGGGCGAACAGGGCGAACCCGATGGGCCGGCCGAGTAGCCGTGCCGCCCAGGTGTATTCGCCGCCGGTGATCGGAAAGGTCGCCGAGAGTTCGGCATAGCAGAGTGCGATGAACACCGACGCCACCGCCGCGATGGCCAGGGTGAGGACCGACGCGCCACCCGCCGCTAACAGGATCGACGGAATGATGATGAACACGCTCGACGCCGGCGTCACCGACGACAGCGTGATCAGGATGTTTTCCCCCATGCCGAGCGCTCGCGAGAGCTGTTGGCGGTACCGGGGTTGTTGATGGTCGTCGTCGGCAGTCTGGCCGGTGGTCTGGGTCGCCATGGCCGGTCCTTTCTTTGATGTACAGTCAAAGAATGACTTAAAGCCGCTGTGAAGATCTGGTTTTTGAGGTTACGAATAATTAATTCGTCATCAACATGAGGCAACAGGAGGGGCGGATGGCACGGCACAAGGATCAGGAGCGGGCCCGCCGGGTGATTCTCGACGCGGCGCTGACCGCGGTGTCCGACCGCGGCGTCGGCAAGCTCAAGATCCGTGAGGTCGCCGAGTTCGCCGGGGTCTCGCCCGCGACGGTGCACTACTACTTCGACGATCTCGACAACCTGCTGCGTGAGGTCCATCGCGAGGCGAGTGACCGGTTCTTCGGCGGTCGGCTGGCCATGGTCGCCACCATCACCGACGCCCGCACGAAGATCGGCGCGTTGATCTGGGCGGGACTGCCCGCCTCGGAGGCCGACGAACTGGTCGTCGCACTGTATCGGCTGGCCGCCTATCGCACCGTCGCCGCCGAGCACGGCGACCTGATCACCGCGCTGTTCGAGCAGCAGGTCGCGGTGTACCTGAGCGCGCTGGAGGTGGGAATCGCCCAGGGGCACTTCAGTATCGATGCGCCGATCCTGGATGTCGCCGCGAATCTGGTTGCCCTGGAGGATGCCTACGGCCTGCACATCGTCAGCCGCAACCGATCGATCACCAAAGCCCGTGCCGCCGAGCTGATCTGCTCCTACGCGCGGACGGCCACGCAATGCCTCGACATCACCCTGCCGGAAGGATGAGCCGATGAGTGAAGCATCGCGCAGCGATTCGATGAGGGGTGATGGCCGGGCGGCGGGTGGGCGTGTGCACCAATCGTTTTCGCCCGACGGACGCCCGCGGGCGAGGGCCCTCGGTATCGCCCCCGACGGAACGCCGGGTCCGTGGAACGCTATTACCGATGTGGCCGGAATCGAAGTGGGGTATCAGACGCTGATCGCGGGGGACGGGCCCTTGCGAGTGGGCGCGGGCCCGGTGCGGACCGGTGTCACGGCGATCCTGCCACGGGGCCGGTCCGGCCTCGGACGGCCATGTGCCGCGGGACGCTACTCGCTCAACGGAAACGGCGAAATGACCGGCACCGCTTGGATCGATGAGGTCGGCCAGCTGTCGATGCCCGTCACGATCTCCAACACCCATGCCATCGGCGCCTGCCACACCGGTGCGATCCAGTGGATCAACCAGACCGATCCGGCCCTGGCTCGTGAGTGGCTGCTCCCCGTCTGCGCCGAAACCTGGGACGGGTACCTCAACGACATCAACGGCGGTCACGTCACGCCGGAACTTGTTGTCGCCGCCCTGGATTCGACCCGGTCCGGTCCGCTCGACGAGGGCTCGGTCGGCGGTGGCACCGGCATGAACTGCTACGCCTTCAAAGGCGGCAGCGGCACCGCGTCCCGGCTGGTCGAATTCGGGCCGCACACCTACACCGTCGGAGTATTCCTGCAGGCGAACTTCGGCTCCCGGCGCGAACTGACGATCCGCGGCGTGCGCGTCGGCGATCGGCTCACGGTCGGCAATCCGATGGAAACCACCGACTGGGGGACCGCACCCCACCGAAGTCCCGCCGCGCCAGGCGGTTCGGGGTCGGTCATCGTGATCGTCGCGACCGATGCCCCGCTCGACCCCTTGCAGTGCACGGCCATGGCCCGCCGCGTGCCGTTCGGATTGGCTCGCACCGGTACTACCGGCAGCCTGTTCTCCGGTGACCTGTTCCTGGCCTTCAGCACCGCCGGAGATCGCCGCTCCGACACCGGATTCCCGAGCGGTGCGCCCACCGCCGCCGACCTGGTCACCGCCGCCCGCCTGCCGTGGAACCGGATGGATCCGATGTATACCGCCGTCGTCGAGGCGGTCGAGGAGGCTGTGCTGAACGCCCTCATCGTGAACACCTCGATGACCGGTCGCGACGGCCACCACTCGGCTGCCCTGCCGCACGACCAACTGAAGGCCCTGCTGGCGAACGGCGCCCCGGCCGGGAAATAGGGCCGGGGCGCCGATTCGGGTGGTCAGCCGGCGTTGATCATCGAGGTGCCGTCGAAGTCCTTGCTGGCGGGGACGTCGAGCAGGGCGAGTGCGGTGGGGGTGATGTCGACCAGCGAATTCTTGGTCTTCGCACCGGCTTTGAACGATCCGCCGCGGGCGATGACGAAATTGGCTGTCTCGTCGGCGGATTGGCCGCCGTGGCCGCCGGCCGGGCGGTGGCCGTGGTCGGCGGTGACGATGATCTGCCACTTCTCCTTCGGGTTGGCGGCGGCGCGGGTGTCGACGGCGGCGACGATCTTGCCGACCTGTTCGTCGACCCGGGTGATCGCGTCCAGGTATTCCGGCGAGGCGCTGCCGTGCGCGTGACCGGCCTCGTCTACCTGGTCGAGGTGGGTGAAGAGGAAGTCGGGAGCGTCCTTGGCGATGGCGGCCGCACTGGCGGTCGCGGTGGCCGCGTCGATCTTGGCCTCGTCCGGGTCGTCCGGCTGTGCCGGGGTAGCGATGTTGAGGTCGGCGTGCGGATCGTTGCTGCCCGCGATGGTGGCGATCGGGCCCCAGGTCGCGATCGACTCGGTCGTCAATTCCGGCTTGGCCTTTTCGAGCTGGGTGAAGACGGTCGGGTACTTGATGAACGGGGTGGCGTCGAAGTTGTTGTTCGTGATGCCGTGCTTGGTGTCCCACACCCCGGTGAGTACGGTGGCCCAGGAGGGGCCGGAGATGGACGTGTGCGGTGCGATCGAGGACTGGCCGAGGGTGCCTTGTTCGGCAAGTTTCAGCAGGTTGGGCGCTTTGGCCTCGACGATCTTCTGGTACATGGTGCCGTCCAGCCCGATGACGACCACCTTGGTCTTCGAGCCGCCCGAACCGGTGTCGGCCGATCCGGTGCCGGGCAACGCGGCGGCGGAACCCGTCGCCAGCAAGGTAGTGGCAATCACGGCGATCGTGGTCGCGGTGATCATCTTGGTCGTGGGGTTATTGCGCGGTCTCATGGTCTAGACCGTTTCATTCGGAACTGGACGGGCGCTAGGTGCACCGCGATCCGTTCACCGATGATTCGATCTGGTGAACGGATCGGGTGATGCTTCTCGAAGCGGCTTCCTCGGCCGCGTCGATGATCCTCGCCGAAATAGCGTGCTGCACAAGGCGTGTCGCGCTCTTGATATTTCTATCCGAAAGTTTTCTTCCTATTCATATTGTCGGCTCGCTGAATCACCGGTGCGCCCAACGGGGTTCGCGGCGTTCGAAGAACGCGGTGATGCCTTCGATCGCGTCTTGCGAGGCGAGCGCGGTGGTCATCGCGTCGTGCGTGATCTGCCATGCCGCGTCGTCGTCGGCGGAGTTGACGCGTTCGAGCGCGGTCAGGCTTTCCCGGACCGAGACCGGTGCGTTGCGGCAGATCCGCTCCGCCACCTCGAGCGCGCCGTCGAGTGCGTCGCCCGGTGCGGTCAGCACATTCACGAAGCCGAGGTGCCAGCCGCGCTCCGCGCCGAGCGGCTCGCCGGTCAGCAGCAACTCCTTCGCGACATTGAGCGGCAGCGCCCGCTGGGTCCGGAACAATCCACCGCAGGTGGCGATCACGCCGCGGCGCGGTTCGGGCAGTGCGAAGGTGGCGGTGCGTGCGGCCACCACCAAGTCGCACGCCAGCACGATCTCCATGCCGCCGCCGAGCGCGTGACCGTCCACCGCGGCGATCAGCGGCTTGCGCCGCCGCCTGCGGATCACGCCGTACTCGCCGCCGCGTGCGGTGCGCTCGCCGGGGCCGGTGCTCAGATCCGTGCCCGCGGAGAACATCTCGTCGCCGCCGGTGAGAATCGCGACCCGCAGTTCTGGATCGTCCTCGAATTCGTTGAGGGCGCAGTCCAATTCGGCCGTCATCGCGGCATCGAAGGCATTGCGTTTGGCCGGGCGATGCAGCCGGATGATGAGGGTTCGGTCGTCGCGCTCGCGGCGCACCACCGTGGTTCGGCAGTCGTTGTCGTTCATGGGTTTACCGATCGGCGCCGACGGCGCGCTCGACGAACCCGGCGATCGCCAGCCCGGCCGGATCCGGTCGGCCGTCGTTCTGCACCTCCGCCCCGGCCAGGGTGTCGATGTGCGTGTATCCGGGCAGCATGACCCGCCGGAAATGCGGTGCGTTGGTGAAGAGCTGCGACGCGACCTCCTGCAGGTTCAGCATGTTGTTCACCACGCTCTTATCGCCGTTGATGGTGATCATCGGCTTGTCGCGCAGTTGGGCCTCGTACCGGATCGGGGACAGGTCGCCGGATCGGGTGCCGCCGAGGGCGAAGAAGGTGTCGTAAAGAACCTTTGTCGGGAAGTAGATTTCGGTGAAGCCGAGCGGTCCGGACAGCATGCGGGCGAAATCCTTGATATCCACCACTTCGCGGGACGGATTGGTCCACGAGGTGGTCGGGGTGTCGCGGTAGTCGCGCCACCGGTAGAGCCAGTTGTGATCGGTGGGCGCGATGCGTTTGCCGTGACCGATGGTGGCCGCCAAGAGGTTTCCGGCCAGTGGCCCGATGAACGGCACCTTGGTCAGCTGGTCACCCCATTCGCCGGGCACCGGGAACGACTTCTCCGCGACCGGGCCGTCGAGGGTGCCGAGGCTGGTCTGGTCGAGCCCGATGGTCATCGCGTTGTCGTCGACGATCGCGCCGAGGTAGGCCTCGTTGGTGTAGCGGAAGCTGGTGAGCCCGTTCGCCCCGGTGACGGCGTCGAGCAGATTCGGTGATGACACCGTCCGGAAGGTGCTGGCCAGCTGCCAATCCTGCGGCATGATCCGGGTGAGGTCGGTCTCCTCGTCCGGAGCGAACCTGGCCGCGAGGCCCGCGATGGTGATCGCGTTGAACGACTTCGGGTTGAACACCGGAATGAGCGCGTTGTCGTTGGGGATCAGTCCGAACTTCAAGCCGAAAGTCTCGATGTCGTACGGCAATCCGGTGAGCACCGTGGACAGCGCGTTCATCAGCGGATCCACCTTCAAGCCGACCACGTCCGCGGTGACCACGGTGTCCAGCGCCACGAAACCCGCGCATTGATTGAATCCGGCATCTTCGGGTTGACCGGTGAAATCCCAGGCACCGAAGATGCCGGTGATGAGCCCGCCCTGGGAGTGTCCGCCGCACAGCGTCTTCGTCTTACGGAACTCGCGGTCGGGCAGCTCGCGGGTGAGCAGCTCGTTCATATCGGTGACCGTCTGTGCCATACCGAAATCCGCGCCCTGCTTATCACCCCACAGGCCCCGGAATCCGGCGAACCGCTTCCCGTCGATCTCTTTGTTGTTGTAGTAGTAGTCGACCGCGACGTGATAGTCCCGCGCGGTGACCGCCGCCTCGATGCCGGTGTCGTCCTGCTGGCAGACGCCGCGCCGGGCGATCGACCACCATTCCGCCTTCTTGCCCTGGTTCTTCAAGTCGTTCAACGTGTTTCGGGCGACTCGGTCCAGCGACGACGCACTGCCGGTGGCGCCGGGCTGCATCACGAGCACGGCGTCGGCCTGCTGCGGATCCTCGGGCCCGTCGGTGAGCCGGTAGCGCAGATAGCTGATCTTCTGGCATTGCGGCGGTTGCGGTCCGGCGCTGGGCAGCATGGGGCTGTCCAGCGTGATCTGGCGGACCTCGATACCGCCCCAATCGTCCACCACCTGTTCGGTGCGGCCGAGTTCGGCCGGCGCCGCGACGGCGACCGTCACACTGCCGATCGACAGCACGAAAGCCGTTGTCAGCGCGCCCAATACCCGCGTTTTCGGTATCACAGACCCTGCTCTCATGATCAGTTGATGAATCGGAAGCACGCGCGCTGGCCGCGGTCGCCAACAGTGGCCGAGGACATGCACACCATGCGGTACTCCTTGGCGGGCAGGTCGGTGAGCACCCCGAAGACGTAGCCTCCTGCGCACTGATCGACCAGCGGATGTACCTCCTGCACTCCGGTTTTCGTCTCGAAGACCAATGACCCCTCGGCGCAGTTGTTGGCGAAGAAGGGGGCGATATCGGCCAGCCAGCCGATGGTGAGCGCGGGCCACTCGGGATCGACCGCCCACACCGCGCCGTCGAAGCTGACCCCGGCCGGGAACTGATTGGTGTGCTTGAAATCGAAGCCGAGGATATTGGCGTTGAAGTTGAACGGCGGTAGTAACGGTGGCAGCGCGGTTTTCGCGGTCGGCTCGGCGGGCGGGGCGATGTCGGCGAGTGCGGGCGCCGCGTAGGTGACAGGTGTCGCGCAGGCGATGGCTGCGGCGGCCAATCCGGTGAGCAGTCGAATCGTAGTCATATCGGCCGTTTCTCAGTCGTTGGGGAAGCGAAAGCAGGTCTCGGTGCGCTGTAAGGCCACGGTGACCACGCCGCACACTTCGGCATAGTCACCGGCGGGGCGCTTGGCGATCAGTAGGTAGGGGATCGGCGCCCCGCAGCTGGTGCCGACCGGAATCGTCTCGGGTGCACCGGATTTCGGGTGGAAGACGAGTTCGGCGGTGGTGCACACCTGGTCGAAGGGCGTGGCGTCGGCGAGCACGCCGAGCACGCCCGGCTGGATCATCGGATTCAGCGTGGCGATATCGGCGTCGAACAGCGCGCCGTTGGGCACGGTGGTGAAGTGGTTGATGCTGGTGCCACCGAAGCTCGTGCCCCAGGACAGGGTTGGTTCGACGGCTGCGGCGTTCGGCGCGCCGACGACGGCGAGCGCGGCGGTTCCGGCCGCCAGCGCCGGAATGATCAGATGGGCCTTCATCGGGCATCGTCCTCGGGGATTCGGTTGAGCAGCACGGCGACGTCCTGCGAGACAGTGCTCATGGTCAATACGTCGGGGCGGTGCCCAGGGCGCAATTGCGCGGTTTGCGCGGCCTGTGGTCCGAGGCCGACAGTGTGTTGTTCGACGTAACCGAAGGTGCGGTCACCGTTGTTGCGGAACACCATCGCGGTCGACGGAAGATATTGCAGAGCAACGACATCCATCCGCCCGCTGCCGGTGAAATCGCCGATCGCGATGGCGCACGGTGCTATTCCGCCAATGGTCGGTGTCGGGGCGCCGAAGTTGCCGTGCCCGTCGCCGTAGTGCACGGAAAAGCCGAACGCCGCGATATTGGCGGTGATGATGTCGAGGTTGCCGTCGCCGTCCATGTCGGCGAGCTTGATGTCCTCGCTCGGCAGCGTCGCGAGATTCCACCGCGGGGGCAGGAATCCGCCGTGCCGGTCATTGACCAGTACCCAGACGCCCGAGGTCGCCAGATCGTGCGAGACCAGATCCGGCCAGCCGTCGTTGTCCACATCCCCGGTCAGCAGGCTGGCCTTGCCGATCCCGGCACCGAACCACCGCGGCGGCGCGAAATGCCCGGCGCCGTCGTTGTCCATGATGCCGACGCCGCCGGGCACCGGGATGAAGGAGTTGATCGCGATCGACTGACGTCCGGTGTGATCGAAGTCGGCGATCGCGACACCGAACGGGATACCGCCGGTGCGGTAGGTGACATCGGGATTGAAATCCGTAGCGTACGTGCGGTCTACGGTGAAATTGCCGTGCCCGTCGTTGAACAGCACGGTGATGCTCAGGTAGTTCGTGACCACCAGATCGAGCACGCCGATGCCGCGCAGGTCGGCGGCCTGGATCGCGTTCGCGCCGACCTCGGTGCCGATCCACTGGGGCCGGGTCAGCTGTCCCCGCCCGTCGCCGTGCAGGATGCCGACGCCGCCGCCGATGCCGGTGGCGGCGACGGATTGCACTCCGTCGCCGAAGAAGTCACCGACGGCGATGGTCTGCGAGCCGACGCCCGCACCGAGGCCGCCGACCGGATACTGCACCGATTCCTCGAAGACCGGGTCGGGCCCGGCCGAACCGGAACCGGATCCGGAGGGTGGCTGCGCGAGCGCGCCCGGCAGCGAACCGAGCGCCGATCCGAAGGTGAGCGTCAGTGCGGCGCACACCGCGGCAGACCGTTGCAGTCGAGACATTCCAGCCTTCCTGATCATTGCGGTTGGCA
This sequence comes from Nocardia sp. NPDC060255, assembly GCF_042727395.1. Classification (NCBI taxonomy): domain Bacteria; kingdom Bacillati; phylum Actinomycetota; class Actinomycetes; order Mycobacteriales; family Nocardiaceae; genus Nocardia; species Nocardia sp. NPDC060255. Next base: position 122,985 of record NZ_JBHXAU010000020.1, on the reverse strand, counting down.
GTCGTAGCGCGGGTGTCCGTTGAGTGCGTCGACGAACCACTCGGGCCGGATCATCTGACCGATCGAGGCGCGGTCCGGAATGCGCAGGCAGAGGTTGGGGCCTGCCGCGCCGGACGGCGCGTACTCACTGGCGAACGCACGGGACAGGCCGACCCGCGGCTTGCTCAGGCTGTCGCACGCGGCGGCGTCGCGATCCGCCCGGCCGTAGCAGTTGAACCACGCCATCGAATAGTCCACTGACAGCGCCGGTCCGCCGAGCGAGCGCGGCACCCCGACCCAGTTGATGGAGTCGCCGTGGCTGCCGCTTTCATAGCTGATCCATTGCACGGGTGCGTTGGAACCGCTGGCGAGGATGTTGCGGTACCGATCCATCGTGCCGAAGGGCCCGTCGGTGGCATTGAAGAACGGCTGCGGAAAGTTGGTGATGCCGTAGCCGCTCAAGCCGGGAATGTCGATGTCGGCGGTCTGCATTTGCAGTGGGACATCAGTATTCAACGCCTGGAAGCCGGACATGACCGACGCCGAGGCGACATGTGGCAGCGGCTTCCCATCGATGCCGTGGCCTTTCACCTGCCAATCGAGATAGCTGGAAACCCCGACGGCACCGATGGATTGGCCGAACAGCGACACGTGTGTCAGGTCCATCCGGTCGAGCCACGGGTTGACCGTGTTCTTGCCCGCCGGCGCGTAGGCGGGGTCGTAGCGGACCAGCCGGGGTGGTGCGACCGCGAGGTTGGCCAGTTCGTTGGCCAGGTCGATCACCAGGTTGATCGGTTCGCCGAACACCCACCGCACGGCGTCCTGCGCGTCCCGGCAGGAGGTCGGCGCGAAGCAGTCCGGGACGCTGAGCAGCGGCACATACATGTCGAGGAGGCTGCCCTCGCTACCCGGCTGACCGGCCTGGGCGACGGTGATCGCGATGAATCCGTTGCGCGCCGCCGATTCCGCATACATGCCGATATCGATCTGTCGTTCCGCCGCACCCGGCAGGCCGACCGCGACCGGGAACTTCGTATCGGAGTGCTCCGCCCCCGGCGGGAACCAGATCTTGGCGGACAGCGGGATGCCGCGCGAGTTGATGATCTTGAACTTCTTGACGTGGCCACGCTTGAAATCGGCGCCGGAGTCACCGGGTGCGCACGAGCCCGCCGTGGTTTCGTAGATGACGCTGCCGTCCGGATTCAGGCAGGGCAGCCGGAAGTCGGCTTCCTGGAAGCGCGGATCGTCGTAGTTGTCATCGACCATGGTGTCGGAATCCGGCGCGATGATCACCTGCCCCGCCGTGTCGGCGATGCCGAACTGCCCGTTGCTGTTCCAGTCCGGCAGGTAGTCCGGATGCGGCGGGAACCCGGCGCTGAAGGGCGGGAGGTGGGTGGCCGCGTCCCAGATTTTCTGCGCCGCGACCACCAGCCGCTGCTGGGAATCGGGCGCGGTGAACGTTTCCGGTTTGGTCAGATCGGCGAAGGCCTCGGTGAAATGCCCCAGGTTGGTGAGGATTCCGGCTTTCACGAAGTAGTCGAGCATGCCCGGCGTGAGAACGTCACGGACCATCCCGCTGCCGCCGCCGATGAGATTCCAAACCTGTTGCAGCACATAGCTCGGATCGGGCGGCTGCGGCGCGAAATCGGGTTCGGCCGCGGCCGGGGTCACGCCGGAGGCCGCGATCGATAGCGATGTCGCCGCGACGATGGTACAGAGAGCTCGCGCCAGTTTGCGAGGGTATGGCACCCGGTCCTCCTTGACAGATGTGCGATGCGTGCGCCGGGTGCCATGGGCCGTTCGGCAGTGCCGCCCGCCCGGCATGGAGTGACCCAGGCCTCACTACTTGACAGTAAGGTCTTGTTACCCAGCAGGTCTCGACATGATTCGCCAGAGGATTGATATCCGGGGCCACGTGGGTGATCGTCGGCTAACGCGCACGCGGGGCCAGCCGATAACGGACGCCGGTGGTCCGGGGTTCGACGTGAGCGGGCGGGGCGACCGAGTCGAACACATAGTCCGACATCGGAAAGTGCTTGGCGCGCCAGGTCGCCTCCGCGGTGAACGAGGGGCGCACGAAGGGCGCGTCACCGTTTTGGTCGAAGTAGTAACTGTTGGCGGAGCCGCAGTTGTTGTTGAAGAACACGCTATGTTGTTGGCGCCGTTGCATGGTCGCGAAGAACGTGTCGTTCGCCTGCCTGCTCACCGTCACGGCGGTCGCCCCGCGTCGCCTGGCCTCCTCGATGCAGCGCAGCGCGTGCGTGGTCTGGTATTCGATCATCGAGAACCACGAGTTGCCGGTGAAGGAGTACGGGCCGAGCACCAGCCATAGATTCGGGATATTCGGCACGCTGGTGCCCTCGTAGGCCTGATAGCGCTCCTTTTCCCAGAACTCGCCGAGTTCGACACCGTCGCGGCCGATCACCGGAAACGGTGGCGTGTTGCCCGGTTCGAACACTCGGAAACCGGTTGCCAGGATCAAGGTGTCGAAGTGCTGCTCGCGGCCGTCGGTAGTGCGGATGCCGGTTGGGGTGACCCGGTCGATGCCCTCGGTCACCAACTCCACGTTCGGTTCGGTGTAGGACTTCAGGTAGGTGTTCGAGAACGACGGCCGCTTGCAGCCGAAACCGTAATGCGGAAGCAGCTTTTCGCGAAGATGCGGATCCGGCACCTGACGGCGCAGATGCCAGCGGCAGATCGCCTCGATGGCCTTGGTGGTCCAGGAGAACTGCCGGTTGTAGGAGATCGCGGCCACCATGATCAGCTCGGTCAGCGCCGTGGTCACCGCGCGCACGGCCCGCTGCGTCGCGGGCACCGCGCGGAACAGCCTGCGCGCTCGCGGGGGCAGCGCGAAATCGAACTTCGGGAACACCCAGATCGGCGTGCGCTGGTAGACGTGCAGGTGCGCTACCCGGCCGGTGATCTGCGGAATGATCTGCAGCGCAGAGGCTCCGGTGCCGATGATGCCGACCCGCCGGCCGGTGAGGTCCACCGAGTGATCCCACTCCGCGGTGTGCATCACGGTTCCGGCGAACTCCGCCAATCCGGGAAGGTCGGGGCGTTTCGGCTGGGTCAGCCCGCCGACGCCGGTGATCAGGAATCGGGTTGTCAGCTCCTGTCCATCCGCGGTCGACACCCGCCAGAAGTGCTGCGCCTCATCCCATTTCACACCGACCACCCTGGTATTCAGGTGAAGGTGCTCGCGCAGGCCGTATTCGGCGACGCAGTGGTCGGCGTAGTGCTTGAGTTCCGCGCCCGGCGCGAACACCCGCGTCCAGTCCGGGTTCGGTTCGAACGAGAACGAGTACGTGAACGACGTGATGTCCACGGCGACACCGGGATAGGTGTTGACATACCAGACCCCGCCGACGTCGGCCCGGGCGTCGAGGATGACGAAATCGCTGATTCCGCTGCGGCGCAGTTTGATTGCCGCGCCGATCCCGGAGAATCCGGCCCCGATGACGATCACCTCGTGGTCGATGGCCACTGCTGTTGAGTCCACAACACCTCCTCAAGTGTGTGGCTGAGTGTATGGTACACCTATGGGTACGACAAGGCCTGATCCGCGTAAGCGCAGGTCGGTCCGGGTGCTACGGCCCGATGCGACTAGAGTTCGAGCGGTTATGTCGGAACAATCCATCGTCGAGGCGATCACCGAGCGGATCGCCCTGCAGATCGCCTCGGGCGCCTACCGTGCGGGGGAGCGGCTGCCCTCGGTGCGTCAGCTCGCCGCCGATCATTCGATCAACGCCTCGACCGTGCAGGTCGTCCTCGGGCGCCTGCATGCCGCGGGCTTCGTCGAATCACACCGTGGCGTCGGCTTTCTCGTGCGGGACGTGCGGTGGGAGGGTGGCATCGAGACGCTGCGCTACCTGTTCCGCTTTTCCGCCGAGCTGCCCGAGCTGGCGCAGACCATTCTCGCCGACATGCTCACCACCCGGTGGACCCTGCTGTCCGAGGCGGCGACGGTGCTGGCCGACAATCCGGGCAAGTACGACCCGTCCACTGTCCGCCGCGCGGTGCGTCAACTCGAACAGCACGCGGCCCGCCAGCAGGTGGCGCCGCCCGCGCTGGCCTCGGCCGAACTAGGGGTGTATCGCGCCGTGATGGCCACGCTCGATCGTCCGGTCGCCCTCGCGGTGATCAATTCGATCGAGGCGATCCTGCTCGGCGTGCCGCAGGTACTCGACGCCCTCTATGTCCACCCGACGGTGCATGTCGAGTTTTGGAAGCATGTCCTGAGCCTTTGGGAGAACGGCGAATTCACCCGCGAGGTGATCGCCGGACTCGCCGCCGCGGTGCGGCTCTACGACGACGACGCCACTCGCCGCCTGCGCGAGACGCTGACGGCGCGCGAGACCGGCGACTGACCGCTGTCGCCGATCGGTCCGATGGCAACCGTGCTATACATGATACTAGCATAACGATAGTACAAGGCAGGTGAACACGGATTCGCGGAGCGATAGGGCGTCTCCGGAAAGGAACCGAGATGCGCTTCGCTGTCCGAAAACCTTCCGCGCGAAGACTTCTCGATCGGGTAGCGCTCGCGACGGCGCTGCTGTTGGTGCCCGTGAGCCCCGCTGCGGCCGAGCCCGCAGGTGCTGCGGCCTTGGCCGTCATTCCTGCTGAGCTGACCTGGCACGACTACGGCAGCGGCGCATCGGCTCGGCGGTATCTGAGCTACGCGCCCGCCGGACTCCCGCCGGACAGTCCGGTCGTCGTGTGGCTGCACGGTTGCTGGTTCAGCGGCACCGATCCCACCGACGACGCGCGGGTCGAGAGCGCGCTGGCGACCGGCTTCCCGGACCTGGCCGCGGCCAAGGGCTTTGCCGTCGTCTTCCCGCAGCAGCCGAAGTCGGCGAATTCCGACGAGTGCTGGAATTGGTACGACCCGACTCAGCAGTGGGGCGCCAAGGGGGAGGCGGCCACCATCGCCGGGATCACCGGTCAGGTGGTCGATGCGTTGCACGCCGATCCGAAAAAGGTCTATCTGGCCGGGCATTCGGCCGGCGGCGCGATGACCGCCGTGGTGGGTTCGGTCTATCCGAACCGGTACGCGGCACTCGGGATCAGCGCCGGATTTCCGGCGGACACCGGCTTGGACGCGTTGGGCATGATCGCTGCGGGGAAGATGATCGACCTGGGCGTGTCACGGATGCCGGTCACGGTGATCACCGGCGAGAAGGATCCGGTGGCGCTGCCGCTGTTCCAGCGCTTGGTCGTCAATGAATGGCGGCACGCGAATGCCTCGGCGCGTAAGCGAAGTCTCGATCTGCTGCCCGCCGTGATCGATGCGATCGCGCCTCCCGCGCCCGCTTCGGTGGATACCTTCCCCGCCGGCGGCGGCGAATATGCCAGGACCGTCTCGCATTACCGGGTAGGCGATCGGACCACCGTCGACCAGTGGGTATTCCAGGGGATGGGACACGAATACCCCAGCAAGACCATGACTCCCGCGCTGTGGCAGTTCTTCTCCGACAACGGTCCGCGATAACCGTGAACGGGTTCAGTCGGTCTCGGTGATGCGTTCGAGCAGGTATTCGTAGGCCGCAGTGATCCGTTCATCGAGCTCGGTGAGCGGAACGTCGAGATCGCGCGCGATCATGTCGCGGAAGATCACGTAGCCCGCGACGGTCGCCGCGGTCAGCACGTGCAGCGCTTCGGCGTCGACGTCCGCGGGCAGCGCGCCGTACGCCTTGTCCCGTTCCAGCGCCGCGCGTTGCTCGTCGGGTTCGGTGAACAGCGCGAGTTTGTCGTCGCCGTCGAGTGCCAGCAAGGCGGCGAAGGACATCCACTTGCCGGAGAGCGCGGCCTGCAGCAGCCTGCGTCGGCGTTCGATGAAGGGCAGATCCCAATGCCCGGGAAACTGCGGTGCGAGCTCGAAGAACCGGTGCGTCATCGCGGCTCGCAGCAATTCCTGGCGGCTGCCGAACATCTGATAGATCTGCCCGCGGTTCACCTTCGCCTCGACGGCGACTTCGTTCAAATTCAATCCGGCCAGCACGCCGTCGCGTTCCAGCAATCGCTCGACGGCCTCGAACAGGTCCGATTCGGTACGTGCGCGGTCGCGCGGCTTCCGCGACCGCGGTGTGGTCGGATCATCCATAGCCGGAATTTTGCCCTATTCGGCAGGCGGCCCCGCAGTCGCCGTAGGTTGGCCGCCGCGGGGCCGACCGGAATGCGTGTTACGCGGGTAGCCCGACCCCGTGCGCCAGCACGGGCCAGGAGCGGACCAGCGCGTCGTACCAGTAGCCCCAGGAATGCGTTCCGGTGGGCGTGAAGTCGTAGGTCGCGGGAATGCCGAGGGCGGCCAAGCGAGTCTGCAGGTTGTGGGTGCAGTAGTTGGTCGCGGCCTCGATGACGCCGCCGACGGTGAGCTGATTGGCCAAACCGCCGATACCGGGCAGGGTGAACGGTCCGTCGAGGGTGTCGTTCGGGCCGGGCAGTCCGGAGCCGCTCGAAATGAACAGGTCGAGGCCGCGTAGCTGATCGGCGTGTACGTAGGGATCGTTCGCGGCCCACATCGGATCCGATTGCGGGCCATACATATTCGTGACCTGACCGTTCCCCGCGTCCACGGTCGTCTGCACGAAGGCGTAGCCGAGCGGATCACTGATCTGCGCGCAGCCGCTGTATGCCGCCACCGATTGGTACAGGCCGGGGGCGGCGATCGGCAATTGGAGCACCGACGTGCCCGAGGTGGACAGGCCCGCGATAGCGTTTCGCCCGTTGGTGTCCAGGGCCGTGTCGATCAGCGGCGGTAACTCTTCGGTGAGGAAGGTCTTCCATTTGTTCACGCCGAGAACGGGATCCGGGGCTCGCCAATCGGTGTAGTAACTGAACTCGCCACCGATCGGCTGCACTACGTTGATGTCCTTACCGGCGAGGAACGCTAGGCCTTGCGGTGCTTTGTGATCCCAATTCGCGCCGCCGACACCGCCGTCGGCGCCGTTGAGTAGATAGAGCGTCGGCCGAGGTCCGGACGGATCGGCCGGGCGCTGTACCTCGACGGTGATCGGCCGGTCCATGGCGGCGGAGTAGACCGTCAACGTGACGTGGTGCTCGTCGACGACGGTGCGTCCGTTGATCCGTGATCCGTCCGGCGCCGTTGAATCGGCAAGCGCCGTACCGGGTTCGGTGACCGGGTCGGTGGCCTCGGCGGTGGCGGGCGCGACAACAGTCAGCAACACTACTGTCAGTGCGCAGCCGCCGATCGCGACTCGGCGAATCCGTCTCCGTCGCATCATCTACCGCCTTCCCGATCGGGCTCGAATGGTCTTGACTACCCAGCGATCTGCTGAGCGGGCCGACCTCGCGCAGGGGGATACGAGGCCGGCCCTCGGCTCAGGTCAGCGACCGAAAGAGCCGGTCCACAAGGTGTTACCGATTCCGCCGAACAGGGCTCCGATGGTGTTGAGGATTCCGGATAGCGCGGCGCTTCCGGTGTCTAGAACGAGAGGGATCAAGATTCTTCCTTCCTTCGGTGCGGCTTTCTGAAATGACTTGCAAGGCCGAAGGTAGCGACTAGTCCAGAGATTTACTAGCGTTATGATAGTATGATTAGGATCACAGCTAACAGCTGGCAACGTTGTGGCGATAGACTGCCGCGGTTTCGGGATGGAGTAGGCGTGGGCGTGCGCGAATCGAAGCACCGTGCGGAACGAACGTTGTTGCTGTCCATGGACTTCCAGCTGGGACTGCTCGAACAGCTGCCGACGGCCGCCGCCGACGCGGCCGTCACGACGCGGCTGGTGCTGTCGGCCGCGCGGCGGGCCGGCATTCAGGTCGGTCACGTGGTCGCCGGATTTCGGCCGGGATATCCCGAGTTGGCGCCGTGGAATACCGCATTCGCCGGCATTGCCGAGGCCGGGCGGCTGGTCGCGGGCGGACCGGACACGGCGATTCATCCGGCGCTCGCCCCGGTCGGTCCGGAGTTCGTGATCACCAAGAGCCGGGTCAGCGCGTTCGGCGCCACCGATCTGGACCGGATCCTGCGCAGCCGCGAGATCACCACGCTGGTGCTGGTCGGGGTCGCGACGAGCGGCGTCGTGCTGGCCACGCTGCTCGATGCCTTCGACCGGGATTATCGGGTAGTCGTGCTGCGTGACTGCACCGCCGACGCGGACAAGCAGATTCACCATGCGCTGACGGAGCGGATCTTTCCCCGCTACAGCCGGGTGCTGTACTCCGATGAATTCGTGCTCGAGCTCGAAGCCGGTTTCGCCGAAATGTGATCGCGCGGACTGGCCGCGATGGCACGAGCCGAGTCAGGATGGGTGTGTGTCTCAGACGTTGGTGGCACAATGCTGTTTGTCATTCTGCCCAGATGACGTCGGCATGATTGATACGTTTCGCCAACCCGGATGGACAGTGGTGTTGGCAAGTCGATGGGGACTACGCGAATGTTCGACTGGGATCTGCTTCGGAACACCTCCAGCGTCGATATCCTGACGCGGCTGGCGGCGGAACGCGGGATGTCCGTGGTGGATTGCCTTGCCGGCACCGGGCTGCGGCCGGAATCGGTGATCGACCCGACTGCCGAGGTCACCGCGCGGCAAGAGGTGACGGTGGTGCGCAATCTGCTGGCCCGTGTCGGGGCCGAGCCAGGGTTGGGCATCGTGGCGGGCGGGCGGTATCACATCTCCATGTACGGCCCGTGGGGTCTGGCACTGCTCAGCAGCCGCACGCTGCGCGAGGCGGTGGAGGTGGCGCTGCGCTACGTCGGGCTGGCTTTCGCCTTCGGCCAGTTGACGTTCGAGGAATCCGGCGGCGAGGCGCGGTTGCTGCTCGACGATCACGAGATGCCCGCGGACGTGCGGGCGTTCCTGACCGAGCGGGTGCTGACGGGCATCCAGACGATCGGCCGCGAGCTGTTCACCGTCGGCGTCCCGGCCACGCGGGTCGTATTCCGGCACGCCGGACCGGTCGACACGGCGAGGTATCGCGAAATGTTCGGGATGGAGCCGGTTTTCGGCGCGCCGGTGAACGAGTTCGCCTTCGACGCGGCTTATCTCGACGCGCCGCTGCCGCAGGCCAACGAATGGGCCAGGCAGGCGTATGTCCAGCTGTGCCGGGAGTTGCTCGACGATCGGCACGCTCGGATCGGCATCGCGGGTGCGGTACGAGAACTGCTGGTGCGCAATCCCGGTGAGATTCCGGATCAGGTGCAGGTCGCTGCCGAATTGTTCATCAGCCCGCGCACGTTGTCGCGGCGGTTGAACGACGAAGCGACCTCGTTCCGTGCGCTGCTGGACGAAGTACGGCAGACGCTGGCGATCGGACTGCTGGCCCGTACCGATATGACCACCGAGCAGGTGGCCATGCGCCTCGGTTATTCGGAGTCGGCCTCGTTCATCCGGGCGTTCCGCCGCTGGAAGGGCTATCCGCCACAGGAATATCGCAGCCGCGGCGACGCCGGCGCGCCGGTTCCGGAACTGGTCGGCTAGCTTTCGCGTCCGGCGAGCAGCGGGTGATGCCGTCGGAAAGTGTCAATCGAACGTCGCGTCAGGTGCTGTCCGGTCGCCGTATCGAACCATAGTGTTCGGCGGGAAAACGGTGACGCGGAGGACATGACGTGGTTGATTCCCTATCCGGTCCGGCGGAATTCGATGTCGACTGGCTCGTGGTCGGCAGCGGATTCGGCGCGAGCGTGTGCGCGCTGCGGTTGTCGGAGAAGGGATACCGGGTCGGCATTCTCGAACAGGGGCGGCGTTTCGCCGATCACGAATTCGCCGAACGCGCCGGGCAGCTCGGCAGATTCGTGTGGTTGCCGATGCTCGGCTTGCGCGGCATCCTGCGGCTGGCGCCGTACCGGCATGCCACGGTGCTGGCCGGGGTCGGCGTCGGGGGTGGCAGCCTCGTCTACGCGAATACGATGTATCAACCGCAGAGCGACGATTTCTACCGGCATCCGCAGTGGGCCGAATTGGCGGATTGGCGAGCGGAATTGGCGCCGCACTTCGAGACGGCGTCGCGGATGTTCGGCGTCCAGCCGTATCGCGGCGAGCGGCCGGTCGACACCTTGATGCGCGACCTTGCCACGAATCTCGGTGTGCCGCAGGGGTATCGGCCCACGCCGGCCGCGGTGTTCCTCGGTGCGCCAGGTAAGACCGTGCCGGACCCCTACTTCGGCGGTGCCGGGCCCGACCGGACCGGCTGCATACGGTGTGGGCAGTGCATGCTCGGCTGCCGCCACGGTGCGAAGAACACGTTGCCGAAGAACTATTTGTGGCTGGCGGAACGAGCGGGCGCCACGATCACCGCCGACTTGAAAGTGGTCGATATCGCGCCGCTGCGGGCCGATTCGGGGGCGGACGGCTATCGAGTACGTGCCCGCAAACCCGGCTTTAGGTGGGGACGAACGCGCGAATTCACCGCTCGCGGTGTCGTTGTCGCCGCCGGGGCACTCGGGACGAACGAACTACTGAGTGCCTGCAAACGCAACGGGTCGCTGCCCGGACTCTCGGACCGGCTCGGTGACCTGGTGCGCACCAATGACGAATCGATTCCGGCGGCGTCGACGGCCGACGCCACCGCGGACTATCGCAGCGATATCGCCATTACCTCGAGTATCTTCCTCGATGACAACACCCATATCACCAACAACACCTACGGCGACGGCGGTGGGCTGCTCGCCTTGGCGTACGGACCCGCCACCACCGCCCGGTCGGCGCTCGGCCGTTGGGGCCAATTCCTGTGGCGTTACCCGGGATATCTGGCCCAAGTAGTGATCCGAGGGAAATGGTCTCGGCGCACCGTGATCTTCACCGTGATGCGGGGCACCGATGTCTCGTTGCGGTTGCGCCGTGGCTTCGGTCCAGGACGGCTGCGCACGGAGTCGACCGGCTCCGTGGCAGGAGGGGAATCCGCCGTGGACGTCGCTCGGCGGGTGGCTCGGCTGGCGGCGGCCGACATGCGCGGCCGTCCGCTGGCCGCACTCGGCGAGACCCTCGGCTCGGCTCCGATGACCGCGCACTTCCTCGGTGGTGCGGTCATCGGTGCCGACGCCGAACAGGGCGTCATCGACCGGCGCCATCAGGTTTTCGGCTATCGGAACCTGCTCATCTGCGATGGCTCCGCGGTGCCCGCGAACGTCGGAGTGAATCCGAGCCTCACGATCTGTGCCATGGCCGAGGCCGCGATGGCCTATGTGCCGCAAGCTCAATCCAGCACGTCGGCAACCAGGACTCGCACCAAGCGCGTGTAAAGCCTTGCTGGACGCGGCAATTCGGCCGCGCCCTGCGCATCGATCAATCGCGGCGCGCGTAATTCGCGGGTACGGCGCCGATAAGTCGCCGCGCCGCCGCCCGCCGCGAGCAGGTTGCGCACCCAGTCGCTCCGGTCGCCGTACACCAGCGGGACCAGCAATAGGTCGCCTCGATAGGAGGCGAAAACCGGCGTGTCGAACGCACGCCCGGACCGACGGCCGACATGGTGAATGATGGTGTACGGCGGTAGTTTTCCCGCCGTCGGCCGCACGAGCCGGTTCGTGACGATCCGATTGAATTCGGCCAGTCCGCGCGGTGCGATACCGCGTCCTCGGTGATGTTCGAGCATGAGCGGAGCCTATGGATCGGCACTGCGGTGCCGCCATGACCTGACCCGCCAGACGGTCGAGTTTCTCGGCCAATAAAAACATCGTCCGGACTGTCCGGAGGGCAGCACCACCGGGTGGTCCCGGTGGTGCTGGTTGCCACTCGCCAGAATTCCGATCGCCCGGAGGAGGCGACCCTGCGCAGCGGTGGCGGCCGGAGACCGGCTACCCGTCGAGTCCCTCGACGAGTACTTCGGCACGGTTGCCGCAGTTACAAACGCAGTACCCGCAGGTACAGCACGCGGTGCAATCGCACGGTGGGATCAGGCCCACCGGGGCCGAGCGGTCCTCGGTCATGGTGAGGTCTGCCGGTTCGAGATCGAGCAATGCGAGGGCGAGTTTCGCCGAGGTGGTAGGCATGCGCCTTTCCTCTCCTGGTTAGGTTGAACAAGGACCTCGAATATGCGCGCCGCGCTTGCCCTTTCGACAGGGAAACGATCCCCGCCGAACCGGGTCGCGTCCCGGTTCGGCCGGGAACATTTCCCGGCCGTTCGGGAATTCACGCCCTGTCGGGGTGACCATCGCTCGTGTGATGGTGCTCCTCGAGGCGAAGGGAGTCCGGCATGCGTCCACGATTGAATCCGGCCGTGCGTTATGTGGCCTGTCCCGACGGGGTGTACCTGTTCGGTGACCGGGGTGCGCGCACGCTGCGGGGAGCTCGGGCCTTCGAATGGCTCAGCAGGCTCGAACCATATCTGAACGGTGAACTGGACCTGGACGAGCTGACCGCGGCGCTGTCCGCCGAGCAGCGGGCCACCGTCGAGGGCATGGTGACGGCACTGCACGACCACGGATTCGTGATCGACGCGCAGGCCGATCTGCCGCACCACCTCTCGGCGGCCGACCAGCGCACCTATGCCCGCGAGATCGCGTTCCTCGCTTGCGCGATCGACTCGCCCGAGCATCGGTTCCAACGTCATCGGGAGGGGCGGGTGACGGTGCTCGGCGGGACAGGGACCGAGTCCGTGGTCACCGCGGTCGTCGCGGCCGGACTGCGATCGGGTTGGGCGGATGTTCGCGTTATTGCCGAGGAGCAGGCCCGCGCCGCACTGGCGGTGGCCACCGAAGTCGCTCGTCGAGACGAACAGCAGCAGGTGGTTGTCGAGACCGGGGCGGTGGATTTGCGCGACACCGATGTTGTGCTGCAAATCGCGAGTGTCCCAGACGAATTGGTGAATGTTGCGCGTGCGTTCCCGCAAGGAATGTCGCTCGGGCAGATGCTGATCGGGACCGACGAAGCCTGGATTTCCGAGGTCGGCGACCCCATCGACAACGCCGCCTGCTGGAAACGCCTGCGCGCCAACCGCAAAGCTGTGGATATGCCCGGGCCGAATCGGTGGATCACTGGACCGGTGCCCGAGGTGCTCGCCGCGCATCTGGTCCTCGGGGCTTTCCATCACCGCACCGGACTGACCATGCTGCCCGCACCTGCGCCGAGTGGGCCGCGATTGACCAGGGTAGATCTGCGCACCTTGGATATGACGACGCACAGTGTCACGCCGATACGCACTGCCGCCGAACGTGATTCACGGCCACCGGATGGGGGAGTCGAGCAGATCGCCCTGGCACCGGACGACCTGCTCACCAAGGCCGGTCCGCTCGTCGACGAGAATACCGGCGTCATCACGGTTCTCGACGAGAGCGACCTGCCGCAGTTCCCGCTGTCGCTCTGCCGTGCGGTGGTCTCCGATCCGGCGGCAGTGGTCCCGGCATCGGCCGCACCTGCGGAGGTGCTCGGATGGGGACCAGACCAGCATGTTGCCCGTACCCGCACGGTGTTACGGGCACTGGCCGTCTACGCATGGCTCTCGGTGGGGGCGACAACGACCGGCTTGGATCTGATGACCGGCGAAACACGCTCGTTGTCAGCGACATTCGCGAGCAAAGCGGCGAATCCACGGTCAGTCGGCGTCGCTGCGGGACTCACTCAGTCCGACGCCATCGCATGGGGGCTGCGCCAGCAGTGCGAAGCGTTGCTCATCGAGCGCCGTGCGACGTGGGCGCAGCAGTTTACCGTCGACGCGCATCGAATGCCGTTGGACGAGGCCGGGGTTCGGCTCCTGCGTCAGCTCGATGTGGCGGGATGCCGGACGTCCGTGGTCGACCTCACCGACGTCCTCGGCGTGCCGGCCTACTGCATGCGCACCGATCGTGGCGACGAGGTGGTGAGTTGCGCGGCCACCGCACCGGACGCGGTGCGCGACGGCTTGGAGCGCATACTGCTGGCCTGGCAGGGTTATCCGACCAGCTGTGCTGCCGCGACCGTTGGTACGTCCGAGGACCCGGGCTTGCTCGCCAAGGCCTTACACGAATGCGGATTCACACCCGTCGCAATGCTGCTCGACAGCGACGTCACGCTCGTGCACACCGTCCGGGTGGTGCTCGATGCCGCATGACATCGCTGTGCTCGGCGAGGGACTGCTCGCCGCCGCGGTTCGAGCGGCCTTGTCGGCGGCCGGCAATCGCGTCTGCGCCGTCGGCGACGGACAATCATGCGATGCGCTGGTCGTCGCCGAAGACAGCCCTGGCACCGCGGCGCCGACCACCGGTCGCACGGCCGAATTGCCTTGGATTCCCGTGCGGCTGAACCATACTCGGGTACTCGTCGGGCCTGGCCGGGTGCCCGGTAGACCCGGCTGCCCGACCTGCGCGCACCGCCGTCGCGAACACAATCGGGTCGACGCGCCGCAGCGGGCGGCGCTGGCCGAACAGTTCGGCGCGGATCTGCTCGACCGATCCTCACCACTGCTACTGGAGACCACCGCGGCCGCCGCCGCGGCGCTCACTGTCGCCGAGGTGACGCAGTTGCTGGCAGGCGCACCGACTTCCACCCAGTGGAGCCTGAACCTGGAAACGGCGGTCACCAGCACCCACCCGATCATGGCCGATCCGCTGTGCCCGGATTGTGCGGAGTTGCCCGACGACAGCCCCGAACTCGTGCGAATCCCGCCGGCCCCGAAGCCGGAACCACAGCGGATACGTACCCGCGACCTCACTGCGGATCTGCCCGAGCTGCAACGGATTTACGTCGACGAGGACACCGGGATGGTCCGCGCGATCACCACCTGGACTACCGCGACCTGCCCGATGTCTAGGGCGGCAATCGAATCCGAACAGGCCCCCGCGAGCAGCCACGGTTACGGGCGCGGCTTCGACGTCGACGCGACCAAAGCCGCTGCGGTGGCCGAGGCACTGGAACGCCTTGGCGGACAACGTCCCCGCGGCGTCCGCACTGCGGTCCGAGCCGCGTACGCGGCGGTCGCCGATCGGGCCGTCGATCCGCGCACCTTCGGCCTGTACTCCGACGAACGATATGACAGTCCCGGCTTCCGGTTCCATCGCTACCATCCGGACCTGGAAATACCGTGGGTGTGGGCGTATTCGTTCGCCCGCGCGGAGCCCGTGCTGGTGCCGGAGTGCCTGGCGTACTACGGCGTGCACGACAGTCGTTTCGTCTACGAGACTTCCAACGGATGTGCCGTCGGAAGTTCGCTCGCGGAGGCGGCCCTGCACGGGTTGCTCGAGGTCACCGAGCGGGATGCCTTCCTGCTCACCTGGTACGCCCGGCTGCCCGCGCCTCGGGTGGACCTGAATTCGGCGGTGGATCGGCGGATTCCGCTGCTGGTGGATCTGGTCGCGCACGAATTCGGCTACGAGGTAGCGGCTTTCGACTGCGCGACCGAGGTGGGCATCCCGGCGTACTGGCTGATGGCCGTTGACAAGACTCCCGACGACGGCCGACCACGGGTCCTCTGCGGGGCGGCGGCGCATGTGTTTCCCGAGCACGCGTTACTGAGTGGCATCCAGGAAATGCTCACGATGCTGGAGGGATTTGATACTCGCTACGATCCCGAGGCGGCCCGTCGCATGGTCGCCGACGCCGACGCCGTCGGTGACATGGAAGACCACAGCATGCTCTACGGCCACCCGGATGCTTTTTCCCGCTTGGACTTTCTGCCCTTCGACGGCCCGCAGCGGCCGATACCCGGCTCCACGTGGCCCGAATTCGCCGACCTCACCCAGGATCTGGGGCACCTCGCCGACCGGTATCTCGCCCGCGGCCTCGATGTCCTTGTCGTCGACGAGACCTCGGCGGAGCATCGTGCGGGCGGGCTCGCCTGCGCCGAGGTCCTCGTTCCCGGCACGCTGCCCATGACTTTCGGGCACCGGCACCGCCGCGACCACGGGTTGCCGCGAATTCGCACGGCACCAAGGGTTCTCGGCTACGCCGAACACGACCTCGCCCCGGGCGCGGTCAATCCGTATCCACACCCGTTCCCGTGAGGAGGCAGTCGATGAGCGCCGAGATCGGCTCGCTGATGGCGACATTCCTGGACCGCAGCCGCGGTCCGGCGCGCGGTCCGATCGACTGGGACGCCGCCCCGGCGAAGTACAAGCACTACCCAGCGGCCGACCGAGTACACCTGCCGTGGGGCGGGGCCGCTGCCGCGCCGGTCCTTTCGTTGACCGGTGACCTGCTGCTCGATCTGTGCGGCCTCACGCGCGTGCTGTGGACGCCGGTCGTCGACCATGACGGCGTACCGACGCCCGGCGCGTTCGCGATCCAGCTCGGGCGGTCCGCCCCGTCCGGTGGTGCGCTGTATCCGCTGGAGGCGTACGTCGCCGTTGCCGAGCCCGAACCTGCGCTCTATCACTATGATTCGGCGCATCACTGCCTCGAGCTGTTGCGTCCGGGCGATCATCGCGGCGCACTGTCTGCCCTGGCATCCGAGCCCCCCAACCCACTCCCTGCCGCAGTGCTGGTACTCGCAACTCGGTTCTGGCGCAATGGATTCAAGTACGGCGAGTTCGGCTACCGTTTGCAGACACAGGAAATCGGCGTGCTCGCCGCCCAAGCGGAGGCGGTGGCCGCGCGCCTCGGCACCACCATTCACACTCACCTGCACTTCGCCGACGAACCGATCCATGAGCTGCTCGATCTCGATCCGCGCGCGGAGGCCGCGCTGGCCATGATGTTCGTCGGTGAGGACACCACGGCGACAAGCACACCCTCCTACGCCGAACTGATCGGACTCGCCCCGGCCATCGCCCTGCAGCGCACACCGGCGATCACCGACAAGCTCCCTGCCATGGCGGCACTGCATGCCGCCTCGATGACAGAACCGGATGACCCAGCAGCGGAACCAGCGCCGTATCCGATAGAGGCCGGCCGCGCCGTCCCACTCCCACAGGTGCCGGTGGCCCTCGAGGCAGGCATCGAGGGCAGATCCTCACCCTCCGACGGGTTCTACCCTCGCCCCATCGGGGAAACCCAACTAGCCGGTCTGCTCGGTGCGGTCGCCGAAAACTGGGTAGGGTTCAGCCGAGGATCGGCACTGTACTGCCTCGTCACACGGGTCGGCGGAGTGTCACCCGGCCTGTACCGCTACGACCCCACCCGGCACACGCTCATCGAAATCGCCGCAGGCGTCGACGCCGCCATCCGATGCCACCCCATCGTCGGCGAGGCCGCCGCAATCCTGCTGCCCGTCGGCGATTTCGAAGCTGGTCTCCCCGCCGCGGGGCCTCGCTGGTATCGGATCGTACAAGCCGACGCGGGCGTCGCCTTGCAACGCGGAGCGCTCGCCGCCGCAACCCTCGGCCTCGCCACCCGTATCTACTCCGGCGAAACCCCCGACTTCACCACCCACCTCGGTTGCACAGGAACCCGCACCGCACTAGCCGCGCTATTGATCGGACTTCCGCGAGTGACCTCGACACTGAACCAACGGATTCACCCGAACGGTTGAAACATAAGCAGATAATTTTTAGATTTCGTCGACTATTCGACCCGCAGCAGCGGAGCAATCGACGACCCGCTCCTTACGCGTGAGTCAGGGCCGAAAGGCACTGTCCGCGTGTAGTTGCCGCTCCTACCATGGACCGGAGGTGCTCGGCACCTTCGGTACTGGGAGAAGCTGATGTTGAATATAAAAGACCCGACAACGACCGATATCCTTGCCTCGCGGGGGATTCCGCAGCAGGACTTTCTGAAGGCCACCGAACTGCTCGTTCAGTTCGTCAAGCCGAAGCCTAAGTCGGGCACGTCCGCGTACAAACTGCTCGGAATCATTGCCATGAGTGCGATCGAGGACAAGTCCGAAACGTATTCCGAGCTGGATGTCGCCTATGCCTACGCGAAGCTGTACGAGCTCGCCCAGTCCAGGAAGACCCAGAACGAAGTCGACCGCAAATACTTGATCGAGCTCATGGACAGCAAAGAGAATCGGGAGCGGGCTGGGAGACTCGCCGGTGCGCAGCGTGACCAGTCGAAGAAGGGCAGCGAGGCCCTCGACAAACTGGAGGCCGAGAAATACATCTTCATCGCGCGCGGCACCGATCCGAGCCAGGCGCGAAAGATCATGACCCAGGAGACCTTCGGGGGACTGGAGCCCAATCCCGATCGCACCGCCGCGCCCACGGACAAGGACGCGGACAAACAGACCGGCTTCGGCGACAAGGGCACGGAGGCGGGCGTCATCGAGGAGTGGTCGCTCGGACAACTGGACGGCTTCGCCACCAACGGGTTCATGTTGCTGGCGGCCACCGAGCCCGCGTATGTGACGTTGCCGCCGAAAGGAAAGCGCAGTGCCGGGGAACGCGGCGTCTGCGGCTACGCCGACCGTCGGCTCGCCGGCGTCGCCATCGGCGGCGAGGGCAGAGCGGGTGACGGCATCGACCCGTTGGTTCGTGAGATCGACGGCATCAACAAGGCCGATCACCGCACCCACGCCTCGCTGCTGGCGCTGCGAGAATCGGCGGCACGCCGGGTCACCTGAGTGATCCGCTGTCGGACAACACGTTTCGAGAGACAGGTTCGCGACGAACGTCGCGGCGGTTACTGTCATGGGATGAGTCCGCAGCCGCTTGCCCTGCCGTCCGACGACTGGTCCGAATGGCTCGACGGATATGTGCGCGGCAGGCTGCGGACCGCGTCCGAGACGCTGCATCGACTCGATGACGGCACCCACCGCGAAACCGCTGACGTGCTGAGTCTCTGGAACGATGCGGATATCGCGCTGCGCGGTGCCGAATCGGCCGCCTTGTTGTTCGTCGAGGTGCATCCCGATCCGGAGGTGCGTGCGCTTGCCGAGAAGCTTGTGCAAGAGGCTGATCGGGTCAAGACCGATCGTGGCCTCGATCGTGGGCTCTACGACATCGTCGGGGCCACCGACTCGACCGGTCTGGACGAGGTGGCGCTGCGCCTGCGCGAGCATGTGCTGCGCGACTTCCGCCGCAGCGGCGTGGACCGCGACGATCGGACGCGAGCCAGACTGCGCGACATCGCAGAGCGACTCGCCGAACTCACCCAGGATTTCGGCCGGGCGATCCGAGACGATGTCCGCTCGATACGGCTGCCCCCCGAGCAGCTCGACGGACTGCCCGCCGACTTCATCGCCGCCCATCCGCCCGCCGAGGACGGCTTGGTCACCATCACCACCGACTACCCGGACTTCCGCCCATTTCGGGTCTACGCCCGAGACCACGATGCTCGGCACCGGCTGACGGTCGAATTCGAGAGTCGCGGTTGGCCGGTCAATGACGCTGTCCTGCACGAGATGCTCGACCTGCGCGACGAGCAGGCCCGGCTTCTCGGCTATGACAGCTGGCCCGACTACGACGCCGAAGTCAAGATGATCGGCACCGGCACTGCCATCGCCGAGTTCATCGAGCGGATCTCGACCGCCGCGGCAGCCGCGGGTCGGCGCGACTTCGACACACTGCTCGCGCGACGACGCGAAGACGACCCCGCCGCTACCTTCGACCGCGCCGACTTCAGTTACTACAGCGAGCTGATCCGGCGGGAACAATACGACGTCGACGCCAGGGAGGTGCGCCGATACTTCGATTTCAGCCGGGTACACGCGGGCCTGCTCGCCGTCACCGGTCGGCTGTTCGGGCTGGAATATCGGCCGGTCGACGTCCCGCGCTGGCACGCGGACGTCACCGCATATGACGTCTACGCCGACGGTGAACGACGCGGACGCATCTACCTCGATCTCCACCCACGCGAGGGCAAATACAAGCACGCCGCGCAATTCGATCTCGTCGGCGGGATCACCGATCGGCTGCTGCCGGAGGGAGTATTGGCATGCAACTTCTCCCGCGGGTTGATGGAACACCACGAAGTCATCACGCTGTTCCATGAATTCGGGCACCTCATCCATCACGTGCTCGGCGGCAGGCAAGACTGGGCGCGGTTCTCCGGCGTGGCCACCGAGTGGGATTTCGTCGAGGCGCCGTCGCAGATGCTCGAGGAGTGGGCATGGGACCCGGTCATTCTCGGTACCTTCGCCGTTGACGAGACCGGAACTCGCATACCCGTCGATCTGGTGGAACGGATGCGCGCCGCAAAAGACTTCGGCAAGGGTATTCTGATCCAGACCCAGGTCGGCTACACCGCGATTTCCTATCTGCTGCATCGTGATCGGCCCGCCGACCACACCGAAGCGGTCGCCGAAACCATGGAACGTTACAGTTCGTTCGCCAGATTGCCCGGCACCAATTTCCAGGCTTCGTTCGGGCATCTCACGGACTACTCATCCGCGTACTACACGTATTTGTGGAGCCTGGTCATCTCGAAGGATCTCTTCTCCGCCTTCGATACCGATGATCTGTTCGATCCCAAGGTGGCGCAGCGGTATCGCGACCGAGTTCTCGCTCCGGGTGGATCGAAGGACGCCGCCGATCTGGTCACCGATTTCCTCGGCCGCCCGTTCACCTTCGATGCGTTCGCGGCGTGGCTGGCAGCGCGCTGACGCCCGAGGCTATCCGATGACGCGCTGGAGATTCCGCAATGTGAGGTGGATGTTCTTGCGCTGGAAGTCCGCGAAAGTCTTTCCGCTGGTGACGATTCGGTCGAAAACTGCGGCAACGCTGTCCGGCCATCCGGTCCGGTCGTCGTGCCAGGTCTCGGTGACGCGAGTCCCGCCTGCCTCGGGTTCGAATCGATACTCCCAGCTGGCAATCGGTGCACGCACGATCGGCTTGCGGAGTCCGATCACATGCACGCGGAAGGCGAACCGTTCACCGGGATCTGCCGCGGTGACCGTGCAGCGGGTGGTCCATCGGGTAAACCCGCGCTTGTTGTGCCCGACGAAAACCATGCCGACATAGGCGGACTCTCGCGGCTCCTCGACTGTTGCGCCACGGTTCTCCGGACTCCATTCACCCATCTGCGTAGGATCGCTGACCCGCCGGTACACCGCGATCGGGTCGACATCGATCAGGATGGTGTCCGATACGGTCATCGTGCGTCTTACCACCAAGGTCTGCCTCCGATTAGTTCCTGGACTCGCTACGGTACCGATCGAGTCCGTTCGGTCGAACAGGCCAGGACCCGCAGACCGCCCCGTTGGTCGGACATGAGAAGTGCTCCTTCCGCACACAGCAGAAGGTATTTCGCAGCCAACCGGTCGACGGATTGGTGAGTATTGCCATCACCTCCTCCATTCCCTGACCTGGGATTCGATTCCTTCTGCGCGGTGCCTCGGTCGTAATGTGCGAGGGTTCCGATCGGGGACCGGTCCTGACAGGGGAGCGTATTGGTAGACAAGTTGTCGGCACCGTGCGAAGACCGGTTCGCCGAAGAGACCGAGCGGTTCCGGCGGGAGTTGTTGGCGCACTGCTACCGGATGGTCGGCTCAGCGCATGATGCCGAGGATCTGGTGCAGGAGACGTACCTGCGGGCGTGGCGGTCTTACCCTGGGTTCGAGGGCAGGGCGTCGGTTCGGTCCTGGCTCTACCGAATTGCCACCAACGTCTGCCTGACCGCGTTGCGGCCGCGGCGAATTCGGGTGCTGCCCTCGGGGTTGGCAGGTTCGTACGATGGGCCCGATCGACCGCCGAATCGCGTTGCGCCAGGCGAGGTCTCGTGGCTGGAACCGCTACCGGACGCATTGATCGCCCCGGCGGACGACGATCCGGCCGCGGTGGTGATCGCCCGCGAGTCGGTGCGGCTGGCCCTCATCGCGAGCCTGCAGCACCTGCCCCCTCGGCAGCGCGCGATCCTCCTGCTGCGTGAGGTGCTGGCGTTCTCGGCGGCCGAGACCGCGGAGATCCTCGGCACCACCACCGCGGCGGTCAAGAGTGGCCTGCAGCGGGCTCGCGCCCGGCTGGACGAGCTCGAGCCGAAGCCCGCGGAACTGCTCGAACCGGGTGATCACCGGGCGCGTGCGCTGTTGGACGGGTACATCGCGGCTTTCGAGCGATCCGATGCTCGGTTGCTGGAACAGGTGCTGCGCAGGGACGCCACGCTGGAGGCGACGCCGTTCCTGGACTGGCGGGCAGGCCGGGCGGGGTGCATCCAGATGCTCGACGCGTATGTCCTTGGTGTGCAAGGTGACTGGCGGATGCTCGCGACCGCCGCCAACGGTCAGCCCGCCGCGGTGATCTATCGCCGTGACGTGGACGGCAAGCTCCAGGCTTACGGTGCGGTGGTGCTGGAACCCACCGCCAGCGGCGTCTCGCGCGTGATCGCGTTCCACCATTCCGCCTTGGTCACCACCACATTCGGCTTCCCGGACTCGCTCGCAGAATGACTCCGACTCGGCGTCCCATCGGCACGCCGGCCGTCCCGAATAGCGGGCCTGTTCAGGGGAGCAGGGCGAGTTTGCCGATGGTCTCTCGGCTTTCCAGGTCCGCGAGCGCCTTTGCGCCATCGGCTAATTCGTATGTAGTGGGCTGTTCGGGGGAGAGCACGCCGGCGGCAATAAGCGCGAACAGCTCGCCCATCACCTCGCCGAAGGTCTGCGGCGCGGCCTGGATCAGCACGCCGATGTTGAGCCCGATGAGGTGAACCTGATGCTTGTATACCAATTCCCAGTTGGTGATCGAGGCATCACCACCGGCCAGCCCGTACACGACGACCCGTCCAGTGACCCGCTTGGCCGCAGCCAAACTCGCGCCGAAGGTATCCCTGCCCGCCGATTCCAGAACAACATCGGCACCTGCGCCACCGGTCAGCCCGAGCACCTCGGCGGCGATATCGGTACCGCGAGAGTCCAGCACCTGGTCCGCGCCCAACGCCCGCACCGTCTCGTGCTTGTCCGGCGAGGCCGTGGCGATGACCGTCGCGCCGTAATGCTTGGCCATCTTCACCGCGGCCTGGCCGGTCCCGCCCGCCGCAGCATGAATCAGCACGACCTGTCCGGCGGCGAGCTGCCCGAGCTGCCTGAGTGCGGCCAGCGCGGTGGGCCAGTTCACGACCAGCCCCAGCGCCTGCTGAGCTGTCCACCCCGCAGGTACCGGCACCGCCGCAACCGCCGACAACACCATGTACTCGGCGAAAGCGCCATACCCGACACCGATTACGCGTGCACCGAGCTCCAGGCTGGTAACCGCCTCGCCCACCGCGACGATCTCACCGGCAGCCTCGAAACCCGCCAGGTACGGTGGCGGCCCGCCCAGCGCCATGCCACGTGACAGCGAGATATCGCGAAAGTTGATGCCAGCGGCGGTAACTCGAATCAGAATCTGCTCGGCGCTCGGGACAGGCACCGGCACATCGTCGATCAAGCACATGTCGTGCGGACCGTTCAGGGACATCTGTCGCAGGGCACGCATGGTGGCGGGGAGGCTCAAGGCAGTCAGCTTTCTTGTCGGCTCACACGATTCGAGGCCGCCCGCTTCGCCGGCCGCCTCTGCACCATGTAGACCTCAACCGCCGCCCAAAGGAATCGGTATGGTCACCAGCGTCGCAAGCTGATGATTTCGACGGAGTTGATGATCCCGGCGTTGGTCAGGGATTCTGATGTCCTTGTCGCCAAGGCGGATGCCCATGGGTAGGTGGCGACAACTTGGTTGTAGGAACGGTCGTTGGCGTTGATGCTGCGGTACCACGCACGGATGTAGTTTCCGTCGTTGAACAACAGGACATCGACGTAGTCGTTCGTCGACAACGCCACCCGGAAAGCAGCTGTCGGTATTTGCGAAGACCTGTGCAGTTCGAGCGCGGCGCCGATATCCAGCGCCTTGATCTCGTAACTGCCGATCCCCGCCGTCGAACGATATTTGAGTCTCCGCTGTGGGAACGGCGGTTGCACCGTGGCAGCCCACCGTACGGCGTCGGCAACCCGTTCATGACTGGTTTTGGCGACGAGAGTGAGCGCGCACTTCCGGGGGAGGATAAGGCCGGCCATGTAGCCAGCTTCGCAGCACGCGTCCAAGACGTCTGTCCGCTGATCAGACGACATTCCGATACATCCCCTCCGTGCATCGGCGAACCGGTCCGGTCAGCCTTCCCCGCCGCAGAGCTTCTCGGAGATTTCCCACAGCGCTGCCGCATGGTCCTCGTCGAGCGCGTATGGTGCTGTGTCGCTGCAGATTCCGCAGTTCGCGAGATAGACCGAACCGGTGTCGGCGAGTGCTGGGCTCACGGCGGCCCAGACCTGGGTGGCGGCGCCCTGGTCGGGCATCGTGATCTTCGGGCCGGAGTCGGGCTTCGGGCCGGTTGGTTCGGTGACGTGTTTGGCGCGCCGGGGCAGGTAGGTGCGGAGCTTGGTGATGTCTTCGGGCGTCATATGGCGGGCGAGTGCGGTGGCGACCATGCCGGGGTGGACCGCGTACGCGCGCACGCCGCGGTCGCGTAGGCGCCGGTCCAGCTCGACCATGTGCAGGATGTTGGCGGTCTTCGAGGCGCCGTAGGCGCGGAATTTGTCGTATTCGCGTGCGTGCCAGTTGATGTCGTCTAGGTCGATGTCACTCATGCGGTGACCGTCGGAGGACAAGATGACGACTCGGGCACCGTCGGCGGCGCACAGCTGGGGGATGAGCAGCCGGGTGAGTTCGAAATGGCCGAGATGGTTTGTGCCGAACTGGATTTCGAAGTCGTCGGCGGTTCTGCTGAGCGGGGTGAACATCACTCCGGCGTTGTTCATCAGCACATGGATCTGTGGGGCGACGTCGGCTATCGCGGCCGCGGCCAGCCGGATGTCGGCCAGCGAGGCCAGATCCAGTACGACCGCGGTGGTCCGCGCGCCCGCCACCTCCGCCCCGATCCACTGCTGTGTCGCGGCCAAGGCTTTGGCATCGCGAGCGGCAAGCACGACACGAGCGCCTGCGGCGGCCAGCGCCCGCGCCGATTCCCGGCCCAATCCGGACGACGCGCCGGTGATCACACATGTCTTGCCGTGCAGGTCGATGCCGTCGACGACCTCCAGTGCGGTGGTGGGCGTCATCCCTGGTTGCCGAACGCGTGGATGCCTGTCGGCGAAAGATCGGTCGCGCCGTTGCGGGCGTCAGTCACGTTGGGAGACATCGTTATTCACCTATTTTGCTGGGCGGGTCACGCTGATAGTCGCTTTGAACAAAGTATGTCAGAGTGTTCAATGTGTCAACGATCGAATCGCGTTGGGCGCAGCCGTGATCCGCCGGCCTCGTCGGGTCGCCGCCTTGCCGCCGGCCGGATCAGCAGCGACGATAGTGCGCCGCTACCGTCGACAAATGCGACGAGAATCGAGATGGACGTACTGATGGCCGGACCGAGCCCGACGACGCAATCCGCAGCCGGAACCCGCCTCAATCGACGGGGCAGGGAGACGCGGCAGCGACTGCTCGACGTCGCCATCGGCTGTCTCGCGGCGGGAACGGGCGAACCGCTGTCGGCGAATCGGGTGGCTCGCGCCGCCGGGGTCAGCTGGGGGACGTTGAAGCATCAGTTCGGCGACATCGACGGACTGTGGGCCGCGGTCCTGGTCGAGTTGACCGATCGCACCGGCGCGAACAGCCCCGAGAGCTGGCCCCGGTTCAGCGGCTCGATCCGAGAGCGGGTGTGCGAGATGGTCGATGCCATCTGGACCATCCTCGGCACGCCCGAAGGACGTGCGGTCGAGACGCTGCGCGCCGGACTGCCCAACGATCAGGCCGAACGCCTTTCGGTCTTTCCGCAGACCGCGGTGGCCATGGCCGGGTACGAGGACGCCTGGCTCAGGGCGTTCGAGTATTCGCTGGCCGACCTCTCGCTCGATCCGGACAAGGTGCACCGGATGCGCTGCCTGATTCCGCCTGCGATACGCGGCATCAATAGCGAGCGTCGCCTCACTCCCGCGGCCGAAGTGGCCAGCGCGCGTGCGGGACTCGTTGACGCGATCACGGCTTACCTGCGGTAACTCCCATTCATTGAGAACCCTCGTTGACAATTGCGGCGCGGCGGCCGATGGTTACCCGCAGCTTTCGCCATCTTGTCAGGAGTGACCCATGTCTCAACCTCGGGCCGAAAACGGCATGCGACTGCAGCGCAGCAGCCGCGACACCAGCACGCTGATCCCGCGCCTGACCGATTGGCTGGCAACACAATTGCCGGTGGACGCCGATCCGAGCGTGGTCCTGCGGACCGGCATCGACAGCAACGGCATGTCGGCGGAGACCCTGGTGCTCAACGCGACCTGGACCGAAGCGGGAGTCGCGCACGCCGCCGACCTGATCGCTCGAATGGTGCCTGCCCCAGGCGATTTCCCCATCCTCGAGCACTACAACCTGCCGGACCAGTTCGACGCCATGCGCATCGTGGCCGAAGCGAGCGAGGTCCCCGTCCCGCGCGCGCGGTTCATCGAACCGACCGGCGCGGTGCTCGGCACGCCCTTCCTGCTGATGGACCGCGTCGACGGGTTGGTGCCGCCCGACGTCATGCCCTACACCTTCGGCGACAACTGGCTCTTCGACGCAAGCCCGGAGCAGCAGCACCGACTGCAGCACAGCACGATCGAGGCACTCGCCGCGCTGCACGCGATCCCGGACGCGCCAACCACTTTCGCCTTTCTCGACCCGAAGCAACCGGGTTCGAGCCCGCTCGAACGGACCCTGAACCGCGCCAAGGGGTGGTACGAGTTCGCCGCCCGCGACAGTGGCAGGTCGCCGCTGGTGGAGCGAATCCTGGTGTGGCTCACCGCAAATCTGCCCGAGACCGGCGAGACCGTGCTGTCGTGGGGCGACGCACGCATCGGCAACTGCATGTACCGGGACTTCACGCCCGTCGCGGTACTCGACTGGGAACTGGCCACGATCGGCCCCCGCGAGCTCGACCTGGCCTGGCTTGTGTTCGCGCACCGCGTCTTTCAAACGATCGCCAACACCTTCGGTCTCCCGGGCATGCCGGACTTCCTGCGCGCGGAGGAGGTGAAGGCGACCTACGCCGAGTGCGCGGGCGTGCTTGTCGGCGACCTCACCTGGTACACGCTCTACGCCGCGCTCAACTACTGCGTCGTCTTCATGCGCGCCGGTGGACGTCAGGTGCACTTCGGCGAGATGGCACGTCCCGACGATATCGAACTGGTCTTTCATCACAAGTCGCTCGTCGAGGAACTGCTCGCCGAAGTCGGCGCCTAGCCCATCGAAAACTACCAGGGGAAAACAACTCTCGTGATCGAGCAACTGAACGAACTGGCCTACTACTGCATCACCCGGCACCCGGCCGACGCGCGGGTCCTCCTCCCGGAGGCGCGCACCGCCGAGGAGCTCGGTCTCGGCTCGTGCATGATCGGCGAACGGATGACCGTCAAGGACTCCGCGGTCCTGTCCGGCGGACTCGCCGGATGCACCACCGATCTGGGGATCGCGGCGGCCGCCACGAATCACCACACCCGGCACCCGATGGTCACGGCGACAATGGGTTCCACGATGCAGGCCATCACCGAGGGCCGATATGCCATGGCGTTCGGTCGCGGCATGGCGGCGAACTGGAAGGCGATCGGGCTGCCTGCCGTCACCGAAGCCCAACTGCGCGATTTCGTCGGCATCCTGCGCCGCCTCTGGGCGGGCGAGACCATCGTCGGTCACGATGGCCCCGCCGGTTCGTGGCCCGTGCTGTATCACCAGAACGGACTGGAGGATTCGCCGCCGATCGGCTTCGTCGCCGTCGGCCCGAAGACACTCGAGCTCGCGGGCGAGATCGGTGACTTCGTCGTCCTGCACACCTTCTTCTCCGACGAGGCCACGGTGAAATCCGTTGCGGCGGTGCGCCGTGGTGCTGAACGGGCGGGCAAGGACCCGGACAGCGTCCGGATCTGGTCGTGCCTGGCGACCGCGAGCGACGCACTCTCCGAAGAGGATCAGCTGCGCAGGCGGACCGGCCGCCTGGTGACCTACCTGCAGGCCTACGCCGACATCCTCATCGCCGCCAACGGCTGGGACCCACAGGTGTGGGAGCGGATCCGCGGCACCCAGCTGTTCCTCGACGCCGCCGCGGCCGGGCCCATCGACGCGTCCGCCTCCGTCGAGGTGCTGGAGCAGTTCGACGCCCTCATCCCGGACGAATGGCTGGCCTCGGCCGCCTACGGCACGCCGGAGCAGTGCGTGCGGAAGATATCGCGCGAGTACGACCTAGGCTGTCACTCCGTGATCATGCATGGCGCGAGCCCGCACGAACTGGCGTCGGTGGTGGCTGCCTACCGAGCCGACCGACCGACGCTGCGCCGGGCAGTGGCGGCGAATCCTGGAAAGTTCGGGTGATGCCCGTGGCACGGGAGATTCGGGTGCTCGCGCTGAATGTGTGGCACAGCGGTAGCAAGGTCGCGGACGGCACTCAGCTGATCGCCGATCTCATCAGCTCGACCGGGGCTTCGATCGTGCTGCTGTCGGAGGCGACCACCGCGACTAACGCTGTCGCGGCCGAATTGGCGCGGCGGGGACGCGAATTCACTACCGTCACCTCGCGCGACACGGGCATTCTGACGGTGTTTCCCGTCGAGGACTCCGCCGATCTGCAGTGGATGGTCAAGGCGCGGTTGAACATTGACGGACAGCGCGTCACCGCCTATTCCGCGCATCTCGAGTTCCGCTGGTACGCCTCCAATTTGCCCCGCGGCTACGGACCCGGGGTCCCCGAGCCGGGTGAATTCGCCGAGTACAACTTCGCGAAGCTGCCCGGCGGCCCGGTGACGGATACCGCTGCGATCCAGCGCGTCAACGCGGCCTCGGGGCGTCCCGACGTCATGAGCACCCTGCTGGCCGACGCGAAAAACGAGATCGCCCAAGGGGCTTCGGTCGTTCTGGGCGGCGACCTGAACGAGCCGTCCGTGCTGGACTGGACGTCCGCCACCGCGAACATGTTCGACCACAACGGCGTCACGGTGCCGTGGGAGTCCACTCGACGCCTGCACGCCGCCGGTTTCGTCGATGCCTACCGATCGATGTATCCCGATCCGGCCACCCACCCCGGCCTCACCTGGCCCTCGGACAATGCCGAAGTAGCTGTCTCCGAGCTCGCTTGGGCGCCCGAGGCCGATGAACGCGACCGCGTCGACTTCGTCTTCACCAACGGTGCCGCCCTGACGCTGGCCACCGTCGGCATCGTCGGTCCCCGCGGGTCCATCGTGCGCGGCACCCGGCAGCAGGAGACCACCGAGGACAATTTCGCCGCCTCGCCACCGCGGTGGTGTAGCGACCACAAAGGGATACTCGCGACGTACCAACTGTCACATCATGGCGAGGCTGACGGCGCCGAGTAACGCCAGGCCGAAGGCGGCCAAGACGGCCAGCGCCAGCGTGCGGATCAAGCCCGGCCCGACGGTACGAGCGATGAAATAGCCGACGACCGCACCGACGACCGCCAGGACAATCCCTTCGCCCTTGATCAGATAGAAGACCGAGGCCAGCGCCGCATTGCCGACCTCCGCGACGCCGCGTGCGTCGTCACCGAACGGGATCGGGAACCGGTAGACGATGCCGACCAGGCCTGCCGCGATCGGCGCGGTCAGTACCGCGGTGATCAAACCCCAGACCGCCACCGCCCACAGCGCGGGTGTGCTCGTCCGACCTTCGTCGATCTCCATGCATGCCCACTTTCTGCTCGCCGTAGCTGAATCGTAGAGTTGCCGATCTTTCGCTGGGCGGTCGACCGTGAGGGCGTTCGGTCCGCGGGCCCGGTGCGGCTGTCGCGACCCTGTCAAAAGCGCTCGGGCGCAAGTAAAATGGCTGGAATACCTGGGGCGCAAGGAGGGGTCATGTCACCCGATCCGCGAAATCCGAAGCACGGTCGACGTCGAGCCGCCCGGGTGGTCCGAGCCGCCACTGTCCTCGCGGTGCTCAGCACCCTCACGCTGACGCCCACTCAGGCCTCCGCGCAGCCGTACCCGATCGGTGGTGCGATCCGGACCGAATACGACGAGGCCGGTGGTTTCGCGTTCTTCGGCAACGCGCTGAACCCGGAGTCCGATGCCGCCCGCGGCGGGCGCTGGCAGGAGTTCGAGAAGAACAGCTCGATCTATTGGCATCCGCTGGTATCCGACGGTCACGCCAATCAGATCGGCGGCGCGATTCGCGCCAAATGGGGCGACCTCGGCTGGGAGAACGGCGCGTTGCGTTATCCGACCAGCCGAGAGCTGCCGACGCGAAAGCCGGGGCGGTTCAACCAGTTCGAGGGCGGCACGATCCACTGGTCGCCGTCGACCGGCGCGCACAACACCTGGGGAGCGATCCGCGACAAGTGGGCCACCCTCTCCTGGGAGGACGGCCGACTCGGATTCCCGGTCACCGATGAGTTCCCCGCCAAGAACAATGGGGCAGGACAGCATTTCGAAGGCGGCTCGATCTACTGGTCGGCCAATACCGGTGCCCGCGTGATATCCGGGGCGATTAGGGACACCTGGGCGAGCCAGAATTGGGAGAACGGCCGCTACGGTTATCCGATCAGCGACGAATACGACTACAACGGCGGCCGCGCCCAAGATTTCCAGGGTGGTCGCATCGAATGGCATCCGCCCCGCTGACCTGGCCGGATCGTTACGCCACCACCTCATCGCAAGGGGCTGGACGGTACCACTGCGGCCCGTGCGGGCGCATTTATGCAGTCTGTGCATATGTCTGTGCGCGGCGGGTACGCGGTACGCAGTTACTTCGACGAATGGAGGCTCTGATGAACGTCGACGACAACGTTTCTGCGGATCGCGGCCCGGCGCTCAGAATTCCGCGCAGCCGAGGAGCGCTCGGCGGGCTCGCGGTGTTCTTGCTCGGCATCTGGGGCGCACTGATTCCGTTCCTCGGGCCGTACTTCGACTTCTCGTTCACGCCCGATGATTCTTGGGTGTGGACCTCGGCGCGTGGCTGGCTCGAGGTACTCCCCGGCGTCGCCGCGATCGTCGGCGGGTTCCTGATGTTGGCGAGCCGCAACCGGCTGGTAGCCGGCTTCGGTGGTTGGCTGGCGGCCGCGGCGGGTGTGTGGTTCATCATCGGGCCGTTCCTGGCGGATCTGCTGAACATCGGCACCCTCGGCGAACCGGTCGCGGCCTCCGACCTGAAACGCGCTGTCCTGCAACTGACCTTCTTCTACGGCCTCGGCGCGCTGATCCTCTTCTTCGCCGCGACCTCACTGGGCCGGTTGTCGGTCCGTACCGCACGCGATATCGCCTTCGCGCGACGTGAGGTCGATGCCAAGACTGTTCGGACGGACAGGCGCGGTCCCGTAGTCGCCGGACCGGAACCGGTTACCACCACCGGGCCCACCTTCGGCACCCAGCCACAACTGAACAAGCCGGGACTGGGCGGCGGCCACGCCTGATCCGGGCTACCGGCGCAGCTCGGCGATAACCTGACGGGCTTGGTCCCGTGCGCCGAGCGCGTTCGGGTGCAGGGGCGCGGCCAGGTCGGTGGGGATGGGTCCTTCGACCCACTTCGTGCCTGGTGCCTGGCACATGTCGTGGCCGATGCTGCTGGTGTAGGTGTCCACATAGGTGGCGCTGTGCTGGGTCGCCTGCTCGCGCAGGACTTGGTTGAGCAGTGTGATTTTGTCGCGCAGGAAGGGCACGTCGCCGTCGGAGATCGGGACGATCGGCCAGCAGCCGTCCCCGGTCTCGGGCATGACCACCGGGTAACTGACGAGCAGTACCTTGGCTTTCGGCGATCGCTGGTGGATGCCGTCCAGTGCCGCACCTATTTTGGGGCCGACCGCGCGGACTTGCTCGGCCAATGTGTCGGTGCCGTCTGCTGTGTAGAAGTCTTTGCACGGAGAGCCGTGCGGAACCGCAGCGTCGCGCACCCCGCAGTTGAACACGATGTCGAAGGCCGGTACGTCGTTACCGCCGATGCCGAGGGTGACCAGTGCGGTATCCCGCCGCAACGCGTCGAACTGCGGCGGATTGGCGGTGAGCACCTGGGGGTTGGTCAAGGCTTTGGTGGTCGCGCCGGCACAACTGGCATCGGTGAACGACCTGGGTCCGATCGCATCGGCGACCTGGCGCGGGTAGTTGTCGGCGGACCTGGCGCAGCGAGGGACGACGTACGGCAGGAACGATCCTGACGTGTAGGAATCGCCGAGCGAAACGTAGGACGGGTACGCGGTTGCCTCCGGCGCGGCCGAGACTGCCGGAGCGGCAACGGTTCCCGCGACAAGAGCCGTCAGGATGGCGATAAATGCTGGTCGCTTGGACATCGAAATCTCCTGTGGAATTCAAGAGCGAAGTGCCATGGCTCGTGCGGTCGGCCAGGCTGGGACACCCATTCAATGGTGTCCCATGTCACACTAGAATCGATGCAGCCCGCGCCACCAGTTTCCCCAGTTCCCCAGTTGACCTCGGTCGATACCGTGCTGCGCGCCGCGGTGGAGATGTTCCTGCGCGACGGCTGGATCGACGCGCGGGCGCTGGCCGCGACCGCCGGTATCGGCCGCTCGACGCTGTACCGGCGCTACGGGGACCGCACACGCATTCTCGGCGAAGTCATTTGGGTGATCGCCACCGCCGGGTTCGAGGACATCCGTCGGGAGTGCGGTGGACGGGGCGCTGCCAGTGTCGCCGAGATCGTCCGGCGCTGCCTGCACCTATCCGCCGGTTACCCGGCCATGCGCACCTTCGTCGCACAGCACACCGACACCGCGCTGCAGGTCCTGACCTCCCGCGACGGGGTCATCCAGCGACGGTTCGTGGCCAGCATCGCGCAACTGATCCGCGAGGAGGTCGGCGAACCGGACGATATCGACGCGCACACCCTCGCTTACGCGATCGTCCGGATCGGCGAATCCTTCTACTTCCGTGAACTCATCACCGGCGAACCCGACGACATCGACGCCGCGGCGGCCGTCATCCGCCGACTACTCAAATAGGTTCCGGATATTCGCGCGGACCGCCTTGTCGATCGGTGTCGAGCCCGAGTTCAGTTCGAGGATTTGCCGGCCGATGCACGGCTCGTGCAGTAGTTCGGCGAGCGTGGCGGCCACGTCGTCGCGAGTGATCTCGCCGTGGAACTCGGCGGGGCCGAGAGATACGTTGCCTGTTCCCGGACCGTCGAAAAGTAAAGCGGGACGCAGGATCAGCCAATTCAGTTCGCTGCGGCTGAGCGCGATGTCGGCCTCCTTCTTGACGGTGAAGTAGTACTCGACCTCCTCGCCGTTGTCGCGTTCCCGCCATGATTCGGGGAGCACCGAGACCAGGGCGAAACGCTCGATACCGGCGCGGCGGGCGGCGTTGATGGCTTTCGCCACCCCGTCGCCGTCGATCGCCTTCGTGACTTCCCTTGTGCCGCCGTTGGATCCGGCGCTGTAGACGATCACGTCGGCCGTACCGAACGCTGCCGCCAGTTCCTCCTCGCTCAGGGCTGCCAGATCGCCGACTTGTGCGGTGATGCCCTGTGTTTCGAGTTCGGCCCGCTGCTCATCCCGGCGCACCAGCCCGTTGACCGTGTCGCCGCGCGACCGCAGTTGCTGCGCGAGCAGACCACCGATACCGCCGGTGATGCCGATGATGAAAACGTCCATCGTGAAAGCTCCTTCAGTCCGGTGGGCCATATCTCAGGTTTCAACGGCGCGGGTTCCCGGGAGAATTCCCACAGAGTTTCGGCGACGAGCAGTGGAATCGCTTCCGGCTAAGCCGGATTCGTCGCCTTTTTCACGGTCCTGATCACCGGTGCCGTCTCGATGTGGGTGATGGCGGGCAGGGCGGCCACCCGGGTGGTCAGATAGCGATACAGCGCCCGCTGATCGGCGCATACCGCGGTCGCGTACAGGTTCGTCGGCCCGGTTGTGGCTGCGGCGAAAGCGATTTCGGGATGCTGGGCCAGTGCCGCGCCGGCCTGCGCCAAATGCGCGGGGGAGACCGAGATCCACAGCAGAGTGCGGACGCCGAGACCGACTCGGTGCAAGTCGATGTCGATATCCAGGTAGAGCACTCGGTGTTCGCGCAGTTCGGTCATCCGCCGCCGGACGGTGGTCGGCGACCAGCCGGTCACCGCGGCCAACTGCTCGACACTGGTCCGCCCGTCGTCGGCCAGGGCGGCGAGGAGTTTGCGGTCGCCGTCGTCGAGTTGGACCGGGCCCGGCCGATACGGCACCGGAGGTGTGCGCAGCCGCGCGGCCTCGTCCTCGTGCAGCGCACCGAGTTTGGCGATCAGGTTGTCCGAGTTGCCGTAGAAGACGTGTAACACCGAGTGGGCGGTCACCCCTTCCACCTTGGAGGTGCGCGGGAGTTTGTCCAATAACAGTGTCTCGCTGTCGGTTTCGTTCTCTGTGCGGACCGCGCAGCTGATCTCGGTGCCACCGGAGTGCAGGGTCACCCACGCGGTGTCCGATCGCCGGGCCAGCGCCTCGGCGACCGGGACGGCCGCGGCGGGTGCGCAGCGCACTCGCAGGAACCAGGTCGTGCCGCCCAGTGCGGCCGGGTCGACGCCGCCGATCACTCGAACCACCCCGGCCGACCGCAACCTGGCGTAGCGGCGGGCGATCGTGCGATCCGATACGCCGAGAACCTCGGCGATGACGCTGAACGCGGCCCGGCCATCGATCTGCAAAGCGTGTAGGAGACGACGATCCAGTTCATCGATGACGAATTCCACCGCGACGACGGTAGTCATTGTCGGATATCGACACAATGGGCCCGGTCACTGGCTCGGCGATGCTGGCGGGCGCATCGTTGCCGTGTCCCGGTCGATACTACCGAATCCATTGCGACACAAGGAGAACCCATGAACACCGAGGTGCTCATCGTCGGCGCCGGGCCGACCGGCCTGACGTTGGCCAACGAACTACTGGTGGCGGGCGTTTCGACCACGTTGGTCGACAAGCTGGCCCGGCGCAGTCAGATCTCCAAGGCGGGCGGTGTGCAAACCCGCGTTCAGGAGGCTTTCGACCAGCGCGGTCTGTTGGAACCGTTGCTGGCCAGCGGAAATCACCAGACCAGCACCGCGCACTTCGCCGGTATCCCGCTGCTGCTCACCCGCGGGCGGCATCGCCTGCCGTGGCGGACCATCCCGCAGGTGGTGATCGAAGGCTTCCTCGAACAGCACCTTGCCGCACATGACATCCACGTTCGACGCGACCACGAATTGATCGGCCTCACCCAGCACGACCACGGTGTCACCGCGACCTTCGCCAACGACGTCACCATCGAGGCAGAATACGTTGTCGCCGCCGACGGCGCGCACAGCACGGTGCGGTCCCTGCTCGGCGCCGAATTCCCTGGGCGAGTGGGGAAGTCGACCGCGATCGCCGCCGACGTCCGGCTCGACGGCGACGCCCCAATGCTGACCCGCACCTGGAGCGAGGACGGATACTCGGCGCAAATCTTCTCGCTGGGCACCGACCCGGAAGGCAGGCCACTGCACCGGCTGGCCCTAGGCGGGCCGGACCGGACCCTATCCAGGGATGTTCCCGTCACCGAGAACGAAATCCGCGACGGCCTGCGCTGCGTATTCGGCGACCGGGTGCGCCTACTCGAACTGCGCTACGCCCGCCGCATCACCAACGTGTCCCGCCAAGCCGCCCAGTACCGGCACGGGCGCGCATTCCTGGCCGGCGACGCCGCCCACGTCCACCTCCCGATCGGTGCGCAAGGCATGAACACCGGAATCGGAGACGCGGTCAACCTCGGCTGGAAACTCGCTGCCGCCGTGCACAATTGGGCTCCCGAACAGCTACTCGACACTTACCACGCCGAACGACACCCGGTCGCAGCCGCAGTACTGCGCAACGTCCAGGCACAGAGCCTGCTGATGGATTGGGAAGGCAAACACGACCCGGATGTGCTCGCCGCCAAGGACTTGTTCACATCACTGACCCAACTGCCCGAGGTCCAGTTCCACCTCGACAACATGCTCTCCGGAATAGGCATCCGCTACGCCATGCCCGGCAGCACCAACCGACCACTCGTCGGTCTCCCCGCTCCAGACCGGAAGATCGGCCCGACCCGTCTGCACGAGCTGCTACGTTCCGGCCGCGGCCTCCTGCTCGACCCGTCCGACAAACTCACCGAACTCGCTGCGCCCTGGTCAGATCGGGTAGACCGTGCAAGTCTGGGCGCCGACACCGAACCGATGCTCATCCGCCCCGACGGCTACGTCTGCTGGACTGCAGGCGATGACCACAGCACTGACGGATTGACCCCGGCTCTGACCTCCTGGTTCGGTATGCCTCACGGATGAACCGCTGAGCTGCTGCGCCACACCGGCCTGACCGTCGGCCACGTGGCGCTGCGCTGCGGTTTCGCCAGTCCAGGCGCCCTATCAACTGCCTTCTCGAAGCACACCGGAACTCGTCCACCGGTGTATCGCAGTTCTTGACCGGCGCTCTGTGCCGCTGCGGCTTTCACCCGCTTGATTGCGGACTCTCGTCACGCAACACCATGTAGCTCGAGGTCCTCGCCCGCAGCAATGCCCGCATATAGGCGGGCCCGTCATCATCAGGCCAGACGGTTCGGCGCTCACCCACGAGCTCCACACCGTCTTCGTACAGCCACTGGGCGGCGTAGGGCTGTTCCTTGTTGAGAATAATCAGCTCTACTCGGCCGTTGGCCGACAGACGGAACTCTGCGATCGGCCGATCTTCTGTGTTGCCCAAGTTGTACATGGCCACCACAGTCGGTGTGTACTCGGTCATCCCGTGTCATCTTTCTGATCATCATCGCACTGTTTACTGCCTCCTTGACCGACTTACTGCCCGTCGGCGGCCTTCATGCCTGGTTGGGGACTCTCGTCACACAGCTGTATATAACTTGAGCGTGATGGCAGTAGCAATGCGCGCATAAAGGCGGGCCCGTCGTCGGGTAGTACATAGCGGTGCTCCGCGAAGATCTCCACGCCCTCCTCGTATAGCCATCGGGCGACATTGGACTGTTCTTTATCAAGGATGACCAGTTCTGATCGGCCATCGACTGACAGGCGGAATTCTGCTATCGGCCGAAGTTCTCTGTGGCTCAGGTTGTACATAGCCACTACGGTCGGTGTGTACTCGGTCATTCCGTGTCATCTTTCTATTGCAGTTCCTGACCGCCACCGCAGCTTTCATTCGCCCGATTGCGGACTCTTGTCGTGTAATTGGATGTAGCTTGAGCTCGACGACGGCAGCAGCAATGCGCGCATAAAAGCGGGCCCTTCGTCTGGCAGCACGTACCGTCGCTCTGCGAATATCTCTACGCCCTCCTCGTACAGCATCTGAGGAGCGTAGGCCTGTTCCTGGTTCAGGATGATCAGTTCTGCCCGACCATCGGCCGACAGGCGGTATTCTGCTATTGGCAGATTTTCTCTGTTGCCCAAGTTGTACATGGCCACTACGGTCGGTGTGTACTCCGTCATTTCGTGTCGTCTTTCTGATCATCGTTGGGGCGGAACGGTTGACGTGGCAGGAGGCTCCGGTCGATCGGATTCTTCGGCGGAGAAACCGAGCCGGTAGCAGGTGGGGCAGCCGGTGGAATCTTCCCCGGATTGATGATACCGGGCCATGCGTCTCCGGTGATCCGGCCATGTGTACGAATCTCGGCCAACCGCGCGAGCACGCCATCGATCGATGCTGCGGGTAAACCCGTGTCTTTCAATGCTATTCGGAGATGCTGCGTATCGACAGCGCGCACCTTCGCCATCATCTCCGGACTAAGGTTGACACCCACAAAGTTATAGACAAAGTCTGACCGGATGCCTGCGATCGGATCAGGAGTAAACGGAAATGAGTGGCCGTGATCAATGGCAATAAGATTTCCGTTGGGATCGGTAAGGAAGTTCTTGTAGTGACGATCCGCATTGCCTATCACGTAGTCGAAAACCGCCATTCGCTCTCGCTGGGATCGTGGATACCTGACGTATGGCAGCGAGGCAATGCTTTCCATCCAAAGCTGATTTGAACCGGTCCCGCGAGGGCCCGCAATCAGCCCGGTGGGCGGTACGAGCCCGAAGTCCAATATCTCGTCGATGCGTGCTGCCAAGACCTCGTTATAGCCCATTGGCACCGGAGTTCCGATACGGCCCGCGAGAGATTCCCCGAAGATCGGTTTGTAGATACTGGACGAGCCGATATCCAGGGTGACTGTGAAGGCGAGGTTTGTGTTGCTTCCGGCGACGGGCTCTGGACTACCTACTATCTTGCTATTGTTCATAGCCTGCTCGGCCTGACTTGGCTGATACTCGCCGCCAGCGAAACCCGGGTTCCGGTCGAGGGCGGAAGTCGGTTGGGTTATGCCAGGCTGTGGCAGGTGCGAAGCCCCGCCCGGAATAGTCGCCGCAGGCGTAGCCTCCGACTCGGCAGTGGAAGTCCCAGTCAGGCTTGGATTCCGTGGCGGTGCGGTAGTTATTTCGGCCTCTGCCGTAGCGTCCGATTCGGCTCGTCCCGTCGCTGTTCTCGAGGCGGATGAACCTATACCAGCGTTCTCCGGACTTGGCAGGCCGCGTCGCGCCTCCGGCGTGCTGGCCTCCGGCCCAGCCGTTGCCCCGATGCCTGTCGTCGATTCCGCTGCGCGACTCGTTCCGGCAGCAGTCTGTGTCCCGCTTTCAGTGACGGTCGCGCCTTTGACGACTCGGACACCTGATGCGACCCCATCGACAACGAACTCGCCGGCTCGGAAGACCATCCTCGTGATACCGCCGTAGGGCACAGGCAGAACCGAGAAGATTATGCCCTCGGCGGCGAGGTCGACGTTCGCGGTTCCTGGGTCCAGATAGTTCGGGTCTCGCGGGACTTTCGTCGCGTGCTGGTCGTAGGTGTAGTACTCGACTGGGACGCCGTTCTGGTAGTTGGTGCCGCGCACCATCGGGTCGGTGCGGAGTTTTACGCCGGTTGCGGGGGACCAGTCGCCGCGTGGCCAGTCGTCGACGGCTTCGGTGCTGAGCAGTTTTCCTTCGATGAAGGTTGCGTAGACCCGGCGCATTGTGCGGCCCTTGTCATCGATGAGATCCCATTGCTGATACAGCAACCCGTTGGGGTTGGGGCCCAGCTCGCCGCCGATGCCCTGCCACTTCCAGCCGGTGAACGGATCCGCGTTGACGGCGGGCTTTCCGTGCTTCGGTAGCTCCGACGGATCTGTCGGGAACATTCCCGCTTCTGGATTGATGTTTTGGTGGGATACGACGTCGACCAGCGGTTCCATCCCCGGGATCTGCGTGATGATCGTGCGGGTGGTGGACCGGCCGTCCTCGGTCGTGGTTGTGTCGTTGAGGCGGACGATCCCGCCGGGCAGTACCTGTACCTGGCCGGGCGCGGGCAGTGGAGTGATCGTCATGGCCGTGATTCCCCCTCCGACACCCTGCAACTCGGTGGGCGGGGATGTTCCGTCGAGATTGTAAAGCTGCTGCAGCCCAAGCTTTTCGAGTTTCGCGCGCAGGGCGGGATCGATCTGCGGTTGATCCGGTACCGGGCGGCCGGGCGGCGGCGACTGGGGGTCGGGCTTTCGCTCGAAGGTGATCTGGCCGCCGACTGTCTGATCGATTACGGCCCGTTGTGCCGGTGGCAGATCGTTGTAGGCCTGCTGGGCGGCCGGTGACGCGGGCGCCGGAGGTGGCGTCGGGGTTCGGCGGGTGCCATCGAGGTTGTAGAACTGCTGCAGCACCGGATTCAGGCGGACCGCGCGGGGGTCGAACGTGGGCGGCAGTTCCGCCTGGGGCGTGGCGGGGTCGGTAGGTGTATCGCGGGCAGGCTGGGCTGGCCCCGGGGCAGTCGGTGTCGTTTGCTGCGGAGCAGGTGGCGTACTCGGTTTGGGTGAATCCTTTGTCGGCGCAGGCGGATTCGTTTGAGACGGTGCCGGCGTCGGCTGCATCTGGGCACGCTGATCCCAGTATCGCTGGTTCTCCTCGACGCGAGCCTGGTTCTGTTGCGCGCGTTCCTGTTCGTTGGCGGGTGGGGGCGCGCCCAGTCCGGTTTCGAAGCTGACCGGCTTGATGACCGGCGCGGCATCCGGGACGATTCGGGGGATCGGATCCGGAACCTGTGCAGCGTCGAACGACGGTGTGGAATCGGTTGTCTGCAAGAGAGATTGGGCTTGTTCGGTCAGGCCGCGGCGGGCCTCGATCCGCTCGATCATCCGCGCGGCCGAGCGTGGATTCATGCGATGGAAGGTGTATGTGTTGCCGCCTGCACCATCGGACCTGTCATCGACCGCTGGGCTGGTCAACCGGCCGGGAATGAAGGGCGGGATGGGCGAATCCGCGCCAGAATTGGTCATCTCGTTGCACCTCAGGGGATTTGGAACACGGCCGAACCAGGTCGAACCGGTGTGCGTTGCGGGAATGCGGGGCTGTGCGCTCGGCGCTACGGTGTCCGCCTGATGGCTGTCGTGTCCGTGAACGAACAAAGCCCCGATCCCCGAAGAACGGGATCAGGGCTGCACATCGACAATTGTCGAAACGGATTTGGGGAGAGAAAGATTCGCCACAAGGAGGGGAGGGCACAGCGATGCTGCTGCATCCATCGTCACCTAACGTTGTTGACCTTGTCAACAGGTCCGGCCACAACTGGGCAGATTCGTCCGGTCACCGGAGGACTTTGTGGCCGTCGCCACGGTGACCTTTCCTGCCGACAACGGTTCGGGGCAAAGTCGGCAGTTTGCGTCTAAATCACCTGAGTACGGATATATTCGTTGGGCGCGTGCGGCGGTGGTACAGCAGCCATAGTGGAGCCACCGTTCGGCCGCAGGGCGCAGGGCGAGAGGACGTACCCATGAGCTCGGGTAATAGGGGCGGTCCGGCGGTTTCGTTCAACCGCCCTTCTTCGGCGCGGGTGTATGGGTGGATGCTCGGCGGGAAAGATATTTATCCGTCCGACCAAGACATCCTGCTCTACATGTTGGGCCGATTTCCGGAGTGCGTCGATATCGCGCGGCAGAACCGGCAGTTCCTGTACCGCGCGGTCCGTTACCTGGTGCAGGAAGCGGGGATCAGCCAGTTTCTCGACATGGGGTGCGGGCTGCCGACGGATAACAATGTGCATCAGGTCGCCCAGCGGTTCGATCCGGACGCGCGGGTCGCCTACGTCGATGCCGACCCCATTGTCCTGGCGCACGGCCGCGCGCTGCTGGCCGATTCCCGGGCGAGCACCACGGTCGTGACAGCCGACATGCGCCTGCCCGAAACGATTCTCGCCGATCCCGATGTCGAAGGCCTGATCGACTTCACCAAGCCGGTCGCGGTGCTGTATCTGTCGGTCGGCCATCATCTCAAGGACGCCGACAAGGTCGGCAAGGGTGCGCGACGTGTGTTGCGGCACATCATCGATACGGTCGCGGTGCCGGGCAGTCACCTCGTCTTCTCCCAGGTTGTCAGCGACGACGCCGAGCTAGGTAGGTCGTTCGCCGCGAAGATCGACAACTCCGGCATCCCGTGGCAGAGCCGCACACCTGCGGAGGTGGACGCGCTGTTCGACGGTCTCGAACCGGTCGACCCGGGTCTGCGCAATCTCGTCGACTGGCGTCCCGACCCGAACCAGCCGCCGCTGCAATCGGTACCGGAGCCACTGCTCAAGTACGTCGGTGCCACCGAGCGTCGCACCAACGTCTATGAATACGGCGGAATCCTGCGCAAGCCCTGAACGGAACTGCGTTCGTTATCCTGTTGTCTCGCTGTGGCTTTGGCTGGTCTCACGCAACGCGGAGTTGTCGCCGCGCAGGCGGTCGTTGTCGGTGTGCAGGTTGGCATTGGCGTCTTCGAGGTCGAGGATGCGGGCGATGCCTGCGAGGTTGACGCCCGTCGCGGCCAGGGTGGCGATGCGTTGCAGGCGGGCGATGTCGTCGCTGCTGTACCGGCGGGTGCCGCCGTTGCTGCGCGCCGGGGTGAGGAGGCCGTGGCGTTCGTAGAGTCGCAGTGTTTGCACGCCGATGCCGGCGAGGTCGGCAGCCACCGAGATTCCGTACACCGCTTGGCCGGGCTCGGGCAGGTGTGCGCCTTGCTGGATCTCCTGGGGCATCGCTCTCCTCATCTGTAGGTACTTGTCAGGTTTTCTATTCTAGG
The DNA here is from genome assembly GCF_042727395.1 of Nocardia sp. NPDC060255. Lineage (NCBI taxonomy): Bacteria > Bacillati > Actinomycetota > Actinomycetes > Mycobacteriales > Nocardiaceae > Nocardia > Nocardia sp. NPDC060255. Next base: position 81,293 of record NZ_JBHXAU010000020.1, on the reverse strand, counting down.
CACTTGCGTTGACTTGTCGATAGTGCTACAACAAATCTATTCCAGATGGCATAGGTTATCTGACCTGACGATGAAGATGGTGATGCCGATGGACACCTGGCCCGCGGAACTCAACGAAACGCGCGGTGCCACCGCCGCAGCGGTAGCGCGATGAGCGCCGAGTCTCGCGCGTTGCAGGTGCAGCTGAACTGGGTCGACTCGGCGGCGATACTGACCGTCGGCGGCGAGGTCGACGCGGCCTCGGCGCCACAGCTGCAATCGGGCATCGAGGATGCGCTCGGCGCCGAACCGGCGCTGCTCGTGGTCGACCTGTCGGGCGTGCGGTTCTTCGGGTCCGCGGGGCTCAGCGTGCTGTTGTTCGCGGTGGAAGCGGCCGCGAAGGACGGACTGCGAGTGGTCGCGTCGGCGCAGGTGCGACGCCCGATCGAAGTGACCGGGCTCGACGGGATACTCGACGTGTTCGACTCCTTGCAGGACGCGCTCGCCTCGGGTGACACCCCGGACGTTGCTTGAATGCGCCACTGGCGCAACGCCTTACCGTGAGCGGTGGACTCGCGTCTCATCCCAGACCGGTGTGTCGCGTTCGTAAACGGCACCGTCGGAACCGAATACGAGGAAACGGTCGAACTCGCGGGCGAACCAGCGGTCGTGCGTGACGGCGATGACCGTGCCCGCGAACTCGGCGATGCCCTGTTCGAGCGCGTCGGCGGAGTGCAGGTCCAGGTTGTCGGTCGGCTCGTCGAGCAACAGCATGGTGACCCCGGACAGTTCGAGCAGCAGGATCTGCAGCCTGGCCTGCTGGCCGCCGGAGAGTTCGTCGTAGCGCTGCTCGGCGGCGCGGGCGAGCCCGTATCGGTCCAGCACCCGGCTGGCGGCCTCGCGGCCCATGCCGTCACGGTGTTCGTTGCCTAGATGCAGAATCTCCAGCAGTGTTCGGCCCGACAGATCCGGCCGGGAATGGGTCTGTGCGAAGTAGCCGGGGCGGACCCGGGCGCCGAGCGCGGCGGTGCCGGTGTGCGGCACGGGCGCGAGGTCGATGTCCTGGATGGGCCGGTGTGCGAGGTCGGGATCGGTGCCACCCGCGGCGAGCAGCCGCAGGAAGTGTGATTTGCCGGATCCGTTGGCGCCCAGCACCGCAACGCGATCGCCGTACCAGATCTCGGCGTCGAACGGCCGCATCAATCCGGTGAGTTCGAGTTGCGTGCACACCAGCGAGCGCCGACCGGTCCGGCCGCCGCGCAACCGCACGGACACGTTCTGCCGCAACGGAACCGACTCGGGCGGGCCCGCCGCCTCGAACTTGGCGATTCTGGTCTGCGCGGCGTGATAGCGGGCCGCGATACTGTCGTTGAACTTGGCCTTCTCCCGAAGGCGGAGCACGAGCGCACGCAATTTGGCATGGTCCTCGTCCCAGCGTCTGCGCAGCTCGGCCAGGCGCGAATTGCGGTCCTCGCGGGCCTGCTGATATCCGGCGAAACCGCCACCGTGAATCCATGCGGTCGCGCCGTTGACGCCGGGTTCGAGGGTGACGATCCTGGTGGCGGCGTTCGCGATCAGCTCACGGTCGTGGCTGACGAACAGCACCGACTTGTCCGATTCGGCGATCCTTCGTTCCAGCCACTGCTTGCCGGGCACATCCAGATAGTTGTCCGGCTCGTCGAGCAACAGCAACTCATCCGGTCCGGCGAACAACGCCTCCAGCACAACCCGCTTCTGCTCACCGCCGCTGAGCGTGCGCACGGCCCGCCATTTGGCCTGATCGAACGGCACGCCGAGCGCGGCCATCGTGACCCGATCCCAGAACGTCTCGGTCTCGTACCCGCCGACATCCACCCAATCCGTCAGCGCATGCGCATACGCGAGCTGCGTCGCCTGCTCGTCCTGTTCGATCAGCGCGTTCTCGGCGTCGTCGAGCGCGGTCGCGGCCTTGCGAACCGCGTCCGGCGCAACCGCCACCAGCAGGTCACGCACGGTCGAATCATCATCGACCTGACCCACGAACTGCCGCATCACGCCCAGACTCCCGGACCGGGTAACCGCACCGCCATCAGGAGTCAGATCGCCGGCGACAAGCCCGAGCAACGTCGTCTTCCCGGTCCCGTTCGGCCCGATCAGCGCCGCCTTGACCCCCTCGCCGATCCGAAAGCCGACCCCATCGAGCAGCTGTCGCCCATCGGGGAGAAAGTATTCGAGATCCGCGATATCTATGTGCGCCATGGGACCCCCAGCCAACCCCACCGACCCCACAACCTGCAACCCAGTTTAGATTCCGATGTCGAGGACGGTCAGGTAGCTGTTGATGTCGTCGTTCACCGCTGCGCGCAGGTCGTCGAATTCCGCTTGGACGGTCTGCTGGGTCGAGATCTGGCCGGACAGTGTCGATGAGTGCCGGAGTACGGATCTCGACGGTGCGCGGGTGGGCTTCAGGGTTGGCCCGTTCGGTCCGTTGTCGAATAGCTGGTCGGCGACCATCTCGAAGACGGTTGCCGGGAAGGCATCGCTGTGGTCGAGCCAGTTGTTCAGGGTGGCTTCGACGGGGTGCTCGGTGGAGTCGGTGATTGTGTGTTGGATTGCGTTGGTGGCTCGGCCTGCTCGGTAGACGTCCGTTGCGGTGACGCTGCCGTCCGCTGTGCAGGCGGTGTACAGGCTGTCGAGATCCACTTGCAGCTCGACGGTGAATGATTCTGTGCCGGTGTCGAATTGCTCGGTGAGAGTGTTGGTCACCGTGATCGGTAGCGCGGTCGCGTTGTGCAGGCTTCGCACGATTTCCTCGGTGGCGGCGGCGTCGCAGGAGACGAGAAAGGTGTTGTGGGCGTGGATTTCGATGCTTCCGGTCGCACTGTATTGGGCGGTGAGCGTTATGTTGCGGGAGAGGGCTCGGGTGTGGGCCGCCGTGCAGGACACGGCATTGCGAGTGATCGGTACCGGCACTAGTTCGGGAGTCGGTGCGTTGGGGCGGTAGTTGACCAGGTGCGCGATGCGGGCGGGTGGGTCGGGATGATCGTGGCGCACGATCTTGCCGAGGATCTCGGCCGGCACGGACTCGGGCAGGGCAAGAGTGGTGGCGAAAGTGCAGGTGCCGCCGAGGTATTCGATCGCCGGGGCGTCGGGGCGGGGCCGCTTGGCGAGGGCGGACATCGAGAAGTCCAGCTCGGGTCCGACGTCACGGTGGGCCAGGAAGACCGTCGCGGGCTGGAAGTAATACCGGGTGGGCTGGTCGGCGGCCGCGAGTTCGGTATTGCGTGCGTCGGGGTAGACGCGGAGGTCGAAATCGGTGGTACCGAAGGGGAATACGAGAGCATCCGGCCCGAAGAGGGGCCCGGCGGGGTCTGGCATGGTGGCGTCTTTCGTCAAGTGAGCGTGTTGCCGGTGACGACGAAGATCGGTTCGTCGACGAAATCGTGAGCACGGCTCACCGCTCGCGGGCCCGCGGTGGTGGTGAGGGTGAACACGACGGTGCAGTTCAGGCCGGTGACGGCGGAGCCGAGCGGAATCAAGACGTGCACGAAGTCGATCGGATGTCCCGGGCTCAAGCTGAGTGCGGGTATCGCGATCCGGGGATCGTCGTCGACCGAGATCTGAATGTCCATGCGGGTGATGCCGTCGGCGTCGAAGTTCAGTCCCGCGGCGTTGATGGTGAGCGGATGCTGCACCTGCTGGATGGTGGTCGTATTGAAGGTGACGTAGTTACGCATGGCCGACTTCGGCAGTGGTACCGGAACATTGAGAGTGCGCGAAACGACGGCGGCGGTCGCTTGCGCGGCATCACCCGGCAACGTGCTCGATTGTTCGGCGGCCAGCACCCGGTCGGACAAGCCGATGACGGTCGGCTGGGCCGGGCCGAGTAACGCGAATCGGTGCAGCACCAGATCGAGCGGCCCCCGGTTGGTGGCCTGGACTACCGGAGTGGCGGCCGAGACGATAGTGGCGGTCAGATCATCGGAGTCTGCCGTTTGGTACAGATTGAACACCGCCTGAGTCCGTACCAGCCCGGGGAACGCATCGTCGAGCCGGATCGCGAGCGCGCCGAACAACGGTGCCGGCCCCCTAGTGGCGAGCTGTTGGAGGAACAGGTTGACAGTGGTGGTGGCCGGCGTGGGTTGGCTGTCGGTGATATCGACACCGACCTGCACTGTGTGCGCACCTACGCCGTCGGCGAAAGCCGCTGTCGCGGCGGGGAACCCGTCCAGTGTCCCGGGATGACGCGGATCGAGCCCGGCCGGCAGGGTGAGCCGCAGCCGTCGGCCAACGGCCTCCGGTATGCCGGGGAGGTCGGCGGCCAACTGCGCGAGATCGATCGGATCGGCCAGCGGCGCGAGCAGGAAGGTGAAATGGAAGCGGCAGCCGGTGAGCGTGTCGGGCGAGTCGTCGACGATGGAATCACAGACCGCGGCAACACCTTTGGCGCCCCGAACGATGCCGTAGGCCGCGGGCACCGCGACTACGGTTCCGCTGACCTGACCGAAGTAGAGTCTGCGCAGCGATGGGTAGCGGTCGGAGACATTGCCGAGCGAGGTCAGTTCGCGATATTCCGAACGGACGCCCGCGAACTTGCTGAGATCAGAGCTGTCGATGATGGGCCGAGTAGTGCCGTCAGCGGTGATCGTGAACCGGCTCCGATAGGTGTCGGTCGCGAACATGAGCCTGAGCGCGGTCGATCGGTGGAAAAGCGCGGTCACCGGCATGAATCGGAACGATCCCAGGACCGGCTGCGTGGGTTCGCCCCCGCCGTGTTCACCGTCACCGAAGACACGGAACTGGTAGCCGTGGAAGATCGGCCCGTGTATCGGGAACCCGACGTCGGGAGCGGTGAGCAGGACCATCTTGTAGACGCTGTAGCTGGCGGCGATCTCCACTGTGGCGTTGCCGCTCCGGGTCAGGTGCACGTAGGCGGCCTCTACCGCATCGCCGATGAGATCGAAAGTCGCGCTGATGGTTCCGGCGTCGGTATAGCTCGCGCCGCTCGTCGCGGTGAGCATCTGCGGGTTCCCAGCGGAGTCGGTCACCGGTAACGACAGCGTGAACTGCCGGACCGCCAGGTCGGCGACCAATCGCGGCGGCAGGCCCGCAGATCCGCGGTAGAGCGCAGCGATGTTGTCCGGCATCATCACGCTTACCGAGAACGTCAGTTGCGCACGGTTGAACGGATCGCCATGCGGATCGACTCCGGACTGGACTGCGGTGAAGCTGAACGTCGGATCGTCGGCGACCAGGGCGAACGCGGGCAGATACCAATTCGGACCCGAGACACTGTCCAGCAGACCGGGAGTGCCGCTCTCGTAGCGCAAACACGGGATATCCCAACCGTCCTGCGGGTACGGCATCGGGTACAAACTGGTGTCGTAGATACCGGGGCCGATCCGGGCGAGCAGCCACGGCGTCGCCCCACTCGCGACGAACTCGTCGAAGGCGTAGTCGATCAAAAGATCACGGTCACCCTCAGTGCCGCCGCCGACCGGCTCGATTATGGCATCGGGCATTGTCTTCTCCGTAGATCCGTTGTGTCGCAAGCGATCAGGCGCTGGCGACAGCCCGGTTGACGTAGTCACGGATGGCGGCGACCTTATCGGGCGGCGCAGCCGGCAGTGGCGCGTCCAGCAACGGAACGTATTTGATGCGCCCCTGCGGCAGTGGAACTTTCACCGGTGTCGCGGTGGAGTAGATGATGGTTTCGTCGAGGAAGTCCGGACCGTCGACCACCACCTTCATGGTGTAGCTGAATTCGCTCTCGGCGTCGTACTTGTCGGTGAACACCTCCCACAGCGCGTCGGCCTGATTCCCCTGGTGCACCGAGATGGGCGGGTAGGTATCCGCACCGATAGTCGGCGTGATCGACACCGTGATGTTCGGCGGCAGTTTCGCCGGATGCGGGAAGAACCGGACGAAGATATAACCGACCGCGGCGGCGGTGAGAATCTGGCTGTGGCTGGTGGTCAGCTCCTCGATTTCGGCGATCGCCGGATCGTGCGGTGCGATCGCGGCCGAGAGATTCACCCGCGGGTCCCGGCCGTCGAAGATCAGCTTGCGGCGCACCTTGACCTGGTCCGTCGGCCAGCCGGGCACCGGATTGTCCAGGCGCAGAAAGGAAATGTTGACGTAGTCGGACTCGTTGGCGTCGGTCCAGATCGCGGGCGACACCGGACCGCGCGGTGTGACCTGGCCCGGAATATAGTGCTGGCCCTGGGCGAGCGTGGTCAGATTGGGATGACCGTCCTCGACCGAGCGGGCGTAATCGGGATAGCTGACCTCGATTTGCGCGGCGCGCAGCGGATCGCGCAGCTCCGATTGCGCGTTGAAATCGATCTGGCAGGCGGCGGCCACCTGAATCTTCTTGAAGAACTCGCCGATATCGATGATGAACAGATACCTGTCGAGGTGCGCGCGCACCGCGGGCAGCAGATCGTTGAGATCGCCGCTGACGGTCTGGCTCACCGCGATGGTCTCATCCAGGATGAGCGTCTGGTTGAAATGGATGGCGCGCCGCTCGTAAGTCGACTTGAGCGAAACCGAAGTGCCGCCGAAGACTTGGCTGAACCAGCCGCGGTTCGCCGCCGCCTTGCTGTCGGTCTTGCTCGGATCCCAGTCGAAGATCTCCTGCTTGACCAGATCCATCGCGGTCTTCTTCATCAGGTCGACGTTCTCGGTGACCCATTTCTTGGTCTGCTCGTCGAGAATCGCACCGTTCTGGGTGATGTGCGTGGTCACCCCGCCCGAGGTGACGCAGGAACTGTAGGCGTATTCGGCCTCGAGGTCGGTGATCCCGAAGAACGAACCCGAGGACACCGCGGCCGAGAACGAGTCGTACACCTTGTCCACGTCGATATTCACCACGACCGTTACGCCGTTGATGTAGAACGCTTCCTGCAAGGTGTTGGCGACGGTGAACGGCGGTGAGGTGCCCGCTTTCAGCGCGCTGGCGATCGCGCCCGCGGCGACCAGGTTGCAGCTGATCAGGAAGGTGGAGATGCCGTGCTGCTCGATGCTGCCCTTGCCGCTGTACTGGGCCGTCATTTTCAGCAGATTGCCGACCGCGGCGGGGTCGGGCACCGAGCACACCACCGCGCTGTCGGTGATCGGGACGATACCGAGCACGGGGGCCGGGTCGTTGGCCTGATAGTTGAAGTACTGCGCGAGCCGAGGCCCAGGCATGCCGTGCTCGTGCTGCTGCAGTTTCTGTAGCACGCCCTCGATCACACTGTCCGGAATCGCGAAGGTAGTGGAGAAGGTGCAGAACCCGCCGCCGATCTCGGTCACCGAGTCGCGCAGTTCTTCCGGGGTGACGCTGGATTCCTCGTCGAGCAGGCCCTTGAACAATGTCATCTGGAAGTCGTACTCGTCGGGCGTATCGTGCTTGCGCGCCAAGTAAACTCGCGACGGCTGGAAGTAGTATTGGGTCGGCTGCCCGGCCTGTCGTAGTTCGGGATTGTGTGCGTCGGGATAGACCTGCACGTCGTATCTTTTGCCGGTCTCGTCGTTGACCGTTACAACGACGAAGTCCGGACCGAAGAGCGGTCCGACTCCGGAAACGAAGTCTGCCATGTCGAAATTCCTGCCGTGGTGTTGCTTGTGGTCCTCGTACGGCCCCGACGTCCGGTGCGAGATTATTGAGATAGCGTGATCCTGATCGGGCGGACCAGCGCGAGTAGCGACTACTCGCTTTTCGGGCGAAACGGGCAAGTCCAGTCCGGATCCACCGCGCGACCGGAATACTGACGAGCTTGCGATCCGGTCGCGGCATCGAGCATCGGGTTCACCGAGCCCTGTAGTGCGATGTCACGGGACCGGATGCGCCGTTTGAACGGCTCCAGCAGGCCCCGTTCGCGTAACCGCGCGAATTGCGTATGGGGGTTGAATACCAGAGTGGGCCAAGGGAATTGGCGGGCCGTCCGGGACGCGAGCGGATGCAGGCCGACCACATAGTAGGCATGCCCGCCGATACTGAACGAGAACCACGGATCCGCCGGATCGGAGCTGGCCTCGGAATCCCAAGGGAAGGACCGGATGTCGAAGTCGTGCAGGTGCTGCAGCTGCCGCCACAGCAGGTCTTCGAAATGCGCTTCGGACGTAATCGGTGGACCGGTGAACGCCGCGACGAACGAGGCGAACCCCGCCTCGGGCAGCTCGTGCGCGAAATCGGCCAGATCACGACAGCCCACGCGGGCGCTGGCCGCCGCGCCCAACTCGTCGTAGACCCGGATCCGGCAGAGGTCGCGGCGGACCGAGGACCTGGCGCCGACGCACGGAAAGCCCTCGCGCAGTACGGCTTCCCGGAACAGCGCCGGTATCATCGGCCGTCGATCCGCCGTCATGACGTCGGTCGCGAGTCAGAACCGTCCGGCGGGCGCTGCCGCGGGGACGGTCAAGGTGCCGGTCAGTGCGACCGCCTGATACTGCGGTGCGGCATCGCCGCCCGCGTCCGGGTAGGCGAGCACCATGGCGCCGGTCGCGGCCAATTCCACTGCCGCCGAATCCGGTTCGGGTGCGTCCGGCAGATAGACGGTGACCTGTGCGGTGCGCACGATCGGTCCACCGCGCCCGGCGCTGCGGTGCTCGATGGTGCCGGTGAGCACGCTGCCGGTGCCCGGTTCGTGGTCGGCCGGCGTGCTGTGCACCTGATGGGTGCCGCTGAACGAAAAGGTATCGCCGAGCACGATTTCCAGGTCGCCGGACGCGGCCGCGTAGGTGAGTTGGAGATCGGTACCGGCCAGGGTGTAGGTGGCGTTGGTAGTCATGGTGAATCCTCGGTTGGCATCGGATGTTGCTTCAGGAACGCTAGGTGCGCGGCGGAGCCGGCACACGCGTAGTCGGCTACTCGTCCGCGTTATCAGGGCAGCGGGCCGTCGATCACGCGGTCAACTGCGGCTTTGGCGTCGACGATGCCGTTGCCGTACACGGGGTTCGGCCAGGTCCAGCTGGGGTCGGGGACGTTGTGACTGGCCGTTTGCTCGATGATCTGCTTCACCTGACGCGGGGTGAGATTGATGTTGCAGGAGTAGAGCAGGCCCGCGATGCCGGACACGAAGGCGGCCGCCGGCGAGGTGCCCGTGGCCTCCGTGTATTGCGGCGAACCCCAGGTCGAGTACAGGTCGAGCGTCTTGACCTTCGAGCCCGGCGCGCTGACGCTCATGTGGTTTCCGGTATTCGACCCGCTAGTCGGGCCGCCGATCCACTGGAGGCGGAGTTTGGTGACGGCGCCGACGGCGATGACGCCGTCGTAGGCGGCGGGATAGCGCAGGATGTTGGAATTGTCGTTGCCCATGCCTGCGACCACGGTCGTATTCGCTTGCAGGGCATAGTTGACCGCGTCCCTGAGGTGCTTGGTGTCACCGATCAGGCTGACCAGGCTGATATTGGCCACCTGTGAGTACTCGCCCGCCCATTGGATCGCCTTCGCCATCTCATCGGTATTGCAGCCGCTGCCGACGCCACCGGACGGGGTGATAGTGCGGCACACGACCCTGGCCGCCAGGAGGCGGCAACCCCACGTCACCCCGGCGATGCCGATGCCGTTGTCGGTGGCGGCGCCGATGATGCCCGCCATGGACGTGCCGTGCCCGAGCTCGTCCTGGGGGTCGTCGTCGGGCGAGGTGAAGTCGCCGACCCGCTGCGAGCCGTAGCCGACGGTGGGGTTCTCGCAGAAATCCCAGCCCTTGCCGCGCGTCGAGGTGCCGAGCCGGGGCGCGAGATCCGGGTGGTTGCTGTCGCAGCCGGAGTCGATGATCGTGATTTTTACTGTGTCGGAACCTTTTTGGCGATCCCAGGCGAGTGGCGCGTTGATCATGTCCAAGCCCCACTGGTCGCCGTAGCTCGGATCGTTGGGGATGGCCGTGAGGTCACAGAGGCCGGCGGGCTCGGCGTGGGCGATCTCGTCCAGCTGGATGAGCGTCTCGATCGTGGCGTCGATGTCGGTGTCCTCGGACAGCCGGATCACATAGGTGGCGAGCATGCTGCTGATCAGGTCGGGATCCACTTCGTAGGGCTCCACCTCGGCGTAGAGCCGGATGACCGACTCCACGGGCAGCGATGCCAGGACGCCGTCGACGGTTTCGATCCCGAAACCGATATAGGCGCCCCCTTCGGCCGTGTCCGTGATGACGTCTGAGACAAGAGCATTCGCATCCGCAGTAAGCTCTACGACCACCTTTCCCGGTGCATAATCTTCCACTGACATTTCGATCCACCTATCTGGTCTTGCGATATCGAGAAGCGTGCGATCACGCCTCGGCGAGCCGAGTTTCTCGTTCACGACCGTAGGTAGCTCAAAGAGCCGGAAATAGCGTAGACAGGTACTCGATTTCTCGACCTAGTGTCAGGACGCCTTGAATTACTCGTCCTGGTGGATTGCCTAGGTCACCGAGTCGGTGGGCTGACGGTTCGACTGGTCGGCGGCGGCGCGGCGAATGTGGTCGGCGAGGGCCGCGAGCGCGGTCGATGAGGCTTTGGCCGTGGCGCCCCACGCCAGGAGGTGGTGGCGACGCGACCAAGCGTCCGAGAGTTCGCACACCTCGACGGATGGGTCGGCGACGACCGCGTTGCGCGGCACGATGGCCAGGCCGACGCCCGCGGAGACGAGGGTGATCACGGTGGTCAGGTTCGCGACACGGGTGCGATAGCGGGGGAGCGGGCCGCCGTGGGTGCCCGCGTTGCGCTCGATCCACTGTTGCAGCGAGGAACTGGTGTCCAGGCCGACCAGTGGATGCTCGGCGACCTCCCGGTAGGTGGAAGTGGTTCGCCCGGTGAGGATTCCGCCCGCCTGGCCGATCACCACCAGCGAGCCGTCGCACAGCGGCTCGACCTCCAGGCCGCAGTCGCCTGCCTCGTTGTCGATCAGGACGCCGAGATCGGCCGCACCGTCGGTCAGCATCCGTACCATCTCGGGCGTACGGCGTTCGGCCACAACGACATCGATGCCGGGCTCCGCGCGCAGAAACGAGATCAGGGCTTGCGGGATGATCCGGTGCATCGCGCCGCCACCGCCGAGCAATGTCACCGAGGCCTCGGGTGAACTCGTGTATCCGGCGAGGGCGCTGTCCAGTCGGGCCGTGTGCCGCAACACCTCTCGCGCGTGCCGCGCAAGCGTGGTGCCCGCCGGTGTCGCCCGCACGCCGCGTCGACCGCGGATCAGTAGAGGAAGGCCTGCCTGATGCTCCAGCGCGCGCACCCGGGCGCTGGCCGACGGCAGGCTCAGATGCATCTGCCGAGCGCCCGCCGTGATGGATCCCTCCGTGACGATGGCGAGAAACAGCCGGAGGTCGACGAGGTCGTATTGCACTTCACGAGCCTATGCCGCTGCCTAAGGCTTGGTGCTTGAATTGCGCATTGTGCGGAGGCCAGCCGTTCGGCGACGCTTGTGTCTGGCGTGCTGTTTTCGAATCCTCAGCCGCAATGAACGCTGATAAGGAGGTGCTGTGGCGACGCATCCTGCCACAAACCCTGATGGACTGCTGCCTGCCGAGCCCGCCGATGAATCTGCCGATTTCGCACGGCTACTGCGAATCTCCGGCCGCCGAGCACTCTTCCTCGCAGCGCTCGCTCTCCTGATCGGCACGCACCTGTTGGCGTTGCTCCTCGCGGTGGCCGGCATCGGACTCCTCGTCGTACCCGTGCCCGGCCCGCCGGATCGCGCCTCGCACTGAGGATTCGGCTGCTGCGAAGATCATTGTGGCGGAAGTACTACTGGACGTAGTATTGGCGAACCTGCTGGGGAGAGGTTCGCCATGGAAACCATCACTATCGAACGTGTCATCGCAGCACCTGTCGAGGATGTCTTCGAGTGGCTCGCCGACGCGAGTAACTACCCACGCGTCACCTGGGTTGTCTTGCGCCAGCGGCTGGCCACGCCGGGCGAGGATGCGCCGTACGGCCGCAACGCGATTCGCAAGCTCCTCTGGGTGGTGGGGTGGTTCGAGGAGCGGATCACCTCCTATGACCCGCCACATGAGTTCGGCTATCTGGTCGAACGCAGTATTCCGCCGTCGCGTCACGAAGGCGGAAAGTTGACGTTCACCGCGGTGCCCGGCGGCACGCGGGTGGTGTGGACGACGACCGCGGAAGTGCGGCTGCCCTTCGCGGCGACGCTGACCCGTGTTCTGGTGAAGCCGGGAGTGACCTTTATCTTCGGGAAGGTGCTCGCCGCCGCCGAGGCCGACCTGACGAAGGGCTCACGGTAAGTACGAACGTGGGCAGTCGCGCGAGATAGCGCTGAGTCTCACCAACTTGCTGAACGGCGGGGTGGCTTTGTCGCGCTCGTTGTGTGACACTTTGTTCAGAACTGGACACTTTGTTAAGGAGTCATCGGAATGGTTGCGACGCTCGTGCCGGCGGTATGTCTGGGCGGCTTCGGGATGGCCGAGGGGTGAGCACTGCCGATGCGGTGTTCGCCGCGATGTGGCCCCTGGTCGACGGCATCGCGGCGACCTTCGGGCGCAGCTGCGAGGTGGTGTTGCACGACTACCGCGACCCGGAGCGGTCCGTGGCCGCCGTCGCCGGTTCGGTCACTGGCCGCGAAGTCGGCAGTGCCATGAGCGAAATCGGTTTGCGGGTGCTGGCTGCGGGGGCGGAGGCGCGCAACGAGGTCGGCTACCTCACCCGCGCGCAGGACGGGCGGTTGCTGAAATGCACGACGCTGCCGCTGCACGCCGACGGGATGTTGATCGGCGCGTTGTGCATCAATATCGACGTCTCGGCCATCAATCGGGCCACCGGCGTGTTGTCGGATCTGCTCGGGTTATCCATGGTCGCGGAGGCGCCCGTGCCCGCGACGGATTTCTCCGGGGATCTGAACCAGGTGCTCGACTCCCTGATCGAGCGAGCCGAGCGCGTCCACGCGGTGCCCGCATCGGCGCTGGGGCGCGAGCAACGGCTGGAACTCGTCTGTTCGCTGAATGACGCGGGCGTCTTCGCGCTGCGCGGCGCGCCCGCGCGGGTGGCCAAGCGCCTCGGCATCTCGCGAACCGGCCTCTACAACGACCTGGCCACGGTGAAGAAGGACAGCGAACAGCCATGACCGACACCGCCTTTCGGGCAACCCGCCCACCCGCCGACGCCCCGGTACTGATCACCGAGTCCGTGTCTGCGTCCCTGATCGATGAGGAACTCGCGTTGCAGGCCGCGCGCGAGGCCTTCCTGGCGAGCGCGACGGGAACCGCGTTTCCCGTGGTGATCGGGCATCGTGCGCCGGCCAACCGGTTCACCCTGAAATCCGGCACGGCGGGCGATCTGGTCGGCGTCAAAATCGGTAGCTTCTGGCCCGGCAACGACCAGATCGGGATGCCGCGCCACAGCTCGACCATCGTGCTACTCGACCCGGCGACCGGTCGCTTGGCCGCGGTGGTCGAGGCCGCGACCGCCAACTCCTATCGCACCGCTGCCGCAGATGCACTCGCCGTCGACACGCTCGCACGACCCGACGCGCGCACCCTGACCGTGATCGGCACTGGCAACCAGGCTCTCTATGAAGTGCGTGCTGTCACCCGGATTCGACCGATCCAGCAGGTCTTCGTGGTCGGCCGCCGCCCCGGCGTCGCGCGCGACTTCGCCCAGGACGTGACCGCGTACACGGGTCTGCCTGCCGAACCGGCCGAGACGCGAACCGCGGTCACTGCCGCCGACATTGTGGTCACCGCAACCACTTCCCGCGAACCGCTGTTCGACGCCGCGTGGATCGCACCGGGCACCCACATTTCCGCGATGGGCGCCGACGGTCCCGGCAAACAGGAACTGCCGCCAGAGCTGTACGACCGGGCGCGCTTGTTCTGCGACCTGCCGGACCAGTCTCGATCCATCGGCGAATTCCAGCACGCGAGAACAACACCCACCGCGCTGGCGGCCGTGCTCACCGCTGCCGCCGAGGGCCGACGATCACCCGAGGACATCACGGTGTTCGACAGCTCCGGTTTCGCGCTGCAAGACCTTACCCTCGCGGCCGCCCTGCTGCGGCGGTACACCCACAACAGCCAGGACAACTCGTGATCACGCTGACCGCTCCCGACACTCCCTTCGCTGTCGTCGACACCGCTCGACTCGACCGCAATATCCAGCGGCTGCACGATCACCTGGACACTCTCGGCGTACCACTTCGACTCCATGTCAAGACCACCAAGTCGACCGACATCGCCCAACGCGTGCACAAAGACGGACCAGGGCCGATCACTGTTTCCACTCTTGGTGAGGCCGAATACTTCGCCGACGCCGGTTATTCCGACATCCTCTATGCCGTTGGTATCGACCCGCACAAATTGCCCCGCGTCGCCGCACTCATCCGCCGCGGCGTCATTGTCACTGTCCTGCTGGACAGTTCAGCCCAAGCGCAGGCGGTCACCCGCTTCGCCAACGACCACAGCATCCGGATCCCGACGCTGATCGAGATCGACTGCGACGGACACCGCGGCGGCATCACGCCCAACGACCCGGCCTTGGTCGAGATCGGCCGGATCCTCGACGACAATCTCGCCGGTGTCCTCGGCCACGCGGGCGAGTCCTATTTCGCGTTCACCCCCAATGCTTTACATAAAGCCGCTGACAACGAGCGCGACGTCACGGTCGCCGCGGCAAACGCTCTCACCGCCGCGGGGCTGTCCTGTCCGATCGTCAGCATCGGATCGACCCCGACCGCGCACCGTGCCACCGACCTCACCGGCGTGACCGAGGTCCGCGCGGGCAACTACGTCTTCTTCGACCTCGTCATGGCAGGACTCGGCATCTGCACGCCGGACGATCTTGCCTTGTCGGTAGTCGTCACCGTCATCGGGCATCAACCCGCCAAAGACTGGATCATCACCGACGGCGGCTGGATGGCCACCTCGCGCGACCGCGGCACCCAGAGCCAACCGGTCGACCAGGGCTACGGACTCGTCACCGACCTCGCGGGCCGTCTCATCCCGGATCTGCTGATGACCGGAGCCAGCCAGGAACACGGCATCCTGTCCCGCCGCCCCGGCACCACCGGATCCCTGCCCGACCTTCCCGTCGGCACTCGCTTGCGTATCCTCCCGAATCACGCCTGTGCGACCGCCGCCCAGCATCACCTCTATCACGTGGTCAACAGCTCGACGAGCCCCGCCGTCCCCACCATCGACGCAGTGTGGATTCGCCACAACGGTTGGTGACGACTGAGTCGTACTGCCGTAAGTACTTTCGTCCTGTGTATGGCGGTGCTGGTGCACCGTGAATTCTGCACCGTCAACGCAGTTGCTTATGGAAGATCAGGAAATCGCACGGGGTGGCGAGTAGCGGGACCAGGTGTGGATAGTCTTGCTCCAGTTCACCTTTGCGCTCGAGGTTGTAGCCGAGGCGCAGGTACCAGTTGCGCAGTGACTCCTTGACCGAGTGCGTCCAACCGCGCGGTACCAGAAGTTCCAGCTGAACTGTTTCGGCGCCCTGTTCGGCGCACCATTGCTCGGCGAAATTCACCAGCGCCCGGCCGATTCCGGTGCCGCGCTGGTCGGGGGCGCACACCAGCATGCCGAATTCGCCGATGCCGTCGCCTAGTTGCTGCACGCGCACGGCGCCGGTGATCCGGTCGTCCGAACCGCGAGCGGCGACGATCTCGCCCGCCGTGATCAGTGCTGCCAGCTCGGAAGGCGTTGTGCGATGGTAATCGTCGCACCAGATGCCCGCTTCGGCCACCGTGTAGACGCGGTTGATCAGTTCGCTCAGATCCGCCACCAGCGCGGCATCGTCGGCCGCTGCCGCGGGAAGTATCTCGATCGACACCATCGGTCCCTCCTTCGATTCCAAGATCGACAATAACGCGTGCCATCGGCGGTGTGGGCGCGCAGACCAGCGGCCCCGGCGTAGCCAGAGCGGCACCGCGCGTTCTCCAGACAACTTGCCCGCGCGTTCAGTGGAGTTTCCGCCACGGTTACCTACGGTGCAGTTGTCCGTACAACCCGTGCGGTCATTGTCGTGTCATGACAGAGCAGCGGTACCGAGCGATCGCGGACGAGCTGGAATGCGAGATCGCGGGCCTACGTCCTGGCACTCGGCTCGACAGCGAGCACACCCTGATGGCGCGTTTCGGCGTCAGCCGGGCCGCCGCCCGCGCCGCGGTGCAGGAATTGGAGCGCCGACTGCGGGTGCGGCGGGTGCGCGGGTCCGGCACCTTCGTCAGCGAACGAATCGACTATGTCATCTCCAGCGACCGGCGGCCGTCCTGGCATCGCACGGTGCTGGCGGCCGGTGCTGAGCCGCGCTCCGTTGTCCTCGAGTGGGCGCTCGCCCCGCTCCCGGCGGAGTGCGCGCAACGGTTGGAGGTCGCCGACGGCACGGTCGCGCATCACATGCTCCGATTGAGCTTCATCAACGACGTCGTCGCCGCGTGCGGGTCGGAATGGGTTGTCTACGAGGCTGTTCCGGATCTGGCTGCGGGCATGCGGGTCGAGGAGTCGCTCGACGAGGTGCTCCGGCAAATGGGTCATGTGCGCGCGGTCCGGTCCTGGTGCCGGGTCGCCTCCGACATTCCGACACCCGAGGTACAGCAGCGGTTGCAGCTGATCACGGCCGCCCCGGTCTGGGTGGTCGAGTCGGTCAACCGGGACGCCGACACCGGCAAGCCACTCACCTACAGCAAGTCGTGGATGCGCGGTGATGCGGTGCGCGTCGTGATGGAGATCGGCTCCCCGGATCCCGCCAATTCCGCTAACGAGATGAAAGAGGTTGTCCAGCAGTGAGTTTCCCCACCTACAGTCGCGAACGCGTCGCTGAGCTGCTCGCCGCGGCGCCGGAGCGTGACCTCGTCGAACTGGCCGATACGTGCCTGGCCGACGGCGTCGAATTCGCCGTGCTCACCGCGCCCGAGGTCGGCTCGGTCGCCGCGCAGGTGCGCGAGCCGATCGCGCACGACCGCTTCTTCCTCGGCGCCGTCCTGGCCTGCCGGGCCGAGGTGCTGCTCGGCGGAACCCGAGGCTGGGCCATGCGGATGGGCGACAACCGCAGGGCCACGCTCGCCGCCGCCGTCTGCGCGGCCGAGGTCGACGCTGAGCGCCCGCAGCGCGAGCGAGTGCTGGGACTGTGCGCACGCGTCGACGCCGACCAGCGCCTGGCCGAGAGCGGCGAATGGATCCAATTGGCCCCCACCATCGTGCAATTCGAGGAGCTGACCTAAATGAGTGTGACCGCTCTCGGCGCGGCACTGCGACCGGACCAGACGCAACGCGTCTTTCGCGCCGTGCTCGACGCGTTCGCCCGTCCGGGAATCGCAGTGACCTTGCCTCAGACCGATTTTCCGCCCGCGTTGCTACCGGTCCTTTCCCTGGCCGACCTCGAGACCGGCATCCATCTGCTCGAGGACGAGGGCTGGGACACCGTGGTCGCGGTGGCCACCAGTGCACCTGCTGCCACTCTGCAGACCGCGAAATACGTCACCGCACTACGCCCGCTCACTGCGACCGAGCTCGGCGACGTCGCCGTCGGCACCGCACTCAGCCCGGAATCGGGGGCGACGGTGATCTGCGCGGTGGGCGCGCTGAGCGGCGGGACCAGCGTGCGGCTGACCGGTCCGGGCGTGCGTGCGCCGATCGAATTCGCCCCGGCGGGAATCGATTCCGAGCTGTGGGTAGTGCGCGAACGGCTCGTCGCCGGGTTCCCGGCCGGAATCGACCTGTTGCTGATCGATTCCGACGGCGGATTGGTCGGGATCCCGCGTTCCACCGTCGTCGACACCGGAAAGGCCAACTGAGATGGGATATTCGGGAGCACGCGGCGGTCTGGACGCCATCCTCGCCGCCGAGTCCTTGGTGCACGGTGCCCGAAACCACGACCCCGCACCATGGTTGACCACGGAGCAGATCACCGGCCGGATGCGGCTGGCCGTTGATCGGGTGATGGGCGAAGGCGGACTGTACGACGAGGACACCGCCGCGGACGCACTGCGCCAGGCGGAGGGCGATGTCATCGAGGCCACCCACCTGGTGCGCGCACACCAGTCGACCCTGCCGCGGCTGGCCGTGAGCGAACCGATCGACCCCGACGAGATGCTGGTGCTGCGCCGTATCGTGCCTGCGCACCGCACGCCGGACGGACCGCAGTTGCTCGGCCGCACCAGCGATTACACCGGTCGCATGCTCGACCGCGACGCACAACCGGCCCCGGTCGTCGTCGAATCGGACCCACCGGCGGTCGCCGAACGCGCTGACGGACAACGGCATCCGCGCCGATTCTCCGACATGCTGCGCGAGATGGACCTGCTGGTCGACAACCGCCCGGCGGCGGACGCACCGGACCCGGACCCGTTCGACATCACCAGACATCCGGCCCGTCCGCCCGCACCCCGCTCGGCCATCCTGGCCAGCATGGCGCGCGCGGAGACCGGTTCGCTGATCAGCACCTGGTACCGCTCCATCCGCGGACCCGAGGGCAACCTGCACGAGGTCACCCTCGGTGAGGTCCGGCACGGCAGGCTGCCGCTGCGTGTCGCCCACCCGCACACCGGAAATCCCGTGCTGCTCGGCTACATTCGCGCCTCTGAATGCGAGGCCATCGAGGATCTGGACGGACCGGAGGAGGACCGCAGCCGGTTCGACGTCGGCTACGGACTCTGCTTCGGGCACAACGAACGCAAAGCCATCGCCATGGCGAACCTCGATATCGCGTGGCGTCGCTTCGGCGATGCCGACGGACTCGAGCAGGTGCTGCTGCTGACCACGGACGGCCTGGATTCCTGTGGTTTCCTCGAACACCTCAAGCTGCCGCACTACGTCACGTTCCGTTCGATGATCGACCGTAAGCGTGCGGTGCGCGACATCGACGGTGACCCGGCTGACCGGGCCGCGGACGCTATCGGAAGGACCTGCTGATGACCATTACCGATACCCGAACATCCACCATCTCAGGGATTTTCGGCGAGCTCGAGGCCGCCGCGATCCGGCCCGGCATCCTCGACGAGGGCTCCAAACGAGAGATCCGCCGCGCCACCTTGGCCGCGGTCTGCATCCCCGGCTACCAGGTGCCGTTCGGCTCCAGGGAGATGCCGGTGGCCCGCGGCTGGGGTTCCGGCGGACTGCAGGTAACCCTGGGCCTGCTCGGTCCCGCCGACACCGTCAAGGTCATCGACCAGGGTGACGACGACGGCGTCAACGCGACCAACCTGCGCAGGCTGATCGTGGCCAGCGAACACTGCTCGCAAACTCAGGACACCCGCGAGTGCACCGTGGTGCAGACCAGGCACCGAATCCCGGAGGAGCCGCTGGTCGAGGGCCAGACGCTGGTATTGCAGGTCCCGGTGGCGGAACCGCTACGCGGCGTGGAGACTTCGGTGCGCGAGTGCGCCAGAATGCATGCCGAGGCCGACTATTCGATGATCTGGGTGAGCCTGTATGAGGATCTCGTCCGCAACGGCGTGATCACCAAGACGACGGGCTACCCGGTGCTCGTCGACGACCGCTATGTCATGATCACCACGCCGATCCCGCGCTGGGATGTGCCGCGCCTCAACGACTCTCCGCATCTGTCGCTGTTCGGCGCCGGTCGCGAGAAGCGGATCTTCGCGGTGCCGCCGTACACCTCGGTCCGGCCGTTGACGTTCGACGATGTGCCCTTTGAGGTGGAGGGCGACGCCGGACAGCGCTGCGCCCGATGCGGTTCGACGGACACCTTCCTGGTCGAGGCGCCGGGCGGACGCCAGTCGTGCAGTGACATCGAATGGTGCACAAGAACTCTCGACCAGGACGTGGATGCCCCGGCGCACACCGCGCACGCGCCGCTGCGCTTCCTGCCTGACCCGGCGCGCCGAGTTCGTGCCGCCGCCAACGCGGTTCGCCGCGATGCGGTGCCACTCGCCGTCCGCCCGGTCCCCGCGACCCCCGAGGGCTGGACCCTGGCGGCCTGCGGCGTCGGCAAGGTGCACGGGCCAGGGGGAGCGGCGGCGGTGCCCGGGACCGGTCCCGAGACCGGCACCGCGATCAGCCCGCGCACCGGTGCCGTCGTCGCGGCCTGGGACGTCAGCTTCGATGTGGCACCGGGCGAGGCGCTCGGACTGATCGGCGAGTCCGGGTCCGGCAAGTCGACCGTGCTGCGCTGCCTGGTCGGCGAGGAAACCGCCACGGCGGGAACGATGTTCCTCACCACTGTCGGCGACGGCCGCACCGACGTCTTCGGGCTCGACGCGGCCGCGCGGCGCGCACTGCGCATCGACACACTCGGCCTGGTCCACCAGAACCCGGCCGACGGCCTGACGATGCGCGTCTCCGCGGGCGGCAATATCGCCGAACGGCTCACCGCCGCCGGGTGGCGCAACTACCACGAGATCCGCGACCGCGCCGCCTACCTGCTGGAGCAGGTGGAGGTGCCGCTCGATCGGATGGACGACGCCGTGCACACGTTCTCCGGCGGCATGCGCCAGCGGGTGCAGATCGCCAAGGCCCTGGCCACCGACCCGCGGGTGCTGCTGCTGGACGAGCCGACCACCGGCCTCGACGCCTCCGTCGCCGCCGGCGTGCTCGACCTGCTGCGCAAGCTGCTCGCCGAACGCGACACCGCGGCCGTGGTGGTCAGCCACGACTTCGCCGTCATCGAGGCCCTCACCGATCGCTGCCTCGTGATGAACGTCGGCCGGGTGGTCGAATCCGGCCTCACCGATCAGCTGTTCCAAGACCCGCACCACCCCTACACCCAGCGCCTCGTCGCGTCCGCGCGCAGGTGATCCGACCGTGACAACGGAGGTGACCATGAACGATCGAACTCCTTCCACCCCAGTGCTTTCCGTCCGTGGACTGCACAAGACGTTCACCTTGCACACCATCGACGGCCGCACCGTGATCTCGTTGCGCGGCGTCGACCTCGATGTCGGCGCGGGTGAGCACGTCGCGCTGGCCGGGCCGAGCGGCGCGGGCAAATCGAGCCTGCTGCGCTGCGTGCACCGCAGCTACCTGCCCGACGCGGGCACCGTCACCCTCGGCACCGACACCGGGCCGGTGGAGCTCACCACCCTCGGTGACCGTGAGATGGCGAGGCTGCGCGGTCGGGAACTCGGCTATGTCTCCCAGTTCCTTTCGGCACCGCCACGCACTGGCCCGCTGGAAGTCGTTGCGGCAGCGGGCCGTCGACGCGGACTCGACCGGGCCGACGCACGGACCGCGGCCGTCGAGTCACTGCGCAGGCTGGCCCTGGACGAGGCGCTGTGGGATGTTGACTGTGGCGTCCTGTCCGGTGGCGAGCGGCAACGGGTGAACATCGCTGCGGGCACCGTGCATCCGCCCCGGCTGTTGCTGCTCGACGAACCCGTCTCCGCCCTCGATCCGAGCAATCGGGAACGAGCCCTGGAACTCATCGCCTCGCTGTCCGCGCGTGGTGTTGCGGTCCTGGCGGTGTTCCACGATCTAGCCGCGATCAGGCAGCTTGCCTCGCGGGTAATTCGATTCAGTGACGGCCGGATCGCCCAGCAGGGCACCCCAGCCGAGGTTTTAGGAGCAGCCGCATGACGAACACTCTGGAACAACCCCGCGCCTGGTCGTTACCGCAGGCACCGCGCGACTATGTGCTCGGGCACGTGCGCGCCGTGCTGGCCGACCAGGTGCTCGACGACGCGCGAATCGTGGTCCGCGACGGCCGAATCATCGAGGTCGGTCCGGCTCGGCGCGGCAGCATGGTCGACGTCGACGGCGGCGGGCTCATCTGTACCCCCGGCCTGGTCGACGTGCATTCCGACGGACTCGAGCGCGAGCGGATGCCGCGGCCGGGCGCGGAACTGCCGTGGCCGTTTTCGATGATGTCGTTCGAGGGCAAGTTGCGGGCCGCCGGGGTGACGACGGTCTTTCATGGCGCGTCGTTCTCCGATCAGGAGTCGGCAAAAGATCGGCGCAGTGTGGACGCCGCGTTGCAGATGTGTGCGGCGATCGCGGATTGGAGCGAGAACGGCAGCAGGCTGGTCGACCACCGGGTGCTATACCGGCTCGATGTGCGTTCGGCGGCGGGGCTTGCCGCACTGCAGGCTCATTTCGAGCAGCAGGTCGCCGCGGGCCGGATCGGGCGTGACGTGCAAGCGATCATTTCGCACGAGGACCACACCCCCGGAATCGGGCAGTACGCCGATCGCACGTTCTACGAGAAGTACATGGTCGGCATGCGCGGGATGACCGCGGACCAGGCGCGGGCCGCCGTGGACGAGCTCATCCGGGACCGGCAGGGCAACATCGGCGTCCGTGAGGAGTCGATGAACTGGCTTGCCGGGCAGGCGGAGACGGGCCGGGTGCGGATCTTCGGCCACGATCCGGAATCCGCGGTGGAGATCGCCGACCTGGCCCGGCGCGGCGGCAATGTCGCCGAATTCCCGACCACCGAGGAGGCGGCGCGCGAGGCGCGGGCCCGCGGGATGTCGGTGGTGATGGGTGGACCCAACATTCTGCGCGGCGGTTCGCATTCGGGGAACGTGTCCGCGGCGGCGCTGGCCGGGCTCGGCCTGGTGACGGCGCTGGCGTCGGACTATCTGCCCTCGTCGCTGCTCGGGGCCGCGTTCACGCTCGCCGACACCGCGACGATGCCGCTGCCCGCTGCGGTCGCGCTGATCACCAGCGGCCCGGCCGCCGCGGTCGGGTTGTCCGATCGCGGTGAGCTGGCCGCCGGTCAGCGCGCGGACCTGGTGCTGATCAGCCTCGAACATCGTTGTCCGGTCGTGCGATCGGTGCTGCGGGCGCACTGAAGTCGAGGTCGGGTGGTCCGCGTCATCGTGAACAACTCACGCCATCAGCCGCTGGTCGTTTCGCAGCGATTCACTGACGGTTGGAGCGGGGGACACGGTGGTCGCGGACGCTCGACCGTGCGGTGCGGTCTCGCCCGCCCCCTCTGCACGGCCCCGGATCTCGGGGTATGAAGGAGAAGACTTCATGGGTAGCAAGATTCGCCCTTCGCTCGCGGCGGCCGCGCTCGCGGCGGTCGCCGTGCTCGCGCTGGCCGGCTGCGGTAGCAGCGCCGTCAAGACCGACGCCGGAAAATCGGCAGATCCGCAGACGCTGGTATTCGCCTCGATTCCCTCGGAGAATTCGCAGAGCCTGCAGCAGCAGTACAAGCTGGTCGCCGACGCCATCGAGAAGTCGACCGGCCATCCCGTGCAATTCCAGAACGCCACCGACTACGCGGCCGTGATCGAGGGCCAGCGCGCGGGCAAGATCCAGCTCGCGGGCTACGGGCCGTTCTCCTACGTCACCGCGAAAGACAGTGGCGTGCCGACGATTCCGATCGCCGCGCCGATCAAGCAGGCGGGCGCGGCACCCGGCTACCTGTCCTACGGCATCGTCAAAGCGGGCTCGAACATCAAGAGCCTGGCCGATTTCCGCGGCAAGACGGTCTGCTTCGTCGATCCGTCCTCCACTTCCGGCTACCTGTACCCGTCGGCCGGGCTGAAGGCGGCGGGCGTCGATCCGGACAAGGACATCACCCCGGTTTTCGCCGGTGGCCACGACGCGTCCGTGCTGGCGGTCAAGAGCGGACAGTGCGACGCGGGATTCGCCTACGACACGATCGTCGACAAGACCCTGATCGAGAAGAATCAGATCAAGCCCGGCGAGATCAGCGTGCTGTGGAAGTCGGAGACCATCGCCGCGAGCCCGGTGGCCATGAGCAGCACGCTCTCGCCGGAATTGCAGGCCAAGCTCACCGCCGTGTTCCGCGACGTGCTCAACAAGCCCGCGCTGATCAAGGCCGGGACGTGCACCGACGAGAAGAGCTGTCAGCTGCCCGAGTCCGCGTACGGCTATGCGGTGGTGCAGGATTCGCTCTACGACGGCGTGCGCAAGGTCTGCCAGATCACCAAGGCGAAGGTCTGCCAGTCGTGACCGGCGTGCCTGCGGACGTCGCGCTGGGCGCGACCATCGACCGAATCCTGCGACCGGCCATCACCCTCGACCACGTGCGCAAGGATTTCGGTCCGCGGCTCAGCGCGCTCGACGACGTGTCCCTGCAGGTGTACCCGGGTGAGGTGCTCGCGCTGCTCGGGCTGTCGGGGTCGGGCAAGTCGACGCTGCTGCGGCTGCTCGACGGACTGCATCTGCCCAGCGCGGGCACGGTGACGGTGCTCGGCCAGGATATGGGATCCGCGCGCGGCAGGGAGTTGCGTGCGCTGCGCCGCCGGGTGGGTTTCGTGTTCCAGCAGTTCCATCTCGTCGGCAGCATGTCGGTGCTGGAGAACGTGTGCACCGGCGCGCTCGGTACGTTGCGCGGCCCGCGGATCGGGTTGTTCATGTACCCGAAGGCGGTCCGGTTGGCGGCGATGGCGCAGCTCGATCGAGTTGGTCTGGCGGACCGCCCCTTTCAGCGGGCCGACACCCTCTCCGGTGGGCAGCAGCAGCGCGTCGCGGTGGCCAGGGCGCTGGTGCAGCGACCGAAGATCCTGCTCGCGGACGAGCCGGTGGCTTCGCTCGATCCCGAGTCGTCGTCGCAGGTGATGGCGTTGATCGCGCAGGTCGCCGCCGAAGACAACCTGACCGTGCTGTGCAGCCTGCATCAGGTCGAGTTGGCGGTGTCCTGGGCGCATCGCCTGGTCGGCCTGCGTGCCGGCCGAGTGGTGCTCGACAAGCAGGTTTCCGCGCTCGATCGCAACGACACGAGGTCGATCTACTCGAGCGTCGCCGCGCCGACCACGCAATTCGCATGAACGCCACGGTTGTCCGGCTGCCGGTGCGCGCGCAGGAACCGGCGACGTTGCGTCGGCCGTCGTGGACCGCGCTCGGCGTCATCCTGGTGTACACGGTGTGGTTGATCGCCTCGCTGTGGTCGGTGGCCTCACTGCAACTCAATCTCGCTACCTTCGTCGACAGCATCGGCAACGCCGTCGATTTCGTGTCCCGGATCTTTCCGCTGGACTTCCCGTCGTTCGGCGAGCTCGTGCGGATGACCGGGCAGACGCTCGCCATCGTCACCTGCGCAACGGCATTGAGCGTCGCGTTGAGTGTGCCGGTGTCCTTGGCCGCCGCGCGCAACACCAACCGGCACGGCTGGCTGCGCTGGGGTATGCGCGCGGTCATCGTCGTGACGCGGGCACTGCCCGAAATCGTCTTGGCCATCGTGTTTTTGCGGCTGTTCGGGCTCGGGCCCGCGGCGGGCATCCTGGCGCTGGGCATCCACTCCGTCGGCATGGTCGGCAAGATGTACGCCGACGCGATCGAGGACACCGCGGCGGGCCCGCGGGACGCGCTGCGGGCGGCTGGGGCGACGTGGTCGCAGCAGATCACCGGAGGTGTTGTGCCGCAAGCGATGCCCGCGTTCGTCGCCACCGCGCTGCACCGGTTCGACATCAACCTGCGGGCCTCGGTGCTGCTGGGTTACGTCGGTGTCGGCGGTATCGGCATGGAACTGTCGCTGGCCATGAAGACCCTGGACTATCGGCGCGGAATCGCCTTGGCGCTGTTGATAGTCGGGCTGTGCGTCGTGATCGAGACGATCTCCGGCGCGGTGCGCGCCGCGATGCTCGGTGCCCAGGCGCCGGTGCGAGCCGGGTGGTGGAGCAAGCTCCGGCACCGTGTCACGGGCGGGTGGGTGTCGAACGGGCCCGCCGAACCCGTTGCGGCTGCGGACAAGCCGTATCCGATCAGTCCGCCGTGGTCGGCGGGGCGGCTTCGTCGCACTGTGTACTTCGGGCTGACGGCGTTGATTCTGGTCGCGTCGGTGTGGGGAGCGGGCATCGATGTCTCACGCATGGCCGACGGCATTTCCACGCTGTGGACCACGCTCGGACTGTTCGTCCCGCCCAGTACCGGCGGCATCGGCGGCGAACTGTTCGCGCAGCTGCTCGTCACCGTCCAAATCGCCCTCGCCGCAACATTTCTCGGGCTGGTGCTCGCGGTGCCCATCGGAATGCTCGCGGCCCGCAACGTCGCGCCGACGCCGGGCATCGCGCGGTTCTTCCGGATCGTCATCGTCGTCGTGCGCGGCATCCCGGACCTGATCTTCGCGATCATCTTCATCGTCATCACCGGGCTCGGCGCGCCCGCCGGTGCGCTGGCGCTCGCGGTCGGCGCGGTCGGGTTGCTCGGCAAGCTCATCGCGGATTCGCTGGAGGAGTCCGACGTGCGCGTGCAGCAGGCGGTGGCCGCCGCCGGTGCGACCAGGCCGCAGGTGTTCCTCGCGGCGACTGTGCGCCAGTGTGCGCCGGCCTTGGCGGCGCACGTGTTCTACCAGCTCGACGTCAACATTCGCGCCGCGACGCTGCTCGGTGTGGTCGGCGCGGGCGGCATCGGCTTCTACCTGATGAACGCCGCGCGCGTCCTGCAGTTCGATGTCGTCACCACGATCGTGCTGATGGTCTTCGCCGTGGTGCTTGCCGTCGAAGGTGTCGCGATGTGGGTCCGCCGCGCCCTGTCCTAGTCCGCCTTGTCTCCGGAGGTTTCATGATCTTCTCGAATACTGTTGGTTCCGAAGCGAATACGGCCTTGCTCGCGACGGCCGATGCCGCGGTGCTCGCCCATCGGAACGCGCTCGCGAACCACTCACCCGCCGAACTGAGCGCCATCACGATGGACGGCGCCGACGGCACCCCGACCATGCTCATCGACGTGCTGGTCGAGGACGCCATCATCACCGCGGCCAGCGCCGCCGGAGTGAATGTGCTTTCCGAGGAACGCGGTTGGGTGGATGTCGGATCGGCGGTGACCCTGGTCGTCGATCCCGTCGACGGCTCCGCCAACGCCGCCGCCGGAATCCCGTTGGCCTGCTTCAGCGCGGCGGTGGCCGTGGACGGCGAGTTCACCGAGGCGATGACCGTGTGGCTGCACACCGACGAGCGCTGGTGGGCCGCACGCGCGCACAGCGAGTTCCGCACCAGCGGCTGCCGGTCGGTGCGTACGGCCGCGGTGTCGATGCTGCGTCCGCACCCGCGCAACTGGGCCGCCTGGACCCGAGTTGCCGAGGCGGCCACCCGCATTCGAATCCTCAGCTGCAGCACCCTCGACGCCGCCTTCGTCGCGACCGGCGCCGTCGACGCGTTCGTCGACGCGGGTAGCGACACCCACCGCCTCATGGACATCGCCGCCGCCGTCATCCTGGTCGGGGCCTCCGGCGGCGCCGTCATCGACGCCTTCGACCGACCCATCACTTTCGACACCGACCTGACCCGCCGTTGGAGCGGAATCGTTGCCGCCACACCCGAACTCGCCGCCGAATTACGTGACCTGATTCAGGGGAATCAGTAGCTGTCCGAAGGTGCTCCGGCCGTTGATGTCTCAGGCGGACAGCATCCTGGAGCACAGCACGTGTCCGCTAATTCTTCCGATCCGATCATCTCGGCGGACGGTTTGGTGGCCTTGATGATCGCGGAGTGCATTCCCTCGGCGACGGCGTGGGTGGCGGTGATCTCGATATCGGTGAATCCGGCGGTACCGAGGTGGTTTCGGTATTCGGTGAACGACAGCGCTCCGGCGATGCAGCCGACATAGTCGCCGCGTTCGGCGCGCTCGGGCGGGGTCAGTTCGTCGTCGGCGACGACGTCCGCGATGCCGATGCGACCACCGGGGGTGAGGACTCGGGCCACTTCGGCGAAGACGGCGGGTTTGTCGACCGACAGGTTGATCACGCAATTGGAGATCACCACGTCGATAGTGTTGGCGGGCAACGGGATCGCCTCGATATTACCTTTGAGGAACTCGACGTTGTGTACTCCGGCTTCGCTGCTGTTCGCGAGTGCCAGGGCGAGCATTTCCTCGGTCATGTCGAGGCCGTACGCCTTGCCGGTCGGTCCGACGCGGCGGGCGGACAGCAGCACGTCGATGCCGCCGCCGGAGCCGAGATCGAGGACCCGTTCGCCTGCCCGCAGTTCGGCGACGGCGGTCGGATTGCCACAGCCCAATGATGCCGCGGCGGCTTGGATCGGGAGTTGGTCGCGGTCCGCCGCCCCGTACAGGCTCGCGCCGAAGATCTGATCCACGGCGATCGGGTCGGTCCCGCAACAATCCTCGGCGACTCCGCCTGCGGTAACGGTTCTCGCTGCCTGCGCATAGCGCGTGCGGACGGTCTCGCGGAGTTCGGTCTGCTGCTGGTCTGTCATGACATCACGTCCCTGAGTGGAATCCGGGCCGCATCCCATGGACGCGACCTGGTTGTATCGATGAATGTCGATACAGATTGCGCCATTGGATCGAAGTCTGTCAATATAGATAGGTGTCTAACCAGGACCTGCCGCTGATCGCCTCCACTGACTGCTGCAACACCACCCTCGCCGCCCCCCTCGGCGTCGAGGCGGCAGTCGAGCTGGCGGCCGCCTTCAAGGCGCTGGCCGATCCCGTCCGCCTGCGCTTGCTGTCATTGATCGCCTCCCGCCCCGGCGAGGAGGTCTGCGTCTGCGAGCTGACCCCACAATTCGACCTATCCCAACCCACCATCTCCCACCACCTCAAAGTGCTGCGCGCAGCCGGCCTGATCGACTGCGAGCGCCGCGGCACCTGGGTCTACTACTGGGCGATTCCCACAGCCCTGCACCGACTTTCGGATGTCCTGATCACCACGGGAGCCGACAAGGTCGAAACCCCTACGGGGTGACGCCGTCGAATTCCGTGAGCTACGGCTCTCCGTCGGCGGATTGTGAACTGTCCGAGTTCTTTTCGCGTGCGGCAGCGCGTGCGCGTTTGTCGTAGCGATTGACTCGCGGTATCGGCCGGCCGGGCCATCGGGGTGGCCAGTGTAGGTCGTTGTGACCTACTCGGCGGGTTCCGTCGGAGCGGCGGCGGGACAGGAATGGGGTTGAGCGCAGGGCGAGGATGATGGTGGCGATCGCGATTCCGCAGGCCGCTGCGAGGGCTCGGGACAGCGAGGGCATCAGCGGGGCGGTCAGCAGTGCTGCGTATGCCGCTGAGCACCAGTACAAGCGCGCGTTGTAGGGGCGGTCGTCACCGCTACTCACTGCGGCAACGACGACGAGAGCCATCAACAGGGCCCCTGCGATGAGGATTGCCCGCATGGCGTCAGACCCGCCTGGTGCGATAAGGCGACTTCGCGGGCGCGAGCTGGGTCGCCAGCAGGACGAGCGTGCCGGCGACGATGCCCGCTCGGATGTCGGGAGACGCCAGCACACACAGCGCGGTCGCGCCGATGACCAGCGTGATCACCAAAGCCGCTGTGGCGCGCCGCGGGTGGCCCCGGCCGGCATCGACGGTAGAGAACGCGGCGATGCCGTATGCGATCACCGCGGTGAGGGCCGCGAGGATATCCATCATCGATCACCCACCTTCCTGACCGAACGCGGTGCCTTGTGCCCGTGTTGGCACCGTACGTCGAGTCCCCGAACGAGCCGATTCCGCCACACCGATCCGTAGACTTCGGCTGTGACCGATATCGCGGACTTTGCTCGGCTGTGTGCCGGGGATCATGGGCTCTGTGTTGTCTCGACCTCGCGGGCCGACGGCAGTGTGCAGTCCTCGCTCGTCAATGCGGGGGTGTTGGCGCATCCGGAGACGGGGGAGCAGGTGGTGGGAATGGTGATTCGGGGTGGTACCCGCAAATTGGATAATCTGCGGGTGCGTTCGCGGATGACGGTGGTCGCCAAGGGCGGGTGGGCTTGGGCGGCGGTCGAGGGATCGGTGTGGATCGTGGGTCCCGACGACGAGGTGCCGGGTATCGATGGCGAGCGGCTGCGGGTCTTGTTGCGGGAGGTGTTCACTGCGGCGGGCGGCACCCATGACGACTGGGACGAATATGACCGGGTCATGGCCGCCGACCGGCGCGCAGTCGTTTTTGTTGTGCCGGAACGCGTTTACGGCAACGGCTAGTTAACCGGTGCCGCCGCGGTAGATGGTCGGCATGGAGCCGAGGTCGGCGAAATTGAGTTTGTTCTGGCCGTCGGTGCCGAACCAGGCGACGTAGGTGACGCCGTTGATGGTCGCGACCGCGGGCGGCCAGGGGCTGGTATCGGCGAATTTCCAACGCTGCGCTTGGTTCTCGTTGAGATTGTCGATATCGAACAGCAGGTAGATATTGGTGTTCTTGCCGGTATAGCCCGCCACGTAGCGGCCGCCGAGGGTGAACAGATTCGGGCCGCCGATCAGTCGATCGCTGAAGGTGGCCTTGGTGGGCGGGACGTTGAGGCCGATGAAGCGCGCGTTCAGATTGTTCGCGCTGTCCATACCGGTCCAGGCCAGCAGCACGCCCTTGGACGGATGAATCACCAGTCCCGGCGTATCGATACTCTGCTCGGCGGGTTCGGGCGACCGTCCGTAGGAGCTGAACGGTGGATTCTGCGACTGCACCGCGCTGAGCACCAGGTTGCGCTGCGCGGTGTAGCTCAACCACAGCGAGACATTGTCGGATTGCATCGCGGGACCGCCGATCGGCGGCTCCAGCCATTCTCGTCGATCCTGATAGTCGACACCGTTATTCGACCACGCGAGCCACATCTTGCCGTCGGTGCGCGTATAGCCGAGGTAGAGCAGACCGGTCTGCGCATGCGAAGCCAACGCCGGGCGCTGCAGACTGAAGTCCGACGGCAATGGTTTCGCATTGACCCGACCGTCGGTTTCCATTCCCGACGCGGCATACATGGTGCCGCCCTGTGTCGCCCATACCAACACCAGTTTGTTGTTGTACACCGTCAACGCGGGCGCGGCGATCGGCTGATTGGACTCCCATAGCGTGCGTCCAGTGAACATGAATTTGCCCCCAATACATTCTCGGAGTTCGAGCACTATTGGGGGAGCGTAGGTTTTGCGGCTCGCGAAGTCAGGGGTTCGTGTCGGCCAGCGGACCGGTGCCGTTCACGCCCGATCGGCGGTGCCACCCGACGACTGCGGATCACCGGAAGGCAGCGCGATATCGGTGTCCAGCGACAGCGGTCGGCCGAAATCCGGTGTGCCGTCGGCATTCCAGGTGAACTGCTGGGCCCGGGTGGTCCGCCCGTCATAGGTGTACTCGCTGGTGTCCTTGGCGTGATAGACGAGCCAGTCCTCGCTGCCGTCCGGACTCTGGAAGAAGCCGTTGGAACCCGGACCGAAGACGTTGGCCGGGTCGTTGCGGGTGAACTGAGCGGTCGGGTGCTGGTACCAATTGGCGGGCACCAGCGGATCCGCGTCAGGCGGGAGCGAGTGCATCCACAGCTGATAGTCCGGTTTGCCGGTGTCGCAGGTGGAGTAGACCAGAAAGGTGGTGCCGTCGCGCTGGATGATCGCCGGCGCTTCGCGCACCTCGGTGCATCCGCCGGCCGACGGCAGGTACACCGCTCGTCCCGATACGGTCACCGGGTCGCTCATCGGAGCGATGTACAGCAGGTTGTTCCGGCCGGCCCAGAGCAGGTAGTACCGATCGCAGCGAAACAGCAATTCCGGATCGATCGCCCACGCGTCCGGATCGCCGACCTGGCCCACGAATTCGTACGGGCCGAGCGGATCCGAGTCCACCGACTGCAATACGTAAAGGCGATGACTGTCGTTGCTGCCGTCACCGGCCGTGTAATAGAAGTACCAATGCCCGTCGATCAGATGGAACGACGGCGCCCACATATCCTGATTACGTGACGGATCCTGCTCGACCCACACCGTAATCGGTTCCGCCGCAGCCAGATCCGCCAGTGACGACGCCGTCCAGATCTGCAACGAGTCGTTCTGACTGGTGGATAGGTAGTAGTTTCCCGCATAGAACGTGAGGAACGGATCCGGCCCCGGATTCAACGGACCACGAAACGTGCCCGCACAGTCGTCGGCGGAACCCACCTTCGGGTGATTCATGACGCCACAGGAGTCAGGGCGTGTCCAGCGCGGTCGCCGGGACACCGTAGGGCAGGAACCGGACGCGGCGGCGTTCGTCGGTGTTGTCGCGGTGCGCGCGCAAGGCCTCGAGCTCGCTCGGGAAAACCTGCTCGATCCTGGCCTCGCCCGCGTCATCGATGCTGTAGATGACCCACACGCCGCTGCCGGTCTCGCCGGTGGTCTCGGCGTCCGGTTTCGGCGGCCGCGTGCGCTCCGGCTGCACGAACTGACCGAGCAGCGAGGCCAGCGTATTCGCGCCGGTCCGATCGATATACCCGCTGGCCTTGCCGATGAGGTCACGGAAATCGATCCCCGCATCCCGCAACGCGCGCTCGAATTCTTCCGGATCGATCCCGAACGGTTTATCGGCTGCCATCAGACTGCTCCTGGGGGACTAGGTCGGCGCTTCGCCTCCAGTGTCCTCGCGTAATCCCGGCTTCGCCACGACCTGCGATGATCCAGGCCCGATGCATGCTCCTTCCCGGGTTCAGGATTCGGTGGGGAACAGGCGCTCGGCGGCGGGGATGTCGCCGACCAGTGCCCAGCCCGGCCCGGCGGAACGGCGGTAATAGTTGTCCGGGTACCGCATCACCCGGAATCGTTCGGTCTGCCTGCCCGCATCACGGAATTGCGTGCCGTATTCCGGCAGGACCTGGTCGATCACCTGCTGGAAGTTGCCCGGCACGTCCGCGCGGAAATCGCCGAACCGGTCCAGTCGGCCATCACGGTGACCAGGTTCTCCGGTCGACCACCAGCACCCGATGCCCGCGGCGGGCGAGCAGCATGGTCAAGGGCGAGCCGGCGCAGCGGGCACCGACGACGATTACGTCGTACATAAAGAATTGACTCATATCTGGATGGATTCGCAGACTCCCCCCGCCGATAACTTCGAGCACGAATCCGTTCTGATCGAACCTAGAATTCATTGCTGCCCCAAGGGAACCGGCCAGCCGGATGAATATCCCCACCTAGTGGCTGGTTGGCCGCGGATAGGTAAAATTCTGGTCGAGGATTGTCGAGCCTGCGGACACTCGGCGCTGCGGTCGCGTACGTTCGAAAGACGGCCTGGTACCAGGGAGGCCGTACCGAGTGACGACAGGTTGGAGGGAGTTCTCATGGTTGCCGGACCTCGCGCCCGACTGATTGCGAATGCCATCACCTCCGTGCAAGAGCACGGCGTGCACGGCACCGGGCTGAGCGAACTGCTCGAACGCAGCGACACCTCGCAGAGCTCCCTGTATCGGCACTTCCCGTTGGGCAAAGAAGGTCTCGTGGAGACGGCGGCGCGAACCATGTCGCGCGTGGGGTATTCGCACGTGAGCAGGTTGGCCGATGCTTTGGCCGGGGCCCCGTCGCTGGAGGGCTGGCTCGACGAGCTGTTCGTATTCTGGCGTCACCCATTGGAATCCAGCGATTACCGGGCCGGGTCGTTCATGATGGGCGTCGCGTTATACGAACTGGACCTCGACGTGCAGTCGGCCGCCGGTCGAGCCTTCACCGAATGGACCGCGCGGCTGGCCGACGGCTTCATCGCCGTCGGCATCGATCGGACCGCGGCGTGCTCGCTGGCCGGGTTTCTGCTGTCGGCGATCGAGGGTGCCGTCGTGCAGAGCCGTGCGCTGAAATCCAGTCACCCGTTCGACGACAGTCGCGCGCAACTCGCCGCGCTCATTCGCTGTCACCGCCCACCCGCCTGACAGCCGATCGGCGGCAAGAGAGAAGCTTGTCGGCCCCCGCATTCCAGCCTGCTGGAGGTCGTGGCGAGCCTCGGTCGTGGATACCGTCGATGGTGTGAATCCATATCGTAAGATTTGGTTGTTCGTCGGAGTTTCCGCTCTGGTGCTGGCCGGTTGTTCGGCAGCTACCGAGGATCGACTCGTTGCCGATATTCGCGCCGATAGCAATCGGGACGGTGTTGTCGACGGAAATGATGCCGGACCTGAAAAAGGTAAGTGGACAGCCGAATACGGCGCGATCGTGCTGCCGAATATCGGTGACGTCGCGCGGCGCTGCCCGTCGAGTCGAAGCCAGGTTTCCGACGCCGAGCTCGCCGCATGTCACGACGCGGCCGATGATGTGGCGCGCGCACCCGAATATCTGGCGCCGATGGTGACCATGCCGGTCAGGGGAACTGGCGCGACCGGGCGAGTGGAACCGGTGGGTGTGGGTGCCGACAAGATCCGCATATTCGTCAAACGTCAGGATTCGTGGATACGGCTGCGGCCCGATATGAAACTGAGCGACACCGAGCTGCGCGACGGCGCCACCCTCGGCATCGACTCTCGCGATGTCGTGCGTGATCAGGCCGCATGGGACGGATCGTTCACCGTTCGCTTCACCGTCCAGGACGGCAAGCGAACAGCGGTCGATGACATTGCCCTCCGGGTGGCTCCTGTTGTGCTGCATAACCACAACCAGAGCGCGGAGGCGCTGGTGGTTCCCGAGAGTGGCGGCGACCCGGAGTATGAGCGCTTCGTCGCGGACTTGACCTCGGCCGCGCAGGCCAGTGGGTTGAACGCGCCACTGATCACGGTGAATACCACCGATACCTGGGCACAGGATTTCGTGGAATTCGGCTACGTGACGATGCCGGGCCCGGGCGGCAAGAACATCTCCTTGCGCATCGCGATCCGTTCGCCGCAGCCCGAACGCGAAGGTGGCCGTGCGATTTTCGATCTCCGGGGTCCGGGTATGGGAGCGATTCAGCTCGGCGGCGCCGGTGATCGTCACGTGGATTCGTTCGGAAATGTCGAGACGATACCGCCGTACTCGCACAATGGGAGAGAGTTTCCGGCGGGTCGCGTAGTCATCGGGACCGGGAACCGGAACGACGCGATCGTGTCGAGTGTCGAGCTGCAGAAATTCTTTGCCGCCCAACGGGTTCAGACGCCACTGACGCTGGACACCACCTGGCTGGTAGTCGGGCACGTCGACGAGTTCATCCAGTTTCTGCCCACACCGTCCGGACGAGGATGGCGGCCTGCCGTGACGGATCCTCGGCGCGGACTCGAGATCCTGCGCGAGCAGCAGCGATCCGGCCACGGCACCGAATTGGCGTTTTCCAAACCGGGCGCGCCCGATCGGACCATCGACGCCGTCCTGGCGGACCAGAAGTTCGTCGCCGACAACGAATTCGCGGCCCGGAAGATCGACGAGAACGTTGAGCGTATGTTGCAGGAGACCGGGGTCAGGCCCGAGGAGTTCGTGCGAGTCCCAGGTCTCTACGAGCTGTCGGCCGGCATCGATGACGAACCGGACGCGCTGGTGAGCTTCTACCCCGGGGCGATCAACGGCGTGCTGATCAACGCGTCGAACTACATCGCGCCGCGGCAGTGGGGCCCGGTGGTCGGCGGGCGTGATGTCTTCGAGGCCGCGGTGACCGAGGCATACCGGTCGGCCGGGGTAGCGGTGCACTACGTGGACGAATGGGAGACCCTGCACGTGGCAGGCGGTGAAATACATTGCGGGACGAACGTCCTGCGGCAGACCGGAAATCTCCCGATAGTTCCGTGATCACCGACAGCCGACCGGATGATGAGCCCAGCCGATCGGCTGGAACATCCGCGCCGGACGGCCGGTATCGATGGCGCGTGCTACCGACCGCCGGGGCAACCTTGTTGGATTGTGAACTGTCCGAAGACGATCCGGTGCGAACTCGTCCGAGGTTTCCTTGATGAAGGTGTGCTGATGATTCGCGTGGCCATAGTGGATGACGAGGCGCTCGTGCGGTCGGGCTTCACACTGATCCTCGGCGCTGCCAAGGACATCGAAGTCGTAGTCACCAGCGATGGCATCGGAGCTGTGGCGGCGATTCGTGCGGCGGATCCGCAGGTTGTGCTGCTCGATATTCGGATGCCGCAGGTCGACGGCCTGCACATTCTGTCGACACTGCTCGAAGCGCCGCAGCCGCCGACCGTGGCGATGCTGACGACGTTCGCTGCCGACGAGTACATCGCCGACGCATTGCGCAGGGGCGCTTCCGGTTTCATCCTCAAGGACACCGAACCGCAGCATCTCGGCGCCATCGTCCGGGCCCTCGCGGGCGGCGCGGTGGTGCTGTCGCCGAAGGTGACCAAGGCGGTGGTCGAGGGCTATCTCGACACGGTCGACACCGGTGCGCCCGAACTGGTTCGGCGGCTCACGGATCGGGAGCGGGATATCGTCGTGCTCATCGCCGAGGGTCTCTCCAACGCGGACATCGGCGTGCGCCTGCACCTGAGCACGGGGACGGTAAAGGACTCCGTCAGCAGTATTTTCGCCAAATTGCACATCGGCACCCGCGTGCAAGCCGCCCTGATCGCGGAGCGTGCCGGAATTCTGGCCGACGACCTGTCATGAGCGAACTCGGCGATCGACCGCGAATAGCCATCGCTGTCGACCTGCTCCTCGCCGCGATCGGCGCGTTCGATGTGTGGTGCAATCGCGATCTGCCGTTGGCGCCGTGGGAGATCGGCATCGCGCTGCTCACCGGATCGGCGTTGCTCGCCCGCAGGCGCGCACCGATCGTCACCTTTGTGCTCACCTTGCCCGCGGTGCTGGTGATCGGGGCGGTGCTGGCCCCGATGACGGCGCTGTACACGGTGGCTCGTAGTGCGGCGCGGCGGTGGGTTGTCGCGGTCTTCGCCGCCGTGCTCGGGTTGTCGTGCCTGCTCACCTCATCGGATACGGGTTCAGGCTTCGGCGACCTCGAATTCCTGCTGCATCAAATACTTTTCGCCGCTCTGGTGGGTGCGGGGCCTGCGGCACTCGGGTGGCTGGTGGCGATACGGCAGCGGCTGGCGGCGCAGATGTCAGAGATCGACCGCGTCTACGCGCACGACCGGCGGCTGCAGATCGCCGCCGCACGGGAGCGCGAACGCGCCGAACTCGCCAGCGAAATGCACGACGTGGTCTCGCATCAGGTGAGTCTGATCGCCGTGCAGGCCGGGGCGCTGCAGATGGTGAGCACCGACCCGGACGCGCGTTCGACCGCGGAAGTCATCCGCAAACTCAGCGTGCACACCCTCGACGAACTGCGGCACATGGTGAAGGTGCTGCGCGCCCCGGCCTCGGCGAACGACATCAGCCCGCAACCGACCATCGAGCGTCTGCCGGAACTGTTGACCGCCAGCGCTTTACCGGTCGAACTGATTGGCTCGCTGCCTACGAACCTGACACCGGCCGGTGAGCGCGCCGTCTACCGTACAGTTCAGGAAGCGTTGACCAACGTCCGCAAACACGCGCCCGGCGCGGCAGTGACCATCGCTTCGGTGTGCACGGATCGCACTGTGGCAGTGTCGATTACGAACGTCGCGTCCACGGAACCGCCGGTTGCGCTACCCAGTGCGGGGTCCGGCATCCGTGGTCTACGGCAACGTGCGGAACTGCTGGGTGGCACGGTGACCGCGCGACCACTGCCGGATGGCGGCTGGAGCGTGCGAATCCAGTTGCCCCGCAACTGATCACCGGAATGGCCTGCCGGTCTCACAAACCAGGAGCAGGGGTTAAGGCCCCTGGCGGTGCGGGGGAGACCGGCAGGCCGGGTGATGATCGACCAGCGTTGCGGTTCCGAGCCAACCCGACGAAGTCGTCGGACCCGCGGCTGGTGGGTCAGGCGATCACCGCCTTCGACGGTAGTGGCGATGGACCGCGGGCGAAGCCCCCCATCCGGCTGAAATGCCCCCGCCACTCGGCTGGCCTGGACTGCGTTCACTTCCGAAGGGTGTCAACGCCTTTGACTATGCGGCATCACAGCCGGTCATAGATCGCGATCAAACTGTCCAGCACCTGGGTCGCGGATCGCAATGCGGCGAGGTCTTGCTCGGCCAGTTCCGCATTCATGGCGTCGATCATCGCCTTCATCCGTTCGCGGCTGCGGGTCCGGCCGGCCTCGGTGAGCGCGACCCGGACGGAACGTTTGTCCTCGGTATCCCGTTCGCGGGTGACATAGCCGGCCGCGAGCAGGCTGTTGACCAGCTGCGTGGTCGCGGCGCCAGTGGTCTCGGTGCCTGCGGCCAGTTGTCCGATCGTGAGCGGCCCCTGGTCGGCGAGGACGCGGAGTGCGCGGGCGTGCGTAAGAGACAGGGCCGCGGGGGAGCGGGTCGCGCGCCCGCGCAGTCGGGAATCCGCCGCACTGAGACGGTATGCGGCGCGAGCGAGCTGATCGATCGCCGCGCTGCGTGCGGTATCCGGCTGCTTCGGCATGGGGCTCCTGTCATCGGATCCGGGGTTGACAATCACCTTAGCCTAAGTACTTAATAGATAAGTACTTAGTTATTTGGAAGGAGTCAGACCATGACCGCACGCTCGATCGGCCAGAACTGGACACTGGACATCGCCCTGGCCCAAGGCGGCTTCGATGCCCTGCATCCGGAGGCCAAGGGCACGATGGAGCAACTCGGCCACGACCACACCGATTTCGACAAGGTCTTCGACCTGGTCAAGAGCGGAGCGATGCTGCCGAAAGCCTGGGCGACCATCGCCGCCCAAGCGCAGCAACGCGCCGCCGATCACGAGCGAGACGGGTTCGCGCGCACCGCCGCCGACCTCTACACCCGGGCCGCGGTGATGTGGGGTCGGGCCCAATACTCCTTCTTCGACTCCGCCGACCCGCGCAAGAGCGCATTCCGGGCGCGCGCCAATCACTGTGTCGAGCGACTCGGGGAGCTGCGCGGTGGTGTGGTGCGGCGAGTGGTGCTCGACTTCGAAGGCGGGCAGATCTTCGCCCTGCTGCACCTGCCGACCGGTCCGGTGCGCAATGCGCCCGCGGTGATTCTCGGGCCGGGGATGGACATGATCAAGGAGGACTACCTCGCCGCGGCCGAGCGGTACTACACCTCGCGTGGCGTCGTCGCGCTGTCCATCGAGGGGCCGGGGCAAGGGGAGACCCGAGCGAACGGTGTGACCGTCGATCTCACCAATTACGAACGGGCCGTGAGTCGTTACCTCGACTATCTCACCGAGCTGCCCGAAGTAGATGCGCAGCGGATCGGCATGTTCGGGATCAGCATGAGCGGCTACTGGGGCTCACGCGCGGCCGCGACGGATCCACGACTGGCCGCATTGGCGGCCTTGGAAGCACCCACCGGCGATTTCCAGACCATCTTCGAGCGCGCCCAGCCGACGTTCAAGGCCAACTACATGTACATGGCCGGATATGACGACGAGGCGTCCTTCGACCGCGAACTCGTCGCCCACCTGCCACTCGATGCCCTGGTCGCCGACATCACCTGCCCGGTGCTCTACGGCA
Organism: Nocardia sp. NPDC060255; assembly: GCF_042727395.1. Lineage (NCBI taxonomy): Bacteria > Bacillati > Actinomycetota > Actinomycetes > Mycobacteriales > Nocardiaceae > Nocardia > Nocardia sp. NPDC060255. Next base: position 42,413 of record NZ_JBHXAU010000020.1, on the reverse strand, counting down.
TCGGCGAATTCGACGAGCTCACGCCGCTCGCGCAAGCCCTCGCCAACTATGAACTCGTCCGCGCCCCCAAGGAGATCCGCGTCTACGAAGACGAATTCCATCCCCTCGGCGGAGTCGCGGCCGAGGTATTCCGCTTCGGCGCCGAATGGCTGGAACGAGCCCTGGCCGGCGACTTCCACACCCCCGGCCGCGATGCCCGCCACTACGTCCACCGCGATGGCCGCACCACCACCGGCTCCGCTACCCCCACCTGGTGGCAATAGCGCCGCGCGGCATTCAGGTCATCAGCTGCCGGACACTCATTCGTTCGCTGGGCGTCAGCGCACGCAATCCACCGGGCAACCCGATCCCGTGCTCGCGCAGGAAATTACGAAGACTGGGACCGTTCGCGCGTTGCCGGGTCACCGACCAGGTGACGGTGTAGTCGGAATTGCTGCCGCAGCCGGCATTCGAGTCCGAGCCCGGGTAGCGGATCGTCTTCCGATAGGTGGTGCCGCCCGCGGCGTCGATGGCGTGATCCCACCCGAGTTTGTTCATGCCGACCGTGCCCACCGCGACGAAGCCGTCGCAATCGGGAAAGAAGAAGTTGCCGATGCGGATCAGCCGGACGAAGTCGAACCAGGACGCGTCGTTGAAATCCGCGGCGTTGAAATCGTCCGGGACGGTCTGGCCGACGTCGAGATAGTTGAGTTCGGTGACCTCGTTTCCGGGCTGTGCCGCCTGGACGAAGAAGTCGAGCGCCTTGTTCGAGAGTTGGTCGCTGATAGCGGCCAGACCGCCCTCGAAATGTCCGGTGTCGCCGTTGTATATCTGGTAGCTGATGATCGCGGGTGTCGCCGCGTCGGCCAGGATCACCGACGAGAAGGTCAGGCCGACACCGTGATCGCCGTTGTTGACATCGCCCGCGTCGTGCGACTGGGAACCGAACGACCGGTGCCCGGTGGTGAGACCGAACTGCACCGTGTCGGTGTCCTCGTGGCGCGAACGCGTGTTGTCGATGTGGAACTGTTCCAGCGTGAACGTGTAGATGCCCATGGTCGTGACCGATTCAGCGTGGGCTGACGAATACGCGGACCATGCCGCGGCCGCTGGTGAGCGGCGTCAGGGCCTTGCCGATCACCGCGCCGAACGCGCGTTGCGGCTCGGTGACCCGGCGGCAGTGGCCGGTCGTCGCGGAGGTCGTCAGCAGGTCGCCGGGCCGGATGGGGGCCGCCTCCGCGTCCGCGGCGCACCACACCTTGCCCATCAGTGCCACGTGCGCGCTGTTGTCGTGCCGGTCGAGTACGATGGCGGGCCGCACGCCGCCCGCGCCGGACACGATGCCCGCCACCGCGGTGTCGTAATCGCGTTCGCACGGATGGATTTCGCCGTCGGCGCCGACCACGACAACCACACCGGGTTCGACCGCCGCGTCGGTGGTGGTCATGGCCTCGGCGTAGTCGGCGCCGGTGAGGAAGATGTCGCCGCGGACGGTGAGATTGCCGGTGACGTCCACGTGGCCGTCGAAGAAGCCCGCGTCACCACCGGCGCTGTTCACGCCGACGACGCCGCCATGATTCGGATTCTTCGACCAGCCTCGAACACCCTCTGCCCCAGCGCTTTCGAACCAGCCGCCGTTGCCGCCGGGCGATGAGTTATTGAGTCCGACGACTCCGGCACCCGCACCCTGGCTTTCGCCGACGATGCTGTTGCCGGTATCGCTGAGGCCGTAGACGGAAGCGCCGCCGCCGGTGTTGGTGCCGACGACGCCGCCGTGGTTGGGGTTCTTGGACCAGCCCCGAACCCCTTCACCGTCAGCGCTTTCGAAGTATCCGCCATTGCCACCGCCGGTGTTGACCCCGACCACACCGCCATGGTTGGGGTTCTTCGACCAGCCCCGAACCCCTTCGCCCTCAGCGCTTTCGAACCACCCGCCGTTGCCACCCGGCGCGGGCGAGGTATTCACCCCGACCACCGCCGTGACGCCCGCGACTGCGGAGTCGCCGTTGAGACTGCTCATCTTCCACCCCTCTGTATCGAGATCCCCGCGAGCGGATTCGGTGAACCCACCCTGATGGCGCTCAGCCTGGCACCGCGCCGATACGAGGTCGAGCGTCCGGTTCACTGACCGAACTGTCAGGGCCAGCGCGAGGGGACGCGGCGATTGACAAAGTGCACAGGCGGGTTGTCCGCCGTGACCAGGAATTTTGTGGCCGCCTCGTTTCGTTGGCCGTGAGCGGAGCTCGCTGATAGTGTTCGCGCGACGGCGAGGGGAGTCGACGTGAATGGACAGCGCTGCGCGCGGCGGATCAATACTGGCTCGGGGGTCAAGGGGCGGGCACTGGTGGTCGCGGTGACCGTAGTGGCGGTGGCCTCCGGGTGTGGCCTCACGGTGGAGAAGCTGCCACTGCCCAAGCCCGGTGTGTCCGGCGAAACCTACACTGTGCATGCGGTTTTCGAGAACGCGCTGAACCTGCCGGATCAGGCGAAGGTGAAGATCGGCGGCTCCGATGTCGGCGTGGTCTCCAACATCAAGACCAAGAACTTCCAGGCGGTCGTCGACCTGACCATCAGCAAGGACATCGAGCTGCCCAAGGACAGCACCGCCGAGCTGCGTCAGGCCACCCCGCTCGGTGATGTGTTCGTCGCGGTGTCCAAGCCGAAGACCGAGCCGGGCACGAACATGCTGCACGACGGTGACACTCTCGGCCTGGACAAGACCTCGGCGGGTGCGACCGTCGAGCAGCTGCTGATCTCGATCTCCATGCTGTTCAACGGTGGTGGCGTCGCCAGCTTGAGCAAGTTGACCTCGGAGCTGGACTCGATCGTCGGCGGGCGCGGCGGTGAGTTGTCGCATCTGATCAAGGAAATGACCGGCGTGGTCGGCAGTTTGAACGACAACAGCGCGAAGGTCGACGGCGTGCTGAACGAGTTCGGCGCGCTGGCCAACACCATCGAGGCCCGCCGCGGTGAGCTCGGTCAGGTGGCCGACACGCTGCCGCAGATGATCGGCGCGATCGCCGAGAACAACAGGGCCATCGGCGATTTGCTGACCAAGGTGTCCACCACCAGTGCCGCGCTCGGTGATTACGCCGACACCTCCGGCCAGCAGCTGGGCAGCCTGCTCGACAACACCCATCAGCTGATGGACGCGCTGGCGAAGACCGGCGACGAACTCGGCATCCTGCTCGATCGGGCGCGAGTGATCCGGCCGAAGGTCGACGCGACGTTCCGGGGCAAGGGTTATGCCGTTTTCTTCTCCGCAACCGCACTCGATCTCAGCGCGTTGACCGATCCGCAACACGGCGGATTCCAGGATCTGCGCGATCTACAGGATTTCTCGGGCAGCCTGATCCAGGCCCTGCAGATCGTGCAGGGGCGAGTGCAGGGCCATCGCTGACCGTGTTGCTGTACGCCTGCGGGTAGATCGGCGCGGCGGAAACTTCTCGGGAATTGCGGTCAACTTCTCGGAAATTGCCTTTTATCGCCTACGCGCGGGCGGTATTTCTGCATGAAATGATTCTCTGTGTGGCTTGCAGTATTTCGAGTTAGGAGATCAGAAATGGCATTTCGACAATTCCGATCGATGGCACTGATCGCCGTGGTGGTACCCGCCGCTGCGCTGGTCCTGCTGCCCGCGAGTGCCGTTCAGGCCGACATCGGCGACCTGAGCTGCGCGATGACGCTCGACTCCACCTTCAAACCGGCGCTGAAGGCGGGTGGCAAGGCGGCGATTTCCACCCAGGGCACGCTCACCAACTGTGCGTCGGGCAACGGCAAACATGCGGTGCGGACTTCGGGGAAGCTCGAGGCCAGCGGCACCGCGACCAGCGCGCCGGTGAAGGAGGCGCCGTGCGGCCTGCTCGTCAGCGCGAATCAGCGTGGCAAGGTCTACTGGTCGGACGGCTCCACCACCGCGTTCGACTGGGGGACCGATGGCGCGACGCCCAACGGTAAGGTCGCCGACGGTCAACTGCTGCGCGATACGTTGAACATCGTGGTGAAGGACGGGAAAGCGAACGCGGGCTGCGAATCCGGTCTGGAATCGCTGACCACTTGGGGCGAGGTGTCGTTCGGCTGACGGTGACAGTCCCAGCGCCGTCGAGGCGGCGGCTGTGCCTTCGATCCGTGCGCCGATCTTCGCGAACGCCGTGTCGCGTGCGGTGGACACGTCGTCATCGAACGGCGCGAAGCCACAGTCGTCGCCCGTGCCGACGGACGGGGCTACACAGGCGCCCGTAATTGGTGGGCTGCACTGTGCTCGAGGTATTGGGGAATGGTGCGAGAGTGATTCAGATTGTCTCGCACGACTTACTGGGGACGAGGGAATATCCGACGGCGTTGCCTGGCTGGAAAGGCTACCATACGATCGCGATCTTGAATGGCGCTCGAGCGGATGTCGCGACCTCGTGGCATCGCTATATGCATTGCGCAAGAGACGAATTCAAGTGTCTTGACAAACGGCCGTCGCACGATACTAAGCGCGGGTACTGGCGAAGTTCGCTGTGCCGCTGTAAGTTTCGTTTTGCGCGGGGAGACGCATCGGCGATTTTGCAAATGCAAGTACATTTGCGCGCCGGTTCCGCGGTGTTCGAGTGCGACGCGAGGATCGAGTGAAGGGATCGTTCGATGCTGGGAAGGGGGGGAGACGCCGAATCCGAAGTCTGCGTAATAGATTTCCCTGAGGGCTTGCCGGTGATCACGACGTCCGTGCGGGTGCCGATCACCGATCTGCTGCCTGCCGACTCACCGAGGGTCGGCGGCGAGGACGACGACCACGTGCGCATGCTCGCGCAGTCGGAACGCCCGTTGCCGCCCATCCTGGTCAACCGCCGGACGATGCGCGTCGTCGACGGGATGCACCGGCTGCGCGCGGTGCAGGCGCGCGGTGCGGACACCGTCGAGGTGACCTTCTACGAGGGTTCCGAACAGGACGCGTTCGTGCTGTCGGTGCGGCTCAACACTACTCATGGGTTGCCGTTGTCGACGGCCGACCGCGCGGCCGCCGCGGCGCGTATCGTGACATCACATCCGGACTGGTCGAACCGGTCCATTGCCGCTGTCGTCGGCATCTCGGACAAGACCGTCGCGGCCGTCCGACGGCGTTCGACTGCGGAGATTCCGCAGACGAACATCCGGATCGGCCGGGACGGGCGCAGGCGTCGCCTCGATTCGTCCGACGGCCGAATCCTGGCCAGCGCGTTGATGATCGAACGGCCGGACGCGCCGTTACGGGAGATCGCCGCCGAGGCGGGCATCTCGCTGAGCATGGCCAGCGACGTGCGCAACCGGCTGCGCAACGGTCGCGCGCCGGTGCCGGCCCGCCAGCAGCGGGCGGATCGACCGGCCGCACCGCCGGCGGCCGAGACCGAGCCGCCGGAGTGCGCGGCGCCGAGCGAGCCCGTCCCGGACCCGATGTCCGCGCTGCGCGAACTCAGCCGCGATCCAGCCCTGCGGTCGCGCGAGGACGGCCGGAAACTGCTGTGGCTGTTGAACGTTCACTCGCTGACGCCGCAGATGTGGCTCAAACTCATCGGCACCGTGCCGCCCCATCGTGCGGCGGCGGTCGCCCAGTTGGCGCGCAGGTGCGCGGAGCGCTGGAATCAGTTCGCCCAGCAGATCGATCGGCTCTCCGACGAGACGCCCAAGGTCGGCTAGTCGGCGCAATCGCGAAGAAGGATGGCGCCCGCCCCGTCGATACGATCTTTGCTGACGTGCGCAGGAGGACTCATGGTGCTGCCGCAGCGACTCGACTTGGTAGATCCGCGATTTCGAGCCGATCCCTATCCGATATATGCCGAGCTGCGCGCGGATCGGCCCGCGTTGCGGCTGCAACTGCCCGACGGCCGCGACGCCTGGTTACTCACCCGCTACGCCGACGTGGAATCCGTTCTGACAGACCGGGATCGGTTCAGTACCCAGTCATTCCTGGGGCAGGAGGGTTCGGCGATTCCGGCGCACCTGAGCAATGTCTACATGCTGTTCAACGAGATCATGCTCGGCAAGGATCCGCCGGAGCACACCCGGCTGCGCAAGCTGGTGCAGAAGACGTTCACCACGCGACTCGTCGAACGGCTCCGGCCGAACGTCGTCGACCTGGCCGAGCACCTGCTCGACAATGTCTTCGAGCGTGCGCGCGCCACCGGCGAGCGGCGGATGGAAGTCATTGCCGACTATGCCTTTCCGATCCCGGTGACCATCATCATGGACCTGCTCGGCATCCCCGAGGCGGGCCGCGCGGACATCCGGAAGTGGTCGACGGCGTTGGCGTCGTTCGACGGCAGCCTCGAGCAGGCCGAGTTGATCGTCACCGAGGTCGACGCGTTCGTGGACTATCTGCGAAAACTGGTGCAGGACAAGCGGAATACGCCCGCCGAAGATCTGATCAGTGCGCTGGCCGTCGTCGAGGACGACGGCGACCGGCTGTCCGAGGACGATCTGCTCGCGATGATCTACGTCCTGATCTTCGCCGGGCACGAGACCACCCTGCATCTCATCGGCAACGGCACGCGCGCACTGCTGACCCACCGCGCGGAATTCGAGAAACTGCGACGCGACCCGGCCCTGATCGACCGCGCCGTCGAGGAGTTGTTGCGCTACGACCCGCCGGTCGAAGTGCCGCGGGCCAGGATCGCCGTCGAGAACGTGGATTTGGCTGGGGTCACGATCGAGCAGGGGGATGTCGTCCTGGTCGGCATTGCCAGCGCCAATCGGGACCCCGAGGCCTTCGATGACGCCGGCGCGCTGAACATCTCCCGGACGGATAATCGACATCTGGGCTTCGGCAAGGGAATTCACGTGTGCATCGGACTCGCGCTCGCGCGCCTGGAGGCCAGGATCGCGTTCGAGGTGCTCGTCCGCCGCATGCCCGAGCTGCGCTTGGCGGTGCCCGCCGACGAACTCGAACTGCGGCCCGGTGGCATCTTCCTGCGCGGGCTGGCCGCGCTACCGGTGACCTTCTGACATGGGGGCGGCATGGAAATAGGTCTGGTGCTGCCGCAGATGGAGGGCGCGATGGACGGCGCGACCCCGCGCTGGCCCGATATCGCCGCCATGGCGGGCCGCGCGGAGGAGGTCGGGCTCGACTCGATCTGGTTGATCGATCACCTGGTCGTGCGCACCGAGGGCCGGGGCAGCCCGTGGAAGGGTCTGTGGGAATGCTGGACGGCGCTGGCGGGTCTCGCCGCCGTGACCAGCACCATCCGGCTCGGCTCGCTGGTCGCCGCGACCAGCCTGCGCAACCCGACGCTGCTGGCGAAAATGGCCGACACGGTCGACGAGATCAGCGGCGGCCGATTGATCGTCGGCCTCGGCGCAGGGTCGTATCCGCAAGAGCACCAGGCATTCGGCTATCCGTGGGACCGCCGGGTCGACCGGTTCGAAGAGGCGCTCACCGTGATTGCGGCTCTGCTGAAGACGGGGCGCGCCGACTATGACGGCACCTTCTACTCCGCGCGGGATTGCGAGCTCAAACCCCGGCCGCGACTCGAGGGCGGCCCGCCCATCCTGGTCGGTGCGATCGCGCACGGCCCGCGGATGCTGCGGCTGGCCGCGCGGCATGCCGACATGTGGAATGCCTGGCTGGTTTTCGGTGAGAGCCATCCGAAAGTTATTGCGCCGCTGCGCGAGGCCGTCGATGCCGCGTGCCGGGACGTCGGGCGCGATCCGGCGACGCTGACGCGAACCGCGACGGTCTTGGTCGACCTCGCGGATGCCTACGCCTATGGCGTAGATGTCCCGCTTCGGCTGCGGGAACGCCGATCGGTGAGTGCGGTGACCGGAACGCCTAACGAGATCGCCGCCACGCTAAGGGAATTCGGCGAACAGGGCATCGATCAGCTCCAGGTGTGCCTGGCGCCGAACACACTCGCGGCCCTCAGCAAGTTCGCCGAGATCGTCGAGATTCTGCGGGCTGGAGGGACCAATGAGTGAGACATCGCGCAGCGACTCGACGAGGGGTGATGGCCGGGTGGCGGATGGGCCCGAAGAAACCTTGGCCGCGGCGCTGGCGCGGGCCTGCGAACGGTGGCCCGCGCGGACGGCGCTGCGATCGCCCGATTCGGTACTGACCTACGCCGAGCTGGCGGATCGGATCCGCCGGCTGTCCGCCTCGTATGGGCGACTCGGCATTCGGCCGGGCGATCCGGTGCTGTGCCAGGTGGGCAATCGGCCGGAACATCTGATCGCCGCCGCGGCCGCCTGGCGGCACGGCGCGATTCACGTGGCAGTCGACCGCGAGCTGCCCTTGCCCGCGTTGTCGGCGGCCGTGTACCGAACAGGTGCCCGCGCCTTGGTGTTCGCGCTGATCGACAGCGAACAGTGCCGTGCGACTGTGGAATTCGTGCAGCGAGAGCATGCTGATCTGCCGATCGTGCTGGTCGGTGCCGAACCGCTACCCGGCACCCTGTCGTTCGCCGACCTCGCTACCGCGCCCGACGACGGCACCGGCAACTCGCGCCCCGCGGCCACCGAGCCGGCGGCGATCTTCACCACGTCGGGCACCACCGGAACACCCAAAATGCCCATGGGATATCACGGAAAGCTCACCCGCAGCTGGTCCCGGCTGGCCGAGGAACTGCACTTCCGACCCGACGACGTGCACCTGGGCCACCTGCCGCTGTCGCACGGCTTCGGGCTCATGCTCGCCACCGCGGCACTGCTGAGCGGCGGCGCGATCGTGCCCGTCGAACGATTCTCCCGAGCGGCGGTGCTCGAGCTGATCGAGCGCGAGCGAATCACCGTATTCCACGGTTCCCCAGCGCATTTCACCATGCTGCTCGGCGCGCTGGACGAGGGGGCGCACGATATCGGCTCGCTCCGGATCGGCGTGGCCAGCGGTGCCGCTTTCGATCGAGCCCTGCTCGCGGCCATCCTCGATCGGATGGGCATGGAGCTGATGCTGATGTACGGCGCCAGCGAGGGCATCGGGGTCGGCACCACGGACCGCGCCGAGATGCTGTCCGGTTCGGTCGGCACGCCGGTGCCCGGTTCCGTGGGTGTCGTCGACGAGCACGAGCGGCCCGTACCGCACGGGGAGGTGGGCGAGATCGTCTTCGCCCGGGAACTGTCGCCGGTGCGGTACTGGCAGCCCCCGGTCGACGGGACGCCCGCGGGACCGGGAGCGGAGCTGGGCACCGGCTGGTACCACTCCGGTGATCTCGGCCGCTTCGACGCCGAGGGCCGCCTGTATGTCGTGGGCCGGATGACCGACCAGATCAACCGGGGCGGGCAGAAGGTCGATCCGCGCGAGGTGGAGGAGGCGCTGCGCGGCTGCCCCGAGGTGGCCGAGGCCGCGGTGATCGGCGTGCCGCACGACGTGCTCGGCGAGGTGGTCTGCGCGTGCGTGGTGCCCGCCGCCGGGCGAACCTGCACGCTGGACGCACTGCGGTCGGCGCTGGCCGTGCGGCTGCCGCGCTACCAGCTGCCCGAGGAGCTGTGCGTGCTCCGGGAGATCCCGAAAACCACGCTCGGAAAAGTGGATCCGAAGCTGCTGCGGGCAGCGGTATCGGCGGTCAGATGAATACCTTGCCGGTGACGCGATTTCTGCGCAGATAACCGTCGTCCATGATTTTCCGCTGGATATCCGGCCCTAATCCGTCCAATTGCGCGAGTGCGTTGATCCGTGCCTTCGGGTAATAGTCCCAGTGCTGCACGATCTTCCCGTCCGCGATCCGGAATACGTCGGAGCCGTAGACGAGGATGTCTTTGTTCGTCGGTTCCAGCCCGTAGAATTCGCCCCGGTGCGTCGCGGTGAGGTCCCAGGCGAGGAATACATTCTGATCGTCGGCGATCATCATCTGTTCGGTGAAATGCTGGTTCGGGAACGCACTCTTCGGCAGCACCGGATCGCTGGGTTCACCCTTGCCGTTATAGGCCGCGAAGCCTACGGGATGGGGGAAGTACCGAATAAACTGCTCACTGACGAGATGGCGCGGTATATACGACTCGCCGCGTTCGTTCCAGGCCGCGAGAATTTCGCGCGCCACTACCTTGTTGGCCTCGCGGAGGTCGGTCATGCTGCTCATGTTCAATCCTGTTCACCCGTGCGGTTATCCGGTTTCGGCTAACTCAGTCCCTCGGCCTTCATCTTCTTCAGCGAGTCCTCGTCCATGACGCCGAGCAGCACGTATGCCTCGAGCCGCGGCTTGGTGTAGTGATCCCAGTGCTCGACGATCATGCCGTCCTCGAAGCGCAGGATCTCGCCGCCGTGCAGCTCGATCTTGATGCCGGTGGGCTTCTTGCCGTAGAGCTCGCCGGTGTGCGACGCGCTGCTGACCCAGCCGAGGAACACCATGTCGCCCTCGGTGATCACGAGTTCTTCCCGGAAGTGGATGTCCGGAAAGATATCGTGCTCGGTGCGCATTTCTTCCTGTTCGTCTTCGGTGCCCGCCGGGTGCGCCGACCGGTTGATGATGTCGGGGGAAATGTATTCTTTTACCATCTCCGTCTGCGCCCACGAATAGGCGGCCAACATACGGCGAGCGCCCTGCTGATTGCTGTCGCGTACCTGATCCTCATTCGCAACAGGCTTCGGGTAGTCTGCCATTTCTCCTCCAGCTTGCAATGATGCCGAGACCGGCCCAGAATACGGCAGAAGCGTTAGCCGTACTTCTCGCGTGTTGCCGTCCGCGCGGCATCGCGCACCATATGAAAGAAATCGGCGCTACGATTCGATCCTACCGTCGAAGGTTCGTGAGGTCGGCCGATGGAAATGGATTATCCACACGTGTTCCAGCCCATTGATGTCGGGCCGATGACGGTGGCGAACCGCATCTACATGCCGCCGCACGGTATACCGCTGACGGTTCCCGGATTCGCCGGACTCTCCGTTCCGTCCGACGATTTCGCCGCCTACTACGCCGAACGCGCACGCGCGGGCGTCGGGCTGTTCGGCCACAGCCTGGCGATGGCGCCGCTGCTCGGCGGACTGGCCTGCCCGGCACTCGCGGAGTCGGTCGGCGCGTTCGCCGCGGTGGCCGAGGCGGTGCACGAGCACGGCGCCCGGATCTTCGGCCAGTTGCACTACTCGTCGCTCACCGCGGGCCCGTGGGAACCGCTCAGTCCGCGCGCACCGGTGTTCGGCGTGGCCGCCACCCAGCGCTTTGAGCGCTACGACACCTGCCACGCGCTGACCAGGGACGAGATCGAGCTGCTCGTCGGTCTGTACCGACGGTGCAGCCGAAACCTGTTGCAGGCCGGCTACGACGGCGTGCAGATCCACGCCAGCCACGGCGTGCTGATGGAACAGTTCCTTTCCCCGTATTTCAATCACCGCGACGACGAATACGGCGGCGATGCGAAGGGCCGGATGCGGCTGCTCGTCGAGGCACTGACCGCGATCCGGGACGAATGCGGCGACGGCCTGGCCACGGGGGTCCGGTTGATCTGTGACGAGCGGTTGACCGGCGGTCTGACCGCCGCCGACGTCGAGGAGATCGCGCTGGACCTGGTCGACCGCGCGCTGGTCGACTTCATCGACCTGGACATCGCGGTGGAACCGCAGCAGCCGGAGCTGATGACGACCCCCTCGCTGGTCGCGCCGTTGCATCTGGTGAATGCCGTTGCTGCCCTGCGTAAGACGGTGCCCGCGCACGTCCCGATGCTGAGTTCGGTCGGCCGGGTCACCTCGGTGGCCGAGGCCGAAAAGGTGCTCGCCGCCGGCGCGGTCGATCTGGTCGGCATCGGCCGCGGGCTGATCGCCGAGCCGGAGTTGGTGCGCAACGCCAAGGAAGGGCGCGAGCAGCGGAGCCGAGCCTGCATCGCCTGCAATCACTGCATCGCCACGGTGCAGCGACCAGGCGGGGGATACGGCTGCGCGCTGAACCCGGCCACCGGTCGGGAAAGACGCTGGGGAACAAGGACATTCGTACCCGCGCCGATGCCCGGCAGCGTCGTGGTCGTCGGCGGCGGTCCGGCCGGTCTGGAAGCGGCGCGGGTGGCGGCGTTGCGCGGACACCGAGTCACGCTCCTGGAACGGGAGCCGGAACCGGGTGGCCAGCTGGCGCGGTGGGCCCGGCTGCCCGGTCGGCACAACTACGGTGGCGTCGTCGATTGGTATCTGCGAGAACTGGATTCGCTGAACGTATCGGTGCGCACCGAGACCGCGGGCGGCCCGGATGTCATCGCCGCTCTGGCACCCGACGCCGTGATCGTCGCGACCGGTTCGCGTTACGTCGCCGACGGGCAGAGCGCCTTCGCGCCGTCACCGATTCCAGGATGGGACCGAGACTTCGTGCTGCGCCCCGAGCAAGTGCTCGATCCAGCGTGGGAACCCCGGCCGGGATCGGTGCTGATCCTCGACGAAGAGGGCATCAACACCGCGGCGGGCATCGCGGAACTGCTGGCCCGAGCGGGCATGCGCGTCCACCTGGTCACCCGGCATCCCGACCTCGTGCACAACCTCACCTACGACGGACACGCGCCGATCATCACACGCACCCTGCGCCGGTACGGAGTTCGAGTGAGCCCGCACAGTTACCTGCGGCGAATCGGCGACCACACGGTCACGCTGTACGACGTGCGCACCGGCATGGAGCGACTGGCCGCGGGCGTGGACTTCGTCGTATTGGCCACGATGCGAGCACCATCCGACGATCTGGCGGCGAAACTCGGCGGTGCGGTCGGCCGGGTATTCGTCATCGGTGACGCGCTGGCACCGCGCGGGCTGGCCGAGGCCACCTACGAGGGGCAGCGGTTCGCCCGGCTGCTCGGCGAGCCGGACGCGCCCCGTTCGACGTTCGAGTCGCTGCTCAATCCGATTCCCCCCGTGGCGTTTCCGCGCGCCGCCGACGCATCGAGGTGACCCCGTGGTGACGAAAGTGGACGTCAACCTGTTCGATCCGGCCTTGGACGCCGATCCGCACGAACTGTATCGCCGCCTGCGCGCCGAATCGCCCGTGTGCAAGATCGCGCTGCCGGACCGGCGCGAGGTCTGGCTGGTCACGCCGTACCAGGAGGTACTGGTCATCCTGAAGGACCAGGCGCGCTTCTCCAGCCGCGCGATGCTGTCCCAGTCCGGCGACATCCCCGGGGTGTCGCCAGCCGCGCGGGACGTGATGTCGCTGTTCGACCAGTTCATGTCGAGCAACGATCCGCCTGAACACGAGCGGCTGCGCGGCCTGGTGAGCCGGGTCTTCACGCCGCAGATGGTCGGGGGCCTGCGGGAATTCATCACCGAGATGACCGACCAACTCATCGACGACATCCTGCGCAGGCCAGGCGATCCCACCTTCGATCTGATCTCCGATTTCGCGTTCCCGCTGCCGATCGCGGTGATCATGCGCCTGCTCGGCATCCCGCCCGAGGACCGAGATCGCCTGCGGCACTGGTCCGATGTGCTGGTGCGGTTCGATCGCAGCCCGCGCAGCGCCGAGGAACTGGCGCCCGACGTCGCCGAGTTCATCACCTACGTCCGCGCACTGCTCGACCGCAAGCGCCACACCGCGACCGACGACCTGCTGGGAAAGGTGGTGCGGCAGAGCGATGTCGGCCGGCTCAGCGAGATCGAGTTGGTCTCGATGACCTTCGGCCTGATCTTCGCCGGGCACGAGACCACCACGCATCTGCTCGGCAACGGCATGCTCAGCCTGTTGGAACACCCCGGCGAACTGGAGCGACTGCGCGCGAAACCGAGCCTGATCGACTGGGCCGTCGAGGAATTGCTGCGCTACGAGGGGCCGGTCGTGCTGCGCCGCCGCTTGGTCACCGAGGACGTGACGCTGCGCGGCGAGCGGTTGGCCCGCGGCGATCTGGTGCTCGTCTCACTCGCCGCGGCCAACCGGGACCCCGAGGTGTTCGCCGATCCCGAACGTCTCGATATCTCTCGCCGGGACAACCCGCACCTCGCGTTCGCGCGCGGCATCCACACGTGTCTCGGTGCCGCGTTGGCCCGGTTGGAAGCTCGCATCGCCGTGCCTGCGCTGGTGCGCCGACTGCCGGAATTGCGGGTGGCCGTGCCGCGCGCGGAGCTGCGCTGGCGACCGAGCGGCCTGCATCTGCGTGGACTGCGTGAGCTGCCGCTGCGGTACTGAGCTACTCCTCGAATTCCCCGCCCTCGTAGATGGTGGAGCCATGGACGAAGCAGAGCCGGGTGCCGAACGGGTCTTCGGCGTAGAACGAGCGCTCGCCCCACGCTTGTTCCTCGATGGACGCGTCGAGGCGTGCGGGTTCGGCGCGACGTACCAGTTCCATCGTCTCTTCGATGTCGTCCACGCCGAGATAGATGATGCGCGGGTCCCCGTCGATGTGAAAATCGCCGGAGTCCGGGCCGGGTTCGACGCAGGCGAGTATCACCTCGCCGCACCGGAAGTAATGCCGGTTGACCCACACGCGCTCGCCGGGAGTTTTCAGAATGGCCGAGTAGAACTTGGTCGCCGCCTCGATATCGTCGACCGGTATGACGATCCGGAAGATCCAGGGGGTTGGCATGGCGCGAATGGTACTACGGCCGCCCACAGGGCGTGGGGGAATCGGTGGAGAGAAATATCAGCGACCCGGACAAAAGGTACAGATCGGACGCGATGTAAAAGCCTGACGCGTCAAATTCTTCGAGGCTATCTCAGGCGAAAGGAGGGCCGTCTAATCGTTGGCTCGATCACCTAGGTGCGTTAGAATCATTCTATCGCTTCCAAATGAAATTTGCCGATTCGTCGCTCCGCGTCCGCCGCGAAGCGCCCGATAGAGCTGTGTATGTCATGGAGCCTCTGAAGGTAGATCGAACGGTACGCGAAAGCAGCGCGGAACGGGCCGCGCGCGATCGAATTGCGGCGATTTCCAGCGTAGTCCGACTTATGCAAGCCGATGTCGGCGCCAATCATCGACTGTGCGACCTGGCGGCTGCCACACCATTGAGTCAATTTCATTTTCATCGGGTCTTTCACGCATTGACCGGAGCGGCCCCCGCGCAATTTCTGGCCGCGCTGCGAATGGTGGAGGCGCAGCGGCGGCTGATGTACACCTCCGCCAGCGTTCGTGACATCTGCATGGATGTGGGTTACTCCAGCATCGGCACCTTCACCTCGCGGTTCACCTACCTGGTCGGGGTGCCGCCCGGGCAGTTCCGGCGCGCGTCGCGGCTGTATTCCGAGCATTCGTGCGAGCAGGCGCTGGCCAGCCTGCGTGACGTGCTGCCCGCACCGGCCCGCAGGCAGGTGGTGTGCCGGATCGACGGCGAGCTGCGCGACACCGTGGCGGCGGTCGGCCTGTTCTCCTCCGGGATCCCGCAGGGGCCGATCTTCTCCTGCGGTGTGGTCGGCGTGCCCGGCATCGCCTCGCTCGGCGACCTGCCGGACGGCGAATACCACCTGCGGGCCATCAGCTTCGATCCGTCGGTCACCGTTGCGGGCAGCCTGAGCAAGGAAACGATGGACTTCTGCTACGTCGGGGCCAGCCGCACCCCGGTGAAGATCGTCGGCGGGGTGGCCGTCACCGGCTCCCCGGCGCGGATGTATCTGCGCTCGCGCCGATACATCGATCCGCCCCTGGTGCTCGCGCTGCCACTGGTCATGGAGAGCGAGTTGGAGCGATCCTGTTCGCCCAGTTCCGAATTCGCCAACTATACGAAGGAGTGGCAGTGGTCATGATTGAGGCGAGCGGCCTCGCGAAGACCTTCAAGACGCGGGGCAAGGAGATCAACGCGGTGCGCGGGGTCGACTTCGCTGTCGAGGCCGGTGAGTCGGTCGGCTTCCTCGGCCCGAACGGCGCGGGCAAGACGACGACGCTACGCATGCTGACCACCCTGCTACGACCCACCGCGGGCAGCGCGAAAGTGGCCGGGTGCGACCTGCTTTCGGATCCGATCGGCGTGCGTCGCCGGATCGGCTATGTGGCACAGGAGGGCGGCACCACGCCCGAATGTAAAGTCCACGAGGAGTTGGAGATTCAGGGCCGGTTCTATCGGCTCACCGTCGACGAGGTGCGGCAGCGCATCGATGAGCTGCTGGTCGGCTTGGACCTGGCGGGGCTGGAAAACCGTTACGTGAAAACGCTTTCCGGCGGTCAGCGGCGGCGATTGCAGATCGCGCTCGGCCTCATCCACCAGCCGCCCGTGCTGTTCCTCGACGAGCCGAGCGCGGGCCTGGACCCGCAGAGCCGGGCGAATCTGTGGGACCACATCCGGGCCCTGCGGGACCGGGACGGCGTCACCACCTTCCTGACCACGCACTACCTGGAAGAGGCCGACGCACTCTGCGACAAGGTGCTCGTGATCGACCACGGCCGGCTCATCGCGGAGGGCAGCCCGGACGCGCTCAAGGCGAGCATCGCCGGCGACGAGGTGACCATCGGGGTCGAACCCACCGCACGGGACCGGGCCCGCGAGCTGATCATCGATATCGCCGGGCCGATCGAGCTGACCCTCGACGAGCGGGCCGTGCGGGCGCGATTGCCGCACGGCGACACCGCGATTCCGGATCTGGTGCGCAAATTCGACAGCGCGGGCATCGCGATCCGGAATATCGAGGTGCGCAAGCCCACGCTCGACGATGTCTTCCTGACCCTGACCGGTCGAACGCTGCGCGACGCCGAGATCGGCGAGATCGTGGAGGAGGAGAAGAGCGATGTTGCTTGATACGTGGCTGGTGTTCAAGCGCGGTTTCCAGCTTTCGCTGCGCACCCCAGTCTGGGTGCTGGTCGGACTCATGCAGCCGCTGCTGTATCTATTCCTGTTCGGGCCGCTGCTGCACGGCGTGACCAAGGCGCCCGGCTTCCCCGAGGGCACCTCGTGGCAGATCCTCACCCCGGCGATGCTGGTGCTGCTCGGTCTGTTCGGCAGCGCCTTCGTCGGTTTCGGCCTGATCAGTGAGTGGCGCGGCGGGGTGCTGGACCGGATGCGGGTCACCCCGGCCAGCCGGGCCGCATTGCTGCTCGGCCGGGCGCTGGTCGCCGCGGTCCAGATGATGGTGCAGGGTGCGTTGCTGGTGTTGGTGGCGGTGCTGGTGTTCGGCCTGCGCGCGCCGATCGGCGGTGTGCTGCTGAGCTTGCTCATCGTGGGTCTGCTGGGTGTCACGATGGCGTCGTTCTCGTACGCGCTCGCCCTGCTGATCAAGGTGGAGGAGGCGTTCGGCCCGCTGATGAACACCCTCGTGCTGCCGATCATGCTGCTGTCCGGCATTCTGATCCCGGTCACGACGGTCCTTGCGCCGCAGTGGCTTTACGCGATTTCCCGGGTCAATCCGTTGAGCTATGTCGTAGAGGCCGAGCGCGCGGCCTTCCTCGGCGATTACGGTTCGCGGTCGCTGCTGGTCGGGATTCTGGTGCTGCTCGCGGTGGGTTGCTTGACCGTGTGGTGGGGCATCCGGATGTTCCAGCGCGAGAGCAGCTGAGCGATTTCCGACGGTGCCTGCGCCGATGGTGGTTCGTGTTCCGTTCCACCGTCGGCGCTGTTCCACGTGCGGACGCCGCGGTGATTCCGGTCGAGCGCCCCGGGGCGTGAATCCCGTTCGGCGAGTGGGCAAAGCGCGAGAACGCCCCCCGGCCCCCGACTGCGACACTTTTCTCGGGAAGGCCCAGCAAGCATTGGGGAGCAATATGTCCGTCAATATTTATCGCAACGAGTCTCTCATGCAGATGGAGACCCACGAGGTACCGGCACTGAAAGCCGATGAACTCATCGACAAGGTCCGCACGAAGTGGGCGACGCTGCGCGAACTCGGGTTCGCGGGTGATTACCCGATCGACCTGGTGCGCAGCGCGCCGGGCAGCAACGGCGATTCGGTGAAGGTGGTCGAACTCTTCCGCTGGAAGTCCATTCAGGACCGCGTCAACGCACAGAACAACGAGACCTACAAGCAACTGAACGCCGAGATCAGCGCGCTGACCGCGAACCCGCCCGCGCAGGAGACGTTCACCCAGGCGATCCGGGGATTCAACAAGAACTTCCCCGGCGTCGGCGGCGTCGAACTGCTCAAGGGCGTGTGCTCGTGCCTGCTGACCGTCGACGGGGTGGTTGAGAATTACCCGATGAGCGTCAAGAACGGCATCGTGCTCATGCACCGCAGTCCGCGGATGGATCTCGACGGTGACGGCCGCAACGAAATGTATCTGAAGATCCTGATGCACGGCGGCGAGCTCATTCAGGCGCAGCTCGGCCCCATTCGGATCGAGCAGAATTTCTCGCGGCCCAACGACGGAATCGTCAAGTCGGACAGTCCCGACGGCAGCGATTTCCCGGGCACCGCGATCTGGCGGGTCTCCTGGCGCATCCACACCCCGTTGGGTGCGGTGCTCACCGATCCGGATCAGCCGCTGATCTTCGGACCGGCGAAGGTGAACCACTATCCGCCGGTCGGCACCCACTTCCACTCGCCGACGGGTCCGGTCGCGCTGATCCACGAGGAGAGCGGCGAGCGGGTCGGCACGCTGACACCCGGCGAGCTCACCGCGTTCGACATCGTGGTCACCAAGGACGACGAGATCTTCGCCGACGTGCTCAACACCCCGCCTGCGGACCTGTTCGAGATCTTCAACGAGCAGCTGCAGCGGACGAACGGTCAAGCACAGAAGCCTGTCGTCACCGTATGACGCCGAAATGATCGTGGGTCAGCGAGTCACCGATCGGCCCGTCTGGGCCGACCTGCCCGAGCCGACCTGGTTGCGGCCGGAGGAACCTCCGGCCGCGGCGACGGTCGCGGTGATCGGCGGCGGGCTGATGGGCGTCGCCACCGCCTACTGGCTGTCCCGCTCGGGCATCGACACCGTCCTGCTCGAGCGGGACAATCTCGGTGCGGCGGCCAGCGGCCGTAATGCCGGTCTCGCGCTGCACAATTCGCGCCCGATCGAAAACCCCGACCTGGTCGACGACGTGTTGCACGACGAGAAGATCGACGCGGACTGCCGGACCACCGGCCATCTGGCGCTGGCGAGTTCGCCGCAGATGTGGGAGCGCATCCGCGCCGAGGTGACCGATCGCCCGTCCGGCGCGCCCGCCCTGCACGCGTTGACGCGCAAGGACTGCGAGGAGGTGATCGGGATGCGGATCAGCCGGCGCTATCACGGCGGGCGCTGGTTGCCGAGCGGGCGGACCCTGCACCCGGTCAAGCTGGTGCACGGTCTGGCGCGCGCGGCGCAGGAGGCGGGGGCGCGAATCTGTTCCGGCTGTGCGGTATTCGACGTCGAGGAGCAGCGGGTGCGGACCTCGCGGGGCACTGTGCTGGCCGATCATGTCGTTTTCGCGGCGGGGGCGGGCACGGCTCGGCTGCTCGATTCCGTCGCGCAGTTCCTGCAACCCCAGCCTCGCGAAATGCTGGCGACCACCCCGGTGGCGCGGTCGCTCGGGCCAGGCATGGCGGTGGACTGGGGCACAGCCTATTGGCGGCAGTGCGCCGACGGAACGGTGGTGCTCGGTGGGGCGCCCGTCGAGTTTCTCGGCAGGGCGCTGCCGGACCTGCCGCCACTCGCGTTGGCCCGCAGATGGATCGGCGTGATGGACTGCACGCCCGACGATCAGCCCGTCATCGGTCGGCTGACCCGGCCTGATCAGTGGATCATCGCGGGCTTCTGCGGGCACGGCATCCCGGGCGCGGTCGGGGCAGGCCGAGCGCTCACCGACTACCTCGTCACCGGGACCATGCCGGCGGCGTTGCGTGCATTCCGTCCCGATCGCTTTCTCTCGAGGTGACAAACGATGAGGCTGGCCGAATCTCCGCTCATGTTCGTGTTTTCCGACGTTTCCGACCTCGACGCCGGTCGGGATCTGCTGGAGAACTACCTGGGCCTACGCCTGATAGAAAATCAGTTCCATCCGCCGCATGAACATCACGGTCTCGTCAAATACGACGTGGGCGGCACCATCGTGTCGCTCAACCTGTTCGCGGAAAGACGTTTCGCGCCAGGCTATTCCGACGGCCTCACCATGGTGTACCGGACCGCTGATCCCGCGCTGCTGCGCACCGCGCTCGACGCCTTCGGGCAGTGGGAGGACGAGCGGTTCACCGACCACGACGGCCATCACTTCCACTTCGTCCGTGGCACACCGGAGGGACTGCGTACCGACCTGCTCGAAGTCCGGTTGGTCGTCCCGGATCTGGACGAATGCCTCGGCTACTATCTCGACGCGTTCGGCTTCGAGCTGCTCGACCGCACCGAGCGGTCCGCCCGGTTGGCCACCGGGACAACGGATCTGGTCCTCGACGAGTCGGTCACCGCGCCGGACGGGCAGCTCGTCCGGCGCAAGTCCTACCTCGTCGTCTTCCACGCGCCGGACATCTACGCGGCCTATGAGGCGATGCGCGGCCGTGGCGTGACCTTCAGCCAGGACGTCGGTTTCAGCGATATCGGCGCGACGGCCCGCTTCCGGGATCCCGGCGGCAACACCTTCTGCCTGTACCAACCGTCAGCCGAAAGCCTCGCGTGGGGCAGCGGGCCCAAGGTCGTGCAGCTCTCGACACCGCGTCCCCGTCACCATGCTCCAGCGAAAGGACATTAGCCATGCTGCCCGATTCACGAATCGTCTATTTGTTCCTCTACGTCAAGGATCTGGCGGTCTCGCGCGCCTGGTTCGAGCAGAAGCTCGGGCTGCGCGTGCTCGAAGAGGACGCCGACTCGGTCAAATACGATTGCGGGACAGCGATTCTCGCGCTCAACAGGGCCGACGACTACGGCATCGAACTGGCGACCGAACGCGATCACTCCACCGATATCGTCTTCCTGGTCGACGATCTCGACCATGCGCGGGCCGCGCTCGAGGCGCGCGGGATCGAGTTCACCGAGACGCACCGGTACGAGATCGGCGCGATCACCGACTTCTACGATCCGGACAACCACTGGTTCACGCTCTACGAGACCTCCGACGAGTCGCTCACCTGGCCGAGCGGCGACCGCATCCAGGCCGTGCGGGCCAAGTTGAACGGTAAGAGCAACGGGCACAGCGCATCCGCCGATCTGGCCGCGTTCACCCTGGCCGACAAGCCGCTGATCTACCTGTTCCTGTTCGTCCGGGACGCCGCGGACGCCTTCCTGACCTACGCGGACCGGCTCGGCATCCGCGATATCGAGGGTGGGCCGTGCAGTCGCGCGTCGACGGCGGACGAGGACGGGGTGATCAAGTACGACACCGGCGGCATGATCCTGTCGACGCACCATCTGGAGACCGTCCGCCCCGAGGAACAGATCGTCGACCACCCGTGCCCGCCTCGCACCGTCAATCCGCGCCAGATGCACGGCAAGGCGATCGTCTTCCACACCCCCGATCTCGACGCGACGGTCACCGAACTGTCCGCGAAGGGCATGCGTTTCGATCGGATCAACCGCTCGTCCATCGGGGCGATCGCCGAGTCGGCCGATAGTTCGGGACACGTCTTCTATCTGTGGGAGCCGTCGGAAGAGGCTCTGCAGAGCCCAAGTGGAGCGAGAATGAAGGAACTGCTTGCCACGACCTACGAACCCGCGTAGTGCATCGAGGTGCCCGATGACTCTGCAATTCAGCCCGCTGTCGCACGTGTTCCTGGATACCGCGGATCTGGCCGCGCAACGGGGAATCGTCGAGGGGCAGTTGGGACTTCGCCTGCTGGCCACCGAGGCCGATCCCAAGGCCAGGCACGGCGTCGTCAGCTATGACGCGGGCACCTTGATCATCTCCTACAACCTCATGTCGCGGCGGCAGGAGGAACTCCCGGCGGTGCTGGACAAATTGGTGATCACGTTCAGTTCACCCGTCCAGCGCTCCCTGCCCGCCGGCGATACCGACGGGCATCGCTATCTGCTCGTCAAGGGGTCGGCCGGGCGGCGGCCCGCCGTGACCGAATTGCGGTTGGCGACAGCGGATCTGCGCACCTCGTCGGCATTCTATCGGGACGTGCTCGGGCTGACTCTGCTGTCGCGCAACGGCCATCAGGCGCGGTTCGATGCCGGGGCGATCACGCTCGTGCTGCAGCATCGACGGGACGCGAGTGCTGATTCCCGGCGCGGCACGTATCTGCTGGTGTTTCACACGACCGACATCAAGGACTGCTACGTGCGGCTCGCGGGCCGAGGTGTCGCCTTCAAGAGCCGCCAGATCATCAGTCAGGAGTTCGGTCGCACCATGCATTTCGATGACCCGACCGGCCATCGGTTCTGCCTGTATGAACCGTCGGCCAGCTTCCTGACCACCGCGCCCGGGCGCAAGCTCATGCAGATCTCTGCGGGCTGCGAGGGCATGCTACCGATGGGATTTCCCTGATGTCTGCCTTGGATCCGGGGGAGAGCGGCACCGACGAGATTCTCCGGCTGCTGGACGTGTATTGCACTGGCCGACGGGTGGGTGAGGTCGGCGGCCGGATCGGGCGACTGCCCGGTTATGAGGTGATATCGGTATCGGCCGATGACCCCGGTGCCCCGGTGCCCGTCGACGCGCTCATCTGTTTCGGCTGGTCGGAGCTGAGCTGGGCGCAGCGATTGCGGTTGCTCAGCAATATTCGTGGCCACCTGTTCGATTCCGGCCTGCTCCTGCTCGATCATGCTGCGCCGGAGATGATTTCGTCGCTGCGGCGGGCCGGGTTCGACATTCTGCGCACGGAGGCGGTCGGCGTGCGCCTGCTCGCTCAACTCAAACCGGTGCCGCCGCGGTCGCTGGCGGTGTCGACCTGGGCGACGCCGGCCGACGTCGAGCTGGACCTGCGCTACGCCTCGGACGAGGAACCGCTGCTCGACCCGCGGCCGAGCGCGATCTGGGCCGAATTCATCGCCGAGCTACCGGGATTCGGGGCCGACCTGGCCGGCGGCTATCCGGTGGACGACCTGTTCGGCGGGCAGCGCGGCGCGGGCGTGGTCGGACGCTTCTACGGCATCGCCCTCGCCCCCGAACAGGTCACCTTCGGTGCGGGCGTTACCGCACTGCTGCACGGACTTTCGCGGTTGGCCGATCGCGGGCCGATCGTGGCGCCCGCGATTGTGCACCCCGACCTCGAGGCCTGGGCGCTGAGCCGTGGCGGCGAGGTCCATCTGGTCGACCATCCGGCGACCCCGCAGCAGCTGCAAGCCGCCATCCACACCCGCCGACCGGCGGTCCTGCACCTCGATCGGCCGGATTTCACCGCCGGTGTAATCGGGTTGCCCGAACTGGCGGCGTTGGCCGTGACGACGAGCTCGAACGGCGGAATCGTCGTCGTCGACGAGGCGGCGGCGCCGTATCTCGGTGCGGCGGACAGCGCGATTCGACTCGTCCCCGACGTCCCCAATATCGTGGTGCTGCGCGGCTTTACGAAGGCCTACTCGTGGGGCGGGATTCGGTGCGGCTATGCCGTCGCTTCCTCCGTCGTCGCCCATCGCGTGCGGGAAACGGTGGCGCCCATGCAGGTTGGTGAGCCGGGGTTCAGTGCGGCGCTGCGACTGTTGCGCGCCGGGGACATCTTCGGCAAGCTGCGCCAACGGATTCGACAGCGCAAGCCCGAGTTCGCCGAGACCCTCACCGACGCCGGATTCCAGGTGAGCACCGGACATCCGGACGTGCCGTGGGTGACGGTCGCCGACGTGGCGGGCAAGGCCGCGCGGGCGCTGCTCGACCGTGGCATCGCAGGATTGGCACCCGTTGCCCCGCCGGTGGTTCCGGCGCCGACGAGCGAGCTGCTGCATCTGACGGTGCCGCTGTCGGACGAGCGGGCGCGGCGATTCCGAGAGCTGATCGCGCGGTGACCGCCGCGATCGATCCGTCCCGCCATACCGTGGCCCTGGTCGTCACGGCCCATCCCGACGACGCCGAGTTCCTGTTCGGTGCCACCATCGCCTGGCTGATCGAACACGACGTGGCGGTGTTCTACCTGGTGTGCAGCGACGGCGCGCTCGGTGGCGCGGACCCGGCCGCCGAGCGGGACTCGGTCGCGCGGATCCGGTGCGCCGAGCAGGTCGCCGCGGCGCGGATGCTCGGCGTTCGTGACGTCACCTTCCTCGGGCTCCCCGACGGCACGGTGGTCCCGACCCTCGAGCTACGCACCGCGATCGCCGCCCAGGTGCGGTTGCGCCGCCCGACCGTGGTGCTGACGCACTATCCACACCGGGTGCTCGCGGCGCCGGTCGAGGCCTCGCACCCCGACCACCTCGCGGTCGGCGAGGCCACCCTGGCCGCGATCTATCCCACCGCCGGATCCGCCATGGCGCGGCTCGAATTCGAGGGCAGGGCGCTCGCGGCCTGGCGGCCGGCGGAAATCTGGCTCACCGGCTACGGCGACAGGGACGAGTACTGTATAGACGCGGTTCGGCACCTTTCGAGCAAGGTCGCGGCGATTCTGTGTCACACCAGTCAACTCGGCGACACGCCGGAGGAGACGCCACCCTGGCTGCTTGACTGGATGCGCGGCATCGGAGTAGAACATGGCTTCGAGTACGGGGAGAGTTTCACGCGAATTATGTTGTGACCACGAATTATCTTGCGAAAAGGAAGGATTCGGGCATGATCAATGGTTTGCACGCCATCATCTACAGCACCGACGCCGACAAGGATCGTGAGTTCCTGCGCGATGTCCTCGGGTTTCCCGCCACCGACGCGGGTGGCGGCTGGTTGATGTTCGAGATGCCGCCCGCCGAGCTCGCCGTGCACCCGATCGACGACGGCAGCCCGCACGAATTGCATCTGATGTGCGACGACATCGAAGCGACGATGGCGCAGCTGGAGAAGGACGGCGTGGAGTTCACCCAGCCGACCACCACGCAGAGCTGGGGCACCAGCACGGCGATCCGGCTGCCCGGCGGCGGTGAGATCGGGCTTTACGAACCGCGGCACTGACCTGTCACCGCGCCTCGACCCGCATTTCGAGTCCGCGCGGGCGAAGAGTGGTGTCGACGATCGTGCGGACCGGGCGATCGGTGATCGGGCGCAATTGCCACCGTCGGGCGATGACGGCCAGCGCCAAGGTCGCCTCGGTCAGCGCGAAAACATCGCCGAGGCATTTTCGCGCGCCGCCACCGAAGGCGAGAAATCCATTTCGCGGCAGTTCGCTCGCGCGCTCGGGGGCCCACCGCTCCGGATCGAATTGTTCAGGCGCGGTGAACAATTCTGAATTCTGCAGCAGATGCGGACTGTAGGCGACGGTGGCACCCTTCGGAATCGCATATCCCGCAAGCATGGTGCGCTCGGTGGTCACCCTGGTGAACAACCAGCCGGGCGGATACATCCGCAATGATTCGGTCGCCAGACTGTTGGCGAACGCCAGGTTCGGCATGTCCTCCCACACCGGCAGCCGGTCCGCCGGGATCGCGTCGACCTCGTTCCACAGCCGCTTTTCCAGCTCCGGCCGCTGTCCGAGCGTGTGCCAGCACCACGCGAGAACCGCTGCGGTGCTCTCGGTTCCGGCCAGGAACAGCGTCACGATCTGGTCGTGCACTTGGTCGTCGGTGAGCGTGCGGTCCTCGTCGCTCGATCGGATCAGCATGGACAGCATGTCGCCGTGATCGACGCCGTCGGTCCGGTAGTCGGCGATGAGCTCGGCCAGCGTCCCGCGCAGACGCGTGCGCGCCCGGTCGTAGCGGAGCTTGCCACGGGTCGGCACGCGGTCCAGCGGCGGCGGGATGAACATTCTGCGATAGATGTTCTGCAGCACCACCGCCAGGTCGTCGATGATCTGTCCCCGGGTTCGCTCGTCCAGCGCGTTGCCGGACACCATGGTGTGTGCCACTGTCGCGCAGGTCATTCGGAGCATCTCGGCCAGTACGTCGATGACCGTGCCCTCGGTCCAGCGGGTGGCCATGGCCTCGGCCTGCGTCGCCATCACCGCCGCGTAACCCGGGAATCGGCCGCGCCCGAAGGCGGGTTGGGTCAGCCGGCGCTGCGATCGATGCTCGCCGTGCGGGCAGGTGCCGACACCGTCACCGACCACCTCGCGGCCACGCTCGACGAGCAGGCCGCCCTTGTCGAAGGTCCGGTCGTCGACGAGCACCTCCCTGGTGAGGTCGGCGTCGCAAAGCACAAGCATTCGATAGGGCCCGACGCCGATCCGCACGAGATTCCCATAGCGGGGCAGGGTGGCCAGAAACGCCAACGGATTCCGTAACAGAGGAATCGCATGACCGACCAGTGGAAGCGCACCAGGCGCGGTGGGAATCGTGCGGCCGTCCAGCATATTCGCGACATTACCGCTGTCAGCCGCCGACCATTTCTCGTCGATTGCGTTGTCGTTCAGCAACAATGAAGAAGAGTCCGACTTCGTCATCACAGCACAATCAACCAATGAAGGATGGCACGGAAGTTTCCGCGAGGTCCATTGCGTGGGGCTTTCTGAGCGCCGTGCACACCCTCGTCGACGAACAGTTACGCGCCCAGGTGCGGCGGCTCGATGAACCATTGGGTGGCGTGGTCGGTTACCACTTCGGCTGGCTGGACGAACGCGGTCGGCCCACTGCCGGCGCGGGCGGAAAATATGTCCGGCCCGCATTGACGCTGCTGTGTGCCGAGGCTGTCGCCGGGGATCGCGCGCGGGCGGTGGATTCGGCGGTCGCAGTGGAATTGATGCACAATTTCACGCTGATTCACGATGACATCATCGACGGTGACCGCACGCGGCGGCACCGGCCGACGGTGTGGTCGATATTCGGAATACCCGCGGCGCTGCTCGCCGGTGACGCACTGTTCTCACTCGGGGTTTCCGTGCTGGCCAATTCCGAAGGGGGACAGGCGGAGCCGCTTGGCAGGTTGGCCCGAGCAATGGTGGATCTGGCGAACGGGCAGGCACTGGACTCGGCTGTCGTCGCGGGTCGCGGTACGTCCGAGGATTATCTCGAGCTCGCGGCGAAGAAGACGGGCGCTCTGCTGGCGTGCGGGTGCGCGCTCGGCGCTGCGGCGGGCGGTGGTTCGGCATCGCAGATCCAGGCCATCGAGGAATTCGGCCACCATCTAGGGCTGTCGTTTCAGATGCGGGACGATGTGCTCGGCATTTGGGGAGATTCGCGGGCCACCGGTAAACCGACGGGTGCGGATCTGCGGACAGGTAAAAGCTTGCCATTGATCGCGGCATTGGCGTCGGAAACTCCGGCGGCCGACCGGCTCGCGCGAATCTACGCCGAAGAGCACCCACCTCCCGACGACCGGCTGGCCGAGATCGGCTCGCTGGTAGCGGAGGCGGGTGGCCGCAGGTTAGCCGAGGAGATGGCGGCCGAACATTTACAGAAGGCGCTCGCCGCCCTGCACAGCATCGACCCGGAACCCGAAGCCGCGGCGCGTCTTTGCGCACTCGCCGAGTTGATCGTCTATCGGGACCGGTAAGCCATGGATCCCCAATTGAGCAGCGGCACACTGCCGCCGGAACCGCTCGACTACCCGTTCGACCGCGGCACCTCGCTGCATCCGCACCCGCTGTACTCGCTGCTGCGCCGCCACCGCCCGGTGGCCGCGGTGACGCTGCCCAACGGCGTCCCGGCCTACCTGGTCACCCGGTACGCCGATGTGCGTGCGGTGCTGGAGGATTCGAGATTCAGCCGGGCCGCGCTGTCGAAGACCGATCCGACCCGGCTGGTCGCCTATCTGCCGCCCGAGCGCGCCGAGAACACCGGATCCGCCGACCATTCGATGCCGTACGAACTGCTCAATCGCTGGTTCACGCCGCGCGCGGTCGAACGATTCCGGGAGCGGGCCGGGCAGGTGGCCGCGGCACTCGTCGACGCCATTCGCGCGCAGCGGCCGCCGGTCGATGCGGTCGCCGCCCTGACGACGGCGCTGCCGATGACGGTGATGGGCGAATTGGCGGGCATCCCGGTCGATGATCGGTCCTGGATAGCCGAACGCGCACCGCTCGTGGTTGTCGAATCCGAGGACGAGCGATCGGATCGAGCGTCGAAGGAGTTGTTCGAGTACTTTCGGGCCCAGGTCGACAAGCGATACGCTGAGCCCGCCGACGATCTGCTCGGTCACCTGGTCACGGCGTACCAGACCAGCGCGCCCGCGATGGCTGCGGATCGGCTTCCCCAGCTGGCCATGCGCACCTGCCTCCCCGGATTCCACTCCGTCTCGGTGACCCTGAGTCGCGGCCTGCCGATCCTGTGCCGGCAGCGCGAAATACTCGAACTGATTCGCGAGCAAGAGGATTCGATCCCGGCGGTGGTAGAGGAGTTGTTGCGGCTCACCACGCCCGCCGCGACCTCGCTGCCGCGCCTGACCCTCGAGGAGGTCGAGCTTGCGGGCCGCGGCATTCCGGCGGGCAGCGTCGTCGTCGCGGGACTCGAGTCGGCGAACCACGACGAGGCGCGGTATCCGAATCCCGGCCTGATCGACCCCGGCCGCGGCGCACCCGATCACACCACCTTCGGCCGCGGCACGAACTATTGCTTCGGTGCGGCGCTGGCGCGGATGGAACTCCAGGTGGCGCTGACCGAAATCGCCAGGGGCCTGCCCGGAATCGAGTTGGCCGTCCCGGAATCCACTCTCGAATTCCGGCGCGGTGTCATCGCGCCGGACGTGCTGCGATTGCCGATCAGGTGGTAGCGATGACGGTTTCGCTCGACTGCCCGTTCACCGTTCGCGAGAATCGCCGCGCGGGCGAGGTCGAGGGCTATCTGCGCGACGCGCTGGCCTCCGTCGGTGCCGATGCCGCGCTGCGCGGGTTCGACCTCGGCAGGCTCACCGGTCTCGCTTATCCGTTCGTCTCCCTGGCACGGTTGCGGGTGGCGGCGCTGTGGTTCGCCTTCTTCTGGTTGTTCGATGACGCGTGGGCGGATCGGCTGCCGCTGGACCGGATCGACGCGGTCGAGCCCATTCATCGCCGGGTCGCCGAGCTCGCGGCGGGCGGCGTGCGCCAACGCGACGACGACGCCGCGCTGCGGCTGCTGTCCGTGCTGCTCGACGAGATCCGTGTGCTCGAACCCGGGTGGGACCTCGGCCCGTTCAGGCACGAGCTGCTGAGGTACGTGCGTGCCACGCTCTGGGAGATTCGGCTGCGCGAGACCGGCGGCGTGCCCTCGCTGTCGGAGTATCTGCGGATGCGCCCGCACATCGGCGCGGTGCCCGCATCCAGGGAGCTGAACTTCCTGCTCTGTGAGCTGGAGCTGGCGCCGTGGGTGAAGGCGCATCCGATCATCGAGCTGGTCGATGCCGCGGTCGGCAACTACTCGTGCTGGGTGAACGACGTGTACTCGCTACGGACCGAGGGCACGCTGAGCACGAACCTGGTGGTCGTCGCCGAGCACGAATTCGGCTGGCAGCGACGAAAATCCATCGACTGGGCGATCCAGTTGGCGAACGAGGAAGTGCGGACCTTCGTGGAGCTACGGGAGGCGCTGCCCGGCTTGGTGTTTCCCGGTCTGGCCCGCACGAATCCGAGCGTGTATTCGCTCGAGCGCTATCTGGACCATTACGAAGGCTGGTTCGTCGCCAGCGCGCACTGGATGTCCACCACCGCCAAATACCGTCCGGACCAACGGGTATGAGCCACTTCGAGAGCGCCCTGGCGGATATCGTGTCGGGACCGACCAGTGTGCTCGGCCCGTCCTGGTACGATACCGCCCGGGTGGTCCGGAGTAGGGTGCGCCGCCCGCCCGCGCTGCTTGCGACGATGGTGACGCCGGCCGTCGATCGGCTGCTGCGGGCTCAGTTGCCGGATGGCAGTTGGGGATACCGGTCCGCGCCGCGCGAGTATCGCGTCGTGCCGACCTTGTCGGCCGCCGAGGCCCTGTTGGCTCTTGCTGACGCCGGCCAGGCGCGGGCTAGGCCCGCGGCGGCGCACGCGCTGGACTTCCTCGGCTCGGTCCGCATCGCCCCGCAGTCGCTGCCGGACACGATCGCCGTGGAATTCATCGTGCCCGCGCTGTTGGAGGCGATGGGAGATCGCTTGCCGCACCCAGCTGTTCGCGCGGCCCTGCACCATCATCGCGCCGAGCTGACCGCCCTGCACCGCCTCCGGTATGCCGCCGCACACGGCGATCTACCGCCCTCAGCGCGTTACTCCCTCGAGGTCCTGACCGGACTCCCAGCGAACTACCGTCACGCCGACTATCTCGCCGCCGACGGTTCACTGGCCTGTTCCCCGGCGGCAACGGCGGCCGCACTGGCATGGAGCGATCGACCTGCCCCCGCAGCGCTCGATTATTTACGGCTGGAGGGGAATCGGCTGAACGGCGCGTGGCCGACCGTGGCACCGGTGCGCATCTTCGAACTGTCCTGGCTGATCGGTGCCGCCGCGCACGCGGGCGTCACGGTCCGGCCGTCGACCGCCCGGCCGTTGGCGCACTGGCTCGCCGCGCAACTCGGCGAGACCGGCTGCGGAGCAGGCCCGGCCCTCGCGGCGGACAGCGACGACACCGCGATCGTGCTGTTCGCCCTGGCCGCCCTCGGCGTCCATCGCGATCCCGTCGAACTACGGCACTACGAGCAGGCCGATCGGTTCTGTACCTTCGTCGGCGAGCGGACCGCGTCCTGTTCGGCCAACGCGCACGTGCTCGAGGTGCTGGCCGTGCGCTGGCACCGGGGATCTCGCGAGGCGCACATTCGCCGCGGCATCGCGACGGCAACGGCCTATCTGCTCGAAACCCAGTCCGTCGAGGGGTTCTGGCTCGACAAATGGCATGCCTCGCCGTTCTATGCCACCGCTGCAGCGGTTTTCGCCCTGCGTACCGTCAGCGATCCGAACGCCGCACGTGCGGTAGAGCGAGCGATCGCGTGGACCTGTGCGCAGCAGCGCGAAGACGGATCATGGGGCCGCTGGTCCGGGACCCGTGAGGAAACCGCCCATGCCGTAAGCATTCTCGTGGACACCGATCGACTGCCCGCAGTACGCGCCGGCGCCCACTTCTTACAGCATGCGCCATCGATCGAAACCCCGCTGTGGCACGGGAAGGAACTCTACGAGCCGACCCGGATCGTGGCCGAGTTCGTCGCGTTGATCAGCGCGGCCGCCGCCCGGGTGCTCCCGGCGCCCGAACCGGCCGAGGGTGCCGCCGGATAGCGAATGGGCAACGCCGGAGAACTTCGGGTGGCCTAACAGTGTCAATCTTGAGCACATCTCCCTGAAGGAGGCGCTCGGATGTCTGTGTGGTCAGGTCGGATTCGCCGCAGAATTCTTACTCCGGACGTGCGACAGGTGTCGCTGGAGGTGCGCGGTTTCCCGACGCGCGATCCCAGGGCGAAGGCCCAGCTGGAGGCCGCGGGCACGGCCTTCGTCGAGGGCTTCGCTGTCGCCGCCGAGCGGGACACCGCGGGGGAGGCCGCGGCGGTGCTGCGCGACATCGGCGAGTCCCGCCGAGGATTCACCTTCGAGGGCGCGGCGATGGCCCTGGCCATCCGAGACGCGTTGCCGCTGGGCCACTCTCATCATGTCGCGGATTTCCTCGCGGTCGCCGACGAGCACGTGTACATGATCTATGTCGGTGCGGGCTGGGCGTTGGCCAGGCTGCCCCGCCCGCTGCGCCGGGCGGCGCTGACCGGGTTGACCGATCCGGTGCTGAGCTGGCTCGCGTTGGACGGGTACGGATTTCACCAAGCGTACTTCCACACCGACCGCTACGTGCGACGGCGGTACGTCGACGCGGAGCCGCCGGTGCCGTTGCCCAGGCACGCGGACTACGCGCAGCATGCGATCGATCAGGGGATCGGCCGGGCGATGTGGTTCGTCGCGGGCGCCGATCCCGGCGTGGCGAGCGCGATGATCGACGAGTTCCCCGCGCACCGGCGGGGAGACCTGTTGGCCGGGCTCGGCCTGGCGATCGGCTACGCCGGTGGCGCGGTCCCGGCCGATCTCGGCGTGTTCGAGCACCGGTCGGTCGCGGATCGCCGATGCCTCGGGCAGGGTGTGGCCTTCGCCGCCGAGGCCAGGGCGCGCGCCCGAATCCCGCAGCCGCACACCGAGTTCGCGGCCCGGCTCCTCACCGGCCATGACGCCGACGCGGCCGCCGCGATCGCCCGCGATACCCGCCCCACCGAGCCGACCATCGACGGGCGGGTCGCCTACGAGGTGTGGCGGGAACGTATTCGGCAGCGGTGCCTGCCGTCCGAGTCGAGTTCGACCCTTGACCCCACGACGAAGGCGCAGGTCCACGAATGAAGACTCGCATCAGGTTGCTGGCGCCGACACTCTGCGCGGTGGCGTTGCTGGTTTCGGTCTTTCTGATCGCCCGAGCACAGGTCACCACCGAAGCACCCACCACGGTGGCGTCGGGCTACCAGCTCCAGTCGATGGACGTCGCGATGCCACCGGATTACGACGCATTGCCGAAAAACACCGTGCGCCAAGTGAATCCGGGCTATCAGAATATTCGATCGTGGATCTCCTCGGTCGGCGCCTCGATCGCGATCAACGACCTGGTCGGGCACGGCCGATCCGACGGCATGTGCCTGGTCGACACCCGCACCGACGCGGTGGTGGTGACTTACACTCCGACGGCGGCGCAGAACGACCGCTTCACGCCGTTCGTGCTGCGACCCGATCCGCTGGTGCTGGATTCCACCATGGCGCCGATGGGTTGTGCCCCTGGCGATTTCAACGGCGACGGACGGATGGATCTGCTCGTCTACTACTGGGGCCGCACCCCGATCTTGTTCCTGCGCAACGCCGCCGGCGAGTTGACGGCGTCCGGGTACGAGCCGGTCGAGGTCGTCCCGTCGGGCAGCACGCCGGGTCACTACAACGGCGCGCAGTGGAACACGAACGCCGTCACGATCGCCGACTTCGACGGTGACGGCCATCCGGACATCGTCTTCGGCAACTACTTTCCCGACTCCGGCGTGCTCGACCCGAACGGCCATCCCGATGTGGCGATGAACGATTCGATGTCGAACGCGAAGAACGCCGCCGGTGAGCGGGTCTTCCGCTGGAACGGCAACGATCCGTCCGGACGCCCGACCTATATGGAACAGAAGGACGCGATCCCGTTCGATGTCGCGACCGGCTGGACGCTCGCGCTCGGCGCGGGAGACCTGACCGGCGATCTGCTGCCGGAACTGTACATCGCCAACGATTTCGGGCACGACCACCTGCTCGCCAACCTGTCGACGCCGGGCCGGATCCGGTTCGCCACCGCGATCGGACAGCGGGACTGGACGACTCCGAAATCGTTTGTGCTGGGCAATGATTCGTTCAAGGGCATGGGTGTCGATTTCGTCGACATGTACGACCGCGGCAAGTTCGATCTGGTCGTCAGCAATATCACCACCAAGTGGGGCCTGCAGGAGAGCAACTTCGTGTGGCGCAACGACGCCGCCACGCCCGCCGACATGCGCGCCCAGCTCGACGCCGGGCACGCGCCGTTCTCCCAGCACGCCCAGGATCTCGGGCTGGCTTGGACCGGCTGGTGCTGGGACGTGAAGGCGGCCGACTTGCGTAACTCCGGCACCGTCGACGTGCTGCAGACGACCGGGTTCGTGCAGGGTAATGGCGGCAACCGGTGGCCCTGGCTGCAGGAGCTGGCCACCAGTAACGATGTGCTGCTGCATGATCCGGCGGCGTGGCCGCGGGTGACGCCCGGCGACGACATCGCCGGGGATCACACCATGGCGCTCTATGCCAAGGGCAGCGACGGGAAGTACGTCGACATCACCGATCAGGTCGGCACCAACGCGGCGATCCCGACGCGCGGCATCGCGGTCGCCGACACCACCGGCACCGGCACGCTCGATTTCGCGGTCGCCAGGCAGTGGGGACCTCCGGCCTTCTACGCGAACCATTCGACAGAACTCGGCCAACCCCTCGAACTGCAGCTGTACCGCCCGGCCACCGGGGCATCCGCCCTCGGCGCGCCCGCATACAACGCGACCGTCACGATCCACACCGCGGACGGGCGGACCATGCGCAGCCAACTCGACGGCGGCAGCGGTCACAGCGGCAAACGCGCCTTCGACGTGCACTTCGGCCTCGGCACCGCCACCGGCCCGGTGACCACCGACATCGACTGGCTGGACAACACCGGAACGCCCCATCACCAGACCTTCCAGCTGGCACCCGGTACCCACGCACTGCTGTTGACCGACACCGCAACACAGATCGGCAAGGAGATCACGGTCCCATGACAACGCTCATCCGGAAACGCCGATCCGCGCCCGCGGCACCGCCCGCCACCAACGGCGCGCGTCCCGGCGCAAAACCCGACATCAGTCCCGCACCGGTCAAGGACACCCGCTATCTCGCGCTGCGGAACTTCGCGATCTCGCTCACCGCGTTGAACATCTTCGGCTACACCCTGCTCGGCTTCGAGCAGCCACCGCTGTGGCCCATCCTCGCGGTGCTGACCGCCTGTGCCACCGATCTGCTGCTGGAGACGATCAGCGCGTGGGCGCACGGCACCGCGCCACGATACGGCGGGCGGCGGATGCGCGGGGTGTACGAATTCCTGTTGCCCGCCCACATCACCGGCCTCGCGGTGAACATGCTGCTCTACGCCAACAATCAGTTCTGGCCGGTGCTGTTCGGGGTGGTCGCCGCGATCGCGAGCAAGTATGTGTTCCAGGCGCCGTTCGGCGGGCGCATGCGGCATTTCATGAATCCGTCGAATTTCGGAATCACGGTGGCGCTGTTGTGTTTCAGCGGGTGGGTCAGCGTCGCGCCGCCATATGAGTTCGGCGAGAACATCGACACGATGTTCCGCATCGCGGTGCCGTTGGTCCTGCTCACCGCGGGCACGCTACTGAACGCCACGCTCGTGCGGCGGATACCGCTGATCGTCGGGTGGCTCGGCGGGTTCGTCATCCAGGCGCTCGTGCGGCACGCGCTGTTCGATGTGGCGATGGTGGCCGCGATCGGCACGATGACCGGTACCGCGTTCCTGCTGTTCACCAATTACATGATCACCGACCCCGGCACGACGCCGTTCGGGGCCAAGGCGCAGTTCATGTTCGGCGGTTCGGCCGCGGCCGTGTACGGGGTGCTGATGGTCTTCGGCGTGGTCTACACGTTGTTCTTCGCCGTCACCATCGTCTGCGCGATCCGCGGGATCGCCGCGTGGGTGGCGGTGGGCGTGGCTGCGGCGAGACATCGTGCGGCCGAGCCGGTTCCGATCGGCTCGCCTGTCCCGAGTGCTCAGCGGGTTTGATCGATGACGCGCCCAGCGATCGTCGGGATGGCCTGTCGTTATCCCGACGCGGCGACGCCTGCCGAGCTGTGGGAGAACGTCCTTGCGGGTCGGCGCGCGTTCCGGCCGATACCGGACGTCCGGCTCGCCGCGGCGGACTACTACTCGGCCGATCCCGCCGCGCCTGATCGGCACCATGCGACGCATGCCGCGGTGCTGGAGGGGTGGTCGTTCGACCGTGCGCGACACCGGATTTCGGCGGGACTCTATCGATCGGCCGATATCGCCCACTGGCTTGCGCTCGATACCGCGGCGGCCGCGCTGGCCGACGCCGGGTTTCCGGCCGGGGAGGGCTTGGCGCGGGCCAGGACCGGCGTGGTGTTCGGCAACACCCTGACCGGAGACATGACTCGGGCGACCGGCATGCGATTGCGGTGGCCGTATGTGCGCCGCACGCTGGCCGCCGCGCTGCGCAGGCGTGGCTGGGCGGATACCGAGATCGGTGAATTCCTGGCCGAATACGAGTCCGACTACAAGGCGCCGTTTCCGGCGATCACCGAGGACAGTCTGGCCGGCGGCCTGGCGAATACGATCGCGGGGCGGGTCTGCAACCACTTCGATTTGGGCGGTGGCGGTTTCACCGTGGATGGGGCCTGCTCGTCCTCGTTGCTCGCGGTCACCTATGCCTGCGATGCGCTGGTGGCCGGGCGCCTCGACGCGGTCGTGGTCGGCGGGGTCGATGTGTCGATCGATCCGTTCGAACTGGTCGGGTTCGCGAAAACCGATGCGCTGTCTACGTCCGAGATGCGTGTTTACGACGAACGATCGAACGGCTTCTGGCCGGGTGAGGGCTGCGGGGTTGTCGTGCTGGTGCGCGAGGAGGACGCGGTCGAGCGAGGCCTGCGCTGCTATGCGACGGTCGCGGGGTGGGGTATATCGTCCGACGGTCGCGGCAATATCACCCGGCCGGACCGTGACGGTCATCTGCGGGCTATCGAAAATGCGTACGGCATGGCGGGTTTCGGGATCGATACGGTCGGCTACCTCGAAGGACACGGCACGGGCACCGCGGTGGGTGACCGTACTGAGCTCGAAGCGTTCGATAGGGCGTTGCGCACCGCCGGCTCGGCGGACGGGGCGGTCGCGCTCGGCGCGATCAAGGGCAATATCGGGCATACCAAGGCGGCGGCAGGACTCGCGGCGCTGATCAAGACCACGCTCGCCTTGCATCACGGGGTGATTCCGCCGATCACCGGTAGTCAGCGTGCCCATCCGATGCTCGCGGACAGTGCGCTCTATCTGCCCGACACGGCTCGGGCTTGGCCTCGGCCGGACCAGCGGCGGGCCGGTCTGTCGTCGCTGGGCTTCGGTGGCATCAACACGCACGTTGCCTTGGAGGGGTGCCGTCGACCAAAGCCGTTGTCGCGCACCTTGTCCGGGCGTCTAGCGCACAGTGCGCAGGACTCGGAGCTGTTGGTGCTGTCGGCGGCGACGCCTGCGCAACTGCAGGCCAGGCTTCGCGTCGTCGCGGCCCTTGCCGCTCAGTGCTCGTTCGCCGAACTGGGCGATCTGGCCTGCGAGCTGATTCGGTCGGACGCCGACCTGCCGGTCCGGGCGGCCGTGGTCGCCACCGGCCAGGAGCAGGCCGCTCGCTCGCTCACCGAACTCGCCGACGCCCTCGACGCCGGTGCGAGCCACCGAATCGAGGGCGCGCGTGGCCAATTCCTGGGGTCGGACACCGCGGCCGGGCCGCGTATAGGGTTGCTGTTCCCGGGCCAGGGTGCGCCGGGGCGCGGCGATGGCGGCGTGGCCGCGCGCCGGTTCGCAGTGGTCGCGGACCTGTACGAGCAGGTCGGTATTCGCTCGGGCAGCCTGCAGACCGAGCAGGCCCAGCCGCGCATCGTGACCGCATCGCTCGCCGGGCTGCGCCTGCTGGCGACCGCGGATCTGGAGGCGGTCGGCTGTGTCGGACACAGTGTCGGCGAAATGGTGGCGTTGCACTGGGCCGGGGTCTTCGACGAGTCGACACTGGTTCGTGCGGCCGAATTCCGGGGACGGGCGATGGCGACCGTGGCCGAGCCCGGCGGTATGGGCACGATCCACGCGTCGGCCGATCGGGTCGCGCCGCTGCTCGCCGGCGGCCCGGTGGTGATCGCCGCCTACAACGGGCCCGAGCAGACGGTGATCGCCGGGCCCACCGCGGCCGTCGATGCGGTACTGGCGAGTGCGCGTGCCGGAGGACTGCGCGGCCGAATTCTGCAGGTATCTCACGCTTTTCATTCACCGTTGGTGGCGCCCGCGGCTCGCGTCTTTCGGGAGTATCTCGACGAGATCGCCATGTCGCACGTCAAACGGCCCGGGCTGGTGTCGACGGTCACCGGGGAACCGCTGGAGCCGGGTTCGCCTGTTGCGGATCTGCTGGAACGGCAGGTGCGGGCCCCGGTGCGGTTCGCGGCCGCGCTGACGCAGCTGGCGCAGGGGTGCGATCTGCTGGTCGAGGTCGGGCCGGGTAGCACGCTGACGGCCTTGGCTGCCGAGGTCTGTCCGGCGGTCCCGGTGGTGGCCATGGAAACCGACGGCGACTCGGTGGCGGGGGTGCTGCGTGCGCTCGGCGCGTGCTACGCCCTCGGTGCGCGTCCGGATCTGCGTGGGCTGCTGGCCGAACGGTTCTCGCGGCCGATCACGACGGACAAGCGGTTCGTCTTCATCGAAAACCCTTGTGAGCAAGCGCCGGACGACGTCATCCCGATGTACACCGCACCGTCTGACGCGCGGTCGGACGTCGACGTCCGACCCGGCCCATCGGCACCCGGCTCGCCGCTCGAGGCGCTGCGTGCGTTGCTGGCCGGCCGCGCCGAGTTGCCGCTCGAGGCGATCACTCCGGACCTGCGTCCGATGGACGACCTGCACCTGAGCAGCATCACGATCACGCAGCTGGTGGCCGACACGGCGCGGCAGCTCGGCGCGTCGGTGCCAGGGCCGACCACCGCTGTCGCCACCGCGACGATCGCAGAGCTCGCGGAGGCGATCGAGGATGCTTCCGGCACAACGGATTCCGTGGTCGACGAGCTCGTCGGGGCCGATGTCTGGGTGCGGCCGTGCACCGTGGAGTGGATCGATCGGCCGGTTCCTTCCACGGGCTACAGCGACCTCGAGGAGGGGCGATGGCAAGTGTTCGCCCCGGAGGGGGATCGGCTTGCCACCGTGATCGGTAGTCGGCTGATCGGACTGGGCGCGGGTGTGGTGCTGAGTCTCGCTGCGCCGCAGACAGAGTCGGTCAATGACGCGATCGATCGGATGCTGCGTGCGGCCCGGACCGCCGCCGACACCGGTGCGCGCCTGGTCGTTGTCGACGACGAGTGTGGCCGCGCGGCATCGGCTCTCGCCAAGAGCGTGCATCTAGAGGTACCGGCTGTCCGCACCACCGTGGTGCATGTGGCGGCGGGCCTGGCCGCCGAGCGGATCGCGGGCCTCGTGCGCGCCGATGTCGCTGCCACGGTGACGTTCCGCGAGGTTCGCTACGACGCCAAAGGCACTCGGGCCGAACCGGTGCTGCGCGAGCTGACCCTGGAGCCTGCCGGACTTCCCGTAGCCGCCGGGGACGTGGTCGCGGTCACCGGCGGGATTCAGGGCATCACCGTCGAATGCGCGGCCGCGCTGGCCCGGCGGACCGGCTGCGCGCTGGCGGTCATCGCGCGCACCGCCGCCGACGATCCCGTTGTCGTCGCCGAGCTGGCGCGGCTCCACGAATCCGGCATCACCGCAGCGTATTTCGCTGCGGATGTGACCGATCCCGTGCGAGTCGCGGAGGCCGTGGCCGCGATCGGCGACCAGCTCGGCCCGATCACCGGCATTCTGCACGGAGCGGGCGTCAACACGCCAACGGCGGTCGGTGCACTCGACAGCGACGAGTTCGCGCGCACGGTCGCGCCCAAGATCGACGGCCTGCACCACCTGATCCGGCCGCTCGATCGGGCGCGACTTCGATTCGTCGTCGGCTTCGGCAGCATCATCGGCCGCGCCGGACTGCGTGGTGAGGCGCACTACGCGATCGCCAACGACTGGCTGCGCGCGGACATCGATGCGCTCGCCGCCGAGCTGCCGTCGTGCCGCTGCCTGACCATCGAATGGTCGGTCTGGGCGGGCATCGGCATGGGCGAACGGCTCGGCGTGCTGAACACGTTGCTGCACAGTGGCATCGAGCCCATTCCAGCCGACGCGGGCGCGGCGGCCATGCTCGATCTGCTGGCCACCGGGCCCGGCCCGACCAGCGCGATCGTCATCGGGCGGACCGCCGAGCTGCCGACACTCCGCTTCGAGGACGTGGATCTGCCGCTGCTGCGCTTCCTGGAGCGGCCACGGCTGCACTTCCCCGGGATCGAAGTGGTCGCCGACGCCGACCTGTCCACGGCCACCGACCCGTACCTCGCCGACCATCGGTTCGCGGGCGATGCCCTGTTCCCCGCCGTGCTCGGCATGGAGGCGATGGCGCAGGCGGCCGCGGCGCTGTTCGGGACGCGCGACGGAATCGAGCTGTCCCGGCTGGAATTTCATCGGCCGATCGTCGTCGCCTCGGACGCCGCGACGACGATCCGGGTGTCGGCGGTGCGCTCGGGCGACCGGGTGCACGCCGTCATTCGTTCGCAGGCAACGGGATTCCAGATCGACCACTTCCGCGGTAGGTGTGAGCGGGTGCGGGCGGACGAGGCGCCGGTTGGTGCGGCGATCACCGGATCGGCCCTCGACCTGACGGTCGACACCGACTTCTACGACCGGATCATGTTCCACGGGCCACTGTTTCGGTCAGTGCAGGAGTACTGGCAGTTGTCCGCACGGCACTGCGTTGCCCGGCTGCGGATCGGCGGCGGGCGGTGGTTCTCCCCGCTGCTGCCGAATTCGCTCGTCCTGGCCGACCCGGCGGTGCGCGACGCCTGCATGCACGCCATCCAGGTCTGCGTCCCCGACGCGACGCTGCTGCCGTCGAAAGTCGAACGGGTGCGATCATTTCCGGTCGAGCCCGAGGTGCGGACGGTCACGCTGTCCGCCTGCGAGCGGACCCACGACGGGCCGCGATACGTGTATGACGTTGTCGTTCAAGATGACCGCGGCATACTCGTCGCGTCCTGGGAGGGACTCGAGCTGATCGCCGTGGCACCGCTCGCGCTGCCCGGCGGCTGGACGCCCGAACTGCTCGGTCCGTATCTGCAGCGGCGCCTCGACGAGTTGCTGCCCGACCCCGTCCGGGTGGGGGTCGTCCGCGACGGCACCAGGACGCGTCACGAGGCGAGCCGACGCGCTCTGAGCGTCGCCGTCGACCGCGAGGCCGTGCTGCGGCATCGGCCCGACGGCCGACCCGAGACGCCGGACAGCTGCGTAAGCCTCTCGCACGCAATGGGTCTCACCGCCGCCGTCGCGGCGGCGCGCCCCGTGGGATGCGATCTCGAACCGGTCGCGCCGCGGTCGGCGGCGCAGTGGACCGAACTGCTCGGCGAACCGGGCCTGACGCTCGCGCAGGCCTGTTGCCGCATCGCGGGGGAGTCGTTGGATACCGCCGCGACCAGGGTCTGGGGCGCGCGCGAAGCCGTCACCAAGCTCGGCACGTCGGTCACCTGGGCGCGGTTGACGCTGGACCGGGATTCGGCCGCCGGCGGTTGGCTGGCCTTCCGGCATGGCAGGCAACTCGTCTGGACCTTCGCGACCTCCGTCGCCGTGCCGTCGGCGCTGCCGATGGTGTTCTCGATCGCCGAAAAGAGCTGAGCTGTGCGCGCTTACGAGATGACCCACACCATCGGCTTCGAGGAGACGAATCTCGTCGGCAACGTCTATTTCGTGCACTACTTCCGGTGGCAGGGACGGTGCCGCGAGATGTTCCTCGCCGAGCATGCGCCCGACATCCTCGACGCGATCCGCCACGACCTCAAGCTGTTCACCATCAAGTGCGAATGCGAATACTTCGCCGAGCTGACCGCTTTCGGGGAGTTGACGATCCGGATGACCCTGGTCGACCTCACGCAGACTCAGATCGAATTCGAATTCGCCTATATCCAGACCGATAATGGCACCGAGCAGCTCGTCGCCCGTGGTCGTCAGCGGGTTGCGTGCCTGCGTGACAACGAAGGTCAGGTCGAGCCGACTCGGGTTCCGGAGTCTTTGCGTCGCGCACTCGAACCGTACCGTGCAGCGTGAGATATCTATGGGTACGGGTGATTCCAGCCGATCGCGAGAAGCCACACGACGAGGCCGCAGAGGGCGACGTAAACGATCAGCCAGGAGAACCACGAAAGTCGGGTCTTCATATGGTCCTCCGTTCCGTTGGCAGCGAATCAAGCGGTCACGCGTAGTTCGGCTGCGGTGATTTCCTCCAGTGGGCGGCGGCGGGTCTCGATCAGGAAGGCGATGCCTGCCACCGCCGCGATGGTCATCGGGATGGCACTGATGAGCGCGGTCGTCGAAATCGATGGCGTCGCAACGGCAAGCACTACCAGCGCGATCACGATGACGCCGCCCGCCTTGCTCATGCCCGCCGCCAAACCGGCGCCGCGAGAACGTATCCGGGTCGGGTAGACCTCGGCGCCGTAGGCGACGAGCACCGCGACCACCGAGCTCGCGCCCCAGATCGGCGGAATGAGCAGCGCGTACAGCAGCGTCTTGTTTTCCGCGACTCGATCACCGAATGCGACGAACCCGAACAGCGAGATCGCCAGCAGCGCACTGAGTGTCACCATCGTCCATTTCGAGGAGCGGTGATAGCAGTAGGCGACAAGGAAGTTGAGCGGGAAGCCGATCAGCGCGGAGTCGCGCAGGATCTGATCGGCCGAGACGCCGCTGTAGCCGAGCTGGCGCAGGTTGGTCGGCAACCAGAGCTGGAAGCCATAGACGACCAGGCCGACGCCGAGCCCGACCAGCACGAGCACCGTGGTGATGCCGCCGAACGGTGGTTGCAGCAATCGCCGATACCCGCCGGTGACGCCCGATCCGGCGGTGAGCTCGGACTGTTCGACCGAAACGATGGACGCGTTATAGGCGCGCAGCACCTCCTCGGCCTCGTTGCGGCGGCCGAGCGCGAGCAGGAAGCGCGGTGACTCGGGGACCCAGCGGGTCAGCAGAATGGTCAGCAGCCCGGTCGGGAACCCGATCAGCCACATCACCCGCCAGCTGTAGCTGTCGCCGATGGTGGACGACAACCAACTGGTAATGACGTACGCGCCCGCGATATCGCCGCCGATCAACACCAGCAGCCAGCCGCGGTGGCGCGCCGGAATCGTCTCGGCCAGCAGGGTGAACGCGATCGGCAGCATGCCGCCCGCGCTGATACCCATGATCAGGCACATCACCAGATTCAGCGCGAAACTCGGCATCGCACCACACACCGAGGTGGCCACGAAGAACACCCCGGCCAGCAGGATCGCCGCCTTGCGCCCGATCCGGTCGCCGAGCCAACCCCAGATCAGCGAGCCGATCACCGTGCCGGAGATCCCGGCCAGCGGCAGCAGCGCGGCAGGCAGGCCGCCGCCGGGATTGGTCGCGGTCTTCAGGCCGTACTC
>NZ_JBHXAU010000019.1:126102-186934 GCF_042727395.1 Nocardia sp. NPDC060255 | reverse complement strand
TCGGCAGCGTCGGTGACGCTTATGACAACGCGTTGGCGGAGTCGACGATCGGGTTGTTCAAGACCGAAGCCGTGGCTCGTGAGAGCCCGTTTCTCGCCGGGCCGTTGCGGTCGATCGAGGATGTCGAGTACGCGACGATGGAATGGGTCGACTGGTATAACAATCGGCGGCTACACAGCCTGCTCGGGCACGTCCCACCCGCCGAATGCGAAGCCGCCTACTACGCTCAACAACAGCCATCCCAGCCGGTGATGACTCAACCATGAAGCCGGCCAGAAAGTGGGGGCGGTTCAAGTTCCCTTCGATCTTGGTCGAGTGGTTGCTTGGCGACACGTCTGAGGACCGGGAGCCAGGAGTCGAGGGGTGCAACGGTGAGGCCGACAACTTTGCCCGCGTCATCGGCGCGGCGCAGGGCGAGGGCGGCCTCGAAGTCAGGGTCGATCTCGAACTCGGCGATCTCGGCAGTGTTCATCGGGCCGCCCTGCGCGATCAAGGTGCGCTGGCTGGAGGGGGACAGTCCCTCGGTGTGTGCCGAATCCGTGGCCGCC
The DNA here is from genome assembly GCF_042727395.1 of Nocardia sp. NPDC060255. Classification (NCBI taxonomy): domain Bacteria; kingdom Bacillati; phylum Actinomycetota; class Actinomycetes; order Mycobacteriales; family Nocardiaceae; genus Nocardia; species Nocardia sp. NPDC060255. The sequence goes on along the minus strand of NZ_JBHXAU010000019.1, from coordinate 186,386 downwards.
AGATAGCGTTTCGCGACCACGTGCAGCTCGACCAAGCGGGCGACGCGCGCGCCGAGCAGCTCGCGGATGGCGTTCGCGCCATGCCTGCCGTGACCCGCGTCATCACCGGGGACGAGTTGATGACCGATGTCGTGCACCAGCCCGGCGACCTGCAGCTCCTCATCCCGCGGAAACCGCTGCCGCAGCAATTCCGCGCACTGCCGATCGTGGTCGAGGATGTCGACCGGATCGCCGCTGCGATCCGGCATGTCCCACACGTCCTCGCCGTTGGCCAGCAACACCATCAATTCGTCCACCGTGGACACCAGCATGATCGCTCCACTCTCCGACACCAATTGGTCTAGACCATAGCGTCGCCTGCGGTGGAGGTCACGTGAAGTTCTGCTGTCGAGCAGGTGAAGACGCGGGACACGGATGCCACCAGGCCGGAAGACGGTGTGGCACGCTATGCGGATGCGAGTAGCCGTAGTCGCGGGACCCGATCCCGGGCATGCGTTTCCCGCCATCGCGTTGTGCTTGCGTTTCCTGGCCGCCGGTGACGAGCCGGTGCTGTTCACGGCCCCGCGCTGGTTCGATGCCGCACGCGAGGCCGGAATCGGCGTCCGTCGCCTGAAGGGCCTGGCCCCGCGCCCGGCCGACGACGACACCGACGCGGGCCAGCGCATCCACGAGCGCGCCGCGCACATCTCCACCGAGATCCTGCCCGACCTCGGCGCCATGCTGCCGGAACTGGTCGTCTCCGATGTGCTCACCGCCGGTGGCGGTTTGGCCGCGGAACGTCTCGGCGTCCCGTGGGTCGAGCTGTCCCCGCACCCGCTGTATCTACCGTCGAAAGCCTTGCCGCCCATCGGAAGTGGCCTCGCCCCCGGCGAGGGGCTGCGCGGGCGGATGCGGGACAACGTGTTGCGCACCATGACCGCCCGCGACATCCGCAACGGTCTGCGTCAGCGTGAACATGCCCGCGAGGGTGTCGGACTGCCCGCCACCGACCCGGGCCCCGCCGCCCGCCTGATCGCCACCCTCCCCGCGTTGGAGGTGCCGCGACCCGACTGGCCCGAGAACGCGCACGTCATCGGCCCGCTCTTCTGGGAACCCACCGATGCGATCCTGGCACCCCCGCCGGGCGACGCACCGTTGGTGATGGTCGCCCCCTCCACCGCCCACACCGGCGTGACCGGCATGGTGGAGACGGTCCTCGACGCACTCGCGGGCGCCGATGTGCGCGTGGCGATCTCGACCCTCGACACCCCACCGGCCGATCTGCCGCCTTGGGCGACAGCGGGTCTGGGCCGCCAGGACGAACTTCTCACGCACGCTTCGGTAGTCGTCGGTGGCGGCGGTCACGGCTTGCTCGCCAAGTCACTGTCGGCCGCCGTGCCCGTCGTCACGATTCCTGGCGGCGGTGACCAATGGGAACTCGCCAACAGGGCAGTGCGCCAAGGAAGTTCACTCCTCGTCCGCCCGCTGACTCCGGCTGCCGTCCGCGCCGCAGTCCTGGAGATCCTGTCGACTCCGCACTTCGCCGCCGCCGCGAAGGCAGCAGCATCGACGGCCGCGGACGTCGCCGACCCGATCCAGCTGTGCCATCAGGTCCTCGACACCGTCCGCGCGAGTTAGCATGGCCGACCTCGAGTGCCGTCGTTGCAAGCGACCCGTCCGCGTAAACCGCAGCCACTACGACGTATTCGAGCAGATGCACTACGTCTGCTTCCACTATGAATTCGAGCACGACGCGTTCAATGATGGGGATCCGGACGAGGACTGCGGCGTCCCCGGATGTCCATCGGCCCCGGCCATCCGGCAAGAGGAGCGGCTGGCCGCAACCGTCCGCGCCTTGCTCGACGACTGGTCGGATGGCCCACCGGCGAACTGGGACAACCGTTCGATCCCGGACTACCTCGCCGCGTTGCTGAGCCAGCTCGAGAACGCCAACGGCCACTACGCCAGTCGCGGAACTCCGATCCAGTGGAACAGCTGGGAAGTCATCCAGGAGCTGCTCCGCGCCGCCACTGTCGGCGAGTAACGGGGCAGGTGGGGGTCGCGGGTCGGCGCGGGTATCTTGGGCACGGTGCGATTGACGGAGTTCCAGGAGCTGTTGCATACCGAATTCGGGTCGGCCCGCGGCGATGCCCTGCTGGCCGATCACGTGATCCCGTCGTTGGGGCGGACGGGCTCCGCTGCCATCGAGGCGGGGGTCGATCCGCGCGATGTCTGGCGGGCGCTCTGCTCGGAGTTCGACGTGCCGCGCGGGCGGTGGTGAGCGTGCCCGGCCAGGCGGTGGACCAAGACGGGCCGCTGTATCGGTTCGACGATCGCGAGCGGATGATTCCGGTCGATCCGCAGCGGTTGGCGGCGCGGCTGGCGAAGGCCGAGCCGGTCGACTTCGCCGGATTCCGGCAGACCGGGATCGAGGCGATGCTGCTCGGGCGCTACGACCAGGCGCTCGATCTGCTGGACCGGGCGCTGGAACTCGTGGACACCGAGGAACGCCGGATCACGGTGTGGATCAACCTCGGTGACGTCTATCGCTATCAGGGCGACGCCGCCACCGCCGAGACGCTGTACCGCCGGGCCGTCGAGCACGCGCGGGTGGCCGCGCCGGACGTGCTGTCGTTCGCCGTGCAACACCTCGGAAAGGCGCTCGCCGAACAGGATCAGCTGACCGAAGCCCATGCGTTGCTGCGTGAGGCGCTCGACTTGCGTGCGGCCGAGGGCGATTCGGAGTTGATCGAATCCACCCGGGTCGCGTTGGAAAGGCTGCCCGCGCTGCCGATTCCGTTGCCGCCGAAGGTCGCCGCGCTGCTCGGTGCCGCGCCGACCTGGTCGGCCGAGCACGAGGGGCGAAGCGGCGGTGTCGCGTTCGTCAACGAAACCTATTGGGTCAAGCGGGGACCGAAGGCTGTTGCCGAACACGAGCGGCTGAACTGGCTGCGCGACCGGGGCATTCGGCTCCCGGAGATCGTCGCGTTCGAGGGTGATGTGCTGGTGCTCGCCGATGCGGGCGCTTCGAGCCTCGCCGCAGGTTCCGGTGCGGCGTCGGTGGGCGCGGTCATGGGTGAGCTACTGCGCAGGCTGCACAGCATTCCGATCGCCGAGTGTCCCTTCGACGGCCGCCTCGACGTCGTGCTGACCCAGGCGCGGCGCCAGGTGATCGAGGGCTTGGTCGACCTGGACGACTTCGAGGAAGAAAACCGGGACCTCGGCCCGGGAAACGTACTGGCGCAACTGCTCGCCGAGCGTCCCGACCACGAGGACCTGGTCGTGGCGCACGGCGACTTCACGCCACCCAACGTGCTGGAAGGCGCGATCCTGCTCGACGTGGGCGCCCTCGGCTTGGCCGACCGGTACCGCGACCTCGCGCTTGCGGTGCGCGACCTGCGCGACGACTTCGACGAGGGCGAGGTGGCCGCCTTCTTCGCCGCGTACGGCCTCACCGAACCGGATCACCGCCGCCTGGAGTACTACCGCCTGCTCGACGAATTGTTCTGAGGCTCAAGGCTTCTTCGCGTAGTGGCGGGCCGCCTTGGTGCGGTTGCCGCACGTCGCCATCGAATGCCAGCGGCGGGTGCCGTTTTTCGAGGTGTCGTAGAAGAACAGCACACAGTCGGGGTGGGCGCACTGGCGGATGCGGTCCGGTGCCTCGCCGAGTAGGTGCAGCAGGTTGTCGGCCGCCAACCATGCGGGCAGCCAGGTGCTATCGGGGACGTCGATGACATTCTCGGGTCCGGCGTCGGTGAGGGTGCGCCGGATGCGGCCGTGGTCGAGGACCTCGTTCAGCGCAATATGCGTGGCGCTCCGCACCACGTCGTAGATGGCGGTGCGCGCGGCGAGGAGCGCGTCGAGGGTCGCCTGGTCGGCGGTCGTGCGATCGGCCAGCCCGGCCGAGTTCAGCCACACGGTGAGACCGGCCACGTCGGTGAGCAGGTCCTGTGGCCGGCCGTGCTGATTCCACCGCGTGTCCAGCAGGTCGAGTGCCAGCGGTTCGCCGAGGTGGGGGCGTGGATCGTGCATGACTGAGGGTATCCAGCTCCTTCTGGTGATCGTGACGACTACCGGTTCTCTAACCGGTTAAGCATAGTTTACAGGTTGACTCGACCTGCCGACTGTGGTTATCGTCTAACCAGTCAAACCGATAAAGACGGTTTGCCGCTGGAGGAGGATTACATGACCACGGTCGCCGCACCCCAACTCGCCACCGGGCACATCGGCCTGAACGTCTCCGACCTGGATCGTTCGGTCGATTTCTACCGCCGCGCACTGGGTTTCGAGCAGCTCACCGCGAGCACCGACGGTGACCGGAAATGGGCGTTCCTCGGCGCGGGCGGCAAGCTCTCGCTGACGCTGTGGCAGCAGAGCGCGGGTGCGTTCTCCGCCGAAACCCCTGGCCTGCACCATCTTTCGTTCCAGGTCGACACCATCGACCAGGTGCGCGCGATCGAGGCGGCGCTGCGCGCACAGTCGGTGCCCATCGTCCACGACGGCGTCGTCGCGCACGGCGAGGGCACGGCCTCCGGCGGCATCTTCTTCACCGACCCCGACGGCATCCGCCTGGAGGTTTACGCGCCGACCGGCGCCGAATCCGCGCCTGCGCCCAGCGGCGAGGCGCCGACCTGTGGATTCTTCTGAGCCACAGCGTTGTTGAACGTTCCGGCGGCGCCGGCCGTCGTCGGCGCATTTCCGTGAAGGAGTATTGCGATGCCGCCCTTCCACTCCGGTGAACTCGCCGTCCAGCAGCGGATGGGTCAGGCGGAGATCGCCGATCGGGTCGGCCGGTCGATCCGCGCCGACATCCCCGCTGTTGCCGCCTCGTTCCTGGCCGAGCAGCCCATGGTGGTGATCGCCGCCGCCGATGACACGGGCAGGCTGTGGGCGAGCGAACTGGTCGGGCCGCCGGGCTTCGTGCATGCCGTCGACGCGGACACTATCGCCGTCGATACACGGCCTATCGCGGGAGATCCGTTGCGGGAGGCGCTGACTCACCCCGCTCGAATCGGCATGATCGCCCTGCAACCGCAGCGGCGCAGGCGGATGCGCATCAACGGCACCGCGACCACCGCGCGCGGCGGCTTGCTCATCGATACCGAGCAGGTCTACGCGAACTGCCCGAAGTACATCACCCGCAGGCACATCGAGTCGTACCGGCCGGATGTCGAGCCGCCACTGCCGCGGCACAGCACCGAACTCGATGCACGCCAGCAGGCGACTGTCACGGCGGCCGACGCGTTCTTCGTCGCCACCGCCGACACCCATGGCAACGCCGACGCCTCGCATCGCGGCGGCAATCCCGGCTTCCTGCAGGTGCTTTCACCGACTCGGCTGCGCTGGCCCGACTACCGGGGCAACTCGATGTTCATGACACTCGGGAACATCGAGGTGAACCCGCGCTGTGGCATCCTCATCCCCGACTGGGCCACCGGCGGCACCCTCCAGCTCACCGGAACAGCCGAGTTGACCTGGGCACCAGAAACTTTCGCCGCCGGTGCGCAATGCTCGATCGACTTCACCATCACCGAGGTCATCGAACGCCCCGGCGCGGGCCCGCTGCGCTGGGGTCCACCCGAACTATCCCCGGTCAACCCCTGAGCTACCTCAAGATAAGGAGTCGTTCGTGCGACCTCCACTGCCACCCTTCGACCTCGAATCCGCCAAGGTCAAGGTGCTCGCCGCCGAAAACGCCTGGAACACCCGCGATCCGGAGAAGGTCGCCGCCGCCTACACCGCGGACTCGGTGTGGCGTAACCGGGACGAGTTCTTCACCGGCCGCCCCGCCATCATCGAATTCCTCACCCGCAAATGGGCTTCGGAGAACGGCTACGCGCTCCGCAAGGACCTCTGGGCCTTCGAAGGCAACCGCATAGCGGTGCGCTTCCAATACGAATGGCACGACGAATCCGGCCAATGGTGGCGCAGCTACGGCAACGAACAGTGGGAATTCGCTCCCGACGGTTTGATGTCCCGCCGAGAGGCCAGCATCAACGACGTCCCCATCCCCGAATCCGCCCGCCGCATCTTCGGCCCCCGCGCCTCCGGCGACGACTCGGCCTTACCTCAGCAGTAGCTCGCCCAACGGGACATGATGGCGGCAAAGTGCGAGTGAGTCTGCCACCATGTCCCGGTTGATCATGACCGGGCGACTGTTGGCTGGCTGCCTCCGGCCGCGCGCACCGAATATGTTGGCGCGCACGAGATCATCAGCGAATGCATGCGCGGCACGAGAGTCCATGCGCTGCGGCAGAGCGCGGGTGCATGGTGGGCGGCCTAGATGTGGTGAGCCGAGACGGCGCCGTCCGAGGTGGACGGCGCCGTTGTCGGGCAACCCGTATCAGGCGGCGACGACCTGCTGCTCGATGTTGTCCAAAGTCACGATGGGGCGTTGGCGGTGGAACAAGACGAAGGCGATCACTCCGAACACGATGCCGACGGCCGCGGCGACCGTGAACGCCGCATCGAGCCCAGCTGTGAAGTGCGCCAATGTCATAGCCTGGTCCGCACCCGCGACCCCACGGAATACCGTGCCCAGCACCGCGACTCCGAGCGCGAGCCCCAGCTGCCGTGCCGTATTCACCGCTCCCGCCGCGGTGCCACCCTGGTGCGGCGGCACCGCCGCCATACCCACCGATACGAGCGCGGGCGCGTTGATGCCGATTCCCGCGCCGATCACCACGAGCCCGGGAATCAGTGCCGGCCAGGATGATCCGGCGTCGATCAACGTGAGCAGTCCGGTGCCGATGCCGACCAGCACCAGTCCCGCGCCGATGGTCCACTTCGGGGGAGCGTCGTGCATCAACCGGCCGAACACCCCGGCGACCAGGAACGCGGTCGCGGCCATCGGCAGCATCGCCAATCCCGCGTGCAGCGGCGTCATCCGCAATTGCTGCTGCAACCAGATCGAAACCAGGGGAGTGCTGGCGAAAGCTGCGAACGTCTGCCCGCTCGCCCCGAGCAGCGTCGCCCCGAAGTCGCGATTGCGCAGCAGCGCCAGGGGGAACATCGGTGCCGCACTGCGGGATTCGACGACCGCGAAGACCGCCACCGCGACGACGCCCAGTACCAGCGCGCTGACCGCGCGACCCTCCGACCAGCCGTGCTCACCGCCGCGGATGACGCCGTAGGTGAGCGCGGTCGCCGCGGTGGCGAAGGCGAGCATCCCGGGCACGTCGACGGCCCGGTCCGCCCGCCGCACCGAAGCGGGAAACACGCTGGCGGTCAACGCGATCGCCAGCACCGCGATCGGCAGGTTGACGAAGAAGATCCACCGCCACGACAACGCCTCGGTCAGCACGCCGCCGAGCACCACCCCGATGCCCGCCGCCGCACCGGACACCGCACCCCAGACGCCGAAGGCGATGCCGCGGTCGCGTCCGGTGTAGGTCGAGTGCAGCAGTGATAGCGTGGTCGCGAACATGGCCGCGCCGCCGATCCCCTGAAGTACCCGCCCCGCAATGAGATTCGACGCGGTGTCGGCGATTCCGCAGCCGAGCGAGGCGAGCGCGAACAGGACGAGCCCGGCGAGATAGGCGCGTTTCGCGCCGACCCGATCGGCGAGCGAACCGAGCACGAGCAACAGCGCCGCCAAGGCCAGCGCGTAGCCGTCGACCACCCATTGCAGGTTGGACAGCCCGGCGTGCAGATCGGTCGCGATCTCGGGCAGCGCGACATTCACGATGGTGACGTCGATGAGGAGCATCAGCGTGCCGAGGCACGCGGCGAGCAGGGGGAGCCATTTCTTCACAGGGGGCCTCCACGGCGGAATCGAACGATATCGACGCCAAGCGTGCGGCAATCGAACGTATCGCCATAGCCGGGCGACCTATCACGTTAGATTCCTCCTATGCCGCACGATATCGTCTCGGAATCCTCCGCACTGGACGTTCTGGATCGACAGATCCTGCACGCGCTGGTGCACGACGCCCGGATCCCGTTCGCCAAGCTCGGCGCCATCCTCGACGTCTCCGAGCAGACTGTCGCGCGGCGCTACCGTTCGCTGCGCGAGCGCGGCATCATGCACGTGTCCGGGCAGGTGAACGCGGTGCCGCTCGGGCACGCGCGGTGGGTGCTGCGGATCAAGTCGACACCGGACAAAGCGCTGCGGCTGGCCGAATCATTGGCCAGATTCCCGGATTTGAGCTGGGTCACGCTGCTGTCCACCGGTTCCGAGGTGACCTGTGTCAGCAGGCCGCGCTCCCTCGAACGCCGCGACGCGCTGCTGCTGCACACGCTGCCGCGGGCGAGTCAGGTGCGTGAGGTCACCGCGCACGAGGTGATGCACCGGTTCGAGGCCGACGAGGAATGGCCGCGCTTCAGTCACCTCTTCACCGACCAGCAGCTGCGCGACCTGGGTCCGCAGCGTTCCAGACTGGCGGGTACCGGACCGGATACACCGCCGGACCTGACGCGCGAGGACGAGGCGATGCTCGCGTTGCTCGGCCGCGACGGGCGCGCGCCCTACGCGCAGATCGCGGCCGAAACCGGTTGGACCGCACCACGAGTCGCGCGGCGGATGACCGAGCTCGCCCAGTCCGGCGTGCTCTATTTCGACCTCGATTTCGCGACCGAACGGATGGGGCACACCGTGCGCGGGGCGCTGTGGCTGCGGGTCCGCCCGGCCGATCTGGACGCGGTCGGCCGGGCGATGGCGACCCACCCCGAGATCGTGTTCGTGGCCGCGACCACCGGCCCGACCAACATGATGGCGTCGATCCTCTGCCGCGACACGCCCCACCTCTATCGCTACATCACCGAACGGCTCGGCGCGTTGGACGGCATCACCGACCTCGAGGTGACACCCTCGCTGCGCGTGTTCAAGCAGGCACAGACGCTGCTCGACAGCGACCGGGTGTCGCTGGTGCGCTGACCCGCGGCGTTTGCCGAGACCGCGAAGTTCGAGCGCGTGTTCGTGGGCGCGTCGCTTGACTCGAACACGTGTTCGTCTAATCTTGGCGCCAGAACTTGTCGGTGCCGCCCTCTAATGTTGGCGCCAACCACAGCAGAGACTTACCCGTCGAAAAGGGGATCAAGACATGGCACCACAGGCGTACGACCGCGACAAGGCTCTCGAACTCGCTCTTGCTCAGGTGGAGAAGAACTTCGGCAAGGGCGCGGTCATGCGTCTCGGTGATGAGGTACGTCAGCCCCTCGCGGTGATCCCGACCGGCTCCATCGCGCTGGACGTGGCGCTGGGCATCGGCGGCCTGCCGCGCGGCCGCATCGTCGAGGTCTACGGCCCGGAATCCTCGGGTAAGACCACCGTCGCGCTGCACGCGGTGGCCAACGCGCAGGCCGCGGGCGGTGTCGCCGCGTTCATCGACGCCGAGCACGCGCTCGACCCCGATTACGCCAAGAAGCTGGGTGTCGACACCGACGCGCTGCTCGTCTCGCAGCCGGATACCGGTGAGCAGGCGCTGGAAATCGCGGACATGCTGGTCCGCTCCGGCGCCATCGACATCATCGTCATCGACTCGGTGGCCGCCCTGGTGCCGCGCGCCGAGATCGAGGGCGAAATGGGTGACAGCCACGTCGGTCTGCAGGCCCGCCTGATGAGCCAGGCGCTGCGCAAGATGACCGGCGCGCTCAGCAACTCCAACACCACCGCCATCTTCATCAACCAGCTGCGCGAGAAGATCGGCGTGATGTTCGGTTCTCCCGAGACCACCACGGGCGGCAAGGCGTTGAAGTTCTACGCCTCGGTCCGCCTCGACGTGCGCCGCATCGAGACGCTCAAGGACGGCACCGACGCGGTCGGCAACCGTACCCGGGTGAAGGTCGTGAAGAACAAGGTCAGCCCGCCGTTCAAGCAGGCCGAGTTCGACATCCTCTACGGCCACGGCATCTCCAAGGAGGGCTCGCTCATCGACATGGGGGTCGAGCACGGCTTCGTGCGTAAGTCCGGCTCCTGGTACACCTACGAGGGCGATCAGCTCGGCCAGGGCAAGGAGAACGCCCGCAAGTTCCTGCTGGAGAACGTCGACATCTGCAACGAGATCGAGAAGAAGATCAAGGAGAAGCTCGGCATCGGCGCCGATGTGACCGCGGATGCGGCTGCCGCCGAGGTCCCCGCCGATTTCTGATCCGATGAACAGCCGACGCCAGTCCCCACCGCGCCGGACCGCGCCCGACGAGTCGCGGTCCGAGCCGGTGCAGGAGATGCGCCGCCGGCTCCATGAACTCCTGTCCGCCTCTGGTGCCGCCACCGATCCGGTTGGATCTTGGCCCGGCGAACAGGACCCCGGACGAGTTCGTTCGGCCGAAGGTGGTTCGGCCGAAACGGACACGTTGGGAACTCGGTCGAGCGCGTCCGATCCGCAGCGGGCGCGTTCGACTGGGTCCGGCCGCGGACGACGAAAGTCGTCCCGGCGCACAGACTCCCAGTCGGCTGACTCCGAACATGCCGAAGGCCGATGGGCGGATCCGGTGGCGGCCGGATCCGAGCGGGGTGCCCGCTCTACGGAGCTCACCCCGCCAGGCGGGACGGTCGAGCAGGCGAAGGAGGCATGTCTTCGCCTGCTCGCCGTCCGCGCCCGCAGCCGCGCCGAACTCGCGCAACGCCTCGCGGCCAAGGGCTACAGCCCCGAGATCACCGACCCGGCCCTCGACCGGCTCACCGAGGTCGGCCTGATCGACGACGCCGCCTTCGCCGAAGAGTGGGTGCACGCCCGGCACACCTTCTCCGGCAAGGGCAAACAGGCGCTCGCCCAGGAACTCCGCCGCAAAGGTGTCGCCGATGCCGACGCCGCGCCCGCCCTCGACGCCATCAGCTCCGACGACGAGGAATCCCGCGCCCGCGACCTCGTCCGCCGCAAACTCCGCAGCATCCCACCCGGCCTCGACCGCGACAAAACCATCCGCCGCCTGGTCGGCATGCTCGCCCGCCGCGGCTACAACCAGTCCACCGCCTTCACCGTGGTGAAATCCGAACTGTCCCAAGCCGAAATCGACACCTCGGACCTCGACCAGGACTAACGGCAAGTCACTTCCTCACTGGACGTCAGTTCGGATATTCGACGCCGTCAGGCCGCTGCCCCTCCGCAGCGTCGTCGAGGACCATTGCCGCCTTGGCCTCTCCGGGAGCGGGCCAGCGTTCTGTCGGTAAGACCCAGCGGGCGTAGGTGTTTTCCGGGTTCACCGTGATCACGTCGCAGACTTGCACCACCATATCCAGCTCGTCGGCCAGATGGGCGAGGGTTGGGATGACGACGGCATCCGCGCGTACCCGTGCGATTGTGTTCAGTAGCTGTGACACCGGCTCATCGGTGTGCGCGCCGAAGGCCACGATCTTGGCCAGTTCGTAGCCGAGTCTCTTTGCCACACTGCGGATCTGCGTCTCGTCCCAGACCTGCGATATCCCCGACACATCGCGGCGCAGATAGCCGATCGCGGTAGGCCGTCCCCACATCCCCAGTTGCCCTCTCGTCGGTTGCTCGTCTCCGTGCAATCTCCGAGATTAGAAGTGGCCAGTGCCGGTTGGATAGCATGTTGCGAAAGGTTGCGAGAGTGATGCACCGTGCGGCTACACGGCTCGGCCGCGCTGGCGGATTCCACTGCGCAGCATACATATTCAGTAGTTCCCAGGTGTACTTTTCCCTTGACCCGCGGTCCGGAAAGGCGCGACAATCGACACGCTCGGGGCAACAGTTCGCAACATCCCATGACAAGGGGTCAACGATGCGTCTGACTTTTATCGGCGAGGATCCGGGCTCGAATCCGAACGGTTCGCCCACGGTGTATCGCACCGACCGCGATTCGTGGATCGTGCAGGGATGGGTAGTGACCGACCCCGAGGCGCTGGCCCACATGAACATTCCGCAGGGCGAAACCTGCGTGGAGATCCCGGACCGGATGATTCAGTTCTTCAGGAAGGGGGACCGTGGCATCGATAGCCTATGAAGAGTTCGAGCGATTACTGGACGAGTTCGTTGTGGAGTCAATGCATCTGGAGACTCGGGACACCTATAGAACGGCGGTCGAGCTGCCACACATCGCACAGTGGACCGCCGGCGAGCCCGACGACCTGGTCTGGCTGCAGGACTGGTGCGCAACGGTCCGCGACCATGTGTCGGCGGGCCGGTCGGTGCGCCGAGCCAGGATCGTGTCGGAACCGCTGAGCGATTATCAGCGCTGGTCCCACAGCATCGCCGCGCCGATGGTGGCGGCGGGCGAGGACATTCGCTGGGTGCCGCGGCGCTTGACGTCGTCGGTGGCCATCCCGGGCAACGACTTCTACCTCCTGGACAACCGACTCGTGGTCTTCCTCCACTACGCGGGCAGCGGCGTGGCCACCGACCAGGTCACCTCCGTCGATCCGCACGATATTCAGCTGTGCCGCACCGCCTTCGAGGCCGTGTGGCGGCTGTCCATACCGCACCGTGACTACCGGCCCAGCTAGTTCCGCGCAGGAGGCCCGACGGGCCCTCGGCAGTCGGCTGCGGGAGATCCGCAAAGCCGCCGGTATCACGATTCGTCAGCTCGGCGCAGAGACTGGTCAACATTTCACTCGGGTCTCCAAGATCGAGAACGGTGTGCAGTTCCCGACCGATCGCGACATCCGCGCCTGGTGCCAGGTCTGCGCCGCCGTCGATCAGGAACTCGACCTGGTCGCTACCCTGCGCGCGGTCGACTCGGCCTACCTGGAATACCGGCGGCAGAGCCGGGCGGGCATGAAGCGGGTGCTCGGCGCCCACACACCCGAGCGGTACCAGGCGACGAAGGTGTTCCGCATCTACGAACACAACGTCATTCCGGGACTGTTCCAGACGGCGGAGTACACCGCGGCCATGCTGTCGTTCTGGATCCGCTTTCTCGACACCCCCAACGACATCGAGGAAGCCGTCGCCGTGCGGATGGAGCGGCAACGCGTCCTGCATCGCGGCGGCAAACGGTTCGTGGCCGTGCTCGAGGAGCAGGCGCTGCGCACCTGGTTCGGCACGGCGGAAGTTCAAGTGGGACAGCTGGGTCGGCTGCTGGAGCTGATGTCGATGCCGAACATCTCGCTCGGCATCATTCCCCTGATGATCGAACGCGAGGCGGTCGGTTCCACCGGCTTCTGGATCTTCGACGACGCCATGGTCGCCCTGGAAACGCCGACCGCGGGCATTCAGGTCACCCAGCCCGCCGAGTGCGCGATGTATGCGCGCATGTTCGAGGTGCTCAAGGGCGCGGCCGTCTACGGCCGCGACGCACGAGGACTCATCCTGCAGGTGCTGAGTGAACTGGACGGATAGCGGTCACAGTCCAGGGATCGTGACGAAGACGGCGCCCAGACTGTCCTGGCGGAAGAAGATGTCGGCCGGGGGATTTCGGAAGGACGGGATGCCGGAGTCGGGGAGCCAGGTGTAGTCCACCAGTTGCAGCGACAAGGGTCCGGCCGGTGCGACCACCTGGACGTCGATGCCGTCAGCAGCGGGTGCGTAGAACTGGAAGCCAGTTTTCGGCACCGGCGTCACGTCGCGGCCCGCCACCCGCAGCGAGGTGGGCGCGTTCTCGTAGCGCAGGGCGATGCTGGTCGCGCCGCGGTGGGAACGGAGCCGGAGCTGGACGGTGCGTTGTCCGGATTCTGTTGTGTCGGAGAGGATTTGGGCGGTCGGCGGCGAGAGTTTCTCGGCAGGCGCGAGGCCGCTCGCGACGATGGTCGGCCAGAGCTGGGCGAATCGCTGACCGGGCTCGGTGTCGTTGACGAGGTGGCGGGTCCAGCGATCGGGAGTCTCGCGCGAGAGCCACAGCGCCTCGTTCCGGTCGGCGTCGAGCGCGTAGATGAGCTGCGACGGCAGCGGATGCTGATCGTCGAAGCGGTCCACCGCCAGCCCGGTGGCCGCGAGCACCAGCGCGAGGACGAACGCGGCCGACGGAATCGCCCAGCCGCGCCGATCCGGCCACGCCTGAGTGAGGGTGAGCAGCAGCAGCCCGCCGAGCAACACCACCGCAGGCGCGACCAGGAACGGGGCCGTGGTGATGCCGGTCTGCAACGCGGGCCATGTTGCGCTGCCGACAAATATCGCCGCCGGGACGAGGAAGACGGTGAGCACTGGCAGCCGCCAGCGTTCGGGCACCGCGAAGGTGGCCGCCACCCCCAGCGTCGCGCCGAGGGTGGGCACCACCAGTACGTGTGCGGTGGCGGGCGCGAGGATCGCGAGCACCCCGCCCAGCAACGCCAGGCAGCACAGCAGCCCGGCCACCGCGGCGGTGGTGCCGAACAGGCGTCGCGCGATGGCATACCAAGCGACGAGCACCGCCGCGGACAGCACGAGGATCGCCACGTAGTAGAACTCGGGCCGATACGGGTCGCCGATCAGCGGCCGGTACTCCGGCCGAATGACCTGCACCACTTCCCACAGCCCGTACACCGCGCCGGTCGCCAGCGGCGCCGCGACGAAAGCGGTAGCGGCAGCACCGAGTATCCGCCGCACACTGGTCTCGCCCGCCCGCCGGAGCTGCCAGCACAGCCACGCCACACCGACGACGGTGACCGCCGCCAGCGCGATGATCACCCAGAACGGCAGCACCACAAGCAGACCGAACGGCAACTGGAAGTACGTGCGATCGGTGTCGTCCGCGGCGGTGAGATCCTTGCCGCCGAACTCCTCGATCAACGCGAGGCTGTTGTCGCCCATCTGCTGCACCGTCGCCAGGTCCACGTGCGCCGGGTCGTCATAGCGATTGTGGTAGTACGCACTTCGACCGGCGAACGCCCAGTCCAGCACGCGCAGCCCGGCCGGCTTGAACGAGGTGAAGTCGGTGTTGCTGCCGGTCTGCGCACCGGCCAGCGTCGTGGTCAACGAGTCGGTGTTCGGATGCGGCGCGACGTGCTCGACGGCGTCGATCAGCGCGCCGTCGGGATGGGTGGTGCGCCACAACAACACCGGGCCGCCCGCCCCGCGCGCCTCATTGTTGATGACCACACCGGTATTTCGACCGTTACTCGCCGCGACGAACGCTTCCGCGCCGAGCAGCCCGGCCTCCTCCCCATCGGTCAGCAGCACAACAACGTCGTTACGCAACGCGGTGCCGCCGGCCCGCAGCGCACGCACACTTTCCAGCGCCGCCGCGACCCCGGCCCCGTCGTCGTTCGCGCCGGGCCCGGAGGCGACGGAATCATAGTGCGCCGTCAGGAAAACCGTTCCGGTCGAATTCGTCCCCGGTATCCGAGCGACGATGTTGGCGACCCGCCCCATCCCGAGCACGTCCCGCTGCAGCCCGGTCGGGTACCGCCCCACCCCTTCTTGAATCTCGGTATCCACCCCGAGCTTGCGCAACTCCCCGACAAGATGGTCTCGAACCAGATCATGGTCCGCCGTACCGATCGGATGCGGCCGCTGCGCGATCTCCTGCACCACCCGAAACGCACGCTCAGCGCTGAAAACATCGGCCGGCGCGTCCGCGGAGCGATGCCCATGCGGCTGTTGATCCCACGCGGTCAGCAACACCACGGCCAACAGCACAGCAAACGCCACGAACCCGGAAACCCGTCGCCCCATCCGCACGCCCGCGATCGTAGCCCGCCGCACCGACCAAGTACGCGCCCCCAATATCTACGCCCCGAACCCCGCAGATCCCGCGCACAGATTCTCGACCCGCGTATGAATCCGCTGGCAGTTTCGTGCGCGGCGGGCAAACCGGTGCGCTGGAGGCGCCCTCGCGAATACGAAAGACGGTGCGCTGGAGCGGGTTACCGCGTCCAGCGCACCGTCTGGCGGTGCTTGATCGACTACTTTTTGGTGAGGTCCATTCCCGGCGCGGCATCGGTGAGGATCGACTCGGCCGTGAGCACGGCGACCTTGCCCTTCTTGCGGGTGCGCAGCCGCTGTTCCAGCTTGGTCGCGGTGAACGTCAGCGCACTGTTCAAGATGATCATGACGATCGCGACCACGATCAGCGACGGGATCGTGTTCTGTTGCGCCGCACCGAGTTGCTGGCTGGAGCGTACGATCTCGACATAGGTGATCTGATAGCCGAGCGCCGAATCCTTCAGCGCGACAACCATCTGCGAGACCAGCGCGGGCAGCATGGCGGTGATCGCCTGCGGCAGCAGGATCAACCGCATCAGCTGGTTCTTGCGCATGCCGAGCGCGACCGCCGCCTCGGACTGCCCCTTCGGCAGCGAACGGATACCCGCGCGCACGATTTCGGCGATGACCGACCCGTTGTAGATGGTCAACGCGATCACGACCGCGGCGAGCGCCAGTTGATCGGACGGGAACAGCTGCTTCTGGGAGAACAGCGCGAACAGGAAGATCATCAGGATCAGCACTGGGATGGCACGGGCCACCTCGACGATCGCGCCGGCGACCCAGCGCACCACCCGATGTTCGGACAGTCGCAGGATGCCGAAGATCATGCCGATGACCAGCGCGAACACGATCGACAGCAGGGCCGCGACGACGGTGCCCTTCAAACCGGGCAGCAGATACGTCTGCCAGACCTCGAGGTCGGTGAACGGCTTCCACTTGGCGGCCGTGAACTGGTCGTGGCTGGCGAACCCGCGGTAGAGCACCCAGAGGAACGCCGCCACCGCGACGACGACGACCACCGAGTAGATGCGGTGCCGAACGCGTCCCTTGGGGCCGGGCGCGTCGAAGAGAACCGAAGGCGCGGTAGTCATCGGGCCACCTCGTATCGTTTGGCGAGCCAGCCGAAGAGCAGCCCGGTCGGCAGGGTCAGGATGACGAAGCCGAGCGCGAAGATGGCACCGACGGCGATGACGGCTGCCTCGTTCTCGTTGACTTCGGCCATCAGGCTGGCAGCTTCGATGACGCCGATGGCGGAGGCGATCGTGGTGTTCTTGGTCAGCGCGATCAGCACGCTGCCCAGCGGTGCGATGACCGTACGGAAGGCCTGCGGCAGCACGATGAGCCGCAGATTCTGGGTGAAGGTCAGGCCGAGTGAACGGCCCGCCTCGGACTGGCCCATGGCCACCGTGTTGATACCGGACCGCAGCGACTCACAGACGAAAGCGCCGGTATAGATGCTGAATCCGAGGATGGCGTAGCGGAAGTTGTTGTTCGCCACCGAGTCCGGACCATCGGCCGCGAGGTGCCAGCCCATCGTGGTGTACAGACCGAGCGACATGAACAGGATGATCAGGGTGAGCGGGGTGTTGCGGAAGATGGTGACGTAGGCGGTGCCGACCGCGCGGGCGATCGGTACTGGGGACACACGCAGCGCAGCGACGATGGTGCCCAGGATCAGCGCGCCGACCGCCGAGAGGACGGTCAGTTTGATGGTCACCCAGAAGGCGTCGAGGATTTTGTCGTCATACCTCGAGATCAGGTCGAACACGGCGTACGTGTCCCTCCCATCGGGTCTCGATTGTCAGGGGGAAGAGTGCGGCGGGTGGCCTGATCCGTGGGAGCAGGCCACCCGTGCGGGGTGAAAACTCAGTACCGGTTGACCTTCGGCGGTTCCGGCGCCTGGTATCCCGAGCCGCCGACGGACGCGTCGAAGGCCTTCTTCCAGGAACCGTCGGCGAAGATCGCCTCGATCGCGTCGTTGACCTTGTCGCGGAGCTCCTTGTCGCCCTTCTTGAGGCCGATGCCGTAGTTCTCCGTGGTGAACGGCTTACCGACGACCTTGAACGCACCCGTGCTCTGTGCGGCGTAGCCGGCCAGGATGATGTCGTCGGTGGTCACGGCGTCCCACGAGCCGGCGCGCAGGCCCTCGAGGCACACCGAGTAGGTGTCGTTCTGCTGCAGCTGGGTGTCGGGGAAGTTCTTCTCGATGTTCTGCGCCGGCGTGGAGCCCTTCACCGAGCAGACCTTCTTGCCCTTGAGGGTTTCCGGGGTCGAGATGTCGGTGTTGTCGGAGCGCACCAGGAACGACTGTCCCGCAACGTAGTAGGGGCCGGCGAAGTCGACCTTCTGCTTGCGCGCGTCGGTGATCGAGTAGCTGGCCACGATGTAGTCGACCTGGCCGTTCTCGATCAGCGTCTCGCGCTGGCTGGACGGCGATTCCTTCCAGGTGATGCCCTCGGGCTTCACCCCGAGCTTGCCCGCGACCAGCTTGGCGACCTCGACGTCGAAGCCGCTGTAGGAGCCGTCCTTGTTGCGCAGGCCGATGCCCGGCTGGTCGAACTTGATACCGATGGTCAGCTTGCCGTTCTTGGCGTGATCCAGGGCGGACTTGCTGTCACCGCCGCCGCACGCGGTGGCGGTCGCGGCGACGACGGTCAGCGCGATCGCGCCGACTCCGAGTCGCAGAGCACGGTTGATCCTCATCGAGTTTCCTTCTCCCTCTCATGGGTTTGCTGGCCGTGTCCGTGGGACGAGGCCGTCCTTCGGTTCGGCACGAGCTCAGCGGGTCGATCTCTATGGTTCAGTGGCTCAATATCTTGCCGAGGAAGTCCTTGGCACGTTCGGACTTCGGCGCGGTGAAGAACACCTCGGGTTCGGCGTCCTCCACCACCTGGCCGTCGGCCATGAACAGGACCCGGTTGCCCGCGCGGCGGGCGAAGCCCATCTCGTGGGTGACGACCAGCATGGTCATCCCGTCCTTGGCCAGCGAGACCATCACGTCGAGCACCTCCTGGACCATTTCCGGGTCCAGGGCCGAGGTCGGCTCGTCGAACAGCATCACCTTGGGGTTCATCGCCAGCGCGCGGGCGATGGCGACGCGCTGCTGCTGGCCACCGGAGAGCTGGGCCGGGTACTTGTCGGCCTGGTTGCCGATGCCGACCCGGTCGAGCAGTTCCATGGCGTGCGTGCGCGCCGCGTCCTTCTTGATCTTGCGGACCTTCATCGGCGCGAGCATGACGTTCTCCAGGATCGTCTTGTGCGCGAACAGGTTGAACGATTGGAAAACCATGCCGACGTCGGCGCGCAGCGCGGCCAGGCCGCGGCCTTCGGCGGGCAGCGGGACACCGTCGATGGCGATGTCACCGGAGTCGATGGGTTCGAGGCGGTTGATGGTGCGGCACAGCGTCGATTTCCCGGAGCCCGAGGGCCCCAGAACAATGACTACCTGTCCCTTGGGGACTTCCAGGTCGATGTCCCGCAGCACGTGCAATTCACCGAAGTGCTTTTGCACGTTGCGCATCGAGATCATCGGCGCGCTGGCGGCGCTGGCGTCCCCGGTTGAAGCGTTCCCGGTTGTATCGGGCGCGGCGGCGTCGTCGGTCATGGTCCAAGACTGTAAAGGCAAAATGTGGATTTGCCCGAGTTTCCGCGACACACCGTTTTGGCACGCCGCCGTGACACGTCACGTTAACCGGATCGACCGGTTCGTCCGGATCGCCGGTTTCGCGGCCGTGGGCGAGCCCGCCGCCGTCGCGCAGTGCCTGATCAGGGGCTGTGTGAGTGAGCAAGGCCACTGCCGCGAGGGAGCGGGCCGACGGCTAACGCGCCGTCGCTTGACGGCGCATTCGCAAATTGCATGCCCCCAAAATTGGGGTTGGGCGTGCCCGTACCCTGGACCCGTGGAATCGATCGGACAGGCAGTGTTGACTCCCACCCACCTCGCCTCTGAAGGCACCCGCAGCTATGAGGTCCGCACCTTCGGCTGCCAGATGAACGTGCACGATTCCGAACGCTTGTCCGGACTCCTGGAGGACGCGGGGTACGTGAAGGCCGCGCCCGGCGCGACGGCCGACCTGGTCGTGCTCAACACCTGCGCGGTGCGCGAGAACGCCGACAACAAGCTCTACGGCACCCTCGGCCATCTGGCGTCGATCAAGGCCGACCAGCCCGGCATGCAGATCGCCGTCGGCGGCTGCCTGGCACAGAAGGACCGCGGCACGGTCGTGCGCAAGGCGCCGTGGGTGGATGTGGTGTTCGGCACACACAACATCGGCTCGCTGCCCGTCCTGCTGGAACGCGCGCGGCACAATGCCGAGGCGCAGGTGGAGATCCTGGAGTCGCTGGAGGCGTTCCCGTCGAGCCTGCCCGCCAAGCGCGAGTCCGCGTACTCGGGCTGGGTGTCGATCTCGGTGGGCTGCAACAACACCTGCACCTTCTGTATCGTTCCGTCGCTGCGCGGCAAGGAGGTCGACCGCCGCCCCGGCGACGTGCTCGCCGAGGTGCAGGCGCTGGTCGACCAGGGCGTGCTGGAGGTGACGCTGCTCGGGCAGAACGTGAATGCCTACGGCGCCTCGTTCGCCGATCCGGACGAGGCCCGCGATCGCGGCGCGTTCGCCAAGCTGCTGCGCGCGTGCGGAAACATCGATGGACTGGAGCGAGTGCGCTTCACCTCGCCGCACCCGGCCGAATTCACCGACGACGTGATCGAGGCGATGGCCGAGACGCCGAACATCTGCCCGCAGTTGCACATGCCGCTGCAGTCCGGTTCGGACAAGGTGCTCAAGTCGATGCGCCGGTCCTACCGCAAGGCGCGCTACCTCGGCATCATCGAGAAGGTGCGCGCGGTGATGCCGCACGCCGCGATCACCACCGACATCATCGTCGGGTTCCCGGGGGAGACCGAGGAGGACTTCCAGGAGACCCTGGACGTGGTGCGGCAGGCGCGATTCACCAGCGCCTACACCTTCCAGTACTCCAAGCGGCCCGGCACCCCGGCCGCCGATATGCCCGATCAGCTGCCGAAAGCCGTTGTGCAGGAACGGTATATGCGGCTCATCGCGTTGCAGGAGGAAGTCTCGCTCGACGCGAACCGGGAGCTCATCGGCACCGAGGTCGAACTGCTGGTCGCCGACGGCGCGGGCAAGAAGAACGCCGCCACCGCGCGGATGAGCGGCCGGGCCCGCGACGGCAGGCTGGTGCATTTCCGGCCGGGCGGCACACCGGAGTCGATCCGCCCCGGCGACCTCGTCACCGTCGATATCACCGAGGCGGCACCGCATCACCTGATCGCCGACTCGCCGATCAAGTCGCATCGCCGCACCGCGGCCGGTGACGCGCACGAACGGGGCGTCACGCCGAAGACCGAACCGATCGGCGTCGGCCTCGGACTGCCCCGCATCGGCGCGCCCGCGCCGGAACCGGTCGCGGCCGCGGGCTGCTCGACCGGTTGCGGCGCATGAGTCGGCGAATCGCAGACATCGCCCGGGCACTGGGTCATGCTGGAGCCGAACGCGATCCGCGACGCGGATCGCGCGGGCCGGAACCGCATATCGGCAAGGGGGCAGCGTGAACGACAAGCCTGGCGACAACGGCTTCGTGGCCGGCGGTGCGGAACCCGACCAGCCCGCGAACCGCAAACCTACTACCGACGGTAGTGGGTCGGCCGAGGCGAACGAACCCGGTGCTGGCACAGTGGACGCGGGCACGGCAGCGAACCACGAACAAGCCGAACGAAACGAGGGTTCAGTGAACTCGGTCGAGAGCAGCAACTTCGAGCAGTTCCGCGACGACCTGGACGCGGTGGAACGCCGCATCGCGGGCGAGATCGACCCCGGCGTGCGCGCCATGGTGGTGGCCGGCGCGGTGTTCGTCCTGTTGCTCTCGCTGGTGCTGCCGCACGCCGGCGGCGCACGCGGTTTCGACGTGCTGCTCGGCACCGAGGCCGCCCGGATGGAGCACATCGGGCTGCCGTCCCGGATCTTCGTCTGGTTCCTGGTGGTCTTCGGCGTCGGCTTCTCGACCCTGGCCCTGATGACCCGCCGCTGGTTCCTGGCCTGGATCGCGGTCGCGGGCACCGCCATCACCAGCGTCTTCGGCGTCTTCTCCATCTGGCACCGCCAGACCCCCGGCATCAACAACTACCACGGTGCGGGCCCTGCCGTCGGCCTCATCCTCGGCACCATCGCCGCGATCGTGTTGACGTTCCACTGGATTCGCGTCGTCTGGAGCCGCACGGCCTTGCAACTGGCCGCCGAAGAACAACGCCGCAACGCCTCAGCGGCCGCCGAGGAACGCGACCGCCGTCGCCTCACCGGCGAAAACTAGCGACCGAAGGCGCCCTTCAGTCCCCCAGACACACCGAAGGCCACCTTCGGTCGATCGCATGCAGTCGACTGAAGGTGGCCTTTGGACTGTCCGGCGGGGTGAAGGGCGCCTTCGGTCGGAACGGGGTTAGCGGTTGGTGACCGCGCCCTCGGCGGCTTCGGCCCACTCGCGCCACTGCTTGGCCTGTTCGAGGGCCTTCTCGGCGTCGCGGGCCTTGCCTGCGGCTTGGGCCTTGGCGGCCTGTTCCTCGAATTGGGCTACGCGCTCGCGGAATTGGGCCGCGCGGGCCATCGCCTCCGGGTCGGTGCGCCGCCACTGTGCGTCGACGGCGTCGCGGACCCGCTTCTCGATGGTGCGCAGCTTGCCTTCCAGTTCCTGCATGCGTTCGCGTGGGACCTTGCCGAGGGCGTCCCACTTGTCCTGCAGTTCGCGCAGCGACGCGCGGGCGGCTTCCAGGCCGTTGGCCGGGTCGATGTGCTCGTAGGCCTGCAGCAGCTCTTCCTTGGCGGCGGCGTTCGTGTCGAACTCGGCGTCGCGCTCGGTGACCGCGGCGTTGCGGGCGGCGAAGAACACGTCCTGCGCGCTCTTGAAGCGCCGCCACAGCGCCTCGTCGGCCTCGCGCGGCGCGCGGCCCGCGGCCTTCCACTCGGCGAGCAGGTCGCGGAAGATGCCCGCGGTGCCGACCCAGTCGGTCGAGCCGGACAGTTCCTCGGCGCGCACGCACAGCTCTTCCTTGCGCGTCTTCGCGGAGGCGCGTTCCCGGTCGAGTTCGGCGAAGTGCGCACCGCGCCTGCGGTTGAACGCCTCACGCGCCTTGGAGTACCGCTTCCAGAGCGCGTCGTCGACCTTGCGGTCCACGCCGCGGATCGACTTCCACTCGTCGAGGATCTCGCGCAGCCGGTCGCCCGCGGCCTTCCACTGGGTGGATTCGGCCGCGATCTTCTCGGCCTCGGCGCACAGCGTTTCCTTGCGCTCGGTGTGCTCGTGGCGCGCCTTGTCTTTCTCCTCCTTGGCCTGCGCGGCAGCCTCTTCGGAGTGTTCGGCGATCGCGGCCAGGCGCTTGGCGAGCCCGTCGATATCGCCGATGACGGCGGCGGTGGGCAGCGATTCGGCGAGGGCGACGGCGGCGGCCTTGGTCTTGCGGGCGTCCGCGCCCGCGGCCAGGCGGGCCTCCAGCAGTGCGACCTCGGTGGCCAGGTCGTCGAATCGGCGGCCGAAGTGGGCCAGCCCCTCGGCGGCGTCACCGGCCTGCCAGGAGCCGACCTGACGTTCGCCGTCAGCGGTCCGCACCCAGGCGGTGCCGTCGTCGTCGACCCGGCCCCACGCGCTGGGGTCGGAGACCGTCGGCACGACGGGATGCGGATGCTGGGCCTGGCCCGGCGTCGCGTGCGGCTTGGGCGGTTGGATCGAGCCACCGGGTTTCGGGGCACCGGAAGAGCGCGGCATCGCGCCGGGGCTGGCTTTCGCGGTTCCGTTGCTGTCGGTCATTGCTCCTCGTCCCTGCCGCGCGTCACGGCTGCCTGGTTACGCCCTAGCTCATCCCATTGAACCCGGTTTGAGCCCTTGTGACCATCGACCCATGCCTTCACTCGGCGGAATCTCGGGGATTGCAACCCCTGATGACCTGGGTTGTAGCTCATCGAACAGTATCAATCTCGACCAGCTTTGCGGCAGAGACACTCGAACCCGGGCGGTACCCGCGGTGCGTAAGGGCGTCGCGCGGAACGGTTACGGTTATCCGGTGTTCTCGATTGCCGCCCTGGTCCCGTCGCCGCCGATCCTGGTGCCCGAGCTCTGCGGCGGTATGACGGGCGAGCTTCCCGGTCAGCAGGGTGATCCGCGCGCGGTGCTGCGCGCGGCCGTGCTGACGGCTGCGGAAAGGCTTGCGGCAGTGACAGACCGCTGGACAGTTGTCGGCACCGGGGCCGCCGACCAGGTGTTCGGTTCCGAGTCGGCCGGTACGTTCCGCGGGTTCGGCGCGGACGTGCGGGTCGCGCTTTCCGCGGCTGCGACAGCCGAGCCGGATCCCCAGCATCCGCTGCCGGTATTGATCGCCGGCTGGTTGCGGGGACAGGTCGCACCGGGCGTGAGTGCCGAGGTTCGCATTGTTGCCGAAGACACTCCGGTGGCGTGCTGCTTCGAACTCGGCGCGAAACTGCGTGCAGAATTGGACAATTCGGACGAACGGCACGGTGTGCTGGTGATCGCGGATGGTGCCGCGACGTTGTCGTTGAAGGCGCCGGGGTATCTCGACGATCGGGCTGCCGCTGTGCAAGCAGAACTGGATCGTGCGTTGGCCGCGGGTGACCTTGCCGGATTGCGTGCGCTGGATCCTGCGCTGAGTGCGGAACTGGTGATGTCCGGGCGGGCCGCCTATCAGGTGCTGGCCGGATTGTTCGACACTGATCCGATGGTCGAGACGCTCTACCAGGACGCTCCGTTCGGCGTCGGCTACGACGTCAGTCTGTGGCGACCGGAGTCCGCATGAGCGAGCGCGGCGAGCGAAAATTAGGCACAGCCGAGCGAGCCATGCACGCAACGGCATCGGGCCGGGAACGGTGGGCGTCGGCGAGGTGCGATCGTGCGCGAGTGCCGCGGGATGGCGTCCCGCACCACGGAGGCGAGTCGTGAGCGATCCCGCCATCACCCCGATCGCCGTTGTTGGTCCCACCGCCACCGGCAAATCGAATCTCGGCCTCGACCTCGCCGAACGACTCGGCGGTGAGATCGTCAACATCGACGCGATGCAGCTCTACTGCGGCATGGATGTCGGCACCGCGAAACTCACCGTCGCCGAACGGCGTGACATCCCGCATCATCAACTCGATGTGCTCGACGTGACCGAAACCGCGACCGTCGCCGCCTACCAGTCCGCGGCGAGCGCGGACGTCGTCGAGATCATGGCGCGCGGTCGCGTGCCGGTCATCGTCGGCGGTTCGATGATGTATGTGCAAGCGCTGCTGGACAAGTGGGAGTTCCCGGCCACCGACCCGGTCGTGCGCGCCCGTTGGGAGAACGTGCTCGCCGAGGGGGGCGTCGACGCGGTGCACGCGGCATTGCAGGCCGCGGATCCGGCTGCGGCAGCGACCATCCTGCCCACCGACGGCCGCCGCATGGTGCGTGCGCTCGAGGTCGTCGAACTCACCGGCCAGCCGTTCGCCGCCTCCGCACCCGAGATCGGCACGCCGCGCTGGGGCACGGTGATCATCGGTGTCGACCGCGAGACGGCCGCGCTGGACGAACGGATCGAACGCCGCACCGAGCTGATGTTCGCCGCCGGACTCGTCGACGAAGTACGCACCTTGATCGAGCACGGCCTGCGCGACGGCGTCACCGCCCGGCGCGCCATCGGGTACGCACAAGTCCTGTCGTACCTCGACAACGAATACGACTTAGAGCACGCGCAAGAACGCACCCTGATCGGCACCAGGCGCTACGTTCGGCGGCAGCGCTCGTGGTTCCGGCGGGACCCCCGGGTGCGCTGGGTGGACGGCGCCGCCCCCGATCTGGTGGCGACCGCGCTCGCCCTGCTCGACGAGAAAGAACGGACTCCGCAGTGACCCGACGTGTGAGCACCCGCAATGCCTCGGTCCAGGTATGGCAGGCGTACCTGAACAACCGGACCAAACGCCACCGCGACGGGCGCTTCCTGGTGCAGGGTGTCCGCCCGATCACCCAGGCCGTCGCCAACGACTGGCCGCTGGAGACGCTGCTCTACCGCCTCGGCACGCCCGACCTGTCCAGCTGGGCCAGGGAGCTACTGGACACCAGCGACGTGCCGCAGGTCGGCCTGGTGCCGGAGTTGATGGCCGAGCTCGGCGAAAAGGTCGGCGGCATACCGGAATTGGTCGCCGTCGCGGTGTCGCGGCAGCAGGAGCTCGACACCTTCGAGCCGGGGGAGCCCGGCGAGGACGCGCCGGTGGTCGTGGTGTTCGACCGGCCTAATTCGCCGGGCAATCTGGGCACGTTGATCCGATCGGCCGACGCGTTCGGCGCCAGCGGTGTGATCGTCACCGGGCACGGCGCCGACCAGTACGACCCGCAGGCCGTGCGCGCGTCGACGGGCTCGCTGTTCGCCATGCCGATCGTGCGCGCGGCCGGGGCCGCACAGGTTCTCGAATTCCGGGACCGGCAGGTGCGGCGCGGCATCCCGACCCGGATCGTCGGCACCGACGAGCACGGTCCGCACGCGGCCTACGACCACGACTTCGGCGACGCCACCATCCTCGTCGTCGGCAACGAGACCAGCGGGATGAGCGCCGCCTGGCAGGAAGCCTGCGACGACATGGTGCACATCCCGATGGGCGGCACCGCCAGCTCGCTCGGCGCGCCCTCGGCCGCCGCCGTCGCGCTCTACGAAATTTCCCGGCAGCGCCGGACGTTTGCCAAATGACGAGTAGTTAGGGAGAACACGTACGTGTCGGATATCGAGTTCACCAAGGGGCACGGCACCCAGAACGACTTCGTGGTGCTGCCGGACCTCGAGGTTCGGCTGGAGCTGACCGCCGAGCGGATCAGCGCGCTCTGCGATCGCCAACGCGGCCTCGGCGCCGACGGTGTGCTGCGGGTGGCGCGGGCCGGTGCGTTGCGTGCCGCGGGCGTGCTCGCCGAGCTGCCCGAGGGTGTGGACGAGACCGACTGGTTCATGGACTACCGCAACGCCGACGGCTCGATTGCCGAGATGTGCGGCAACGGTGTTCGGGTGTTTTCGCACTACCTGGTGGCCTCCGGATTGGAGACCGAGCACGAATTCGTCGTCGGTAGTCGTGCGGGTGGACGCCCGGTCGTCGTGCACTCCGCCACCGCGGTCGACGGCGACGTCACCGTCGACATGGTCACGGTCGACATGGGCACCGTGCGCGAACTCGGCGAATCCACCGCCACCATCGCGGGCTGGGCCTACCCCGGCATCGGCATCGACGTCGGCAACCCGCACCTGGCCTGCGTCGACCCCGAGCTCTCCGCGGACGGCCTGGCCAAACTCGACCTCACCGTGCCCCCCGGCTACGACCCCGACCTCTTCCCGCACGGCGTCAACGTGGAAATCGTGACCGCCCTCGACGCCGACCGCTCCGTCGACATGCGCGTCTACGAACGCGGTGTCGGCGAAACCCGTTCCTGCGGAACAGGAACCGTAGCCGCGGCCGCCGCGGCCCTGGCGCGCGAAGGTTTCGACCTCGCGACCGACACCGGCGAGGTCCGCATCCGCATCCCCGGCGGGGAGGTCACCGTCGGCCTGTCCAACGGCACCGCCTGGCTGCGCGGGCCTTCGGTACTCGTCGCGTCCGGGACCATCGCCGAGGGCTGGTGGCAGCACCTCGGATCGCTTTAGGTCTACCGGATTCGCACCGGCCGTGCGCGGTTGGTGGCATCGCTTGGTTGCGCGGGCTCGTGGATCTGATCGCGTCGGGCGCTGTCGCCGACGGGCGGTGGTTGAACCGTTTCCGCGAACCCGCTGCGGCCGAGTGGCTCGTCGGTTCTCGTCGTGTCGGCCATTCGCGCGAAGGGCGGCGGCAGTCGTGGAGTCCGTCCTTGTCTCGGCCCGTGCAAGGTTTGGCGGCGCGGATTGGATGCATAGCTGGTCGGGGACGACGTCTGGCGGCGCCAATTGGCTGGGGTGGTCGTCGGTTGTGGGCACTCGCGGAGGGGCGCTGACAGCCGGTCTGCTCCGCCCACCAGGTCGTATCCAGGTTTCGTGTCAGCGCCGCACGGACTTGACCCGACAACCCCCAACACGCTGTGCGCAATATCCGAATGCGCCATGTCGGTGCATCGTGGGATCATGGATCTTGTATGACGAAATCTAAAGTTTATGAATTCACTCCGGCCGACGACTTCACCGAGACGGCCGATGACGACATCCAGCTCGACGCTGCCGCCGACGGCGCGCTGTCCGACGACGCCGAGACCGGCGATGTCGTCGCCGAGCACGCCGCGCGGATGAAGCGCTCCGGCGGCTGGACGTCGGCAAACCCCACGGTCGGCGAGATGCAGCTCGACGAACGCAGCTCGCTGCGTCGCGTCGCTGGGCTGTCCACCGAACTCACCGACATCACCGAGGTCGAGTACCGGCAGCTGCGCCTGGAACGGGTCGTGTTGGTCGGCGTGTGGACCACGGGCAGCGCGGCGCAGGCCGACGCGAGCATGACCGAACTGGCCGCGCTCGCCGAGACCGCGGGTTCCGAGGTGCTCGAAGGACTGATCCAGCGCCGCGACAAGCCGGACCCGGCCACCTACATCGGCTCCGGCAAGGCCGAAGAGCTGCGGGCCGTGGTGCTGGAAACCGGCGCCGACACCGTGATCTGCGACGGTGAGCTCACCCCTGCGCAGCTGACCGCGCTGGAAAAGGTCGTCAAGGTCAAGGTGATCGACCGGACCGCGCTGATCCTCGACATCTTCGCCCAGCACGCCACCTCCCGCGAGGGCAAGGCTCAGGTCGCGCTGGCGCAAATGGAATACATGCTGCCGCGACTGCGCGGCTGGGGTGAGTCCATGTCCCGGCAGGCCGGTGGTCGCGCGGGCAGCAACGGCGGCGTCGGCCTGCGTGGCCCCGGTGAGACGAAGATCGAAACCGATCGTCGCCGCATCCGCGAGCGAATGGCCAAGCTGCGCCGCGAGATTCGCGAGATGAAGACCGCGCGCGACACCATGCGGGCCCGCCGCAGTTCCAGCGGCATCCCGTCGGTGGCGATCGTCGGCTACACCAACGCGGGCAAGTCCAGCCTGATGAACGCGCTCACCGGCGCCGGACTCCTGGTGCAGGACGCGCTGTTCGCCACCCTCGATCCGACCACCCGCCGTGCCGATCTCGACGACGGCCGCGAGGTCGTGTTCACCGACACCGTCGGTTTCGTCCGGCACCTGCCGACCCAGTTGGTCGAGGCGTTCCGGTCGACGCTGGAGGAAGTGACCGGCGCCGACCTGCTACTGCACGTGGTCGACGGTTCCGACGCGCTGCCCGCCGAGCAGATCAAGGCGGTCCGCGAGGTGATCACCGACGTGATCAAGGAGCAGGGCACCTCGGCCCCGCCGGAACTGCTGGTGGTCAACAAGATCGACGCGTTGGACCCGATGGCGCTCACCCGCCTGCGCGGCCAGCTCCCGGACGCGGCGTACGTCTCCGTCCGCGCCGACCTCGGCATCGACGCCCTGCGCGACCGCCTCGCCGAGGTGCTCGGCGGCCTCGACGCCGAAATCAGCATCCTGCTCCCGTACAGCCGCGGCGACCTGCTCGCCCGCATCCACGCCGACGGCCGCATCATCGATTCGACCCACGAGGAAGGCGGCACCCGAGTCCACGCCCGCGTGCCCCACTCCCTCGCCGCGGCCCTCTCGGAATACGCCCACGCCGGCGGCGCGGAACCCAACGGCCACGCCGAGTAGCCAGCTCCCGTGACACCGAACGGGACATGACGGCGGCCTCACTCGCACGTCGCCGCCACCATGTCCCGCTCGGCGGACTCCTGCTGCTTCCGTCGGCGCTGCTCACGCCCCCGGCGCACGGTTTGTGCCGCTGCGTATGAATTTGCTGGCAATTTCGTACGCAGCGCGAGGGATCGTGCGCGGCGGCTACTGCATGCAAACCAGGGGCACCCGATCGGCGCCGTGCGCGTTGTCGGCAGACGCGCGTGGCGCTACCTCGCGCGCGCAAGTTGTGTCGGTGCGCATGAAAGTGTCAGCAAATTGACGCGCAGCGGGAGAATCGGTGCGCGGCGACTTTGCCAACAAGGCCGAGGGCCGGTTCGCTGCGGTCAGCGTCGACGCGAGCGATGCCACCCGCGCGCGCAAGTTGTGTTGGCGCGCATGAAATTGCCAGCAATTTGAGGCGCAGCGCGCGAATCGGTGCGCGGCGACTTTGGTCAGCAGGCCGGGGCATGGTTCGGTGGTGTCACTGTCGATGCGAGCGCTCGCGGTGCCGCCCTCGCGCGCGCAAGTTGTGTCGGTGCGTATGAAACTGCCAGCAAATTGACGCGCAGCGGGAGAATCGGTGCGCGGCGACTGGGCCAGCAGGTCGGCTGTGCGGGGCGGTGTGGTCCGGCGTCGCTAGTCTGTGTGTGGGCTAGAGCTGTGAACGTTTCCGTGGTTAGGTCTCGCATGTTCGTGCTGGCGCACATGAGCCATGGTCGCGCGCACGTATTGTGCTGATGCGGATGAAATCGTCAGCAAATTTTTGCGCGGGACGACGAGTTGTGCGCGGCAGGCGGGCGGTGGTTTCGGTCGTGGGGGAGCGGGCGGTGAGCTCATAGCAGACCGGTCAGATTGTGTTGGCGCTCACATTCGATGCGGCACAGTGGATTTCGTTACGGTATCGTTCGAGGCGACATCAGGAGGGATGTATGTCGCACGACCGTGTGGGTTCGGCCGATTCCGCAGATAAGGCGTCCGGTGCGCTGTTGCTCGACAAGCCGGCGCTCAGCGACGGTGCCCCGCTGGCGGTTTCGCTGACCGACAGCGATCTTCGGGTAATCGAAGCGCTGCTGTCGCCGTTGCGCGCGTGGACCAGTCCGCGGTTCTACGGACTCGACAACATTCCCACCGACGGTCCCGTCCTGCTCGTCGGCAACCACAATCTGATGGGCGGCATCGACGCCCCGCTGCTGCTGCCCGAGGTACTGCGCCGCCGCGGCCGCCTGATCCGTGGCCTCGCCGAGAACGTGCTGATCGCGGTCCCCGGCGTGCGGCACTTCCTGCACCGCTACGGCGCGGTCCGCGGCACCCGCGGCAACTGCCTCGCTCTGCTGAAGCGCGGCGAGGCCGTCATCGTGTTCCCCGGCGGTGGCCGAGAGGCGGTGCGTCGCAAGAACGAGAAGTACGTCCTCAAATGGGAGGGCCGCACCGGCTTCGCTCGAATGGCGATCGAAGCGGGCGCACCGATCGTGCCGATCGCGATGATCGGCGTCGACGACGCCTACGACATCGTCATCGACGGTGACCACCCACTGCTCCGCCCCCTGCGCTGGACCGTCGAAGCCCTCGGCATGAACCCCGAGCTGACACCCCCACTCCTGCGCGGCCTCGGCCCCACCGTCCTCCCACGCCCCGAACGCTTCTACTTCTCCGCAGGCACCCCCATCGACCCAGCCCCCTGGCGCGACGCCGACGACATCACCACGGCCGCAAAGGAATTGCGCGACGTCGTCCGCAAGGCTCTGGAGGAGGAACTGAAATTCCTCTTCACCGAACGCGACCACGACTCCGGCCGCACCCTGTTCGGCCGACTGCGCGACCGCCTCCGCCGCTGACCCCACACCACCGCTGACTTCCCGCCCCGAGAATCGCACGCGAATTCGGTGCGCCTAGTCAAAGTGGTGCGGCGGTCGGCCGGTGCCCGCGCCGAACTCTCCCACCCGACCTGGCGAACGCAGTGATGCCGCCGCACCACTCCTGATTTCCCGCACCGGGAATCGCATGCGATTTTCAGTGCAGAGCATCAGAAGTGGTGCGGCTGGCGGGTTTGCGCCTGCGCCTCGCGCCCAGCTCGCCGCCGACCTTGCGCCTACTGACGCTGCGCTGATGTCGACGCACCATTCCTGATTTGGTGCACCGAGAATCGCATGCGAATTTCGGTGCGGGAGATCAAGAGTGGTGCGGGGATGGGTCTAATTCGGGTGCGGGGTCAGGTCGTACACCGCGATGTTGCCGATGTGCGTCGCGGTGTAGTGGTGGCTCACCCATTCCGCGATCTCTGGCTTCCCGGTTACCTGCCACGGCTTTTCGGGTGCGGATGGTGTGGTAGTGCCCGGCTGTCCGCCGGTTTTCCATGACGCGGGTAGCTGCATCTCCTGCACCAGGTAGTACGTCAACTCATGGTCGGCCACGATCTGCTGGAACTCCTCTAACGTCGGTACCGGGTCTTCGGCCGCGAATCCGCCGATGGCGATCACCGGGGTACGGCTGGCTAATTCGAGTGCGGCGGCGATCGAACCTCGATCTACCGCGGCGGACCACCTGGTGGTGCTGCTCATCAGCATCGTGACGAGCTGTGGATTGGTGAACGCGCCACCGTCGGCGAAGTTCTGCGTCTGGCGGTGGATCAGCGCCGCGATCCCGGTCTCGACGGGTTTGGCCGGTCCGACCAGGGGACTGCGGCCGACGTGGGCTTGCGGCAGCGTGGCCGCCGCGTACGCCGTCGACCCGCCGAGCCCGGCGAGCACTCCGACGACCACCAGGATCGCGGTAGCCCTGGTCCGCGCGACCCGCCACCCGGCCGTCACCGGAATCGCGGTCGCCAGCACTCCGAGCGCCGCCGCCACCGTCACCCCGGCGACGGTCCAGCGCACCCACGGCATCCAATCCGAATTACGTTGCAGCACAACAAAAGCCCACAGGCCCATGGTCAGTATCAGCGCGGCGGCCCCGAGCTTGCCGAGCAATTCGTCGCGCCGCACCCACAGCTCATGCACGCCAACCGCGACCATCCCGGCCGCGGCAGGCGCGAGGGTCAGCGTGTAGTAGGAGTGCTCGATGGCCTTCATCGCACTGAAGGCGCCACCCATCGTGATCAACCACAACCCGAAAACCAATGCTGCGCCACGTATTTGATCGGTGCGCTGCGCACCCCACCGGGACGCCAGCACCACCACGAACGCCAACAGCGCGGCCGGAACCAGCCACGAGATCTCGAACCCGCTCTCGCCGGCAAACAGTCGGCCGATCCCGGGCGAGCCGAAATCGTTGAAGCTCTGCAGAAGTCCGGGCGGCGTCTGATAACCGGACGGCAGGTCGATCTTCCCGGTCGCGGGAGTGTGACCGAGGAAGCGCCCGAATCCGTTGTAGCCGAGCACAGAATCCATGAAGCTGTTGTCCGTCGAGCCGGCGAGATACGGTCGCGATGATTCAGGCCACAGGACGGTCAGCAACACGTACCAGCCGGCCGAGACGATCAACGCCGCAGCGGCACCGACCAAGTGCCACAACCGATTACGCAGGGACGTGGGCGCGACGATGAGATACGTGACACCCAGCGCGGGCAACACCATCAACCCTTCGAGCAACTTGGCCAAGAACGCGAACCCGAGCGCGACACCGGCCATCATCAGCCACCGCCCGTTCGCGCGCTCCAACGCCCTGATGGTGCAGTAGCCGCCCGCGGTCATCAGCAACACCAACACCGCGTCCGGGTTGTTGAACCGAAACATCAACGCCACCACCGGCGTAACCGCCAACACCACCCCGGCCAACAGCCCGGCGGCCCGGCTCCGCGTCGCACGCGCCACCGCCCCATACGTCAACCCGACCGCGCCCACCGCCATCAACGCCTGGGGAATCAGCATGCTCGCACTGCTGAATCCGAACAACTGCCCGGACAGCCCCATTACCCACTGGGAAACCGGCGGCTTGTCGACAGTGATGAAGTTGCTCGGATCGAGCGAGCCGAACAGCAGCGCCTTCCAGTCCCGCGACCCCGCCCAGGCCGCGCCCGCGTAGAAGTTGTTGCCCATGCCGTTGACGGTGATATGCCACAGATACGCGATCGCGGTCCCGAGCAGCAGCACGGTCACTCCGAGGCGTTCCACCGGACGGGCCGGTGGCAGGGCTGTCGGACTGGAGATTGGGGCAACGGAACCGGTCGGAGCCGTCGCGATGAGGGTCGCCGCCATCGTCCAACGGTCGCATGCTGATGTTCACCAAAAGTTGGACAGCGGGTTAACACGACGTCGGAATTGTGTGGTCGAGGACACTGCGGGCTCGGCCGGGGTTTGTCGAGAATCTCGGTCTTCTTCCACGATGCCCGACGCCGCGCCTGGTTAGCCAACGATTCCGCCCCAGAAGTGAACTGCGATTCTCGTTCCGGGTACCGTATGAGGCAATGACGGGTCGGTGTCGACCGGCCGGTGGGTCACTAGGAGGTTGGTGTGGAGCGCACACTGTTCGAACCCGAACATGATCTGTTCCGGGAGTCGTTCCGCAAGTTTCTCGATCAGCACGTCGCGCCGAACCACGCGAAGTGGGAAGAGCAGGGCATTGTCGACCGCGCGGTCTGGCTCGAGGCAGGCAAGCAGGGCTTCCTGGGCATGGCCATGCCGGAGGAGTACGGCGGCGGCGGGGTCAAGGACTTCCGCTACAACGCGATCGTGGCCGAGGAATCGGTCCGCGGCCAGTACTCCGGCCTCGGTTTCGCCCTGCACAACGACGTGATCGCACCGTATCTGTCGGAGCTGGCCAACGAGGAGCAGAAGCAGCGCTGGCTGCCCGGCTTCTGTTCCGGCGAGATCATCACCGCGATCGCGATGACCGAGCCCGGCACCGGCTCCGACCTGCAGGGCATCAAGACCCGTGCGGTCCGCGACGGTGACGACTGGGTGCTCAACGGCGCCAAGACCTTCATCACCAACGGCATCAACGCCGACATCGTCATCGTGGTCGCGCAGACCGACCCCGAGAAGGGCGCGATGGGCTTCAGCCTGCTCGTCGTCGAGCGCGGCATGGCCGGCTTCGAACGCGGCCGCAACCTGGACAAGCTCGGCCTCAAGGCGCAGGACACCGCCGAGCTGAGCTTCACCGACGTCCGGGTGCCCGCCGCCAACCTGCTCGGCCAGGAGGGCGCGGGCTTCATCCACCTGATGCAGAACCTGCCCCAGGAGCGCCTGTCCATCGCCGTGATGGCCGCCGCCGCGATGGAGGCGTGCCTGGACATGACCATCCAGTACGTCCGCGACCGCAAGGCCTTCGGCAAGCCCATCGGCACCTTCCAGAACACCCGCTTCGTGCTCGCCGAACTCGCCACCAAAACCACCGCCGTCCGCGTCCTGGTCGACCGCTTCATCGAAGACCTCAACCGCGGCAAGCTCTCCGTCGAAGACGCCGCCATGGCCAAATGGTGGAGCACCGAAGAACAGGTCGACCTCATCGACCGCTGCCTCCAACTACACGGCGGCTACGGCTACATGAAGGAATACCCGATCGCCAAGGCCTACATGGACGCCCGCGTCCAAACCATCTACGGCGGCACCACCGAGATCATGAAGGAAATCATCGGGCGTTCGCTGAAACTGTCCTGATAGGAATGGCTCGAGCGAGCCTGCACGGTCCTGACCGATGCGCCACGTTGGATCAACGCTGAAGCGTAGAGGTGGCGTAGGCGGGAGCGCGGGAGCGCTTGACCATACCGTCCGCACACCACGGATTACCGCCCTTGGTGCGGACGGAGATTCGCGCTTCCGCTGCGCGCTCTCGAGGAACTCGCTGAGTGCTTGCCTTGACTGCAATCAGGGCTGGACAGCAACAGCGGCGCTGCCAGACCGTGAGCCGCCCGCGGTGTAGCCCTCGCCGAGCTCGGCCTCGGTGTCGCGTTGGTGTCAGGGCGGCGAAGCCGGTTTCTCACCCGGGAAGAGGATCGGGCTGATCAAGTATGGTCTGCGGCCTAGCCCGGGCTGGTTCGCGGTGAGGGGCGTGACGAGGTCCCGGAAGCCGGTGAGCATCGTGTCGAGTTCCTCGGGGCTGAGCCACAGCGTGCCTTGGCGGTAGCCGACCGCGTCGGTGGCGGGGTCGGCGTCGGGGCGATCGAGGTAGGCGTTGAACTCGGCGATCAGGACGGCCATGGCGGCGGCGAATCCTTGGCGATGATCGTTCGGGGTCATCGCGGCACTCGCCTCGGGGGAAATGGTCGGGCGGTCGGGTCGCAATCGGTAGGAGCGTTCCACCGCGCCGCGCACGCGTCGTTCGTGACCGATCTCGAGCATTCCGCCGTCGGTGAGCAGGCCGAGCTGCCGGTAGACGCTGGTCCGAGGCACATCGGGCATGCGGTCGCACAATTCTCCGGCGGTACGCAACCGGCCGCCGGACAACGCGTGGATGATGCGCAATCGCACCGGATGGAGCAGCAACTCAGTCGGGTCCATACCGGAACTATCCCATATTTGGTACCATTCCCAAAGTTGGGATAATAGGAAGGCGGCCGCGATGCGGGATGTACCCGGGCGTCGAATGATGCTGAACAGCAATGAGATCTACGTCGAAGAGTCCGGTACCGGGAATGCCTGGGTAGTGTTCGAATCCGGTGCGGGCGCCGGGCGAACACTCTGGGATCCGGTGATGCCACTACTGAGGGAGGTCGTGCATACCGTCGCCTACGACCGGGCCGGTCGTGGCCGCAGCGGCCGCCCCGCGGAACCGCAGACCATCGATGACATGGCGGCCACCCTGGTCGCATTGGTCCAGGCGCTCGCGCCGGAGCGGTTGATTCTGGTGGGCCACAGCATGGGTGGGCTGATCGTCCGTCGCGCCGCCGAAACTCTGTCACCGGCTGGGCTCCTGCTCATCGATCCGACACCGGA
This sequence comes from Nocardia sp. NPDC060255, assembly GCF_042727395.1. Lineage (NCBI taxonomy): Bacteria > Bacillati > Actinomycetota > Actinomycetes > Mycobacteriales > Nocardiaceae > Nocardia > Nocardia sp. NPDC060255. The sequence continues at coordinate 150,286 of NZ_JBHXAU010000019.1, read as the reverse complement.
ATCCGCTCCGAACTACGACAATTGGGCGCCGACCGTCAAAAAGACCGACCGCATCCTCGCCGTGGAGCAGGTCCTGAGCCACGTCCCACCGCTCATGCGGATACTGACAGGCTCCTACGGGCGCAAATTCCCCGTCGACACCTATGCGACCATGCTGGCCGAGGACTTCACTCCCGCCGGGCTCGCGACCACCCGGCACGAGATAGCGGCCGTCGCGGCGGCGATCGACGAATTCCGCCGCCGCCCACCGGAACCGCCGAAATCCGGCGTCATCGTCATCTCGGCAATCCACGCCGCCGGCCACCAGGCTCGCAATCTCGGACACATGCGTGAATACCAGCGCCGATACGCTGACCAGGTCGGCGCCCAATACGAAGATGCCGACTCCGAACATGTCATCCCCGCCGAGCGGCCCGAACAAATCGCCGCCGCGGTTCGACGACTGGCGACCACTTAGCACTCGGTGCCGAGGGGGAGGCGGTAGACGAGGGAGTCGCGGGGGCTGAAGCCTGCTCGCTGGTAGAGGCGGTTGGCGGACTCGCGGGATGGTCGCGAGGTCAGGTCGACGGTGCGGGCTCCGGCTTTGCGGGCGAGTTCGACTGCTGCGTTGGTGAGTTCGAACGCGACACCCTTGCCTCGGGCGGATTCGTCCACGACCACGTCTTCGATGCGGGCGCGCACGCCGGTCGGGATCGCGTAGGTGATGAGCGTGAGCATGCCGACGACGGCCGCGTCGGACGAAGCGATGAGTAGCGTCGCGGAGTCGGACGCGATGAGTTTGGCGAGCGCGTCGACGGTCAGCGGCGCGGCCGTCGTCGACAGCTGCCGAACGAGCGCGTTGACCTCTGCTGCGAGGTCTGCCGTGGCATGCAGCGCCGTTGTGATTTGGATGTCACCCATCGGCACAAAGTAATGGACGGGTCAGGGCGGCGGTCAGCTGAGGCGGTGTTTGGCGAGAAGGGCTGTGTCGTCGAGGATTTCGGGGGTGGGGCCGTCGGCGACTATGTGGCCTGCGTCGAGGATTACTGCTCGGTCGCAGATGCGGTGGGCGTAGGGGAGGTCATGGGTGACCATGAGGATGGTGGTGGGGAGGGTGGTCAGGACGTCGGCCAGTTCGCGGCGGGCTACGGGGTCGAGGTTGGCGGCTGGTTCGTCGAGGACGAGGACTTCTGGTTGGCAGGCGAGGACGGTGGCCAGGGCGGCGCGGCGGCGTTCGCCTACGGAGAGTTGGGTGGGGGAGCGGTCGGCTCGGTCGGACATGCCGACGGCGGCGAGGGCGTTGCGGACGTTTTCGGTGAGTTGGGTGCCGCGGATGCCGAAATTGGCGGGGCCGAAGGCGACGTCCTGTTCGACGGTGGGCATGAAGAGTTGATCGTCGGGGTCTTGGAAGACTAGGCCGACGCGTTGGCGGATGGCGCGAACGGTGTTGCGGTTCAACAGGGTTCCGCCGATATGCACCTCGCCCGAGGCTGCGATGAGGACGCCGTTCAGATGCAGCATCAGGGTGGACTTTCCGGCGCCGTTGGGGCCGAGGACGGCGACCCGTTCGCCGGGGGCGATGTCGAGATCGACGCCGTGCAGGGCGCCGGTTCCGTCGGGGTAGGCGAAGGTCAGATCGACCAAACGTACTGCGGGCGTTATCGAGTCGGTCATCGGAGCGCCCATGCGTTCAGGCAGACGCAGATCGCGGCGACGGCGGGCAGGCAGCCGAGTAACCATTGCGTTCGTGTCGCGGGCAGGGTGCCGAAATCCGGTACGGCACCGTCGAAACCGCGCGACAGCATCGCCAGATGCACTCGCTCGCCGCGTTCATAGGAACGCAGGAACAAGGTGCCCGCACCCCTTGCCGTAGCGCCGGCCTGGCGCAGAGTTCGTGGGTCGTCACCGCGGGAGATCCGCGCCAGCCGCATCCGTGCCGCCTCCTCGAGCAGCACGTCGATATAACGGAGCATCAGCACGACAATGGTCACGATCATGCCGGGAACACGCAGCCTGGTGAGCCCGCCCGGCAATTCGCGCACGTTCGTAGTAGCGGCCAACGTCAACGAAACTCCCACGCCGATAGTCCCTTTCGCGACGATCCCCCATGCGGCATACAGCCCGGTAGTAGAAAGCGACATCCCGAGAAACGTCGTCCGCGGCTCACCCGCCGCGAATGGCAGCAATACGGCCAGCACAACGAAGGGCAGTTCGATCAGCAGCCGGGGCACGATCCACCGCAACGGAATGCCCGACCATCCCCAGAACACGACCAAACCGAGCGCATAACAGCCGAAGGGCCAGAACAATTCTCGCGGCGTCGCCACTACGGCGAACACCGTCAGCACCGCGCAGACGATCTTCACCTCGGCCGGAACCCGATGCGCCGGTGAACTTCCCGGCAGATACAGGCGATGGCTGGTGACGGTCACTTACGTCGACTCCGGCTCGGTAGCACTGTGGGCGTGGTTCTTCCGTCCGGTCCGAATCAGGTTCACCACACCGAACAGCACCGCGAACGCGGCACCGACCCCGAGAATGCCTGCCACGCCGGTGAGTTTGTTGTCGCCATCGATCGTGTAACCCGCCAACGGCGACTTCGCGAGGTGGTGCTCCTTGGCGTTCTTGGCGATGCAGTCGCCCTGTAGCTGCTCGGCACCGTCGACCTGGACCACGGTGCACCCACGCTGAGTGGTGGCGTCGAGCCCGTCCGGCTGCGAACTCGCCACGTACGACAGCAGTCCCGCGACGAGCACCGCCACCGCGGCGAACGCGAACAGGAATCCGGTCATCGACAGCCGTGCCCGCAGCGGTGTCGCGGCGGTCCGGCGCTGACCGGTGACCCGCAACAGATAGACGAGATCGGGTCGTGCGTTGACCACCGCGATGAGCGTGATCGCGGTGATGATCCCTTCCCCGACGCCGATCAGCGCGTGCGTGATGAGCATGTACCCCGCGACCGCTCCGACCGTCGAGCCCGCCGCACCGCCGATCGCGTACTCGATGACGAAACCCAAGGAGGCGCCGACAGTTCCGACGAAGGCGGCCACGAATCCGACGATCCCGATCCCCGCATCGGCTCGCCGCCGGGACAGTACCGGCAGCACGAGGCGCGCGACCGTGTACCCGACCGTGACCCCGATCAGCGACATGTTCGTGATGTTCGTGCCGAGCGCGGTCAACCCACCGTCGGCGAACAGAAGTGCTTGCACGACAAGCACAATCGCCACGCACAGCGCACCGACATATGGCCCGACCAGAATCGCGGCAAGCGCGCCGCCCAGCAGGTGCCCGCTCACCCCCGGCATGATCGGAAAGTTCACCATCTGCACCGCGAAAATGAACGCCGCCACCAGCCCGGCCATCGGCGCGGCCCGCTCGTCCAGCTCGGCACGGGCCCGCCAGGCCGCGAAACCTAGGCCGCCGACCGCGATCACCGCAAAGATCAAGGAGGTCGGCACGTTGACGATGCCGTCGCTCATGTGCATGGCCTGGGTGGTGCTGTAGCTCACCCCTCGAGACGATACTCGCGATACATGATCAGTTGAACAGATGTTCCTATAACGGTAAGGACTGGTCGTATCCGCCCAGGACCGGCAGAGTAGACATGTGGCAGTGAGCATTCCGCTGGACCCCGATCACGCAGGCCGTGCCGCATCGGGTTTGGATATCGCCGGCATCGAGCACTGGGCGGGCCGTTTCGACCTGCTCTCCGACGCCAACCGGCTCCGCCTCCTGGTGTGCCTGCATCACGCGCCCGACATCAGCGTCAGCGATCTCGCCGCCGCCGTCGGCATGTCCGGCACCGCGGTCTCGCACGCGCTGCGCCTGCTCCGCCACCAAGGCTGGGTATCCAGTGCCAAGCACGGCCGCATCGTCCGCTACCGCCTCGCCGACGACACCATCCACGACCTGCTGCATTGGATCGGCGCCACGCATGCGGAGGAATCGATCGAGCACGAAGTCGTAGGCACCTGATCGCACACGGTTCCTGCGCGAGCGTTGGTTGCCGGTCGGTGGCTGTGAGGATTGAGCACGTGCTGAGCGGTTACTTGTACCGCGACAGGTGTTTCCGGTCGAGCGAAAGACGAGGTAGCCATGGCCGCCAAATTGGAGCTGTACACAGATAAGGCCGCGAAGACCCGTTGGCGACTCGAGGCGCCGAACGGCGAGGTCATCGCCGCCAGCCAGGCGTATGAGAGCAAGGCCGCGGCGAAGAGCGGCATCGAGTCGGTGCAGAAGAACGCTTCCGTCGCGACGGTCGACGATCAGACCGGGTAGTCAATCGGCGGTGCGGACAACCTCGTTGCCTGAGATTGTCCAGCTGCCGCCCTCGCGGGTCGCCCCGCGTAGTCCGTCGAGGACTTCGGGGCCCGCGAGCGCCGCGCTCATCGGATCGGCCAGCGACGCGAACGCGAAGGTGCGGCGCGCGGTCCAGCGGGTGGAATGCACGAGCCGTCGGCTCAATTGCACGAAACCCGGGACGGAGGCGGCGATTACCCACGCATCGGGGGCTCCGGCGGTGAGGCGTTGGGCCTGCCGCAGCCAGGATGCGGCCTCCTCGGGCCAGTCGACGACGGCCGACACGCGGTATCCGAGCTCGCGGCACGCCGAAGAAAAAGCATTCGCCGCAGCGGCGGAGTGGAAATCTCGGCTGTGTCCGATGCTGACGGTCGTGCCAGATTGATGTTGTTGCTGCAACATCACCAGGAGGCGCTCGAGTTCGGCTTCGGTGTGCGGCAGGGGAGTCGGCGGCGGCGGAAACAGCCCTAGATTTCGCAGCCGCGGCGAGGGACGATCGACCGCACCGCGCGCACGAAATGCGTGGTTTCCGGACAACTTCCGTTGCATGCTCACACCTCGAAGACGCTGGCACCACGCGATTCGTGAGATGGCGAGATCCGTCGTCGTCCCCAATGCGGCTGGACCAGTTCAGGATGCCGGACCGAACCAGGTGGCCAGCGCTTCGACCAGGCCGTCGTCACCGGCCTGGTCGCTGACCCAGGCCGCGTAACCGTCGGGCCGGATGAGGATAGCGGCCGGAACCGCGATGTCACCCACGCCGGGGACGGCCCAGCGCTCATCCCGGCTGCGCGCGTCGACCACATCGACCCGGTCCCGCCACCCCTGCGCCGACGGAGCCTGGTTCCCGTTGAGCCGCAACAGCATCGGACGGCCCGAGCGCAGCAGTTCGAAGACCCGAGTGTCGCCTTCGTCTGTGCTGAGATCTCCGTCGGGCACTCGCCGTCCGGCCAGCGGATGATCCCCCTTGGTGTCATACCGGATGTCGAGCGCGGTGATCATCAGTCCGAGCCGCTCCCGCACCACATCCATATCGATCAGATCGCCCATGATGTCCCGCAACGCCTCCATATGCGCCCCCGGGCGCTGCAACGCGGTCTGTGCCCGGGTGTTGTGCAGCACGCGAGCGCCCACCGGAAGCCGCTCGGACTCATAGGTGTCGAGCACTTCGTCGGACCCGTTGCCGCGCAACGCGATTGCCAACTTCCAACCAAGATTGACCGCGTCCTGCACGCCGAGGTTCTGCCCCTGCCCACCCGCGGGGTAGTGGATGTGCGCCGCATCGCCGGCGAGGAAGACGCGCCCGTCGCGGTAACGATCCGCCTGCCGCGCCGCATCACCGTAATGCGTCACCCAGCGCGGGCTGTGCATGCCGAAATCGGTGCCCGCGATCTCGACGAAGTTCTTCCGGAAGTCCTCGAACGACAGCGTCGATCCACGCTCCATGACGAGGTCGTGCCGCTGTACGACCAGCCGCCACCAGCCGGGCTCGAACTGCACCGCCGAGTAATCGCCTGCCCCACGCCGCAGCCCGAAGAACGGCTCCGCAGGCGGCTCGGCCAATTCGACATCGGCCAGCATCCCGGTCGCGGTCGCATCGGTCCCGGTGAACCCGATCCCTGCCAGCTTGCGCACCGTACTGCGCCCGCCGTCGCAGCCGACCAGATAGGCGGCGCGAATCTGGTAGGTCCCGTCCGGTCCGCCGACCTCGACGTCGATCCCGGTCGCGTCCTGCCGGAACCCGGCGACCGGCGATCCCCACCGCACCGGCGCGCCCAATTCGGTTGCGCGCCGGTCGAGTTCGCGTTCGACCACCGACTGTAGTACAGCGAGCATGAACGGATACCGCGTGTGGAAGTCGCTGAAATCCAAACGCAACGCACTGAAGTGTCCCGCAGGCATGACGCGCCCCTGTGGCATCAGGTCGTCGAGCAACCCGCGCTGATCGAAGATCTCCATGGTGCGTGCGTGGATGCCACCGGCACGCGATTCGCCGGTACGCGCGGGCAGCCCGTCGAGCAGGACCACGTCGACTCCGGCCAGCCGCAATTCGGCCGCCAGCATCAGCCCGGTAGGCCCGCCACCTGCGATAACAACCTCGGTCGTCTCCATGACCCGCTCCTTAACAACGTTAAATCCTTTAACGCCGTTAAGTAGACAGCGAACGTTGTTAAGCTGTCAAGAGTTTCCCGATCAGGAGGCGGCAGTGAAGCTCGATACCCAGGTCATCGCCCAGGCGGCACTGGACCTGCTCGACGACGTCGGCCTCGAGGGCCTGACCATGCGCAAAGTGGCCGCGGCACTCGACGTCCAGGCGCCCGCGCTCTACTGGCACGTCAAGAACAAGCGCGAACTACTCGACGCGATGGCGCGGACCGTCTTCGTCGCGGCCGTCGACGGCGTCGAGGCGCCGCGGCAGGGCGAGGCGTGGCAAGAATGGGCGATCGGGCTCGCCCTCCGGCTGCGCCGGTCGATGCTGCGCTACCGCGACGGCGCGAGCGTGCTCGCGGGTACCTACGTCGACGACGAAGCAATGTGGCGCACAGTGGAATTGAGCTTGCGCACGCTCGAGGACGCCGGCTTCGAACTCGCCGACGCGGTCCGCGTCTTCCCGATCCTGCTGCACTACACCGTCGGTTTCGTCATCGAGGAGCAGGCGCGCGGCGGAGCGGAATACGACAACAATCCCTACCGGCCCGATCGCATCGAAAAGGTCGTCGACACCACCCGATACCCATTGACCGCCAAATTGGTAGACACCCTTTTCACTGCTGATTACGACGCCGAGTTCGACCACGGTCTGCGCGTCATTCTGGCCGGAATCGGCACTACTAGAACGGGACAACCGCGCTGATTCGGCCACGACGGCGCCGGTCGCGGAGGTAGCCTCGAAAGGGGTCCTACTCGATGATCCGAGAACCGCGATGCACGAAATGGCCATTACCCAGAGCGTCATCGACGCCGTATGTGAGCACGCCGCCGGCCGGACCGTCCACAGTGTCACCGTCGAGGTCGGCGCGTTATGTGCGGTGGTGCCCGACGCGATGCAATTCTGTTTCGAACTCGCCGCCGAGGGGACGGTCGCCGAAGGCGCGCGACTGGTCATTCAGCAAATACTCGGCACCGCCGAGTGTCGTTCTTGCGGCGCCGAATTCGGGCTGGCCGATCCGATTGTGCTGTGTCGTTGCGGGAGCGCTGACGTCGAGATCCTTTCCGGACGCGACCTACGCATCCGGTCGATGGAAGTGAGCGAAGCATGTGCGCAACCTGTGGATGTGGCGACGACGCGGCAGCCGTGATCCGCGTCCCGCACGAGCACCACCAGCACGGCGATCATGAGCACGACCACGAGCACGGCCATGATCATCACCACGAGCACCAGCACGGCCCCGGCGCCGATCATGTGCACCTGCCGCGCACCGAGACGGTGAGCCTGGAAATGAAGGTCCTGGCCAAGAACGACCAACTGGCGCAACGTAATCGGGAATGGCTGGCCGAGCGCGACATCCTCGCGCTCAACATGATGAGCTCGCCCGGCGCCGGCAAGACCACGCTGCTGGAGCGGACCATCCGGGAGCTCGGCGAGCTGCCGGTCGCGGTGATCGAGGGCGACCAGGCCACGCTGCTGGACGCCGAGCGGATCCAGGCGACCGGCTGCAAGGTGGTGCAGGTCAACACCGGCGCCGGTTGCCATCTGGATGCCGAGATGCTGCACCGCGCGCTGGACACCCTGGACCCCGCGCCGGGCACCTTGCTGTTCATCGAAAATGTCGGAAATCTCGTTTGCCCGGCACTGTTCGATCTCGGCGAACGCAGCAAGGTCGTGGTTATCTCGGTGACCGAGGGCACCGACAAACCGCTGAAGTATCCGCACATGTTCGCCGCCGCCGAGTTGGTGCTGATCAACAAGATCGATCTGCTGCCCTATGTCGACTTCGATCTGGACAAGTGCGGCGAGTTTGCCAGCGCGGTGAACCCGGGCGTTCAGATCCTTCCGCTCTCGGTAACCACAGGTGAAGGCGTGGATCGATGGTACTCGTGGCTTTTCGAGCAACGACGTCCTCTGAAATCGGCCGCCCTTGAGGATGCCGTGAAGCAGGGCCTAGAATAACGTGATCAGGATCACATTCGGATGATGTGTCTTCAAGCCCAGTGAGACCGCGAACCGAAGATCCGCTGTGGAAGGTGGCAGCTAGATGCCAACTCAGGAAGCAGTGCGAGCCGAAGAGACTCTGATCCATGTGCTCTGGATCAACGCGGGTCTCAGTTGCGATGGCGACTCGGTAGCGCTAACCGCCGCCACCCAGCCAAGTATCGAAGAGATCGCCTTGGGCGCCCTACCTGGGCTGCCCAAAATTGCGGTGCATTGGCCGCTGATCGATTTCGAGTGCGGTCCGAACGGTGGGGCCGACGACTTCCTGGAGTGGTTTTTCAAAGCCGATAGAGGCGAGTTGGAACCCTTTGTGCTGGTCGTAGAGGGTTCGATACCTAATGAAAACCTGCACGATGAAGGCTATTGGTGTGGTTTCGGCAATAACCCCGCGACGGGCCAGCCGATGACCACCAGCGAGTGGCTGGACCGTCTCGCGCCGAAAGCGACCGCGATTGTCGCGGTCGGTACCTGCGCGACCTATGGCGGCATCCACGCGATGGCAGGCAACCCGACCGGAGCCATGGGGGTGCCCGACTACCTCGGCTGGGATTGGAAGAGCAAGGCGGGCATTCCGATTGTCTGCGTGCCCGGCTGTCCCATTCAGCCGGACAATCTGTCGGAGACGCTCACCTATCTGCTCTACATGGCCACCGGTCAAGCGCCGATGATCCCGCTCGACGAGGCGTTACGACCCAAGTGGTTGTTCGGCGCGACCGTGCACGAAGGATGCGATCGCGCAGGCTATTACGAGCAGGGCGATTTCGCGACCGAATACGGCTCGCCGAAATGCATTGTGAAACTTGGCTGTTGGGGCCCGGTTGTGAAATGCAATGTGCCCAAACGCGGTTGGATCAACGGCGTCGGTGGCTGCCCGAATGTGGGCGGTATCTGCATCGGCTGCACCATGCCCGGCTTCCCCGACAAGTTCATGCCGTTCATGGACGAACCACCCGGCGGGAAGCTCTCCTCCGCCGCATCAGGGCTCTACGGATCCATGATCCGCAGCCTCCGACACATCACCGGCCGCACGGTCGACAAAGAGCCGCGCTGGCGGCACAAGGGCGAGAAGCTGACCACTGGCGCGACTCGCACCTGGTAGGAGGATCTTCGATGACTGCCATCGTCCCCGAGCCGTCGCACAAGAAGATCGACCCCAACAGCCTCGTCGAGATGGCCTGGGATCCGATCACGCGCATTGTCGGCAGCCTGGGCATCTATACCAAAATCGATTTCGAGAACCGGGAAGTCGTTGAGTGCCATAGCACTTCGTCGATCTTCCGCGGCTACTCGATCTTCATGAAGGGCAAGGATCCACGCGACGCGCACTTCATCACCAGCCGCATCTGCGGCATCTGCGGTGACAACCACGCGACGTGCTCCTGTTACTGCCAGAACATGGCGTACGGGGTGAAGCCGCCGAACCTGGCCGAGTGGATCGTCAATCTCGGCGAGGCCGCCGAGTACATGTTCGACCACAACATCTTCCAGGAGAACCTGGTCGGCGTCGATTTCTGCGAGCGGATGGTCGCCGAGACCAATCCCGGCGTGCTGGCGATGGCGGAGAAGACGCTCTCGCCGCACTCCAACGACCACGGCTACCGGACCATCGCCGACATCATGCGGGCGCTCAACCCGTTCACCGGCGAGTTCTACCGGGAAGCCCTGCAGGTCAGCCGGTATACGCGCGAGATGTTCTGCCTGATGGAAGGCAGGCACGTGCACCCGTCCACGCTGTATCCCGGCGGTGTCGGCACCGTCGCGACCATTCAGCTGATGACCGACTACATGTCCCGGCTGATGCGCTACGTCGAGTTCATGAAGAAGGTCGTGCCCATGCACGACGACCTGTTCGACTTCTTCTACGAGGCGCTGCCCGGTTACGAACAGGTCGGCCTGCGCCGCACCCTGCTCGGCTGCTGGGGCTCGTTCCAGGATCCCGATTTCTGCAACTTCAACTACAAGGACATGGCGGAGTGGGGCCGCAAGATGTTCGTGACCCCGGGTGTCGTCGTCGACGGCAGGCTGGTCACGACCTCGCTGGTCGACATCAACCTCGGCATCCGAATCCTTTTGGGCAGTTCGTATTACGACGACTGGACCGATCAGGAGATGTTCGTCAAGTCCGATCCGCTCGGCAACCCGGTCGACCGGCGCCACCCATGGAACCAGCACACGAATCCCCGGCCGCAGAAGCGCGACATGGACGACAAGTACAGCTGGGTCATGTCGCCGCGCTGGTACGACGGCAAGGACCACCTCGCGCTGGACACCGGCGGTGGGCCGCTGGCCCGGCTGTGGCCGACGGCGCTGGCCGGGCTGGTCGACATCGGCTACGTGAAGTCGACCGGGCACAGCGTGCAGATCAACCTGCCGAAGACCGCGCTGAAGGGACCGGTCAGCTTCGAATGGCACATCCCCGTGCACGGCAGTAACACGATCGAACGCAACCGCGCCCGCACCTACTTCCAGGCCTATGCCGCGGCGTGCGCGCTGCACTTCGCGGAGAAGGCGCTGGAGGAGATCCGGGCCGGCCACACCAAGACCTGGGAGAAGTTCGAGGTGCCCGACGAGGGCATCGGCTGCGGCTTCACCGAGGCGGTGCGCGGCGTGCTGTCGCATCACATGGTGATCCGGGACGGCAAGATCGCGAACTACCACCCGTACCCGCCGACACCGTGGAACGCCAACCCGCGCGACACCTACGGCACGCCGGGCCCGTACGAGGACGCGGTGCAGGGTCAGCCGATCTTCGAGGAGAACGACCGCGAGCACTTCAAGGGCATCGACATCATGCGCACCGTGCGCAGCTTCGATCCCTGTCTGCCGTGCGGCGTGCACATGTATCTCGGCAACGGCAAGACGCTGGAGAAACTGCACTCACCGACGCAAACGCTGACCGCGGAGTGAGGCCCGGTCGAGCGGAGGGTCGGAGAAGATGACAGTAGACGATCGCCCGGGAGACCAGCCAGACACCGCACTCGACGACGAAACCCGCTGGCGCACAGCGGGGGAACGGATCGAGACCCTGCTGGACGCGAGTTCGGCGGGCGGCGCCATGGCCCGTGAGCGCGCCGAGAACCTGGTGCGCGAGGTCGCGGATCTGTACGGCGCCGGGTTGCAACGGGTGCTCCGGTTACTCGGCAACGACACCGACACGATCGATCGCCTCGTTCGCGACGATCTGGTCGCCAGCCTGCTGCTGGTGCACGGACTGCACCCGCACGACGTGCACACCAGGGTGCGGACGGCACTCGACACCGTGCGGCCCTACCTCGGGTCGCACGGTGGGGACGTGGCGCTGCTCGGCGTCGCCGACGGGGTGGTGCGGCTCGAGCTCTCGGGCAGCTGCAAGACCTGTCCGTCGTCGTCGGTGACGTTGGAGCTGGCGGTCGAGGACGCGGTGCGCGCCGCCGCGCCCGAGATCGTGTCCATCGAAGTGGCGGAAGCGCAGGCGGCGTCGGCGGGTGTGATCGCCGCCGACTCGCTGTTCTCCCGGGTGCACGCCAACGGTCAGCAGTCCGGCCAGCCCGCCGGAAACTGGGTGGCGGTACCGGAACTCGCGGAACTGCAGCCCGGCGAGGTGGGCGGGTTCGATATCGCCGGGCTGATCGTGCTGGCCTGCCGGGTGGGCGACAACCTGTTCGCCTATCGGGATCACTGCCCGGCCTGCGACAACTCGCTGGCCGGGGCCGCGCTGCATCGCCGGGTCGGCTATCCGGTCGGCGACGCGGTGCTGCGCTGTCCGACCTGTCTCGCGCATTTCGACGCGGTGCGGGCCGGCGCGCGGGTGGACGGCGAGGGACATCTCGAACCGCTGCCCGTGCTGGTGCGTTCCGGTGAACTGTCGGTGGCGGTACCGGTGGGGGTGAGTGGGTGACCTCGCCGTTTCGCGCCCTGCAGCGGATCACCGCCGACCGGCCCCCCGTGGTGCCGGTCGGCGAGCGGTGCGAGATGTGCGCCGAGCCGATCTCCGACGAACACCAGCATGTGGTGAATGTCGAAGGCAGACAGTTGATGTGCACCTGCCGCGGGTGCTATCTGCTGTTCACCGATCAGGGCGCCCAGCTGCGCTACCGGGCGGTGCCGGACCGCTATCTGCACTTCCCGGAGTTCACCATCAGCCAGGGGGAGTGGGACGGGCTGGAAATCCCGGTGGGACTTGCCTTCTTCTTCCGCAACTCGGCGCTCGATCGGACCGTCGCGTTCTATCCGGGGCCGGCTGGTGCCACCGAATCCGAACTGCCGCTTGCCGAATGGCAGGTGGTCCTGGATCGGCATCCCGAATTGACCGTGCTGGCACCGGATGTCGAGGCTTTGCTCATCCGGGTCCCCGAGCACGGCACCGGCGATGCCGTGTGCCTGCTGCTGCCGATCGACACCTGTTACGAATTCGTCGGCCGAATGCGCACGCTGTGGCGCGGTTTCGACGGCGGGCAGGATGTGCACGACTACCTCGACGAGTTCTTTGCCGCCGTGTCCGCTCGCGCGAAACCGGCACGACCGGGCGGTGCGTGATGAGTCCGGTCAACTCGATGACCTTCGCGGTACTCGACGTGAAGCCGGAACCCTATGCCGTCGCACCGAATCTGACCGCGCGCATCGGCATAGCGTCGCTCGCCGACGAACCCGTACACGCGATCGCGTTGCGGGCGCAGGTGCGCATCGAACCACACCGTCGTCGTTACTCCGAGGAGGAGGGCGAGGGCCTGGCCGACCTGTTCGGGCCGCGGGAACGCTGGCGCGACACCCAGCGGACCTTTCTCTGGATGCACTGCGCCACCATGATTCGCGGGTTCAGCGGCGGGTCCGAGGTGGATCTGCCGATGCCGGTCACCTACGACTTCGAGGTGACCGGGTCCAAGTATCTGCATGCGCTGCGTGAAGGCAGTGTGCCGTTGATCTTTTTGTTCAGCGGAACTGTATTTCTCAAAGGAACAACGGGTTTCGGGATTCAGCAGATTCCGTGGGACCGCGAGGACAAGTTCGACATGCCGGTGTCGGTCTGGCGCGACGTGATGGCCGCGCACTATCCGAACTCCGGCTGGTTGCGGCTGACCAGGGAGACCCTGGATGCGCTTGCCACCTACAAGTCCGAGCACGGGATGCTCGGGTTCGACGACGCGGTGACCTCGCTGCTGGCGCGTTGTCCGGAAGAGACTCCGTCGACCGGCGAGGCGCCGTCATGACCGCCGAGACCAGGGCCAGAGCGCGTGCCGTCGCCGACGCGGTGCTCTACGAGGGGTACCTGCTGTATCCCTATCGGGCGAGTTCCCGAAAGAACCAGTCGCGCTGGCAGTTCGGCGTGCTCGGACCCGAAGGCGCCGCCGCGAACGGGCTCGGCGAAGAGCCGAGCATGTCGGCGCAATGTCTGATCGACGGGACCACCGGCACGGCGATCACCCTTACGGTCCGGTTCTTGCAGTTGCAGCGGCGTGCGGTCGAGGATCGGGACGGGTCGCGGATCGCGGAGCTGACCGTCGGCACGCGTTCGTGGATCACCTGGGACGAGGCCGTCGAGCGCGAATTCGTCATCGGCCCAGTGCCGCTCGCCGCCGGGACGTGGCCGGTGCGGGTGCCGGGTGGCACCGATATCGAAGACATCACCAACGCGACGGGCAAGGCGGCAGGTCGATTGGTGCGCACCCGCCTCGCGCTGGACGCGCAACTGGAACTCGCCGTCGACCAAGACGCGGGCTACCTCAGGCTCACGGTGCTGCTCCGCAATGCCGGCCCGTCCGCGACGGATCAGCGCGACGCGATCGCCCGCTCGCTGATCGGCGCCCACATCATCGCCGAAGTCACCGACGGACAGTTCATTTCGCTGCTCGAGCCACCCGACGACGCGGCCGACGCCGCCGCCCGCTGCGTGCGCGACCGCTGGTTCCCGGTACTCGCCGGCCCACCCGGCGACCAGAGCCTGCTGCTGATCTCGCCGATCATCCTCTACGACCACCCGGAGATCGCCGAGCAGAGTGACGGTCCACTGTTCGACTCCACCGAGATCGACGAGATCCTCACGCTGCGCGTGATGACGATGACCGACGACGAGAAGGCGCAGGCCCGCGCCACCGATCCGCGGGCGGCCCAGATCATCGACCGCTGCGACGCCATGACACCGGAGTCGATGCAGCAGCTGCACGGCGTGCTGCGCGACCCGCATCTCGGTCAGCCGCAACTGATTCCGGAAATCCCCGAGGGCGTCGACTGGTGGGATCCGCTGGCCGACAACGCCGTTCAACCCGAATTCGACGCGGTATCCATCGCGGGTGTGCGGGTGAGCAAGGGCAGCCGGGTCCGGCTGCACCCCTCCCGGCGGGCCGACGCGCAGGACCTGTTCTTCGACGGCAAGCTCGCCCGCGTCACCTCGGTGCACGAGGACGTCGACGGCCACGCCCACGTCGGCGTCGTCATCGAAGACGACCCGGCGGCGGATCTGCACGAATGGTACGGCCGCTACCTGTATTTCGCGCCGGACGAGATCGAACCACTCATCAGCCCCGAAAAGTAAAGGAAGGTCCGATATGGAGATCGTCGGAATTGTTGCGACCGCGGTTGTCGCGGTGATCGTCCTCGCAGCCGCCTATGTCGGCGTGCGATCGATACCGGATTTGCGGCGGTACCTGAAGATTCGTCACATGTAGCACTGAGGAGATGTCATGACCGACCCTGATCAGCGCGAGGAACCCCAGTCGGAACGGGGCGAGCCGGGCTCGCGAGATACCGGCTCCGACGAGGTAGCGGGCGGGCCCGCGGACCGTCCCTCGGGCGATATCGGACACGAGGAGACGACCTCCGCCGAGGGCGCCGATCCCACGCGGACCGCCGAATTCACCAATGAGACAGCCGGTTCCGATGCCGAGGCACCGATCCCGCCGTACGAAGGCCGCAAAACCGAGGCGAACGACCCGGACGAGACGGCCACCGGCGAAGTCGGCGGCGCGGACGTCGGCGGGGCGACTGCGCCGACCGAGGATCAGGGGTGATCTGACGACGACAGTGCTGGTCGCGGGGATCGGCAACATCTTCCTCGGTGACGACGGATTCGGACCGGAGGTGGTGCGGCGGCTGCCACACCATCCCGACCCCGCGGTGCGCGTGATCGACTACGGCATCCGCGGCATGCATCTCGCCTACGACCTGCTCGACGGGTGGGACGCGCTGATACTGATCGACGCGCTACCGAATCGCGGTGCGCCGGGCCGTATCCGGGTGTTCCAAGCCGAACCGGACAACGCCGGTGCCGCGAATCTCGATGCGCACGCCATGAATCCGGAGGCGGTGTTCGCCAGCGTCCGCGCGCTCGGCGGCACGCTACCGCCGACCTACGTGATCGGCTGCCAGGTCGAGTCCGTGGACGAGGGGATGGGCCTGTCCGAACCTGTTGCCGCCGCGGTGGATACGGCGGTGGCGGCGGTCGTCGAAGTCCTCGCGGATCTGTCGCCGGTGCCGATCGCCGAATCACCCACTCCCGCAGCAGCCCGACAGGAGGAATGACCGATGTGCCTTGGCATTCCCGGCCGCGTCGTCGAAATCCTCGACGGCTACCACAATCAGATCGCGCTGGTCGATGTCCAGGGCGAGAAGCGCAAGGTGAATATCGGTCTGCTGGAGGACGATCCGGCGCGGCCCGGCGACTGGGTGATCATCCACATGGGCTTCGTGATGGAGAAGACCGACGAGGCGGGCGCGGCCGCGGCGCTGGCCGGGTTGCGCATGCTCGGGAGCGGTGACGAACCATGACCGTGCACCGGTCGCGGCGCAAGGTGGTGGTGCGCGGCGTGGTGCAGGGGGTCGGCTTCCGGCCCTTCGTCTACACCACCGCCGCCGAACTGGCGCTGGCCGGCCGGGTATCGAACGACAGCTCCGGTGTGCTCATCGAAATCGAAGGCGCACCAGCCGATCTGGACGAATTCGTGCGCCGGGTACGTGACAGCCCGCCGCCACTGGCGGTGGTCGAATCAGTCGAGCAGCAAACGATCGCGCTGCGCGGCGGCACCGGCTTCCACATCGCCGACACCACCCGCGACGGCGCGGGCCGCACCCTGGCCTCGCCCGACGTCGCCCTCTGCGCCGACTGCGCCCGCG
Source organism: Nocardia sp. NPDC060255 (assembly GCF_042727395.1). Taxonomy (NCBI): domain Bacteria; kingdom Bacillati; phylum Actinomycetota; class Actinomycetes; order Mycobacteriales; family Nocardiaceae; genus Nocardia; species Nocardia sp. NPDC060255. The sequence goes on along the minus strand of NZ_JBHXAU010000019.1, from coordinate 133,767 downwards.
AACTCGCCGACCCCGAAAACCGCCGCCACCGCCACCCGTTCATCAACTGCACCAACTGCGGCCCCCGCTTCACCATCATCGCCACCCTGCCCTACGACCGCCCACAAACCTCGATGGCCGACTTCCCGATGTGCGCCGACTGCGCCCGCGAATACGCCGACCCCGCCAACCGCCGCTTCCACGCCCAGCCGATAGCCTGCCCCCGCTGCGGCCCGACCCTCGCCTATACAGGCCAGGGCGACCCCCTGACCGCCGCCCGAAACCTGTTGCGCGACGGCGGCATTCTCGCCGTCAAAGGCATCGGCGGCTACCACCTCGCCTGCGACGCCACCAACGAATCCGCCGTCGCCGAACTCCGCAAGCGAAAGCGCCGTGGCGACAAGCCTTTCGCGGTCATGGTGCCGGACGTGGACGCTGCCCGCGCGATTGTCGAAGTCGATGCCGCGGCCGCCGCATTACTGACCAGCCCCGCGCGACCGATCGTGCTGCTGGCCCGCCTCGACTCCGCCGGCCCCGCGCCCTCGGTGGCTCCGCGTAACCCCGACTTGGGCGTGATGGTCGCGTATGCCCCGCTGCACCTGCTGCTGTTCGGGTTGCCCGGCGATCCGCCCGGCCCGCAGGTGTTGGTGATGACGTCGGGCAATCTCGGCGGAGAGCCGATCTGCTACGACGACAACGATGCCCGGACTCGCCTCACTGGGCTCGCGGATGGCTGGCTGTCGCACAACCGGCGCATCCTCGTGCCGTGCGATGACTCAGTCGTCCGCCTGGTCGACGGCATCGAACTGCCCGTGCGCCGCTCGCGCGGCTACGCACCGCTGCCTCTCGCCTTGCCCATCCCGATGCCGCCGACGCTGGCGGTCGGCGCGGACCTGAAGAACACCTGCGCGGTGGCCGACGGGCGCTACGCGTGGCTCAGCCAGCACATCGGCGACATGGACGACCTCGCCACCCTGCGGGCCTTCGACGACGCCGAGCACCATCTCGAGCAGCTCACCGGCGTTCGGCCGAGCCAACTCGTCGCCGACGCGCACCCAGGCTATCGCTCCACCGCGTGGGCGCAGCGCAATGCGGGCGACCGCCCGGTGCGCCTGGTGCAACATCATCACGCGCACATCGCCTCGGTGATGGGGGAGCACGGATTGGGCGCGGCGGCAACGGTTCTCGGTATCGCGTTCGACGGCACCGGATTCGGCCCGGACGGCGCGGTGTGGGGCGGTGAGGTGCTCTTGGCCGGTTACAAGGGTTTCCGGCGGCTCGCCCATCTGAAGTACGCCCCGTTGGCGGGCGGTGACGTGAGCGTGCATCGGCCGTATCGGATGGCGCTGGCGCACCTGTGGGCGGCGGGCCTCGACTGGTCGGAGTCGATCCCTTCGGTGCGCGCCTGCCCCGCCGACGAACGTGCCGTGCTGGCCCATCAATTCGAGACCGGCCTCGGCTGCGTGCCGACCTCCAGCATGGGCAGGTTGTTCGACGCGGTGTCGTCGCTGGCCGGCGTCCGGCACGTGGTGGACTACGAGGCGCAGGCGGCGATCGAGCTCGAGGGGCTGGCTCGCGGCGTATCGGACGACGCCGGATACCGGTTCGCGGTGAATGCCGACGAAACCGCCCCCGCACTACTCGACCCGACCCCGGTCCTCGCCGCGGTAGTTGCCGACGCGGCACACGGCGTCCCGGCCGCCGTCATCGGCGCGCGCTTCCACGCTGCGGTGGCGCACCTGATTCTCCAACTGGCGGTGGCCTATTCGGCACCGTCGACCCCCGTCGCCCTCTCCGGCGGCGTCTTCCAGAATGCCCTCCTGCTGACGCGCTCCCGCGCCCTGTTGCAGGACAACGGCTTTCACGTCATCACCCATCGCAGACTGCCGCCCAACGACGGTGGACTCGCGTTCGGGCAACTACTCGCCGTCAGCGCGGGATGAGGAAAGGAGCGCGGCTATGTGTCTGGCAGTACCAGGAAAGGTGCTCGACCTGCAGGAGCGGGACGGCACCCTGATGTCGGTCGTCGACTTCGGCGGCGTGCACAAAGACGTGTGCCTGGAATACATCCCGGACGCGGCGGTCGGCGACTACGTGGTCGTCCATGTCGGCTTCGCGATCCAGCGCCTCGACGAGGAATCGGCGCTGAAGACGCTCGCCGAGTTCGAGCGCCTCGGCGTGCTCAACGAGGAATTCGGCGACGGCTTCGCCCTCGCCGCCAAACAGGCCGGGCTCGCCGACCCGACCGCCGCACCAGCCCCACCACAACCAGTTACCGAGGTGACGCCATGAAGTATCTCGACGAGTTCAGCAATCCGGAACTGGCCGCGAGGCTGCTCGACCAGATCCGCGGCGTGACCACGCGACGCTGGGCCATCATGGAAGTCTGTGGTGGACAAACGCATTCGATCATCCGGCACGGCATCGATCAGCTACTGCCAAACCAGATCGAGATGATCCACGGCCCCGGCTGTCCGGTGTGTGTCACCCCCCTCGAGGTGATCGACAAGGCGTTGGCGATCGCCGCCCGCCCCGGCGTGATCTTCTGCTCGTTCGGCGACATGCTGCGCGTGCCCGGCAGTGCGAAGGATCTGTTCCACGTGAAGAGCGAGGGCGGCGACGTGCGCGTCGTTTACTCGCCGCTGGACGCGCTGAACATCGCGCGGCAGAACCCCGACCGCCAGGTGGTGTTCTTCGGCATCGGCTTCGAAACCACCGCCCCGGCCAACGCGATGACCGTGTATCAGGCGAAACGCCTTGGTATCGACAACTTCTCGCTGCTCGTCTCGCATGTGCTCGTCCCGCCCGCCATCGCGGCGATCATGGAGTCGCCGAGCTGCCGGGTCCAGGCCTTCCTCGCGGCAGGCCACGTCTGCAGCGTGATGGGCACCGAGGAGTACCCGCCGCTCGCCGCGAAATACAAGGTGCCGATGGTGGTTACCGGCTTCGAGCCGCTCGACATCCTGGAAGGCATCCGCCGCACGGTGATTCAGCTGGAGGCGGGCAAACACGAGATGGAGAACGCCTATCCGCGCGCGGTGCAGGCGGCGGGCAACCCGGCCGCACGGGCGATGCTGCGTGACGTCTTCGACGTGACCGACCGGGCCTGGCGCGGGATCGGCATGATCCCGCAGAGCGGATGGAAGCTGTCCGAGCGCTATCAGGACTACGACGCCGAGCTCCGGTACTCCGTCAGCGATATGCACACCGACGAGTCGTCGATCTGCCGCTCCGGCGAGGTATTGCAGGGCCTGATCAAACCGCACGAATGCGCCGCCTTCGGCAAGGAATGCACGCCACGAAACCCGTTGGGCGCCACCATGGTTTCCTCCGAGGGCGCGTGCGCGGCCTACTACCTGTACCGGCGCCTGGATCTGCCCGCGGAGGTGGCTCATGCCTGACGAAACGGTCGTCGCGGGGGCGACCATCGACATGGAGAGCTGGGTCTGCCCGATGCCGCTGCGGGACTCGCCCAACATCGTGATGGGGCACGGCGGCGGCGGCGCGATGTCCGGCGAGCTGATCGAGCACCTCTTCCTGCCCGCCTTCGGTGCGGCCGCGGACGCGGGGCTCGGCGATTCCGCGGTGATCACCCTCGGCGGGGTCCGGCTGGCGTTCTCCACCGACTCGTTCGTGGTGAAGCCACTGATGTTCCCGGGCGGCTCGATCGGCGATCTCGCGGTGAACGGCACGGTCAATGATCTCGCGATGTCGGGCGCGCGCCCGATGGTGCTGTCCACCGCGTTCATCCTGGAGGAGGGCACCGCGCTGGCCGAGATCGCCCAGGTCGCCAAGGCGGTGGGCACGGCGGCGCTCGCGGCGGGCGTCACCCTGGTCACCGGCGACACCAAGGTGGTCGATTCCGGGCACGGCGACGGCATTTTCATCAACACCGCGGGCATCGGCATTGTCGATGACGGTGTCGACATCCGGCCGCAGCGGGCGCGACCCGGTGATGTCGTGATCGTCAGCGGCGATATCGGGGTGCACGGTGTCGCGGTGATGAGCTGCCGCGAAGGCCTCGAATTCGGCACCACCGTGTGCAGCGATACCGCGCCGCTCAACGGCCTGGTCGCCGCGATGCTGGCCACCGGCGCCGACCTGCACGTCTTGCGCGACCCCACCCGAGGTGGCGTGTCGGCCACGCTCAACGAGATCGCGCGGGCCGCGAAAGTCGGTGTGTCACTGGATGAGCGGAAGCTGCCGGTGCCCGCCGCCGTGCGCGACGCGTGCGGACTGCTCGGGCTCGACCCGATGTATGTGGCCAACGAGGGCAAGTTGGTCGCCTTCGTCGCGCCGCAGGAGGCGGACATGGTGCTGGCCGCGATGCGCGAGCATCCGCTCGGCTCCCGCGCCGCCGCCATCGGTGTCTGCGTCGAGGAACATCCCGGCATGGTGGTCGCGCGGACTGCACTCGGCGGCACCCGCGTGGTCGATCTTCCGGCAGGAGAGCAACTGCCCCGGATCTGTTGAGCAGCAAGGTCATCGAAAGGAGTTCACTATCGAGCAGGTCATCAGCGGGACCGAGTTCTTCGCCAGGTACGCCTACGCGCCGAACCGGCTCGGCTACTGCGGACCACCGGAAGCCGTCGCGCTGCGCGGCGGTGCCGAGGCCGACGTGCGCGCGGTGGCCCGGCAGTTCTCCGGCGCGTGGCCGTACCTGCAGGTGATGTCCAGACTGACCGGGATCGCCGACCCACTGGATCACCGCCTCGTCGAATCGTATTGGCTGGGCGGCGGTCTCGGCGCGGACCTCGACCCCGACGCGTTCGCGGCCGAACTGCTCGCCGTCATCGGTCCGATGGCCGGCCACTACTGGACGCATCTGACCGCGGACCTCGCCACCGAGGCCGCCGCCAACCACTGCTTCCACGTGCTCGGCGTGTACCCGTGGACTCGCCTGCTCGGCAAGGGGAAAAGCAATCACCCGCTCCAGGTCCTCGACGGCTGCCGCATCTCCTGGGGCACCGTAATCGACTGCACGGGAACCGATATCACGCTGAGCCGCCGCGAACTAGGGTGGGACGGCCGCGAACTGAGCCTGTCGGCCCCCACACCCCAGCACGCCGAGATCTGGACCGACGGCTACTCGGCCGTCCCTGACCTGACACCCGGCGACCAGGTTGCCGTGCACTGGGGACGACTGTGCGGCCGCTTGGATCCCAACCAGGTCCAAGACCTCGAGACCAGCACCGACCGCCAACTACACGTCACCAACCAGCGACTAGCCGGACCGCAATGATCTCAGGTCGCGCCCTTGCCGACGACATTCATGATCATGGGGAACCTGTGCAGGTGCCCTCTCGACCGATCCCAGCACAGGTTCCCGATGATCTTGGTCGCGGCCACGCGCCGTGTTCCGTTTGATCACGAAACCCTGCCTTCGGTCTACGGGATCAGACTGTGAGGACGAGCTTGCCCTGGAGGTGGCCGGCGTCGAGTAGTCGGTGTGCGTCGGCGACGCGTTCGAACGGGAACGTCTCCTGCACGTGGACGCGGAGTTTGCCCTGTTCGACGAGTTCGACGAGACCACGCAGGGCGACCGGATCGGGGTCGACCGCGATGCCGCTGAACCGCAGACCGCTCGCCGCGAACTTGGCGGCGAGCTCCGAATCCTCCTCGGCGACCGCCGTGACCAGATGCCCTCCGGGGCGGAGCACGCCGAGCGACCGCTCGACGGTGTCGCCGCCGATCGTGTCGAACACGACGTCGACCTCTCGGACCACATCGGCGAAATCGACTGTCGTGTAGTCGATCACCTCATCGGCGCCGAAACCCTCGACGAACTCCCGCTTGCTCCTGCTGGAGGTCGTGATCACCTGCGCACCAAGGGCTTTCGCGATTTGGATCGCGACATGGCCGACCCCGCCACCACCGCCGTGGACCAGGACGCGGTCGCCCTCCGTCACGCCGCCGAGGTCTACGAGGCCCTGCCACGCCGTCAGCCCGACGACCGGCAACGCCGACGCCTCGACGTGCGAGAGCGCGGCCGGCTTGCGCGCCAGGTGCAATGCCGGAGCAGACACGAACTCCGCGTACGCGTTCGCCGCCCGCGGGAAAAGTGGCATCCCGAACACCTCGTCGCCGGGCCTGAACCGCCATGTCTGCGGCGCCTCCTCGACCACGCCGCTGATGTCCCAGCCGAGGACGAACGGTGGCCGGCCGAGCAGTGGGAATTCGCCTGCGCGCAGTCGCGCCTCCAGCGGGTTCAGCCCGATCGCCTTGACACGGACGAGAACTTCGGTCGGCATGGGCTGGGGCGCGGGCGCGTCCACGATGGTGAGTACCTCGGGACCGCCGAGCTGCTGCTGGGTAATGATTCGCATGACAACCCAGGCTATTTTTCCCATAGGAACCCGCAGGTACCTTTGGCGCCATGAGCGGTTTCGGTCCCAGCGATGTCTTTCTCGCCGATTGCCCGGCGCGCCTGGCGGTCGAATTGATCGCAGACAAGTGGACGGTGGTCGTGCTCTACGGCCTCAGCGAAGGCCCGGTGCGCCATGGTGAGCTGATCGAATTGATCGGTGGCATCTCCCGCAAGATGCTCACTCAGACGCTTCGACGGCTCGAGTCGCACGGACTGGTCCGCCGCCACGCGTATGCCGAGGTACCGCCCCGCGTCGAGTACGAGCTCACCCCGCTCGGAGCGACGCTGATCGATCCGATCCACATACTGACCGAGTGGGCGAGGGCGAACGGCGACGCGGTCCTCGATGCGCTCGACGCTGGCGCGGACCGGTCGCCGACTGAGTCAGGCGCCCAGTCGTTTTGACGACTGGGCGTCCTACGTGCTCAACGGCGTTTGGTCACCTGCACGCCGTGGCCGGGCCGCCACACCTCGACGACCAGTAGTTGTTGTTCCTGGTCCACACTGGTCAGGACTGCGGCATTCAGGTCGAGGCGGAATGCGTGATCTTCGCCCGCTGGGTCTGCGCCGACTGCCTCGCGTGCGGCTGGATCGGTGAGTTCGATTGCGGTGCCGGATATCTTGGCGTCACCGTCGGACGGGTGGGCGTGGATCGCGCAGCGGCCGTCGCGTTGGAGGTCGCGGGCTTTCCTTGCGCCGGGCATGGAGCCGAAGGTGAGGTCCGGGTCGTGGAAGGCGACTTCGGAACCGCTCACCCGGGGCGAGCCGTCGCGGCGAATCGTTGCCAGCACATGACTCTCGTGTAGCTGGAATCGTCGCTTCACCTCCGCTGCCAACTGCGGAGCCTCGTTCTCGAATTCGCGCCAGGTAGCCACGATCTCTACCTTCTCACGACCCACCGACATGTTTCGGTGGGTCGTGAGATCTGTCAGTGCGGCGTCGTCAGGTCGTACACCGCGACGTTGCCGATGTGGACCGAATTGAAGTGGGCGGCAACCCAATCGGCGATCTCCTTGTTGCCGGACGGCCGCCACAGTCCATTGCTCTTCGGCTGACCCGGTTCGGTGAGGACTCCCGGCTGGTCGGCGACTTTCCAGGAGTCGGGCAGCTGCACTTCCTGGGCGAGGTAGTACGTCACCTGGTGGGTGCTGACGAGTTTCTGGAAGTCGGGGAGGGTCGGCACCGGGTCGTCGGACGTGAAGCCGCCGATGGCGTTCACCGGGGTGCGACTGTCGAGTTCCAGGATCGGGGCGGTGGAGGAGCGGTCGAGCGCCGGCGCCGAGGTGGTGGGGGTGTTGGGGAGCTGCTGGGTGACCTGC